>DATKCK010000077.1:0-49867 GCA_035513215.1 Gammaproteobacteria bacterium | reverse complement strand
ACGGTGAGTCTCAGGGGGCTGGGCCCGAACCGCAACCTCGTCCTGATCAACGGCAGGCGAGCGATGCCGATCAATCCTACGATGGTCGTCGATACGAACTCGATTCCGGCGTCTGCGATCGAGCGTGTCGAGGTGATCTCGGGCGGCGCCTCGGCCGTGTACGGCGCCGACGCCGTCGGCGGCGTAGTCAACTTTATCCTCAAGGAAGATTTCGAAGGCGCCTCGGTCGATGTCCGATTCGGCGATACGCAGCACGGCGGTAATCAGGAAGTCGCGATCTCGGGGCTAATCGGCGCGAACGTAGCCGGCGGACGCGGTAACGTCCTGATGGGTGTCGAGCGGTCGAGCCGATCGAAGCAAATGCTCTGGGAACGCGACTGGCGCGTTGCGGACTATGCGAACCCGGCCACGGGCCAGACCCAGGTCTTCCCGACCGAGACCTGGTTCAGCAACCCATGGGGCGGACCGTTCGCCTTTTTTGGCAACCACCCGTCCCAGGCCGTCGTCAACAACATTTTCGATCAGGCTACGCCCTGCGGCCCTGAACCCTTTCCTGGCGCGATTGGTGCCTGTCCACGGGATGCCAACGGAAACCGGTTAGGTGTCCAGAACAACGCGCAGATCTACATCAACCGGACGCCCGACGGCACGGGCACCGTGTTTGCGGGTCTGAATCAGCCTACGAACAGAGAAGGTGCGTATCGCTACGAAGGGCCGTTCGATGTCGACAATTACGGCCAGTTCGAGGGACTGCCGTTTCGTGTCGTTCAGCCGGACGGCGCAATCAAGGAGAACACGTGGTACCAGCCGGCATCGATTCCGCTCGACAGGCTCTCGGCCTTCGGCAGGGGTGTATTCGAAGTTAGCGACTCCGTCAGAGTCAATGCTCAGGCGATGTTCACGCGCACGGAAAACACGACTTCCCTCGGAGCCACATCCGATACCATCGGTCTTTGGGGTGCGGCAATCCCGTTCGGAAACGGCTTGTATGGGCCGTCGGTGACCAGCCTCGGCGCGGACGGCCTGCCGAATACCGCTGACGCGGGCGAGGACATGACGACGCTGCCGGCTTACACGGACGGCGGCATCTATGGCCTCAATTGTCCGGCTGTCGGCGGCTGCGCCAAGAGCGAGGCCTGGCCCGTTCCGCAGGAAGTCTTCGATCTCATGATCTCGCGGCCGTTCCCGGAAGAAGATATCTGGGTGAACCGGACGCAGGACGATCTGAGATACCAGCTTGGCGACGCGCGCGGCAGCACCAACCACACGAACACGATGCAGCTTTCGCTCGGCCTCGAGGGCGAGCTGCCGAGCGGCAACGATTTCTGGGACGTCACGGTCTCGACGGGACGCACGGACACGCAGAACATCCTGACGGGCTCGGTCCGGCTCGCCACTTACCGGCAGATCCTCGGGTCGCCGAATTTCGGCACGAACTGGGCAGGCGACCCAAATCCGGCGGTCGTGGGTTTCGCAGAGGGTAGTCCGACTTGCTCGTCGGGCATACCGATCGTGCGGGCCTTCAATATGGCAGAGGATTGCATCGAGGCGCTGTACGCGCCGCTGCAAAACCAGACCTCCATGAAGCAGAACATCATCGAGGCCAATTTCGTCGGCGACCTCGCGGAAATGCCGGCCGGCCCTCTGGGCTATGCGCTCGGTACCACCTATCGCGAGGCCAGTTTCGACTTCACGCCAGACAACCTGATCCGCCAGGGCTCAACGGCCGATTCGATCGCCGGCACGTTCCCGACCGTGATCAGCCGCGGTGAGTTCGATGTCGCCGAAATCTACGGGGAGCTCCTGATTCCCATCGTGTCCGGAGGCCCGAGCGGTGTAGAGCACTTCACCGTCGAGCTCGGCGGCCGTATCTCTGACTGGAGTGTTCCGCAGGTCGACAAAGTCGAGACCTACAAGGCCCTGATGGATTGGGGCATTACATCGCGTTATCGAATACGCGGCGGCTACAACCGCGCGATGCGAGCACCGAACCTGGGTGAGCTCTTCGTCGGACGCTCGCAGGTGTTCCAGTCGCTGCCGACGGTCTTCGGCGATCAGTGTTCTCAGAACCACATATCGGGCCCGTTCAGCGCCAATCCCGCGATCTCGGGTGCGGGGCAGGCCGCCCGGACCCTGGCGATTTGCCGCGAGCTCATGGGCCCCGCTGGCGCGTTCGAGTACTACGACAATCGGCCTGTCAACGAGCAGCCGACAGTCGGCGGACTCGGCACCCAGAACACTTTCGGCAACCCGGATGTGTACGAGGAACAGGCCGACACGCTCACGCTCGGCGTCGTCATGGACTTCCACGACAACTGGACGCTGACCGTCGACTACTACCAGATCGAGATCGAGGAAATGATCGCGATCCAGAGCCCCGACTCTACGTTCGAGAGCTGTGTGAGCCTGGAGCTCAACCCGTCCGGGGCCACAGACAATATCCACTGTCAGGCGCTCGTGAGAAACCCGGCCACCGGGGGTGCGACGAACATCGACCTGACCTTCACGAATCAGGGCAGGGCGAAGGTTGCGGGTGTCGATCTGCAGCTCAACTGGAGCAGGATGCTCGCTAACGGCGGCTTCAACATGAATATGGTCGCCAATTACAACATCAAATCCGAAACCCAGGACCGACCGGAGCTGGATGTGATCGACTGGGCCGGGACCCGGGGCTGCGCGCTGCAGATCGAGTGTCAGGGCTACGACTACCGTACCTTTACTTCTCTGAGTTACTTCAGGGGGCCGTGGAACGTCACACTCAGGCATCAGTTCTGGCCGAAGATCCTGGACGGGACTTATGCCACGGTCGCTGTCCAGGGTGGTGTCATCGATCCGCTCGGCAATGTCAATACAAGCTATTCGCTCGTCTATCTCGGCGCGAGCTACTCGTTCGCCGACAGGTACACGCTTCGATTCGGTATCGAGAACCTGTTCGACAGGGAGCCGCCGTGGTCAGGCGGCGATCCCGATAACTCGCGCTTCCCCGTGCCGCCCCAACGCGTCATTTCGGTTGGCAGAGGCGGTTTCGGCGCGGGCGGCAGCGCGACGTACGAACCGCTCGGGCGCCGCGGCTTCGTCAGTATGACGATGGATTTCTGACGAGCGTCGCTTTGATGTGATAGCGGCGGGCGTCAGCCCGCCGCTCTTTTTATGAGAAGCAGAAAGATCTTGATCGTGGGCGGCGGTTCATCCGGCTGGATGGCAGCAGCTTACCTCGAGGCATCGCTGCGGAACGATCCGCGTGCCAAAGTGGAGATAACGCTCGTCGAATCGCCTGATATACCGCGGATCGGCGTCGGTGAAGCGACCGTTCCCAGTATTGGTCATGTTCTCTCGGTGATCGGTGTCAACCTCGTCGAGTTCATGCGCGCCGTTGACGGAACGTTCAAGCAGTCGATCAAGCACGTCAATTGGCTGCACAACAAAGGCCACTCGTACCACCATCCCTTCTCCCGTGATGCGTATCCCTCCGTCGACCGGGCGGGCATCGAATGGCTGATGAGCGACCGCTCGATCCCTTTTATGGAAACCGTGTCGCCGCAGCCGAAGCTCTGTCACCTGGGTATGGCACCGGTGATGCTGGGTCAATGGAACTTCGGGGCCCCGCTCGCCTATGCCTTTCATCTGAACGCGCAGAAGTTTGCGGAATTTCTGCGAGACATCGCTACCAGGCGCGGCGTCATCCACGTGCTGGAAAACGTGACCGACGTGGAGTTGAAAGAAGATGGACACATTGCTGCGGTTAACACGAAAGAAGGCAAGCGCCTAGCGGCCGATCTTTTCATCGACTGTACCGGCTTCGCATCACTGCTGATCGAGAAAGCTCTGAACGTTGGCTGGATAGACTTTTCGCAGTGGCTCTTGTGCAACCGCGCTTTGGTGATGCGGGTGCCGCATGAGCTGTACTACCCTGGGCAAGTGCGTCCGTACACGACGGCGACCGCACTTTCGAGCGGCTGGGTCTGGGAAACCGTGCTCACGAGCGGTCGCGCGATCGGCTATGTGCACTCGAGCGACCATCTCAGCCTCGAGGACGCGGAAGCGGAGCTCCGCCGCTACGAGGGTCTGCACTGCAAGGACCTCGATACGCGTACGGTTCATTTCAAAGTCGGTATGCGCGAAAAGGCCTGGGTGAAGAACTGTATTGCGATCGGCTTGTCGGGCGGCTTCATCGAACCGCTCGAGTCCACGGGGCTCTATCTCAGCTACCTGGCCGCCATTGTGCTACAGGAGCAGTTCCCCTACCGGGACGAAGACATGGAGACAATGGCCTTCCGCGCCAATCGGATTATGGCCATCCGCTACCATGAGATCCTCGATTTCATCAATCTGCACTACTGCCTCACCAAGCGCACAGACAGCGATTTTTGGAGAGAGGTACAAAGACCCGAGCGCGTCGTGCCGCGCCTCAAGGCCAAGCTGGAGTACTGGCGCCGCAAGCCTCCGTCCGGTGTCGATTTCATAGACCAGTTTCTGCCGGGGATGTCGAGCGAAGGCATGAATCCTGGAAATCTCGCCGGTGATCACAGACCGCTGGTGGATACGGGAGGGCTCTGGAATCATCACAGCTATGAATGCATTCTCTACGGCATGGACTTCATGGCCGACGAGTATAAAGAGCGGTACGGCAACGACCGGCCGAAGCCGAGAGTTGCCCAGCCGGTGATCGACCGATTGCGAGCCGCACCGGCCAAGCTGCCGCACCATGACGTTTGGCTGCAACGCGTCGTCGGCATGGAGGACTACGGGCCGCGAAACGACGAGTGGTGCGCGGGCCGAGCTTGAAAGGGTGGCAGAGCAAAGCAACTCGGTCCCGATTCGCAAGATTCTGATCGTGGGCGGCGGAACGGCCGGGTGGTTCTCGGCAGCCTTCCTGTCTCGTTTGCTCGACCGCCCGGGCGGAGCCACCTGTGAAATCAGCCTAATCGAGGCGAGCGACATACCGACCGTCGGTGTCGGGGAGGCGACGGTCCCTCCCATTCTTCAGCTCATTCAACGCCTGGGCCTGCAGGAAGGGGAGTTCATGCGGGCCTGTCAGGCGACCTTCAAGCTGGGGATCAAATATGCCGGCTGGACTCACGAAGGTCCCGACAACTACTTCTATCATCCGTTCTTCATTGGCGGGACCAGCCGCCTTCTCGATTTTTCCAACCTGTGGCTCTCGAAAGCGCTGAACGGCCACGTATCGACGCCTTATGCCCACGCCTGTCACGTTTCGACGCTGTTCGCCGAGAACTATCGTGCTCCTAAGCTGACGACGTCTTCGGATTATCAAGCTCCCGTTACTTACGCCTATCACTTCGATGCGGGTCTCCTGGCCGACTATCTGAAGCGACAATTTCGTGGCAAGGTCCGGCATCTGGTCGGCAAAGTCACCGAGGTCGTACAGGCGGAGGACGGCTCTATCAGTCACCTGGTCACCGCGGAGCACGGTGCTTTACAGGCCGACCTGTTTCTCGACTGCTCCGGCTTTCAGGGCCTGCTGATCGACAAGACACTGCAGGAACCTTTCGTCGCCTACGACGGCTGCCTGCTGAACGATCGTGCCCTGGCCGCCCAGGTACCTTACGCGGGCAAAGCGCGGCGATCGCCTTACACCACGGCGAGAGCGATGAGCAGCGGCTGGAGCTGGGACATCCCCTTGTTCCATCGGCGGGGGGTCGGTTACGTCTACAGCAGTTCCTTCATCTCCGACGTGCAGGCGGAAGACGAGTTCCGGGACCATCTCGGGCCGCCCGCCGATGGCGTCGAGATGCGTCGGATCAGAATGCGGATCGGACGCCACAGGAAGCTGTGGGTCAAGAACTGCGTGGCGGTGGGCCTTGCCGGCGGATTCATAGAGCCGCTGGAATCGACAGGGCTCGACCTGATACAAAAAGGCCTCACAACGTTGCTGCACTGTTTTCCCGACCGATCGCTCAAGGCTGATTTGGCCGGCGTCTACAACGAAACGATGACACGCTACTACGATCAGATCAGAGATTTCATTGCGATGCACTTTTGCGTCACTTCGCGTCGGGACACGCCCTACTGGCGGGCATGTGCCGAAGACCTCGAGTTGAGTGACGATCTCAGGCGGCTGCTGGCAATATGGCGCGGGGCGAGCGGGAAAATATATCTCTCGGAACTGGGTGGCCGGAGCGAGTGTTTCGGTCCACTCTCCTATTACAGCATCCTTATCGGCATGGGCTGTCTCCCGGAAGTGAGTCCGGCATTGTACGGTGTGGCCGACTCAACGAATCTCGAACGGGACTGGGCGACGGAAGCCGCAAAGGCTCGGGAGGTTCTGGGGCTATTGCCCGACCACGACCAGTATCTCGCCGAGCTGCACGGCTAGAATCTTCTCAGGATCGTGTGTCAGCGCAGTTCCGGATGCCTGATCACGATGATCCGTCCCGGCTGGCTCGCCGCGATGGGGCCATTCAACAGAGTGCCGAGCTGCACCGGACCTTGGCCCGAGTCGATCGGCGGCCATTCCACGACAATCTCGTCGACGAACTCGGAAGAATCGAGCCCGAAGATCTGCACCGTCGGATTCTGTGACGTGTAGTTGCTGCCAATCATGATCTCACGCATCTGCGTCGTGTCCCCGATCCGGGCAAAGATTCGCGCACCGGCGGCCTCGGTGTTGGGCGGCAGCCCCTCGAGCTTGACGCGCAGAAAGTTTCGACCAGCGGCTGCAGTCCGGTTCTCCCATAGCCTGGCAGAATTGGGAGCAGCGTCGGTCAGCTCGAGGATGTCAATGTCGCCGTCATTATCGAAATCCGCGCAGACGACACCGCGTCCCGACGTGCGTCCCGCGAGTCCGAGCGCGGCCGCCTCATCGGTGTACGTGCCCGCCTCGTTCATCACGAAAGCCCTGCTGGCGTCCGTGTCGTAGGCATCGTTGGGGGTCAGGTACGGTTCCGGGTAGCCGTTCGTGTGAAAAATGTCGAGATCGGAATCGTTATCGATATCGATGAGGCAGGCTCCCCAACCGAAGGAACCGTCCGCGACGCCGAGCCGCGCGGTGTCATCGATCAGGAGGGAGGAGCTGCCATCGTTCAGGTAGAAGCGATTACCTTTTGGTGTGATGTTCTCGTTGCCGGGTCCGAAGATGCTGGAGATGAACCAGTCGAGATCGCCGTCGTTGTCGATGTCGCCGAGCGCCGACCCCATCCCGTACTGGGCGTCGCGCAGAATCGGGTTGTTGAGGGCTCCGAACTTTTCGCCATTGAAGTTGATCGCGAGCTGAGTCGTCCCGAAATCCCCCGCAATGGCAATGTCGGGCCAAAGATCGTCGCTGATTCGCGCGAACGTCGCAGTAAAGGTAAAGTCCGCGATCTGAACGTCACCACCGTTTGCGCAAACGCGCTCACCGCAAAAGAGCTCGAGGCGGGTCAGGTAGGTCAGATCCGAGATTCCGGTTTCCTCGCTGACGTTCACGAAACGAATACCCGATTCATCGGACTCGTTTCTCCATAGATGGTCGGTCTCCCGCTCGCGAGGATAACCATACAGCTCGTCCAGCGTGCCCCAGTGTGTCAGGAACATGTCGAGGTCGCCGTCGAGATCGTAGTCGCCGAACGCCGCCGAGATCGTATGCGCGGCCAGCATGTTCTCGATGTCCGGCGAATTCGATGTGACATCGGTGAAGTGACAGTCGCCCCGGTTTTCGTAGATCTTGCTCGGGTCTCCGTAGATACCGCCGAGAAAGAGATCCAGGTCACCATCGCCATCCATGTCGGCGAAAGTGGGCCCGCTGTGGCGATCGTTACCTTTGCCATCCGAACGTGAATTGGCAACGTTGGCCTCCTCGGCAATGTCCTCGAACTTGAGGCCATTGCCTTGCTCTGCGAGCTGATTCAGGTACAGGCGGTTGGGTCCGCCGCCGCCTTCCGGACCACTGGTGTTGCCATAGGTGATGAACAAATCGATGTCGCCGTCGTTGTCGCAATCGCCGGCCGCCGCGCCCCCGTTTGTCGCCCTCTGGAGTGACCAGGCGAACAGGCCCCTCAAGTAGGGTGCCGTGTAGCCGACTTTGTAGGCGATGTTCGAGCCCTCGGTCACGTCGACAAAGGGAGGGGCAGGCGGATCGGGTTGCGCAAGCCCGGGAGCGCCAAGGAAGACGAACGATAAAGCGGCTAGCTGCCTGACGGCTGACTTCTTCATCGGAGTTTCATTCTACTCTGACACTGGCGGTTGGGTGCCGGTAAGCGGCTATTCGGCTCTAGATGTCGATGTCTACTTCGAGAATCTCGTTGGCGCGAAGTTGGAGCGATTGCAGGTTCGCTTATTGCCCAGCTACGAAGAGACTGTCGCCCTAATCGAGGAGGTGTTGGTGGATGTGCGCAGCGAGCTGGGTGAATCTCAAGAGTAGTTGCCGCGAGTTCTCGCGTCGGCTTCCCGGCGGTTCCTGGCCGGAGTATGACGACCGATTCATCGGAGCGTGAGCTGGGGTGAGCGACAGAAGCGCCGTCGATGGCATTGGACACGCAGCAGATTTGTAACTGGGGGAATGCAATGAGAGGTATTGGTGCGGCGTTTGTATTTTGCGCATTACTCGCAGTGCGAGTTGCCCTTGCTCAGCCGGGTTCTGGTTCGCTGTCCGGCGTCGTTCTCGCTTACGACGGATCACCGGTGCCAGAGGCGCCAGTGCCGTGTAGTTGACGCAGCGGCTGATGTCGAGGGCCGGGCCTTCAGTGAAGCCGACGGAAGCTATCGAGTTACCGGCCTTGCTGCGGGCAATTACTCGGTCACGATCGAAATGCCGTGTTGCGCTTACGCGCCTTATACGGGCGAAGTTGCGCTAACTGAAGGGCAGGATCTCCAGTTCGATATCCAGATGGCGGAGGGCACCTCACTGAATGTCCTCGGTGACGACCCTGGCACGATCAATTTCGAGCTGCGCAACCGGCAGGTTATTCCAGATCTGCCGGTACCGCGGGGAGTGGACGGCCGGCCCGATTTGTCCGGCGTGTGGCTGGGCCGCGGAGACCCGTTTCCAGTTCCTGCCGAAGCGCGGCCCTGGGCTCAAGAGCTTGCCGATGAGAGGGCTGCGAATGCGGCGAGGGACCATCCCCATACGCGATGCCTGCCAAGTGAGTCGCCTGTGCCTGCTGGAGCCACACCGACGATCGGCAAGTTCTTGCACTCGCCCGAGCTGCTGGTAATCCTGTTCGAGGACGTCGTGGGTTATCGGCAGATATTTATCGATGGCCGGAGTCATCCAGAAGTGCCGAATCCGAGCTGGATGGGTCATTCGATCGGTCACTGGGAAGGCGACACTTTGGTCGTAGATACGGTCGGGTTCAACGACCGGGGGGGGACCGCTCTTTATCCGCGCACGATGGGATTGCATACGACCGAAAAGATCACTCGTACCGAATACGGATACATGGAAATCGAACTGACCGTCGAAGATCCAGGTGTGTTCACAGCACCATGGACTCGCACTTTCCGTTTCGATCTGGCGCCCCAGGTGGAGCTGCTCGAGTATGTTTGCGAAAACAACAAGTGGGATAGTGGCGCTAACTGAATTATCCGCGCGCTAGGAGGCAGGTTTGATGAAGACAGCATTTGTTCGGACTGGACTGCTGGTCGGATTGTGCGCGCTCGCGGCGCCAGCGGCAGCTCATCACTCGTTTGCCGCAGTTTTCGATCGCGATCAGCCGATCGAGATTACCGGAATAGTTACCAGTATCGAGTGGTTGAATCCGCACGTTTGGTTCTATGTCGACGTTCAGAACGAGGAGGGCGAGATCGAGAACTGGGGATTTGAGATGGGTAGCCCAAACGGCTTGATCCGCCGCGGCTGGAATCATAATTCGTTGCAGGTAGGCGCCGAGGTCAGTGTCGTGGGCGTTCTAGCTCGCGACGGCAGCCAGCGGGCGGCCGTGCGTACCGTGACGCTATCAACGGGTGAGAGCCTATTTGGTGCGCAAGACGAATCGCGCTGAGCGCTCCGCGCAAGAGACTTGTTTCGGTAAGAACGGACGTCGGCTATTGGCCAAGCCTTGTCGGAAATAGAGCGGGCGTACGAGCTCAGTTCGGCACCGGAAATGCGTGCGATGAGGGTCGTTCGCTGCGCTGCTGCGGACTCACTCCTGATTACCTCCTCACAATGGCAGAATTGCAGATTTTCTGATACACTGCCAGCCCATGAAAGCCACCGTCACGATCACCAGCCGTGGAGTCATAACGCTCCCTGCGAAACTGCGCGAGGCTCTTGGGCTGAAGGCGGACGATCAACTGATCGCCGAGGCGACGTCGGAAGGACTGTTGCTGCGTCCGGCGGTCACCCTGCCAGTAGAGATCTATAGCGAAGATCGGATTCGTGAGTTCGATGCGGCGGAGTCGGGGTTGGCAGAGGTGCTTAGCGTCCGGCGGGGGGCGCAGCGTCAGCCAGCGTCGCGGGCCAAACGCCGGCGCTGATTACTTCTGGGCAACACGTTTTCGCGGCTCGACCAGCGGATGCGAATATTTCTGGACGCCAATATTCTGTTCTCCGCTGCCAAGAGCAACGGCGCCGTTCGACAGTTGCTAGAGCTTTTGCGCGATAGCGGGCATACGTTGTGCGCCGACGACTACGTGGTAGCTGAGGCACGACGCAACCTCGAGTTGAAAGCTCCGGATTCAGGCACAGCGTTAGAGGATCTGTTAGGGCAGATCGACGTGGCACCCTTTGAGGCGAGCGAGCTGCCCTCTGACGTCGCCGCACTGTTGCCGGAGAAGGACTGGCCGGTACTCGCGGCCGCGATACGCCGCCGGTGTGAAACGCTCGTAACCGGTGATCGCACACATTTTGGGGCGCTCTACGGCAAGACCATCACCGGGGTGTCAATCCACTCGCCCCGCTCGCTCGCCGAGGCAGTATTGACGAAGAAGCCATAAAGACGTCGCGATGCGTTAACTGTTAACGCGCCGATACGAATGGCAAGAGTTGGCCGACCCAGGCCCCAAGAATCATGGGCGTTAGGACATGAACGGGCGCCGCAAGAGCTGCCGAAGCCGGTTGCTCATGGCGACGCCATCTCAGCGGCGGCTTGCGGCTCCAAAGGAGCCGGACGAATGTTATAGTTTCGGCGGGTAGTAGTCGGCCTGCGTCGACCCGTTGTTGCCACTCGGCATAGCTAGAATCCGACTTTTCCAGCCGATCGAGAAGAAGAATGAAGAAGATCGACCTCGGGCAAACCATAAACACCCTCGCCAACTTGGGCGTACTCATCGGGCTCGTGCTTCTGCTGGTTCAGCTCAACCAAAACAACGAATTAATGAGGGCCGAGGCCCAAAACATCGTTGCGGAGGAGCGCGTAAGTCGAGGTTTAGCCGTAGCCAACAGCGGAGAAATTGCAGCCATTGTGGCGAAGCTGGGGGGCACTGACTTCACGGCTACGGAGTTGCAGGCGCTCTCTCCGGTCGAGTTTCAGCGCCTGTAAGGCGGAATCTGAGTCCGCGAAACGAAAAACGGGCTATGATTTTCCGAATCGCTTCATAATCAAAAATGAAACGAGTTTTCGCACACCCAGGGTCGATCCCGGTCCGACGATTCTCTCAAAAAGTAGGCCGAATGTCCGGCCGCGCTGGAACGCTTTCGAGTCACTGAACGGCCACTTTTTCCGAACAGCCGCGGCACTGACGGTGGCCATCTCGGCATGGAGCGACGCTCGGTGCCCATCGACTATTCGAATAGTCGCGCCTCCGGGCGACGTTGAAACCGGCCGGCATCCCGGATTGCTGCATATGATTCATTGAAGCTATGCCGGTAGTTCGGCCCGAGAGAGGCGAGGGTTCTGAATAGCCCGTCACACACGTAATGACCGGCGTACTCGACGACGCCCGTCTCCACGTAAACGCCTGATCCGCCGAACAGATCGCGAAGCCTATCCGTCAGGCCGACCACCGCAAATGCCGAGTCCGATTCTGAATCGAGAAACACGGAGTAGTAGCGCGTATCGCGAATGTAAATCCACTTGCCCAAGCGGAGCGTCCTTACCGCATGCTCGACACAGGGCTCGACATGAACGCCTTTGTCTTCAAGCTTATCGAGGGCGACTTCGATGGCTGAGGGCTCTTGCGCCAGCACCTGGCGCCCGTCTATCAGACTCGCCAAGAAGCCCCGCCGGGAGGTGGTATCGTGGTGCGCTGTCAGCATCAGCAATATCGCCTGGTATCCGGCAATGAACGCCTGCGCCTCTGCTGGCTCCAATATCATCGGATCAGCCGCAAGTGTGAGACGCTTCTCGCTGCTTAGGGTGCCCTACCTCTTTGCCATACGCGTCCAGCCCGCGCATCTTGCGGTATCGCCTCCACTGCTTGTCGATCGCCTTGAATTCCGCTTCGGCAACGATTCCCGTCTTGCGCAGGGCAAACAGGGCTGATCGTATCGACACGTCACCTCCGTCTGACGCTGATTCTTCTCCGCATTTTGGACATCGAGACACGGCGGGTTTGATTCCTCTCGATTCACGAGTTCTTCTTCGCATTTCGGACATGCGCTCACAGAATTCTGACAGCTCCTCCCAGCTCATCGACTCGGACCACGATTGCTTGAGCTCGTTGAGCATGTCCGGGAACCAAACTCGGTGTGTTTCACCGGCGGCCATGGCTCGAGTTCGCGTCGGAAAACGAATGGAGGTCGAATTCTACCATCAGGCGTAAGGGGACACCTCTGCTGCTATCCGAGTCGACGCAGCTTTACACTCCGGGCAGAACGTCCGCTTGTTTGCGTGAGGCCCTCGCTTCTTGCTTCCGGTTCATTCGTGCTTGCTCGCCTTCATTTCGTCAAGCCAGTCCGCCCAGGCTTGCATCATTTCGCGCCGGTCGGCCAGTCGCTCCGCCTTGTTGTAGTCGGCACGGACTCCGCGGGGCTTGTGGGCAAGCTGCAGTTCAATTAAGTCTGGATGTACACCTCGTTCGTTGAGCTGCGTGCTCGCCATCGTTCGGAAACCATGCGGCGTCATTTCGTCCTTATTGAAGCCGAGCCGTCGCAATGCGGCATTTAGCGTGGTCTCGCTCATGCACCGCTCACGAGTGCGAAGACTCGGAAACAGGTAGATGCCGGTACCGGTGAGTGAACGCAGGTTCCGCACGATCTCGACGGCCTGAAGGCTCAGTGGCACTACATGCTCGCGACCCATCTTCATGCGCTTTGCTGGAATGCGCCATTCAGGCTGCTTTCCATCCAGATCGAATTCGCTCCACTGCGCCCCGCGCAACTCGCCTGGCCTAACGAAGACGTAGGGCGCCAGTCGTAGCGCGGCCTTGACGTGTGGCTCGCCCGAGTATGTGTCGATGGCACGCAACAGCTCGCCGATGCGCTTTGGCGAGGTGATGCCAGCGTGATTTTGCACGACTACGGGAGTGAGCGCTCCGCGCAGCCCTGCGGTGATATCGTATTCGGCGCGTTCGGTCGCGATGGCGAAACGAAAGACGCGGCCTATGAGCTGCTTGGTACGGCGCGCCGTTTCGTGGTGTCCGGCATCGTCGACGCGGCGGAGTAGGGCGAGCACGTCTCTTGCCTTGATATCAGTTATCGGGTCATTACCGATATAGGGATAGGCAAACGTTTCGAGCAGCCAGCGTGACTTGCCGAGTGTCCCTTCGGAAAGCGGAGCGCGCTTGCTGCGAGCGGGCGGCTTTTCACGCTGCGCGAGATATTCTTGCGCGATGCTCTTGAACGTATTCGATTGTCGCAGTTTCGCGGCCTTGCGTTCGCCGCTGGGCTCGACGCCGGCGGCAATCTGTTTCCGCGCGTCATCGCATTTGTCGCGAGCGAGTTTCAGGGAAACATCCGGGTACTGGCCCATGCTCAACATCTTTTCGCAGCCTCGCCAACGATAGCGAAAGCGCCAAAGCTTCGAACCGTTGGGCATGACCATGAGTGTCAAGCCGCGACCATCAGCCAACTTGTAGGTACGCTCGCGGGCTGTTGCCGTCTTCACCTTGGAGTCTGTTAGCATGCCAATCTCTTCGGCAGGGACCTGAACCCTTGGTTGTGGGTAGGAATCTGCCAAGAGTATAGCGCACCCTGAGAGTTACCCACATTTGCGGGTAGTACCCTTTGGCTCTCAGTAGCGGACAGTAGCTTGGAAAAGCTCGTAGAAATAGTAAGTTATGTGCGCGTTCTGGAATTCAGCAGACCAGAGTGGTCTTGCCGGTGGTGCCCAGGAGAGGACTTGAACCTCCACGGGGTTGCCCCCACTGGCACCTGAAGCCAGCGCGTCTACCAATTCCGCCACCTGGGCTTTAGGGACGAAAGGCGCCAGAATTTACTGACTGCCTCAGGCCCTGTCAAACATCCAGAAAGTCACGCCTTGAAAGAATACGAACACCAGATCCCCAGCCGCCAGGCCATCGTCGATTCCCTCAATGCCGCGCCGGCGCCGCTCTCGCTCGAGGCGCTCGGCGAACAGTTCGATATTCGCGCGAGCCAGCACCTGCGGGCACTCGAGAACCGGCTCAAGGCCATGGTTCGCGACGGGCAGTTGCACAGAAACCGCGCCGGTCAGTTCGGCCTGACGCAGGCGCTCGAGCTCGTGACCGGCAAGGTCCAGGCGCACCGCGACGGCTACGGGTTTCTGATCCGCGACGATGGCGGCGAGGATGTCTATCTCTCGGGCCGCGAGATGCGGCCCTTGTTCGACGGCGACCGCGTTGCGATTCGCATTGTCCCTGGCCGCCGCGAGAGCGTGCAGGGCAGAGTCGTCGAGGTGCTGGCCCGCGCCAAGACCGAGATCGTCGGCCCGTTTCGGCGCGAGCGAGGGATCGGCTACGTGCTCGAGCATGGCGATTCGCGGACGGAGCTTCTGATCGGGCGCGGCGACACCAAACGGGCGAAGCCCGGCGATATCGTTCGCGCCGAGATTATCGAGTACCCGAGCGAGCGGGGCCATGCGATCGGCCGCGTCGCCGAGATCATCGGCGGCGGGGACGAGCCCGGGATCGCGACCGACATCGCGATCCTCGCCCACGGCATTCCGGACGAATGGCCGGAGGCCGTCGAGCGTCAGCTCGCCGAGATTCCGGATCACGTCCCGAAATCCGCGCAGGCGGACCGCGTCGATCTGCGTGATCTGCCGCTCGTCACGATCGACGGCGCCGACGCGAAGGACTTCGACGACGCGGTCTGGTGCGAGCGCCGCGGCGAAGGCTTCCGGCTGATCGTCGCGATCGCCGACGTCGGCCATTACGTGGCGCCCGATTCCGCGATCGACCGCGAGGCGCGAATCCGCGGCACGTCGGTTTACTTCCCCGACCGCGTCGTGCCGATGCTGCCCGAGAAGCTTTCTAACGGGCTTTGCTCGCTGAACCCGGAAGTCGACCGGCTTTGCTTCGCCTGCGAGATGAGCGTCTCGAAGACAGGCCGTGTGACGAAGTCGGAGTTCTTCGAGGCCATCATGCGCTCAACGGCGCGCCTGACCTATCCGGACGCGATGGCAATCCTCGACGGCGATCAAAAGGGAAAGGACGCCGGCCGCCTGCGCCGGACCCTGACGCCGCTGCACGAGGTCTACAGCGCGTTCGCAGGCGCCCGCTCGAAGCGCGGCGCCATCGATTTCGATCTGACCGAGAGCGTCATCGAGCTCGACGAGTCGGGTGCGGTGAAGTCGGTTCGCCCGCTCGAGCGGCTGACGAGCCATCGCATCATCGAGGAGTGCATGATCGCGGCCAATGTCGAGGCCGCGAAGCGCCTCGGCAAGGTCAGGCTGCCGGGCCTCTATCGCGTGCACGAAGGGCCGAATCCGGAAAAGATCGAGGAGCTCGCCTTGCTGCTTCGCAGTTACGGCTTCAAGCTGCCGCCGCTCGGCAAGCTCGAGCCCGCGCATTTCAGCCGGATTCTGACCCAGGTTGCCGGTCGGCCCGAGGCCGAGCTGATCGAAACGATGTTACTGCGCTCTATGAGTAAAGCGCTGTATCAGCCTAAAAATGCAGGACATTTTGGCCTCTCGCTCGATGCCTATGCGCACTTCACGTCGCCGATCCGCCGCTATCCTGATCTGCTCGTGCATCGCGCGCTGAAGTTTGCCGCGCGCCACAAGTCGCCGAAGGGCTATACCTATTCGATGGACGAGATGGTGCATCTCGGCGAGCGCTGCTCGACGGCCGAGCGGCGCGCCGACGTGGCCGTCTGGGACGTCGAGGAGCAGCTCAAGGTCGCGTACATGGAGCAGCACGTCGGCGACGAGTTCGACGTCATCGTCGCGAGCGTCGCGGCCTTTGGCCTGTTCGTGCGGATTCCGGAGCTTCATGTCGACGGGCTCGTTCACGTCAGCGCTTTGCCGCCGGACTACTATCATCGCGATCCGAGCGGCACCAGGCTCAGCGGCGAGCGCGGCAAGCGCGAATACCGGCTGCTCGATCGCCTGCGGGTCAGGCTTCAGAGCGTGAACCTCGATCAGCGCAAGATCGATTTCATTCCCGTCGAGCAGCGTCCGAGCTCGCGGCGCAAGGAAAAGCGCCGTGGCTGACGATCACGTCGTCTACGGGTTGCATGCGGCCGAATCCGTGCTCGAGCGTCGCATGGGGGCCGTGCGCTCGGCTGTGCTGCTCGACGCGGAGCCGAAGGGCAGGCTCGAGGCACTCGCGGCCAGGCTCCGGGCAGCTTCGATCCCGATCGAGCGGGCGCGCCGCGACGTGCTCGACCGGCTGGCCCGCGGCGGCGTTCACCAGGGCATCGTCCTGCGTGTGCCGCCGCCGCGCGAGCAGGATCTGCGTGAGCTCGAACGGCTCGTCGAGGCGAAGGCCGATTCGGTTCGGCTGCTGATCCTCGATCAGGTCGAGGATCCGAGAAACGTCGGCGCGTGCCTGAGGACCGCCGACGCCGCCGGCGTCGATGCCGTCGTCGTGCCGAAGGCGCGCTCGGCCAAGCTCGGCGCCGGCGCGATCAAGACGGCAGCGGGCGCCGCCGAGACCGTGCCGCTGATTGTCGTCCCGAACCTTGCCCGGACGCTCGGCTGGCTGGCCGATGCCGGTATCAGGCTCATCGGCGCCGACGAGCGCGGCGGGCGAACGCTGTTCGACGCCGATCTCAAGCCCCCCGCCGCCATCGTCCTCGGCGCCGAAGGCAAGGGCCTCCGCCGCCTGACGCGCGAAGCCTGCGACGAGCTCGTCAGCCTCCCGATGCGAGGCACCGTCGAAAGCCTCAACGTCTCCGTCGCCGCAGGCATCCTGCTCTACGAGATGCTGCGCCAGACCCGGTAATGAGCCGGTAATGGGGTCAGACCCCTTGGGGTCTGACCCCAGATTACCCCGGAACTCCCCGGATTTGCCCCGCCCGCGGCGCTCGGTTAGCATGGCGCGCCCGCTAGTTGCGGGCCGACAATTCGATTCACTCCTTGCCTCACCCTCGAGGGAGGCTTCATCCGAGAGGAGTCTTGATTGAGACACTACGAAGTCGTGTTTCTGGTCCACCCTGACCAGAGCGAGCAGGTTCCTGCGATGATGGAGCGCTACCGATCGATGATCGAGGGCGCCGGCGGCAAGATCCACCGCGAAGAGGACTGGGGTCGGAGGCAGCTCGCTCACAGCATCGAGAAGCTGCACAAGGCCCATTACCTGTTGTTCAATCTCGAGTGCAACAAGGCGGCGCTCGACGAGCTGATCGGCGCGTTTCGCTTCAGCGACGCGGTGCTCAGGCACCTCGTCATCAAGCGCGACAAGGCGATTACGGAACCGTCCGTGATGGCCAAGGCGCACGAGGAAGAGAAGGAGCGCGAGGCTCAGTCCGCGACGCGTGACTCGCGCTCGCGCCATGCGCCGCGCAGCGCGGCCGAACCCGAAGTCTCGGATACCGACAGCGACGGCGGATCGGACGGTGACGATTCGGACAAGGACGACGCGTCGGACGATGACGATTCGGACAAGGACGACGCGCCGAACGGGTCCGACGACGGGACCCCGGACGCCAAGTAAGGGAGATTGACCGATGGCACGTTATTTTCGCCGCAAGAAGTTCTGCCGCTTTACCGCCGAGGGCGTCGAGGAGATCGATTACAAGGATCTTGCAACGCTGAAGCAGTACATCACCGAGACGGGCAAGATCGTGCCCAGCCGAATCACCGGCACCCGGGCGCCGTACCAGCGGCAGCTTGCGACTGCGGTCAAGCGGGCGCGTTATCTTGCGTTGTTGCCGTACACGGATCAGCACTGAACTCGCGCGTCGCCGCCGACGCAGCGCAGTCTCCAATGGGCGCTTCCATCACCAGGGCGATGCGATCGTTCGCAGGGTGGGTCTCGCATCGGCCCTATCGGCTGATCCTGCTGACGGTCGGCTTCGTTCGCCTGCTGGCGCCGGTTTCAGCCGCGCTGCTCGTGCTCGATGCGCTGCGCCGGGGGCCGGTGGCAGTTGCGGTCTCGACGACCGCTTCGATGCTCGGCGTCGGGTTGCTCGGTCTGCTGATCGGCTCCGGCATGACCGAAACACTCGGCCTGAGCGCACCGGTTCTGGTGGGCGGCGCGGCCAGCGGGGCTCTGCTCTGGTGGTCACGCAGCCTGTCGTTTGCCTACCAGGGCACGGTGGTCGGTTTCATCGTGTTGACCCTGGTGATCTTCACCGTTGTCCCCGAGGCGAACCGGATCGGCGAGATCCTTCGGGACGAAGTGTTGTTTCTGCTTCAGACGGGAGGCGCCGAAGAAGCGCAGCTCGCGCGGTTCGGCGACATCAGTCCGGCGGAATTCGTTCGCTTTCTGCTGATGACGCTGCTCGTAAGCCTGCTTGCGGCATTGATGCTCGGATTCTGGTGGTACGCTTTGATCACGGATCGTGTCCGGTTCGGCAGCGAGTTCCGGGCGCTGAAGCTCGGCCGCGTGGCGGGAATCGGGCTGATGATGCTCGTGGTCGTCGGCCAGCTCGTCAACGTCGAGCTGTTGCGGAATCTCGCGTCGCTCGCCGTCGCCGGGTTCTTGTTTCAGGGGCTCGCCGTAATGCATGCTAGGAGCCACGGGGACAAATGGCCGCGTGCGGTCATCGTTCTGGTCTATATCGTGCTCCTCAACCCGTGGACGATGGGGGTCGGGTTGATGGCGTTGAGCGCGGTCGGGCTGCTCGACAACGTTTTCGAATTGCGCGCGCGGCGCAAGCCGCGCGATTAGCCGGGAGAAAGATATGGAAGTTATTCTGCTTGAAAAGATCGATAACCTGGGTGGAATCGGCGATCGTGTCCGTGTTAAATCGGGCTTCGCGCGCAATTTCCTGATTCCTCAAGGCAAGGCGACGATGGCAACGGCCCGGAACATCGAGAGGTTCGAGAAGATCCGGGCCGACGTCGAGGCGAAGGCCACGGCCGAGGTCGACGCGGCCAAGGCTCGCGCGGCCGGGATCGAGGGCAAGGAGCTCACGATCCCCGTCCGGTCGGGCAGCGAAGGACGCCTGTTCGGCTCGGTCGGCACGATCGACATTGCCGAGGCCTTCGGCGCCATCGGCATGGACGTCGAACGCAGTGAAATCCGGCTGCCGGACGGCCCGCTGCGCGTCGTCGGCGAGCATACGATCGAGATCCACCTGCATGCGGACGTCAACGTCGAGGTCAAGGTCGTGCTCGAGGGGCAAGTCGTGGAAGATCCCGCAGCCGAAGCGGCCGACGAAGAGGAGGAGTCGGAAAGCTAGCACGCCGGTGGCTGCCAGAACCGACATCGCGCGACTCGGGGCCGAGCGGCTCAAGCTCCCGCCGCACTCTGTCGAGGCCGAGCGGTCCCTGCTCGGCGGCCTGATGCTCGACCAGCGCGCGTGGGATCAGGTGGCCGACGTCGTTGGCGCGAAGGACTTCTACCGCGCCGATCATCGGGCCATTTTCGAGGCTGTCGCGACGCTGACCGAGCACAATCGCCCGCCCGACGCCGTGACCGTGAGCGAGCAGCTCGAGCGCGAGGGGCGGCTCGAGGCTGCCGGCGGGGTCGAGTATCTCGCCCGGCTCGTCGAGGAGACGCCGAGCGCCGCCAATGTTCGCGCTTACGCGCAGATCGTGCGTGAGCATGCGATGCTGCGCCATCTGATCGAAATCGGCGGCGACATCGCGGCGAGCGCGCACGATACCGAGGGGCGCACGGTGGCCGAGCTCGTCGATCTCGCCGAGCAGCGCGTCTTCGAGATCGCCGATCGCGGTTCCAGCGGCCCGGGCTTCAAGGCTCTCAAGGACATCCTGCCCGGCGCCATCGACCGCCTCGACGTGCTGAGTCATTCCGACGGCGACATCACGGGCGTCTCGACCGGCTTTAACGCGATGGATGCGCTGACGGCGGGCCTCCAGAGGGGCGAGCTCATCGTCATCGCGGGGCGCCCGTCGATGGGAAAGACCACGCTCGCCGTCAATATCGCCGAGAATGCGGCGATCGGCCAGAAGGTCCCGACCGCCATTTTCAGCATGGAAATGTCTGCCGAGCAGCTCACTTTTCGCATGATCGGCTCGATCGGCCGCGTGAATCAGTCGGGCCTTCGGCGCGGCAAGCTCAGTGACGAGGACTGGTCCCGGATCGACTCGGCCGTATCGATGATGTCAACGGCGCCGATCTTCGTCGATGACAGTCCCGGCCTTTCGCCGACCGAGGTTCGCGCCCGGGCCCGGCGGCTGAAGCGAGAGCACAATCTCGGGCTCATCGTCGTCGACTACCTGCAGCTCATGCAGGTGGCGGGCAGCGTCGAGAACCGAGCGACCGAGATCTCCGAGATCACACGAGGCCTGAAGGCGCTCGCCAAGGAGCTCGATCTTCCCGTCATTGCCTTGTCGCAGCTCAATCGCAGCGTCGAGCAACGCGTCGACAAGAGGCCCGTCATGTCGGATCTGCGCGAGTCCGGCGCGATCGAGCAGGATGCGGACGTCATCGTCTTCATCTACCGCGAGGAGGTTTACGACAAGGAAACGGCGCGCAAGGGCATCGCCGACATCATCATCGGCAAGCAGCGCAACGGGCCGATCGGCGAGTTCCACCTGACCTTCCTCGGCGAGTTCACGAAGTTCGAGAACCTCGTCGCGTCGGACTACGGCGAGGGTCTCTACTAGTTTGGGGTCTGACCCCAGGTTCGTCTAGCTGACGAAGAAGCCCATCTTGACGCCAGCGAGCTGAATGACGTCGTTGTCCCTGAGCTGGCGCGCCTGCGGGCCGATGCTCGAGCCGTTGACGAGCGGGTAGTCGTTGTCCTTGCCGCTCTCGACGTGGACGATGAAATATCCGTCCGCACGCCGGGAGATCGCCGCGACCTGGATGCCGGGCCGGCCGAGCGTCGTCAGCGTCTTGGTCAGCGCGAGCTCGCGGCCGGCGAAGGTGCCGGAAAGCACCTGGAGCTTGGCGAGCGGGAGACTTGCGGATCGGCCCTGCTCGTCCTCGATGTTCTGCGTCGATGCCGGCCTGTACTCGGGCTTGTCCTTGCCGGATTTCTTGCGCTGCGACTGAGCCTTGGCTTCCGCCGCCTGGGCCGCCTTGACGATCTCTTGCTCGACCCTGCCGCTCGGCTCGATGACCATCGTCTTCTCGAACTCGTCCGCGGGCAAATCATCCATCTGATCCTCGAGAAATCTGAGCTGATGATGCCCGACGGTAATGACGTCGTCGTGCTGCAAGGCATGCTTCTTGATCAGCTTGCCGTTGACATAGGTGCCGTTCGTGCTGTTGAGATCCTCGAGGAACGAGTCGTTCAGGATATTGATGATCAGCGAGTGATGGCCACTGACGGCAGCGTTGTCGATGCGAATGTCGTTATCTGGAAGGCGCCCGACGGTGTAACGCTCCTTAGTCATGTTGTATTCGGCCAGTGTCTGGCCGTCCAAACTCAAAACTAGTCGTGCCATGGCTGTTATCCCGATTGCCTAAACAGATTGCGGACCTTGTTGAACATTCCGGCCGAGGCTGGAAACGAATCGACTACCCGGACGACGATGATCGAAACGTTGTCACGACCGCCATTGTCGTTGGTGAGCTTGATGAGCTGCTCGCCAATCGTATCAACGCTCGTATTGAAGGTGTTGATCGTGAGGTGGATATCCTCGTCCTCGACCATGTCGGGCAGACCGTCCGAGCACAGCAGGAAGAAGTCACCCTTCCTGACGTCGAATTCCTGAACCTCAACCTCGACATTCGGCTCGACGCCGAGCGCGCGGGTCACGTAGTTGCGGTTCGTCGAGCGTTGCGCTTCTTCCTGCGAGTAATAGCCGCGGTCAACGAGCTCCTGCAACAGGGAATGGTCCATCGTGATCTGCTCGAAGCGGTTGTCCCGCATCCGATAGAGACGCGAATCGCCGACATGCGCGACCGAGATCTTGTCGTCGAAGAACAGGCACGCGACGAGCGTCGTTCCCATCCCCTCGCATTGCGGCTGTGTCTGTGCCGTCTGGTGAATGATCTTGTTCGCCCGCATGATTGCATCGCGCAGAGCGATCGTCTGACGCATATAGCCGGTGTTCGGCTCCGTGTCGCCGCGGTTCTCGCGGCGGCAGGCGTCGCTGACGAGGTCGATCGTCGTCTTGACGGCAATGCCGCTCGCGACTTCCCCGGCGTTGTAGCCACCCATCCCGTCCGCCAGAACCCAAAGCCCAATGTCCGGGTCGCTGCCGATGTCGTCCTCGTTGTGCTCGCGGACGCGGCCGACGTCGGTCATTTCGACATACGTGAATTTCTTTCTGAGGCTCATCGGGCGCGATGGATCGGCTAGGCCATCATCCGGGCAGCGGCGCGCAAGTCGGCGGCCATGTCGGCGCCTCGCTGATACCGTGCCGTGGGGTCCTTGAGCAGGGCGCGGTCGATGATCGCATCGACCTCGATGGGCAGAGTCGGCCGGACAGCCGACACAGCCTCGTGTGGTTCGTTGACGATCACGAACATAAGCTTCGTCATTGAGTTTCCGCGGAAGGGCAATTGACCCGTCAGGAGTTCATAAAGAGTAACACCTAGTGCGAATAAGTCCGTGTGCCCCTTCACGTTTCCCCCCTCGATCTGCTCCGGGGCCATGAACGAAGGCGTCCCCAAAACGACACCCGTTCGAGTGCGATTGACATCGATCAGCCGCGCGATGCCGAAGTCCGTGATCTTCAGGTCGCCACTGACCGAATCATACATAATATTGCCAGGCTTGATATCCCTGTGAATCACGTTTTGGCTGTGCGCATAGTCGAGCGCATCGGCCGCCAGGGCGCCAAGCTGGAGCACGAGCCGTGGCGGCAGCAGGTTGCCGACTGCCGTGAATCGGCTCATCAGGTCGCCTTTCAGATACTCCATCGCGATGTAGGCGCGGCCCTTGGATTGGCCCATGTCGTAAACGGTCACGATGTTCCGGTGGCTCAGCCTTCCGGTGGTTTCCGCTTCGCGGCGGAACCGGTCCTTTGCGTCGGCGACCTCGCCCTCGTCGCGCTCGAGCGTCAAATCGATGAGCTTGACCGCAACGAGGCGGTTGATGCGGGGGTCCCTGGCGAGATAGACACGCCCCGTCGTGCCCTGCCCGATGGGCTCGAGCAGGCGATAACGGCCGAGCGTGGCCGGCATTTCGGCCTTCAGGCGCTCGCGCGTCTCCCGGTCGGCGAACGCGTCGGGGCGTCCGATACTGACTAGCCGCGCCGCCACGTCCTCGTACTCGGGGTCGACGAGCGCGACCCGCATGTAGGTGTCGACGGCGAGCTCCGGATAGCCTGCGGCCGCCAGCGCCTGGCCGAGGTCGTAAAGCTCGGCCAGGAGGGAGTCCGTCGGGGGCATCTCGCGATAGACATGCCAGGCCTCGATGAGCTCGCCCCGCCGCAGAAGCTCGCGCGCGGTTTCCGGTTCCGTTTCCGCTTTGAAGGACGGCTTCGGCGTCGGCCGCATCGCGACGGCGGCTGCAGCTCCGGTCGCGAAGGCGAGCAGCGCCGGGCCCGCCACCGGAATCCACGCGCCCGCGGCGGCGAAGGCCGTGCCGCTGCCGGCGAGCAACAGGACAGGGGTTGCGAGCATCACGAGCCAGGCGTTCCGGTGGTGCCGCGTTCTTGTCGCAAGCAGCGCGATCAGGGCGCCGACGGCAAGCAACCATGCCGCGGCCTCGCCCGGCGCCGAGCTTGCGACGGATCCGATCGCAAAAGCGCTCGGGCTTACGATCGTCACCGCCGACGCCGAGGCCAGCGCAGCCAGCGCGCCCGGCTGTGTCGGATCGATGACGACGATACCGGCTTCGTCGGGCGGCAGGTGGTTGGCGAAGGCATCGAAGACCACGCCGTCGAGCCGCGGGATGACGTCGAAAGGCGCAAGATGCGCCAACGCCGCGACGGCAATTCCGAGCAACGCCGCCCGTCTGATCTCGGAGCTGGTTCGCTTGATTCTGGGCATACGAAAGCGCCTTGACGTAAGACGGGAAGTATCCCATTGCGGTTGCACGGACCCTGTGATCCAAGCCATGTTTTGGCTTTCGATCGGCTATCCTGCATGCGCATGGCCAGACCCAAGCGAATCTTCACCTGCGGTCAATGCGGCGCCGAGCATCCGCAGTGGCAGGGCCAGTGTGGCGGTTGCGGCGCGTGGAATTCCCTTGCTGAGGCGCGCGATCCGGGGCCGCGTGTCCAGCGCGCGCCGGCCGGACCGGCGCTCGAGCTCGCTCGGCTCGATTCGATCCCGATGGATCGCGTCGAGCGCTTGCCGAGTGGGCTGGCCGAGTTCGACCGCGTGCTGGGCGGTGGGCTCGTGCCGGGCTCCGTCGTCCTGATCGGCGGCGACCCTGGTATCGGCAAGTCGACGCTGCTGCTGCGCGCGCTCGCATCGATCGCGGCGGAACGCGAGGCCTGTTACGTGACCGGCGAGGAATCGCTGGCCCAGGTCGCGCTCCGCGCCGATCGGCTCGGCGTGCGCGCATCGCCGGTCCGCATGCTGGCCGAGACGCACGTCGAGACGATTCTCGATTCGCTTGCCGACTCACCGCCCGCCGTGCTCGTCATCGACTCCGTGCAGACTCTGTTCAGCGACGCGCTGCAATCGGCCCCGGGATCGGTCAGTCAGCTGCGCGAGTGCGCGGCCCAGCTCGTGCGTTTTGCCAAATCGCGCGGTGTGGCGACGCTGCTCGTCGGGCACGTCACGAAGGAGGGCACGCTCGCGGGTCCGCGCGTGCTCGAGCATATGGTCGATACCGTTTTGTATTTCGAAAGCGACTCGGGCAGCCGCTTTCGCATCGTGCGGGCGGTCAAGAACCGTTTCGGCGCGGCCAACGAGATGGGCTTCTTCGTCATGGCGCAGGACGGATTTCGGGAGGTCAAGAATCCTTCGGCCATTTTTCTGTCCCGTCGCGGCGAGTCGGTGCCGGGCAGCGTGACGCTCGTCACGCGAGAAGGCACGCGCCCGGTTCTCGTCGAGGTGCAGGCGCTCGTCGACGTAAGTCAGGGTCCGAGCCCGAGGCGAGTGGCGCAGGGTGCCGACGCGCAACGTCTCGGCCTCCTGCTCGCCGTGCTGCACCGGCATTGCGGCTTCGCAATCGGCGACAAAGACGTCTTCGCGAATGTCGTCGGGGGCTTGAGGGTCAGTGAGACGGCCATCGATCTCGCGCTCTGCCTGGCTATGGTGTCGAGTTTCCGCGAGCGCGCGCTCGACAAGGACCTAGTCGTCTTTGGCGAGGTCGGACTCACGGGCGAGATCCGCCCCGTGCCTTATGGCGAGGAACGACTCCGTGAGGCCGCCAAGCACGGCTTCAAGCGCGCCCTCGTGCCCAAGGGGAACGCGCCGCGCGAATCCCCGGGACTCAGCGTCGTGCCGGTGGAGCGATTGGCAGATGCGATCGCAGCGGCGATCTGACCTGGGCTGAGCCGCCGGCCCGTCCTTGTGCGCCGGGCCCCGTGACGCGCGCTCCGATGCGTCAGGTCACGAGCCGCCGGCGGCGCGGGCGAGCTCTTCGGTCTCTTCAGTGACGGGGCGGCCGCGGCGGAAGATTCGGACGCTGCGGATCGTGTGCTCGGAGGTTTCGATGATCTCGATCGGATACGACGCGACGTCGATGCGCGTGCCGGGCTCCGGAATGGCCTCGAGCTCCTCGACGATCAGGCCGTTCAGGGTCTTCGGGCCGTCGGTCGGCAGCGACCAGTTCATGAGCCGGTTCAACTGCCTGACGTTCGCGCTGCCGTCGATGATGAAGCTGTCGTCGAGCGCCTGAATGATGCCGACATCGGACGGACTCGCGGCACGATCGAACTCGCCGATGATCTCGCGCAGGATGTCCTCGGTCGTGACGAGGCCCTGCACGTCGCCGTACTCGTCGACGACGAATGCGGCGCGTCTTTGCTGCTGCTCGAAGTTGAGAAGCTGCTGCGTCAATGGCGTGCCTTCGGGAACGAAATAGGGCTCTCGCATCATCTGTATGAGCCGGTTCTCGTCGAGCGTGCCGTGAGCCAGATCGGGCATGAGCCGGCGCACGGCCACGACGCCGAGAATGTTGTCGATGCCGTCGCGGCAGACCGGCAGCCGGTGGAACTCGCTCTGGCGAATCACGTCGAGGTTCTTTTGCCAGTCGTCGGCGAGATCGATCTCGACGATGTCCTGGCGCGGCACCATGACGTCGTCGACGGTCACGGCATCGAGATCGAGAATCCTAAGCAGCATGCGCCGGTGACGGCGCGGCACCATCGCGCCGGCCTCGGCAACGACGGTTCTGAGCTCCTCCGCGCTCAGCGAGTGCGACGCGATCTCGTCGGGGCTTACGCCGAGCAGCCGCAGCAAGGTATTGGCAAACAGATTGATGAGCCAGACGACGGGGTAGGCGACCTTGAGCAGCGGGTAGTAGATCAGCGCCGCGGGCAGAGCGACCCTGGCCGGGTGCAGTGCGGCGATGGTCTTCGGCGCGACCTCGGCAAAGATCAGCACGACGAAAGTCAGAATCAGCGTGCCGGCGAGCACGGCGTTCTCGCCGCCGACCCGAAGGGAGATCAGCGTGACGAGCGCGGCGGCCGTCAGGTTCACGGTGTTGTTGCCGAGCAGAATCAGGCCGATCAGGCGATCTGGCCGTTCGAGCAGGCCTTCAGTAATTCTCGCGGCGCGATTACCGCTCTTGGCCAGGTGTCGCAACCGGTAACGGTTGAGGCTCATCAGCGCGGTTTCGGTGCCGGAAAAGAAGGCCGACAGAAACAGTAGTGCTACCAATAGGCCGACAAGAAAGCCTATCGGCATGTCGTCGTTCAAAGACGAGCGTCCTCCCGGTGACTTGCGATCGGCTCAGGTTGACGGAATCGAGGGCGGGGGTCAAGGACAAGGGACAAGCCGCGGCATCCGGCGGGATCGCGCCATGCTAGGCTTCGCCCGATGTTCGCGACGCTGACAGAAAGACTGAGCTCGACGGTCCGGCAGCTCACCGGCCGCGGCAGAATCACCGAGGACAACGTCCGCGACACGGTGCGTCAGATCCGCATGGCGCTGCTCGAGGCGGACGTGGCGCTGCCCGTCGCGAAGCAGCTCGTCGACCGCGTGCGCGAGCGGGCGCTCGGCGACGAGGTCACGCGCAGCCTCGATCCCGGTCAGGTCTTCGTCAAGATCGTCCACGACGAGCTCGTCACCGTGCTCGGCGGCGAGAAGGCGGAGCTCGCGCCGCGCGGGCGGCCGTCGACGCTGCTGCTCGCGGGCCTCCAGGGCGCCGGTAAGACGACGACCGCCGGCAAGCTCGCGGCGTTCCTCGGCAGGGACCGACCGGGCGAGATTCTGCTCGTCAGCCTCGACGTCTACCGGCCGGCTGCCCGGGAGCAGCTCGGCAAGCTCGCGAGCAGGGTCGGCGCGGGCTGCTTCGAGAGCGAGGCCGGGGATCCCCGCGCCATTGCCGAGGCCGCCGCCGCCGAGGCCAGACGGCGCAATGCGCGCTGGCTGATCGCCGACACGGCCGGTCGGCTGCACGTCGATGCCGCGATGATGGACGAGGTGCGCGACATTCACCGGATCCTGTCGCCCGCCGAGACGCTTTTCGTCGTCGATGCAATGGCTGGTCAGGACGCGCTGACGTCGGCCTCGGCATTCGATGCCGCGCTGCCCCTGACCGGCGTGATCGTGACCAAGACCGACGGCGACGCGCGCGGCGGTGTCGCGTTGTCGGTTCGCGAAGCCACGGGCGTGCCGATCAAGCTGATCGGCACGGGCGAGGGCATCGACGCGCTCGAGCCGTTCGATCCGGGGCGCTTCGCGTCCCGGATTCTCGGCATGGGAGACGTCGTCGGGCTCGTCGAGCAGGTTCAGGCCAAGGTCGACCGGGTAGCTGCGGAGAAGGTAGCGGCCAAGCTCAAGCGCGGCCGCGAGCTCGATCTCGAGGACTTCAGGCAGCAGCTCGAGCAGATCGCGAATATGGGGGGCCTGGGATCGCTGCTCGACAAGATTCCGGGCCTGCCGGCCGGGGCCGCCGTGCCGGCAGCGTTCGACGACAAGATCGTCAAGCGGCAGATCGCCATCATCAACTCGATGACGCGCCGCGAGCGGCGCCGGCCCGACATCATCGACGGCTCGCGCAAGCGCCGCATCGCCGCCGGCGCCGGCCTCGCCGTGCAGGATGTCTCGAGACTGCTGAAGCAGCACAAGACCATGGTCAAGACGATGAAGCGGGTTGCCGGGAAAGGCGGCCTGGCCTCGATGCGGCAGATGCTCGGCGGCGCGATGACGGGCCCCCGCCCCGCGGGCGGGCGTCACCGGCGCCGCTGACCGGCGCCAATGACCGGGGTTACGCTCGTTCGGGAAAACCGATAGAATGCCCGGCTTCATTCGCGGCCGGTTTGGGCAATGGTAACGATTCGACTCTCGCGCGGCGGCGCCGTCAAGCGCCCCTTCTATCACATCGTCGTCACCGATCGGCGCAATCGGCGGGACGGCCGGTATATCGAGCGTCTCGGGTTTTTCAATCCCATCGCCTCGGGTTCGGAGGAGGCGCTCAAGATCGATCTCGACCGCGCCGACTACTGGTTCTCGCACGGCGCCAAGGCCTCCGAGCGCGTCGCCAAGCTCATCAAGCAGTATCGGGGACAGCAGGCGAGCTAGGCTTGCGCGCTCTTTAGTGCTGCAAGGCCGTGAGCGCTGAATCCGACCGCGTCATACGTCTGGGCGAAGTCACGGGCGCTCACGGCATCAAGGGCTGGATCAAGGTTCGTTCGTACACCGAACCGAGAACGAATCTGCTCGATTACCCGAGCTGGCTGCTCGACCCGGACGGCGAGTGGCGCCCCTTTGTCGTCGAGTCGGCGCGGGAAGCGGGGCGCAGGCTGCTCGCAAAGCTTGCCGGCATCGATGATCGGGACTCGGCCGCGGCGTTAGGCGGCTTAAGCGTCGGCGTGCCGCGCTCGGCCATGCCGGGGCCCGGGCCCGGCGAGTATTACTGGGCCGATCTCGAAGGGCTCACGGTCAGGAATCTCGAAGGCGAGAGGCTCGGCACGGTCGAGCGCCTGATGGCGACGGGGGCCAACGATGTTCTCGTGCTCGCCGGCGGCGGCGAGCGCATGATTCCGTTCATCGAAGGCGATACCGTGCGCGAGGTGGATCTCGACAGCGGCGAGATTCTCGTCGATTGGGACCCGAGCTACTGGGAGTAGTGCCATGTATGCGATCGGTGTCGTTGCGCTGTTTCCGGAGATCGTCGAGCCCGTCGTCTCCGCCGGCGTCGTCGGCCGGGCGGTCGGCACGGGCCTGCTCAATATTCACTTTCGTTCGCCGCGGGACTTCGCGGCGGACCGTCATCGCACCGTGGACGACCGGCCCTACGGTGGCGGCCCCGGCATGGTCATGCAGTACCCGCCGGTGCGCGATGCCGTGGCGGCCGTCGAGGGGGCGCTGCCGGCCGGATCAAAGCGCATCGTCATGAGCGCCCAGGGCCGCGTGCTCGACCAGGCGCTGGCCCGGTCGCTCGCCGCCGAGGCCGGTCTCGTCGTGATTGCCGGCCGCTACGAAGGCCTCGACGAACGCGTCAGCGTCGGTCTCGGAGCCCTCGAAATCTCGATCGGCGACTATGTGCTGAGCGGCGGCGAGCTCGCGGCGGCCGTTCTGATCGATGCCGTCGCGAGGCTCCTGCCCGGCGTTCTAGGTCACGAGGCATCGCCGGAGCAGGACTCCTTCACCGCGGGGCTGCTCGATTGCCCGCACTACACGCGTCCGGAGACGGTCGACGGGATGGCCGTGCCAACGGTGCTGCTGTCGGGCGATCACGAGGCGATCCGGCGCTGGCGGCTCAAGCAGGCGCTCGGGCGCACCTGGCAGCGCCGGCCCGAGCTGCTGGCCGGCCGGACGCTCGATCCGGAGGAGCGGGAGCTGCTCGAGGAGTTCAAGGCCGAGGCGCCGGACCGATAGGAACCCGCTGCCAATAGTGAGACAATGCGCGATTGCAGTCAGCATCGAGCAGGGATTCAGCGATGTCACAGCTAATCGATCAGATCGAGCAGGAACAGCTCAAGCAGGACGTGCCGGTCTTCGGCCCCGGAGATACCGTCGTCGTGCAGGTGCGCGTCAAGGAAGGCGACCGCGAGCGTCTGCAGGCCTACGAGGGTATCGTGATCGCCAAGCGCAATCGCGGATTGAATTCGTCCTTTACGGTGCGCAAGGTATCGCACGGCGAGGGCGTCGAGCGCGTGTTTCAAACGCATAGTCTTGCGGTGGCAGGTGTCGAGGTCAAGCGGCGCGGCGACGTGCGACGCGCCAAGCTCTATTACCTTCGCGAGCGCAGCGGCAAGTCGGCCCGCATCCGCGAAAAAGTCTAAGCGGCGAAGTCTCGTCACGCTCGAGGGGCGATGATGGCTCGCCTTTTGGGATTCGGTATCGTCGCCATGGGCGCCTCGGGTGTTGCCGGCTGCGCGAGCCTGATCGGATCGATGGCGGCGGATACGCTGACGAGCTCGATTCTGAATCAGAGCGACCCGGCTTTGATTCAGGACGGCATGCCGGCATATCTGCTGCTCGTCGACGGCTTCATTCACGAAAGCCCGGACAACGAAGATCTGCTCGCCGCGGGCGCCCAGATCTACGCCCTTTACGGCTCGCGCTTCTCGACCGATTCGGACGCCGCCGTCCGGCTGACGCGAAAGGCGCGCGACTACGGCAGCCGGGCTATCTGCGAGGTCCATGATCCGGCCTGCGCGTGGCAGAGCCTGGCTTACGATGAGTTCGTCGAGCGGTTGGCCGGGGTCGATACGAAACAGATCGAGTATCTCTATGCCTTTGCGCTTGGCTGGCTCTCCTATCTCGATGCGACGAGCGAGGATCTCAGCGCCGTAGCCGAGTTGCCATGGGTCGAGGCCGCCCTGGAGCGTGCGCTGGTTCTCAATGAGGCATACGCGCAGGGCGCGATTCACACCTGGTTAGGTATCATTAAGTCGCTCAGACCTCCGGCGCTCGGGGGCGAGCCCGAGATCGCTCGAGCGCACTTCGAGCGCTCGCTCGAGCTGTCGGGGGGCAGGGACCTTTCGGTCAGAGTCGAGTACGCCAGGCGCTATGCGCGGCTGATGTACGAGCAGGAGCTGCACGACCGCTTGCTGCGTGAGGTTCTGGCTGCCCCGGCTGTCGAGGACGGGTATACGTTGTTTAACGTGCTGGCAAAGGAAGATGCCGAAGCTTTGCTCGCGAGTTCCACGGAGTACTTCTGAATGAATCGCCGCTATGTCCCGCTTTGCCTCGGTCTGATGCTCGCGCTCGGCGCCGCGGGCGACGTGGAGGCCGAGGAGCTTCGGATCGCGACGCTCGCGCCGGCCGACAGTCAGTGGATGCGGGAAATGGCCGCCGGCGGCGAGCGTATCCGCGAGCTCACGGGAGGCCGCGTCACGCTGAGGTTTCGCGCGGGGGGCATCGCCGGGTCCGACGAGCAGGTGCTGCGAAAGATCCGCATTAGCGACCTGCACGGCGGCGCGTTCACCGCAGGTGGTCTCGCGTCGCTTTATCCGGGCCTCAACACCTACGGCATTCCGCTGATCTTCGAATCGCTCGACGAGGTCGACTACGTGCGCTCGCGTCTCGACGCCAGGATCGCGGCCGGTCTCGAGCAGGCCGGCTTCGTCAGCTTCGGCTTCAGCGAGGGCGGATTCTCCAATCTGATGTCGAACGTTCCGGTCAGCCACGTCGACGATCTCAGGCGCCAGAAGATCTGGGTGCCGGACAACGATCCGATCGCTCATCAGGTTCTCGATGCGCTCCGGCTCGCGCCGGTCCCGCTCGAGCTGAGCGATGCGCTGCTGGGCTTGCGGCGCGGCCTCGTCGATGTCGTGGCTGCCTCGCCGGTCGCGGCACTCGTGCTCCAGTGGCATACTGAGGTCAAGTATCGGACCGACTTGCCGTTGAGCTATTCGATGGGCGTTTTCGCGATTCCGAGCGACGTCTTCTACGGGCTTGCCGAGAGCGATCAAGTCGTCGTCAGGTCGGTGCTCACCGAAGTGATGGCGACCATCGACAGCACCTCGCGCGACGACAACGCCGAGGCGCGGCGAATCATGGAGAGCATGGGTATCGAGACCGTTCCCGTCAATCGGGCGGACGTCGAAAGCTGGCGGCGCATTATCGAGGAACAATATCCGGAGCTTCGGCGGCACCGTGATATCGACGTCGAGCTGTTCGATGCGATGCTTGCCTTGCTCGACGAATTCCGCGCGACTCACTAGAGCGCCGTAACGTCATGGGTCGGCGCATAGAAACGGCGCTGATGAGCGTCCTGCTGCTCGGCATCATCACGCTGGCGTTTCTCCAGATCGTTCTGCGCAACGTATTTTCCTATTCGCTGATATGGGCCGACGATCTGATTCGGCTTGCCGTGCTGTGGCTCGCCGTCGTCGGAGCGCTCGCCGCGAGCCGCGAAGGCCGGCATATCGCGATCGGTATCGTGCCGCGCTACTTCCCGCGCGCCTGGCACAAGCCCGCTGCTCTCGTCGCTTCGGGCTTCGCAACCGTCGTCAGCGCCATGCTGGCATGGCAGGCGTTTCGCTTCGTCGCCGATTCCTACCGCTTCGGCGATACGGTGCTCGGCGACCTGCCGGCCTGGGCATTTCAGCTCGTCATGCCGGTTGGTTTCGCGCTGATCGCCTGGCAGTTCCTCGCGGGGACCGTCCGTACTCTGAGGCAGAGGGCGTGACGCTTCTCGTCGCGATCGCGCTCGTCGCCATCATTCTTCTCGGCGCGCCGCTGTTCGCCGCGATCGGCGCGAGTGCCATGCTCGGTTTCGGGCGTGAGGGGACCGACCTCTCGATCGTCCCGATCGAGTTCTACGGCATCGCCGAGACGTCGGTGCTACTGGCGATCCCGCTTTTCACGTTCGCGGGCTTTCTGCTCAGTAAGGGCAATGCGCCCCGCCGGCTCGTGCGCCTGTCCGAGGCCGCGCTCGGGTGGCTGCCCGGCGGGCTCGCCATCGTCTCGCTCGCGGCTTGCGCGCTTTTCACGGCGTTCACGGGCGCTTCGGGCGTCACGATCATCGCGCTCGGGGCCGTGCTGTTTCCGGCGCTCGTCGCCTCCGGGTACAGCGACAAGTTCAGCCTCGGGCTGATCACAACGTCAGGGAGCCTGGGGCTTCTGTTCGCGCCGTCGCTGCCGCTGATTCTCTACGGCATCATTGCGGAGGTCGCCATAGACGATCTCTTTCTCGCCGGCATCATTCCGGGCACGCTGATGGTCGTGCTGCTCGCGGTCTACAGCTACTGGAGGAATCGCGGCCGGACGGCCTCGAAGCGCCGAGTCTCGATGGCGGAGCTCAAGGCGGCCGTGGTCGACGCGCGTTACGAGCTGCCTTTGGCCCCGATCGTGCTCGGCGGCATCTACAGCGGCTTTTTTGCCGTCTCCGAGGCCGCTGCCGTCACGGCCGTCTACGTGATCGGCACGGAGTTTCTGCTGCGGCGCGAGATCTCGCTGCGCGATCTGCCCGAGATCGTTCGCGAGTCGATGATTCTCGTCGGCGCCATTTTCATGATTCTCGGGCTTTCGCTGGCATCGACGAGCTACATGATCGACATCGAGGTCCCGCAGCGACTGTTCGAGCTCGTCAGCCGTTACGTCGCGTCGGAGGGCGGTTTCCTCGTCGGTCTGCTCTTGTTCCTGCTGGTTGTCGGCGCGATTCTCGACATCTTCTCGGCCATCGTGCTAGTCGTGCCGCTGATCGTTCCGGTGGCGATCGAGTTCGGCATTCATCCGGTGCATCTGGGGATCGTCTTTCTCGCTGCGATGGAGCTCGGTTACATGACGCCGCCCGTTGGGCTCAACCTCTTCATTTCGAGCTACCGGTTCGAGAGGGACATCGCCGAGGTATATTCGGCCACGTTGCCGTTTTTGCTGGTGCTGCTAGTCTGTGTGCTCCTGATCGCGTTCCTGCCTCAACTGTCACTGTTTCTCCTGTCCTAACCTCGTAGTCTTGCGATATGAGTAACCAAAACAGCTTTTTCCGCGCTTTGGGCGTCATCTGGCGCTGGATCGACCGATTCCGGCGCATTCTGCATCTCGCCTTCCTGATCTTCCTGCTGTCGCTGGCAGTTACGCTGCTGTCGCCGCCGCGGCCGGTCGTTCCCGCTTCGGCCGCATTGGTCCTCGACCCGCAGGGGCTGATCGTGGATCAGCTCAGCGGCGATCCCTTGCAGCGCGCGCTGGCGCTCGCCCAGGGGATCGATTTCGGCGAGACGCTGCTTGCCGATCTGATCGAGGCGGTGCGGCTCGCGGAAACCGACGATCGCATCAGGACGCTCGTGCTGAACCTCGACAGCCTGCGCGGGGCCGGCTTGAGCAAGCTCGAGGAGCTCGGTCGGGCCATCGAGGCGTTCAAACGCAGCGGCAAGCCCGTCTTCGCCGTCGGCGCCGGCTTCGATCGGAATCAGTACTATCTCGCCGCGCACGCCGACGAGATCTTCATGCATCCGATGGGGCTCGTGCTCATCGACGGCTACAGCACGTACATTCCTTATTACAAGGCGCTGTTCGACAAGATCTACGTCGACTACAACACCTGGTCGGTCGGCGAATACAAGTCGGGCGTCGAGCCTTATGCGCGCGAAGGCATGTCCGACGAGGATCGTGAAGCCCGCAGCGCCTACCTGAACGCGATGTGGGATCTGTATCAGCGCGACGTGGAGCGCGTGCGGAGTCTGGAACCGGACAGCCTGCAACGCTATGCCGACGACTTCATTCCACTGCTTCGGGACGCCGCGGGCGATTCCGCGCGGCTCGCCGTCGATTTCGGGCTCGTCGACGAAGCCCTGCCGTACGATCAGATCCGAAGCCGGATTCGCCAGATCGTCGGCGCCGGCGACGCGGGCGATGACAGCTACGCGGCCATCGCCCATCGCGACTATCTGACGGTCCATGCCGACGCGCTTGCCGGTGCCGCGCCGCGTCGGATCGGCCTGATCGTGGCCGCCGGGATGATCCTGGACGGCATGCAGCCATCGGGAAGCATCGGCGGCGAATCGCTCGCCAGGCTGATCCGCGAGGCGCGGCAGGATTCGGGAATTCGGGCGCTGGTTCTAAGAATCGACAGCCCCGGCGGCAGCGCCCATGCATCCGAGCTGATCCTTCGCGAGCTTCAGCTGTTTCGAGCGACGAACCGGCCCGTCGTCGTCTCGATGGGCAGTGTCGCCGCGTCCGGCGGCTACTGGATCTCGATGAATGCCGACGAGATCTGGGCGAGCCCCTCGACGCTAACGGGGTCGATCGGCGTCTGGACGACCTTCCCGACGGTACAACGGGCGCTGGCGGAGATCGGAATCGCCATCGACGGCGTAGGCACGACCGAGCTTTCCGGTCAGCTCGATCCGCTTCAGGGCGTGGGCGAGGAGATCAGCGCCTACCTTCAGCTTTCGGTCGAACGGACTTACGAGGATTTCGTGAGCAAGGTCGCCGAGCACCGCGACCTAAGCGAGGCGGCGGTCGAAGCATCGGCGCGCGGCAGGGTCTGGATTGCCGGTGAGGCGCAGGCGCGCGGCCTCATCGACAGTCTCGGCGGGCTCGACGAGGCGATCGAGTCTGCCGCCGAGCTCGCCGGTCTCGCGCCGAACAGCTATTCGATCGATCGCCTGGAACCGGAGCTCGGCTGGGCCGAGCGGATCGCGCTCAATCTGATCGAGGCCGGGTCACCCGCGATCTCGGCGCTCGGAATCGGGACGCGCCTGCCGGCATCGCTCGAGCGGCTCGTCGAAGTGGCATCCGAGCCGCTCGCCTTCCTCGATCATCTCGACGACCCTAAAGGCATGCACGCTTACTGCTTCTGCGACGTGCGATGAATCGGGATGAAATGGGGTCAGACCCCTTTCACGCATTTCACGCTGACCCCAAACTCAGACGGGATCGGGGTTCTTGGGGTAGTCGTAGAAGCGCAGGTGAAGACCGGTCGTGTCGAGATATCGCCAGCGCTCGGCTTCCGACTCGATCGCGACGGCGCCGGCCGTCGGCAGGTTGTGCAGCCTGAACTCCGGCAGGAGCTGGTTGGCGAGCTGTGTCAGGCCGGGATTGTGGCCGATGAGCAGGAGCTCATCGACGTCGTCGCTGACGGTCTTGAGAATCTCGATCAGCTTGCCGGAGCTGGCAAGATAGATGTCGGGATCGATCACCTGGGCCAGGCTTGCGTGCTTCAGGGCGGGTTCGATCAGCTCGGCTGTCTCGCGGGCGCGCTTCGCGGAGCTTACGAGCAGCAGATCGGGCTTGATGCCGCGGCGGGCGAGCCGCTCGCCCATGCGGGGCCCGTCGCGCCGGCCGCGATCGGCCAGCGGGCGGTCGTGATCGGCGCGACCGCGCTTGTCCCAGCTCGACTTCGCGTGGCGAAATATAACGAATCGTTTCATCGTGGCGAATTCGTGGCGAATTCGGGTCAGACCCCTTTCAGGTTGGGTCTGACCCAACCTGAAAGGGGTCTGACCCCATTTCAAAACAGTCCGGCCTGGAGCTTGGCCTCGTCCGTCATCATCGAGGTGTTCCAGGGCGGGTCGAAGACGAGCTCGACGTCGGCTTCCTCGACGGTCGGGATGATCTCGACCTTTTCCTTGACGTCCTCCATCAGTACCGGACCCATGCCGCAGCCGGGCGCCGTCAGCGTCATTGCGATATGCACGATTCGGCCGCCGGTCCCGGTGCTTTCTATCTCGCAGCGATAGACGAGACCGAGATCGACGATGTTGATCGGAATCTCCGGGTCGTAGCAGGTGCGCATCTGATCCCAGACGATGCTTTCGATGTCTTCGTCCGATGCGTTCTCGGGGACGGCGGGCGCCTTGATCGGCTCCTTGCCGACGGCATCGGCATCGGCTCCGGCGACCCTGAACAGATTGCCCTCGATATAGATCGTGAAGCTGCCGCCGAGCGCCTGCGTGATGAATCCGCTCGTGCCCTCGGGCAGCGTGACCTTCTCGCCCATCGGGATCAGGACGGCTTCGCAATCCCGCTGCAGCGTCACCGGCTCGTTCTGCGATCCGAACATCAGGCTATTCCGTGCTGATCTCGCTCTTGTCGCTCGTCAGAGCGGACTTGAGCGCATGCCACGCGAGGCTCGCGCACTTCACGCGGCTCGGAAACTCGCGCACGCCGGCGAGCACGGCGAGCTTTTCCATTCGATCGTCGGGATCGCGCGCCCCCGTCAGCATGGCGCGCACGTCATTGAAGAGATCGAGCGACTCCTCGATGGTCGACCCCTTGACGCGCTCCGTCATCAGCGAGGAGGACGCGATCGAGATGGCGCAGCCGGTGCCTTCGAAGCGCGCGTCGCCGATACGATCCCCATCGAGCTTGAGATAGAGCGTCATCTTGTCGCCGCAGAGCGGGTTGACGCCATTGACGACACGATCCGCATTCTCGATCTCGCCGAAGTTTCGCGGGCTCCGGTTATGATCGAGTATGACCTCGCGGTAGAGTTCCTTGAGGTCGCTCATTTGAAGAGCTTCCTGGCCCTTTCGAGGCCCAGAATCAGGCGATCGACGTCTTCCTCGTTGTTGTAGAGGGCAAGCGAGGCGCGCGCCGTCGCGGCCACGCCGAAGAAATCCATGACCGGCATCGCGCAATGATGGCCCGTGCGGATCGCGACGCTCTCGTCATTGACGATTGTGCCGAGGTCGTGCGCATGAATGCCGTCGATCACGAAGGATGCGACGCCCACCTTCGCGCGGGCCGTCCCGATGATCCTTAAAGCCGGAACGGCCAGCAGCCGGTCGGTGGCGTAGGCGAGCAGTCCGTTCTCGTAGGCGGCAACGGCCTCGCGGTCGAGGCGCGAGAGATAGTCGATCGCGGCGCCGAGCGCGACCGCGCCGGTGACGTTCGGCGTGCCGGCCTCGAACTTGTAGGGCAGCACGTTGTAAGTCGACGAGTCGAACGCGACCGTCAGGATCATCTCGCCGCCGCCCTGGTAAGGCGGCATGCGATCGAGCAGGGCGGCCCGCCCGTAAAGCGCGCCGATCCCGGTGCCCGCGAACATCTTGTGGCCCGAGAAGGCATAGAAGTCGCAGCCGATGTCGCGGACGTCGACGGGGAAATGCGGCACGGCCTGTGCGCCGTCGAGAACGACGAGCGCGCCGGCGGCTTGCGCCTTCTCCGTCAGCGCCCTGACCGGGTTGACCGTCCCGAGCGCGTTCGAAACGTGGGTCAGCGCCACGATCCGCGTCTTATCGCAGAGCGCTCGCTCGAAGGCTTCGAGATCGAGCTCGCCGGCGGGCGTGATCGGTACCGGCACGAGCCTGGCTCCCGTCCTTGCCGCGATGAGCTGCCAGGGCACGATGTTCGAATGATGCTCCATGCCGGAGACGAGGATCTCATCGCCCGCTTTCAGCAGGCTGCCGCCCAGGCTCGCGGCGACGAGATTGATCGATTCCGTCGTGCCGCGCGTGAATACGATCTCCTCGCGCGACGACGCGTTGACGAAGGCCGCGACCTTGTCGCGGGCCGCCTCGTAGGCTGCCGTCGCGCGCTCGGCGAGGTAGTGTACGCCGCGGTGCACGTTGGCGTGATTCATCCCCTGCTGCTCGAAGATCGCGTCGAGCACGCTCCGGGGACACTGGGCGGATGCCGCGCTGTCGAGATAAGCGAGCGGCTTGCCGCCGATCTTCTGCGCGAGCGCCGGAAAATCCTCGCGCAGTCTCGCGACCTCCGCGTCCACTTTGCGCGCCGGTCGTGATCTGGCTTCGAGACTCATCGCTGGTTCACCCGATACCAATCGCGCGCGGCAGCGCGCCATCGATGGCCCGACGCGCTCGCTCGCGAAAACCTTCGTGCGCAATGCGTTCGAGAATCGTGTCGGCAAATGCCGTGGTCAGGATGCCGCGCGCCGATTCCGCATCGATGCCCCGGGTCCGCAGATAGAATAGCTGCTCCTCGTCGAGCTCTCCGACCGTCGCGCCGTGGCTGCAGATGACCTGATCGGCGTAGATCTCGAGCTCGGGCTTCGTGTCGACCTCGGCCTTCGCGGAGAGCAGGAGATTGTCGTTTCGCTGGCGTGCGTCGATGTGCTGGGCGTGCTGCCGCACAACGACCTTGCCGTTGAAGACGCTGCGGCTTGCATCCGCGACGATCGCGCGGTAATCCTGTCGACTCGTCGTCCTGGCCGCGCTGTGATCGATCGCGATGCGCGTGTCGCAATGCTGCCGGTCGCGCGTCAGCGCGAGGCCGAAGACATGGGCCTCGGCTTCCGTGCCTTGCAGCACGATCTCGAACTCGTTGCGCACGAGCTTGCCGCCGCGCTCGACATTGGCCGCGACGAGCCTGGCACGACGCGAGAGGCTCGCGCGATGGATCGCCGTGTGATTCAGCTGCGCATCGTGCGTTTGCAGGCGATACAGCGTCAGCGCGCTGTCTTCGCCGAGCGTGAGGTCCGTGACGAGATTGAGCCAGCCCTCGTCGGCTCCTGGGACATCGATGAAACTGACGATGGCGGTCGCCTCGGCGCCGGCGGCGAGCTCGATCGCAAGCTTCAGTTGCGGTGCGAAACCGCGGCCCGTGCCGACGAAGACGAGCTCGATCGGAGCCAGCGCCCGACCGGTGACGCAGACGCGCGCGCCTTCTCTCAGAAAGGCCGTATTGAGCGCAGACAGCGCGGAATCGTCGGCGCGCGCCGCACTCTCGAGCGTCAGGGGCAGGATCTCGATGCTCGGGTCGGCTTTCGCGTCGCCGAGCGATTCGATGCGATGGCCGTCGACGAATACGATCCGTGTGCCGGCGTCGACCGGCGGGTGCAAGGCCAGCAGCCGCGCGGCACTGTCGAGCGCGGCGTCGTCGGGCAGCGGCGCGATGAAATCGAATGCCTTGTCGGCAAACGAGGAGAGATCGGTGTAGTGCCAGGCTTCGATACGCCGCCCCGGCAGGCCGAGCTCGCCGAAGCGATCGAGCGCGCGGCGCCTTCGCGCATGTGTCTGCGCGGTCCCGGGCAGCTCGTGCCCGCGATCCTCGAATGCCCGCCTTATCGCCGTCATGCTCATCCGGCGCCGGCCTCCCGCTGGATCCAGTCGTAACCGCGCGCATCGAGCTCCCGCGCCAGCGTCTGATCACCGGACTTCACGATACGCCCACCGGCCAGCACATGGACGACGTCCGGCACGACGAGCTCGAGCAGGCGCTCGTAATGCGTCACGAGAATCATCGAGCGTTTCGGATCGCGCAGGCTGTTCACGCCGCTGGCCACGAGCTTGAGCGCGTCGACGTCGAGCCCGGAGTCCGTCTCGTCGAGCACGGCGAGCGTGGGCTCGAGCATCAGCATCTGCAACACCTCGTTGCGCTTCTTCTCGCCGCCCGAAAAGCCCTCGTTGACGCTGCGATGCAGGAACTCTTCCGAGATCTGCATGACCTTCATCTTGTCCTTGATCAGCCGCATGAAGTCGAAGGCATCGACCTCGGCTTCGCCGCGCGCCTTGCGCTGAGCGTTGAGCGCCGCTTTCAGCAAATAGGTGTTGTTGACGCCCGGAATCTCGATCGGGTACTGGAAGGCGAGAAAGACGCCGTTGCGCGCTCGCTGCTCGGGCGCCATCTCGAGCAGGTCTTCGCCCTGGTAGCGGATCGAGCCAGCGGTGATCTCGTAGTCCTCGCGCCCGGCCAGAACCTGGGCCAGCGTGCTCTTGCCCGATCCGTTCGGCCCCATGATGGCGTGCACCTCGCCCGCCCGGACGACGAGATCGAGCCCCTTGAGAATCCCGGTACCGTCCACGGTCACGTGCAGGTTTTCGATTTCGAGCAGAGTCATCAGCCGACTGCGCCCTCCAGGCTCACGTTCATGAGATTCTGTGCCTCCACGGCAAACTCCATCGGCAGGTTCTTGAAGACGCTGCGGCAGAAGCCGTTGACGATCAGACTGACGGCATCCTCCTCGGAAAGGCCGCGCTGTCGGCAATAGAACATCTGGTCGTCGCTGATCTTCGACGTCGTCGCTTCGTGCTCGATGCGGCCGCTCGGCTCGCGCGACTCGATATACGGGAAGGTATGCGCGCCGCACTCGTCGCCGATCAAAAGCGAGTCGCATTGCGTGTAGTTGCGCGCGTTCTTCGCCGTCGGCATGAAGCGGACGAGGCCGCGATAGGCGTTCTGTCCCTTGCCGGCCGAAATGCCCTTCGAGATGATCGTCGAGCGCGTGTTCTTGCCGATATGGATCATCTTGGTGCCCGTGTCGGCCTGCTGCCGGTTATTCGCGACGGCCACCGAGTAGAACTCGCCGACCGAGTTCTCGCCGCGCAGCACACAGCTCGGGTACTTCCAGGTGATGGCCGAGCCCGTCTCGACCTGCGTCCAGCTGATCTTCGAGTTGGCCCCGCGGCAGTCGCCGCGCTTGGTCACGAAGTTGTAGATGCCGCCGCGGCCTTCCTCGTCGCCCGGATACCAGTTCTGCACGGTCGAGTACTTGATCTCGGCATCGGCAAGCGCAACGAGCTCGACGACGGCCGCGTGGAGCTGGTTCTCGTCGCGCATCGGGGCGGTGCAACCTTCCAGGTAACTGACATACGCACCTTCATCGGCGATCACGAGAGTGCGCTCGAACTGCCCCGTGTTCGCAGCGTTGATCCGGAAATAGGTCGAGAGCTCCATCGGGCAGCGCACGCCCTTGGGCACATACACGAACGATCCGTCGGTGAACACTGCCGAGTTCAGCGTCGCGAAGAAATTGTCCCTGTAGGGCACGACGGAGCCGAGATACTGCTCGATCAGCGCCGGATGCTTTCTGACGGCCTCCGAGAACGAGCAGAAGATGACGCCGGCCTCGGCGAGCTTCTCCTTGAACGTCGTCGCGACCGAGACACTATCGAAGACGGCATCGACCGCGACGCCGGCGAGACGCGCACGCTCGTGCAGCGGAATGCCGAGCTTGTCGTAGGTCTCGAGCAGCTTGGGGTCGACCTCGTCGAGGCTCTTCGGCGCATCGGCGTTGCTCTTCGGCGCCGAGTAGTACGAGATCGACTGGTAATCGATCGGCGAGTAGCTGACGTGCGCCCAGCTCGGCTCCTTCATCGTCAGCCAGTGCTCGTAGGCCTTGAGCCGCCAGTCGGTCAGGAACTTCGGTTCGCCCTTCTTGGCCGATATGAGCCGGATGACGTTCTCGTCGAGCCCGGGCGGAACGGTGTCCTGCTCGATATCGGTAACGAATCCGTGCTGATACTTGCGTTTGACAAGATCGGCGATCTGCTTTTGCTCGGTTGCCAAGGGGCTCCTCCTCAGGGATTAGTTTGCCGCCGCCTCGAGATGCGAACGCAGGTTCGGCACCGGCACCGGCTCGCGGCTTCGCTTCAGATCGGCCAGCGTGATCTGCGTCAGCGCCTCGCGGATGCTGCGGTTGATCCGCTGCCAAGCGCTGCCGACGCGGCAGTAGGCCTCGATCGTGCAGGTGCCTTCCTCGGCGCTGCACTCGGTGATTGCAACGGGTCCCTCGAGCGCATCGATGATCTCGGCGGCCGTGATCTCGTCCGGCGCGCGCGCCAGCACATAGCCGCCGTGCGAGCCGCGCGTCGAGACCACGAGACCGGAACGTGTCAAGGCCTTCAGCAGCTTGCTGACCGTGGGCAGCGCGAGGTGCGTCTTGTCGGCGACGAAGCCGGCCGATGCCGGCTCGGCTCCGCCGGCGGGGAGCTGGGACAGCACCAGCGTACCGTAATCGGTCAGCTTGCTCATGCGCAGCATGTTCGGCTCCGCGGGGTGTAAATAGGACTATTTTAGTACTGATTAACGGGCCTGTCACGGCCGGGCGTCGGCCGAAGCGACGCGAGGGTCGGGTAAGGAGCGCCGGCAGCGGGCAATCGGAGCCGGGATCGGGGAGTCAACGGCGCCTTTCGGTTTCCTCGAGGTATTCCTCGAACTCGGTGATACGGGCATTGAAGCGGGCACGCTGCACACCATTGAGGCCGGGCGCCTCGAGCGCCATGCGCAGCTGAACGATGGCCTGGGGCAGGTTGCCGATCGAGGCGTAGTACTCGGACATGTAGTGATGGGCGTTGATGACGTCGCCCTCGGCGTTTGCCGCGCGAGCGATCAACTCGATCTGGGCTGGGGCCGGATCGACGTTATTGAGCAGGTCGAGCAGGATCGCATGCGCATCGGCAGGCCGGCCCGAAACGATCAGGGCCTTACTGTAGCTGATGACGAGCGGAACGTTGCGCGGCGAGAGCGCGTTCGCTTCCTTGAAAACGGCCATCGCCTGGTCGTCGAGACCGGCGGCCATCAGCGCCTCGGCGCGACCGATGCGGAAGGCGATGACGGTCGGATTCTCGGCGCTCAACTCGCGGAAAATGCGCTCGGCCTGATCGTGGCGTCCGGTCGCGGAGAGGCTCAGAGCGTGACCGTACCGGTCGGCCGGGTCCGGACTGTCGGCCCGCAACCGGTAGTAGTCCAAGGCTGCTTGCGGCGTCCGTGCCGAAAGCACGCGGATTCTGGCCTTGGCCAGGCCGTAAGCGATGCTGTCGGTATGGTTGATGCTAGGTAGCTGGCGCGCGCGCGACCGGGCCTCGGAGATGCGGTCGTTACCGGTCGGATGCGTCCTCAGTATTTCCGGGATCAGATCGGTCGACCGGTTCTCGCGCCGCGCCAGCTTCTCGAAGAAGCTGGCCATCCCGATCGGATCGAATCCGGCCCGCGCCAGGACGCCCATGCCGATGCGATCGGCCTCGTATTCGTGCGCCCGCGTGAAGTTGATCTGCCGCTGAGCCACGGCGGCCTGTGCGGCCGCCGCCGCACCGACGGCGGCATCGCCCTCGCCCGATGCGCCGAGCAGCGCGGCCGCGAGCACGGCGGCCATGCTCAGAATGCTTGTTCGCTGCCGGTCGTAGATCGCTCGCGCAATGTGGCGCTGCGTGACATGCGACACCTCGTGCGCAATGACCCCGGCCAGCTCGCTCTCGTTGTCCGTCGCAAGCAGGAGGCCCGTGTGGATGCCGATGACCCCACCTGGCATCGCGAATGCGTTGATCGCGTCGTCCTCGATGACGAAAAACTCGAACGAGAAGTCGCCGTCGTTGACCTGGCTCGCGAGACTGGAGCCGAGCAGGCCTATGTATTCGTTGAGCTGCGGGTCGTCGATGATCACTCCCGCATTGCGCAGCTGGAGTATGACGCTGCGCCCTAGCATCTGCTCCCGCGTCTTGCTGAGCACGGAATCGGCCGGCGAGCCGAAGTCGGGCAGCTCCGGCTGGGCGACGGCAACGGGCCCGGCGGCCAGCAGCCAGGCAAGGAGGAGGGCGACGGGTTTGCGCAGGTGTTGGGGCACAGCAGTTTTCTCTCGCGTTACCTGCTAAGACCAGTCCGAACGCGTCGCGTTCCGTCGACTCGCGCTGCCTCAGGTAAGGCTGTCGAGCACTTCCTGGGCATGTCCATCGACCTTGACCTTGCGCCACTCCCGGAGCAGCACGCCCTTCTCGTCGACGAGAAAGGTGCTCCGCTCGATGCCGCGAACTTTCTTGCCGTACATGTTCTTGTCCTTCATGACGCCGAACAGATTGCAGATCATCTCGTCGGGATCGGCGATCAGCTCGAACGGAAAGCCGAGCTTCTCCTTGAATCGCTCGTGAGACTTGAGCGTGTCGCGCGAGACGCCGATGATGCCGACGCCCTTGCGCTCGAATTTCGCGTGCAGGTCGCGAAAGTCCTTGCTCTCCGTCGTGCAGCCCGGAGTATCGTCGCGCGGGTAGAAATACAGGACGAACTTGCGTCCGGCCAGGTCCTTCGACGCGATCGTCGACCCGCCGGTAGCCTCGCCGCGGAACGCGGGGATTTTCTTGCCGACCTTCACATCCGCCATTTTACCCCTCTCGTCCTATGACTGCTTGACCGGCTCCATGATGGCGTCGACGTTGAGCTGGTCGCAGAACTCCATGAACTCCTCCCTCAAGCCCGCTATATGCACGGTTCCCGGGATATTGACGTACATCTGCACGGAGAACATCGGCGCGCCCGTGTGCGCGGCCGGGTAGCTGCGGGCCGAAACCTCGCCGATCTCGACCTTGCGCGCGGCAAAGAACCGGCTCAGGTTGTGGACGATGCCGGGCTGGTCGAGGCCGACGACGTCGACGGCGTAGGGCAGGAGCTCCTTGCCCATGCGCCTGGGCTCCGTGCGCTTGAACTGCATGGCAATCCCGCCTTCGGAGGCGAACCGGGCGAGATCGCGCTCCAGACGCCCGATCGTGTGCCAATTGCCGGCCACGAGCAGCAGTATGCCGAACTCGGAGCCCATGGCCGCCATTCGGCTTTCCCTGATGCTTCCCCCACAGTCGGCAATGATTCGGGACAGCTCGTTGACCGCCGTCGTCGGCTCGCCACCGACGGCGGTTATAACGATGAGTTGTTCCATCTATGGCTCGCAGAGACCGCTCCCGCGCCGAGTTTAACCCGATCCGAAGATGGATGACTCGTAAGTTGCAGGCCATATCCGGCGCCAGTACCATCGTTGGCCCCGCGTCGTTCGGAGCCCTATATGTTGGCAGGCAGCATGGTCGCACTGGTCACTCCGATGAGTGACGACGGCGCCGTCAACGAAGACGAGCTCGGGCGGCTGATCGACTTTCATATCGAGGCGGGCACGGAGGCTCTGGTCATCGCGGGCACGACGGGGGAGTCCGCGACGCTGACGCACGAAGAGCATCTGGACCTGCTCGAGCGTTCCTGCAGGCTCACCGCCGGGCGCATCCCCGTCATTGCCGGCACGGGCTCCAACTCGACACGACAGACGCTCGAGCTCTCGGCGAAGGCTTCCCGCCTGAAGATCGAGGCGCTTCTGATCGTCACGCCGTACTACAACAAGCCGACGCAAGAGGGGCTGGTCAGGCATTACACGGCAATTGCCGATGCCGTCGAGCGCCCGATCATCCTCTATAACGTGCCGGGACGGACGGCGGTCGATCTGAAACCGGCTACGGTCGTTCGGCTCGCCGGTCATCCGCGCATCGTCGGCATCAAGGAAGCGACCGGCGAGATCGGGCGAGTCGAGGAGCTCCGCGACGCCTGCGGTCCGGACTTCACGCTCTTGAGCGGCGACGATGCGACGGCCTGCGAATTCATGCTTGCCGGTGGCGACGGTGTGATCTCGGTGACGGGCAATGTCGCGCCGGCGCAGATGCGGGAGCTTTGCGATGCCGCGCGCGCCGGCAAGCGCGACGAGGCCGAAGCGATCGACGCGTACCTGAGGGATCTGCACCGGAACCTGTTCATCGAGAGCAACCCGATTCCGGTCAAATGGGCGCTCAACGCCATGGGGCTGATCGGCTCCGGCATCCGCTTGCCGCTGACCGAGCTCGCGCCCGAGCATCGTCCCGCCGTGAGCGCCGCCCTGGCGAAGGCCGGCCTCGGGCTTGCGGCCTGACGCTTCGAGGACGGGGCCGGTGCTGCCGCGTTTGATCCTGACCGTTGCCCTCGCGATGCTGCTTGGTGGCTGCTCGCGAGGCGAGACCGTGGATTGCCCGGGTGGCACCGCATATCTTGCGGCCGAGTCGGCGGATGCGCTGCGCGTTCCCGACGATCTCACCGTGCCGGACGAGACCGACGCGTTGCGCATCCCCGGGCCGATGCCGGCTCCCGAGCCGGACCCCAGCGTCGAATGCCTCCAGTACTCGCCCGCGTATTCGGGCGAGCGAGAAGAATAGGCGAAGACGCAAACGCGGCATGCGGCTCACGGACACTGCTGACGGGTATGGTTGGATCTCGATCCTGCTGCACTGGGTCACGGCCGTTCTGATTCTCTATCTCCTGTATCTCGGCAGCACGATCGGTAGCCTCGAGGGCGATGTGCGGCAACAGGCCGTGGATCGTCACATCTCGATCGCGATGGCCGCCTACGTGCTCCTGCTCGGCCGCGTCGCCTGGCGTCTCGGCGTGCGCCACCCCGGCCCGACCGAAGCGCAACGCGGTTGGGCCCACACGCTCGGCAAGTGGACGCATTACGCGATGGTAGTCGCAATCGCGATCATGCTCGTATCGGGGCCGCTGATGCAGCTCAGCTACGGCCGCGATATCAGCGTTTTCGAATGGTTCGTCATTCCGGCGCCGGCCGAGCCCTCATTCGGACTGGCGTCGTTCCTGCATGGCGTTCACTCATTCAGCGCCTTGTTCATCTTTCTCGGCATCGTGTTGCACATCGGCGGTGTCTACAAGCATACGGCCTTCAACCAGGACGGCACGCTTGCGAAGATCATCATTCCGGGGAGACAATCCGGCGCAAGCGGCGTGAAGCCGCCGGTCGGAGAGGGGAAGCCATGAGAATCGAAAGTGCCGCGACCTTCACGCTGATGCTGAGCTTGATCGGCGGCGGGCTTGCGGCGAGCACTGCCGCGCGGGCCGAGGACGAATCGGTCGGTCCCGTGATCTTTATGCCGTCGATGAATGTTTTTCGCCGCTACTCGACCGAGGATCCCGAGCCGTTGTTCGCGTTCTACAGCGACGTTCTCGGTCACGAGCGGCTGACGGCCTACGACGTCGGCGGGCCGACCGGGGTCATGCGCATCCGCGCCGGCGCGACCGAGCTCAAGTTCACCGGCGACACACAGGGCGAGCTGTATCGGCCGGGCGGCGTCGACAATGCGTCGGGACTCAGGCTCTGGACTTTCTTCTATTCCGATCGCGAGGCGCTGACGAAGCGCTTCACCGGGAACGGGCTCGAGGCGCCGGAGTTCGAGCCGGTCGGCGACTCGGGGCAGCTTTCGGCTCTCGTCCAGGATCCGGAGGGCGAGCTCGTCCAGCTCATCGTCACCGGCGACCCGGCGGGCACGACGTATGACGAGGTCGAGGTCGGCCTGACGGTATCGGATCTCGAGGCAAGCCGCGCGTTCTATCGCGATTTCGTCGGTCTTACCGAGCTTCCGCCCGTCTACGACCCGGTCTTCGATACGATGAAGTATCCCTATCGTCACGGCGCGACGACGATCTCGCTGCGGCACTTCGGAGACGACCTGCCGGCCGACACGGGTACGGGTGGGATTCAATACGTGGTCTCCGACGTCGAGCTCGTCGACAGGCTGGCGAAGGAGCGCGGGATCGAGATCAAGCAGCCGCTGAGCCCTCTGCGCGGCTTCAACCTGCGAACGATCTGGCTCGGCGATCCCGACGGGATCACGAACTACTTCGCGCAGACTGGTCAGTCGGGAGCGGCGGGCCAATGAGCTCACCCTCCCGCGCGCCGCGGCCGGCGAGCCGGCGGGCCGCGTGCGCCGCCGCGGCGCTCGCGGTAATGCTCTGCGCCGTCCCGGCGCCAGCTCAGCCCGGCGGCGAGCACCCGGACCTCAACGGCATCTACTTTCCGGCGGGCTTTGCGCGGCGCACGCCTCAGGAGTTGCCGTACACGCCGGGCGCCCGCGAGATGGCCGAGTACTGGGAGGCCAATTTCCGCACCGAGGACGAGCCCGGGCGGTTTTGCATCTGGCCCGGCATGCCGCGGGCGGTGTGGGGAGCGCCGTTCCCGATCGAGATTTTTCATCGCGACCACGACATCTCGATCTACTGGGAAGGCTACGGCATGTTCCGGAAGATCTACCTGGCCGACAAGGACCCGCCCCCGCCGGTCCTCGAGACCTCGATGGGCTATTCACTGGCCCGCTGGGAGGGCGACACGCTCGTCGTCGAGACGACCCAACTGAAGCCCTATCCATACTTCTCGGGCCTCGCGACGACGTCCGAGGCGCATGTCATGGAGCGAATCCGGCTCGAGGAACGCGAGGTCGACGGAGAGGCGGTTACGTTTATCGTCAACGACATCACGCTGACCGATCCGAAGATGTATACCGAGCCGGTCATGCTGCACGCGGAAGCGCGTCGCGATCCGGACCTCTTCATGCTCGAGTACACCTGCACGAACACGATCTGGGAGGAGTATCTCGAGAGCCGCGGGCTGATGGTGCCGGACGTCGAATCCCTGCCGGTCCCGTAGCGGGCAGCTAGTTCGTCCGCATATCGCTCGATTGACGCTTAACTCCGCTCGACGCGAGCGTCTATACTCCGCTCTCTGATTGGCAGGGGGCAGAAGAATGAACCGAAAGCTTTTCGTATCGGCTGCCGTGATCCTGATCCTCGCGGGATGCGGCAGCGATGGCAGCGCTCAGGACACGACCGCGGACGTCGCCGCGATTCAGGCGGCGATCAACTCCGGGCAGCGCCTGGAGGACGCGCGGGCGCGGGACGCGGGCCGCAAGCCTCTCGAAATCCTGACGCTGTCGGGCATCAGGATCGGCGATCACGTCATCGAGCTCGGCAGCTTCGGCCAGTACTACTCGGCGCTCTTGTCCACGATCGTCGGTCCTAACGGCAAGCTCGACATGTTCGATCCGACCTTCGTCGACTTCGGCGCGGCGGCGGCGCGCACCTTCGTTTCCGACCGTCCGAATACCGAGTATTACCTCGTCGATTACGCGGAGGCGGACTTTCCGTCCGACGTCGACATCGTGTTCAACGTTTTGTTCTATCACGATCTGATGTCCGGCGGCATCGATACCGCTGCGCTCAATGCGAAGGTCTTCGAAGCGCTGAAGCCGGGCGGTTCCTACCTGATCGTCGATCACAAGGCCGAGGGTGGCTCTGGCTGGCGCGATGCCGGCACGCTTCACCGGATCGACCCGGAGACGATCATCGA
>DATKCK010000076.1:0-45795 GCA_035513215.1 Gammaproteobacteria bacterium | reverse complement strand
CAGTGCTCGGGATGGCCCGCGTGATGAGATCGCCCGATTGCGCGCTCAACAGGCGCGGCAGCAGCGCGGAGGCTGCGCAGCTCGTGGCGGTCAGGGTCAGGCAGTCACGGCGAGTCAGCATCGGGGTCTCCTTTATTGTTGTCTTGCTCGATTCGGGTGGCTCGACCCGACACGTCTATTCTACCGAGCTTCCAACAGTGGACTGCGGTTTGAAGATGCAGTTCCCCGCCGATTTGGGGTCAGACCCCTTTCCGCCGATTTGGGGTCAGACCCCATTCAGCGCAGGCCGGGCGATGGTTGACAGCCGGGCGCGGCTCGCGGGCCCGATTTCCGCTACCATGGCCGGGACCTCGCCCGTAACCGGACATGATGCCCGAAACATGCGATCAGGATTTCTACTGGCGGCCGGACTTGCGATGACGACAGCGACCACTTTTGGTCAGGAGCAGCGCTGGCTCACGGCGGCCGACGACGGGCTCGAGACCGACGGCCGCGTTCATGAGATCGCGCTGCCGAGCGGCCCGACGACAGTGGCGCTCGATTCCGACGGCGTCCTCTGGTTCACGCTCGGCGAGGCCAACGCGATTGGCCGTGTCAATCCGGACGGCACCGGCTTCGAGCAGTATCCGATTCCGACGCCTGCGAGCGCGCCGCGCATCATCTCCTATGGCGCCGACGGCAACCTATGGTTTTCCGAGCATGCGACCGGGAAGATGGGCAGGATCTCGCCCGCAGGCGAGATCACCGAGTTCGCGCTGTCGTCGCCCGACAGCGAGCCGCGCGCGATCGCGCTTGCGGCAGACGGCAACATCTGGATCGGCATGTTCGCCGCGGGCCGCATCGGCCGCATCACGCCCGACGGCACGGTGACGGAGTTTCCGATTCCAACACCCGATTCGGGTCCGCGCGCGCTCGCAGCCGGGCCCGACGGCAACGTCTGGTTCTCGGAGTTCAGGACCAGCAAGATCGGGCGCATCACACCGGACGGCGAGATCACCGAGTTCGAGCTGCCGCGGCCGAGCTCCGGGCCCGGCGACATAACGGCCGGCGCCGACGGCAACATGTGGTTCGTCGAGCTCGGCGGCGTCATGGACGGAATCCAGGTCGACGGCAACCGTGTCGGGCGGATCACGATGGACGGCGAAATCACGGAGTTTCCGATTCCGAGCTCCGGCGGTTCGCCGATCAATATCGCCGCGGGGCCCGACGGCAATGTCTGGTACACGAAAGGCGCCGCGCTCGGCCGCGTGACGCCGGACGGCAAGATCACCGAGTTTCCGATCGCAGCGGGCCAGGCGCGAGCCGTCGGTATCTCGGCCGGCAGCGACCGCCAGCCGCCCGACCGTCTTGTAAGCCGACTCTACTTCACCGATCCTGTCAACAACCGCATCGGCTACCTGAGCTTCGAGTAATTACTGTCCGATCGGGCGGCGGGAGGCGCCGAAGTAGAAACGCAGACCGACGAAGATCGTCGAGTCGTCCTCGTCGATGCGAACCCGTCCGCCGTAGGACAGGCGCGGCTCGGTCAGGAACTGCACGCCGAGCTCGAGGACGGTGTCCGTGCTCGAGCCCCGGGAGTTGTCGAGCATCGCGGCGCCGGAGAGCTCGAGCCGCGGCGTCGCCCAGCCCCGAAGCTGCGCGCCGAGTATCATGCCTTCCTCCTCGGCTCCCTGCCGTACTGGCGTGTCGACCTCGTTGCTGGCATAGGCGAGGCTGCCGACGAAATCGATGTTGCGTCGAATGTGCCAGACGCGCCCGACGCCGATCTGAATCGACTCGTAATCGACGTCGCTATTGGGCTCGAAGCTGAAGTACCGACCGAACACGACCAGACGGTCGGCGACCTCCGTCGAGCCTTCGAAGTCGATTCCGATCTCGTCGATCTCCGGAATGGCGAGGCTGGCCCCTACGTAGTCGTAGCGCAAAGGCGGCGCTGCCTGCTGCGAATTCGCGGCTGCCGGCAGGACGATGGCGATCAGTAGCAGGCTCTGCTTCATTCTGGCGCTCCCCGAGCCCGGGCGATTGGCGAAATGCTAGCCTATTCCGGCTTAACCGTCGCGATTGGAAAAGCGTGCGCTTTCCGGTAGCGTGTTGCTTGCGCGCTCGCCAATCCGAGGAATTCCCGATGAACAAGCTCTTGACGGCCGTCGCAGCGACGGTATTGCTTTGCGCCTGCGGTCAGTCCGAGTCGGTCGATGGCGCCGACGAGACGGCTGGCGGCGAGCCTGCCGGCGGCGCGCCCGGCGAGCCCGCTCTTACCAACGACGATGAACGCGTCCTCTATACGCTCGGCGTCGTCCTCGGCGACAACATCGGCGAGTTTCGTTTGACCGAGGCGGAGTTCGAGCTCGTAGCGGCGGGCATGCGGGATGCGGTGACCGGCGTGGCGCCACGTGTCGAGGTCGATCTCTACGGACCGCAGATCCAGCGCCTCGCCGACGAGCGCGCCTCGGTGGGCGTGGACGAGGAGAAACTCGCGGCGGCCGAATTCGCCGACGAGATCGCCGCGCGGCCTGGCGCCGAGCGCACCGATTCCGGGCTCGTATGGGTGCCGATAACCGAGGGCAACGGCGAATTTCCGACGGCCGACGATACCGTGACGGTCCACTACCACGGCACGCTGCGCGACGGCTCGGTCTTCGACAGCTCGGTCGAGCGCGGCATGCCCGCCACGTTTCCGTTGAGTGGCGTCATTTCATGCTGGACCGAAGGCGTGCCGAAGATCAGCGTCGGCGGCAAGGCCGAGCTGCTTTGCCCTTCCGATATCGCCTATGGCGACGAAGGCCGGCCGCCCACGATCCCGGGCGGCGCCGTGCTGCTGTTCGAGGTCGAGCTGCTCGCGATCGAGTGAGCGCCGTGCCGTCGGCGCGCCGAGTCGTTCCTAGAGGCTGACCGCGAACAGCCACGCCATGTAGATCGAATAGACCGAGACGAGCACGATGCCCTCGGGCCGGCTCACGCTCGCGCGCGTCAGCATCAGCACGAGCGCGAGCGCCGTGATGAGGATCATCACGACGAGGTCGACCGCCGTGACCGAGTTCATCGCGAGCGGACGAACGACGCTCGTGGCGCCGAGAATCAGCAGCAGGTTGAAGATATTCGAGCCGATCAGATTGCCCGCGGCCATCTCCGGCTGGTCGTGCCTCGCGGCGATGATCGAAGCCGAGAGCTCGGGGAGGCTGCTGCCGAGCGCGGCCGCCGACAACCCGACGACGCCGTCCGGCACACCGAAGCGTTCCGCGATGGAAGCCGAAGCATCGACGAAGAAGCGGCTGCCGGCGACGAGCAGCAGCAGTCCGAGCGCTGCCAGCACGAGATTGAACACGGTATTCTCGGTAATCAGCGGCACGGAGTGCTCGTCCGGCGAACGCTGATCGCGCGTCACACGCGCGTGCCAGACGTTCAGCACGGTATAGGCAACGATGGCGACGAGCAGCAGCGAACCTTCGATACGCGTCAGCTCGCCGTCGAGCAGCAGGCCCGGCACGAGCAGGGTCGTGAGCGACATGACGAGCACGTCGCGCCGGACCAGCGTCTGACGCACCGGCGCGGGCTTGATGATCGCGACGATTCCGAGGATCAGCGCGAGGTTGCAGATATTCGAGCCGATCACGTTGCCGATCGCGAGGCCGGGCAGGTCCTGCAAGGCCGCATTCATCGAGATCGCGAGCTCCGGAGCGCTGGTTGCGAATGCGACGATGGTCAGCCCGGCGACGAGCGGGGACATGTGCATGCGTCTTCCGAGCGCGGCCGCCGATCGCACGAACACCTCCCCGCCTAAATAGAGCAGAGCCAGTCCGCCTAGGAAAAAGAGGGCCGTCATGAGTGAGTGATCAGTCTCGACCGATGCTCCAGTCGCGCTGCATCTCCAGAAACGTGAACGATGCCGACCAGGTGATCATGACGAGACCGGTCAGCGCTTCGAAGCCCGACGTGAATCGAATCGCGCCCTGCGGTATCAGATCGCCGAACCCTACCGTCGTATAGACCATGGCCGAATAGTAAACGTAGTCGAGCAGCCCCAGGATCTCGACGGTGCCGTCGATCGGTGCGCCAATGCGGGCAGGAGGCGTATGCAGTTGCGCAGGACCTCGTAATGCAGACCGACGATGAGACTGACGACTGCCACCGTCGTCAGCACGACGGCCCAGTGGGCAGGATCGGTTAGCGCATTCACGGGACCAATATACAATGCCGGCCGGAGGGCCGATGACCATGATCGATAGGGATGGCTCGAGCTCTGGAGGAAACGATGACGAGAAAAGGCCGATGCGTCTTCGGCGTGCTGGTCGCGCTGTCGGCAGCGGCGGCGATGGCACAGGACGAGGAGGAGGGCTTGTCGGGGCAGGTCGCGCTCGGTTACCTCGCGACCAGCGGCAATTCCGACAGCGAGAACCTGAGTCTCGCCTTCGGTGGCGACTATTACGCCGAAGTCTGGCACCACAATCTCGAAGGACGCGCCGTCCAGGCGTCGACGAGCGGCATCACGACGGCCGAGGCGTACGGGCTCGCCTGGCAGAGCGATCGCGACTTCGGCGAGAAGAGCTACTTGTTTGCGCGTGCCGCCTGGGACAAGGATAAGTTCAGCGGCTACGACCAGCAGATCCGCGAGGTCGTCGGTTACGGCCGGCACTTCATCGACACCGAGCGTCACGAGCTCAACGGCGAGATCGGCGTCGGTTTGCGCCAGTCCGATCTGCGTGACGGAACGAGCGAGGACGAGAGCATCGCACGGCTGAGCATGGACTACGCCTTCCAGCTCAGCGACACGGCCGAGTTCAAGCAGGCGATCGGAATCGAAAGCGGCTCCGACAACACCTACACGGAATCGGTGACGAGCCTGTCCGCCGACGTCTGGACCGAGCTCGCCATCGTTCTGTCGTACCTGGTCAAACGGAACTCGGATGTGCCCGTTGGCACGGTCAGGAAAGACACCTTCACGTCGGTTGCGCTCGAGTATTCGTTCTAGGGTCCGGCTTGGAGTTCGACTATGTCATCGTCGGCGCGGGCACAGCGGGCTGCGTGCTGGCCAACCGTCTTTCGGCCGATCCCGACGTCGAGGTCCTGCTGATCGAGGCCGGCGGCAGGGACGACTACTTCTGGATCGATATTCCCGTCGGCTACCTCTTCACGATAGGCAATCCTCGCACGGACTGGTGCTACGAGATCGAGCCCGATCCCGGGCTCAACGGCAGGACCATAGGCTACGCGCGCGGCAAGGTGCTCGGCGGCTGCTCGTCGATCAACGCGATGATCTACATGCGGGGTCAGCGGGCCGATTACGATCGCTGGGCGGCGCTCGGCAATCGCGGCTGGAGCTGGGACGACGTGCTGCCGGTCTTCAGGCGTTCCGAGGATTACCAGCATGGTGCCGACGAGTTCCACGGCGCGGGCGGCGAGCTCAGGGTCGAGGAGCGTCGGGTCAACTGGGAGATTCTCGACGCCTGGCGTGATGCCGCCGCAGCCTGCGGCATACCGAAGATCGCGGAGTTCAATCGCGGCGACAACTTCGGCAACGCCTACTTTCAGATGAACCAGCGCCGTGGCCGGCGCTGGAGCGCAACGCGCGCCTTCCTGCGCCCGGTCATGCATCGCGCGAATCTGCGCGTGATGACGCACACCGAGATTGCCGACGTCGTGCTCGAGCGGCGGGATGGGCGGCTGCGGGCGGTTGGGGTGCGCGTAAAGGGTCAGACCCCTTTTGCGTCGACGCAAAAGGGGTCTGACCCCAATTCCGCGGACCCCAAGCGCTCCGACGCCAACGTCATAGCAGCCCGCCGCGAGGTCGTGCTCGCGGCGGGGTCGATCGGGTCGCCGGCGATTCTGCAGCGTTCGGGCGTAGGGCCCCGCGACGTGCTCGCGGAGGCCGGCATTCCGGCTCGGCACGAGCTCGCCGGCGTCGGCGAGAACCTGCACGATCACCTGCAGGTTCGCACGGTCTACGCCGTTGCGAATACCGTGACGCTGAACCGGCGGGCGCGATCGCTCTTCGGCAAGGCAGCGATGGCGTTCGAGTACTTCGTGTTTCGTACCGGGCCGATGACGATGCCGCCGTCGCAGCTCGGCGCCTTTGCGAAGAGCGATCCCAGGCGCGCGACACCGAATCTCGAGTGGCACGTGCAGCCGCTCTCGCTCGACAAGTTCGGCGATCCGCTGCATCCCTTCGACGCGATCACGCCGTCGGTTTGCAATCTGAAGCCGACGAGCCGCGGACACGTCAGGATCAGGAGCCCGAATCCCGACGAGCCGCCCGCGATCCGGCTCAACTATCTGTCGACCGTGGAGGATTGCGACATCGCCGTGAAAGGGCTCAGGAAAACACGCGAGATCATGGCGGCGGAACCGCTCGCGCGCTTCGAGCCGAGGGAGCTCAAGCCAGGACCCGGCGCGGTAACGGACGCGGCGCTGCTCGACTCCGCGCGCAATCTCGGCACGACGATCTTCCACCCCGTCGGCACCTGCAAAATGGGGTCAGACCCCGAATCCGTGGTCGACGATCGGCTCCGCGTGCACGGCATCGAGGCGCTCAGGGTTGTCGACGCATCGATCATGCCCGAGATCACGGCCGGCAACACGAATGCGCCGACCGTCATGATCGCCGAGAAAGGCGCGGAATTTATCAGGGAGTCGCGGCTCGCCGATCGCTGACGCGCGACCCGAGCACGAGCAGGCTCGGTGTCACGATCAGCGTCAGGAGCGTGGCGAACGCGAGGCCGCCGGCGATGGCTGTCGCGAGTTGTGTCCACCATTGCGTAGACGGCCCGCCGATCTCGACATGCCGATTAATCAGATCGACGTTCATGCCGAGCACCATCGGCGTGAGGCCCAGAATCGTCGTCGTCGTCGTCAGCAGCACCGGGCGCAGCCGCTGCGAGCAGGTCAGGACGGCCGCTTCGAAAGCTTCGGCGCCCGCTTCGCGCAGGCGGTTGAACGTGTCTATCAGCACGATGTTGTTGTTGACGACGATGCCCGCCAGCGCAATGACGCCGATGCCGCTCATGATGATGCCGAACGGCTGATTCGTGACGATCAAACCGAGAAGCACGCCGATCGTCGAAAACACGACTGCAGTCAGGACCAGCAGCGCCTGGTAGAAACTATTGAACTGCGTTACCAGAATGATCGCCATCAGGAACAGAGCCACGCCAAAGGCCCTCGTCAGAAACGCTTCCGCCTCGGCCTGATCCTCCGCTTCGCCCCTGAATACGATGCCGACCTGGGGATCCCAGTCGCCGGCCTCCAGAAAATACGCCTCGAGCTCCGCGATCTTGTTATCTGTCAGAACATCGTCCGGCTTGTCGGCTTCTACCGTCAGCGTCCTGTTGCCGTTGGTCCGGTGCAGGTTGCCCACGCGCGGCGCCGCGGTGCGCGTGACGAAGCTTCCAATCGGGACACTGCCTAGTCTCGTGTTCACCGTCAGCGTATCGAGCTCGGCAAGGCTGCGGCGCTCATCCGGAAACCGGACACGGATATCGACCTCGTCGTCGGCGTCGTCGGGCCGATAGTCGCCGATCAGTATGCCGTTCGTCACGAGCTGCACGGCGCTGCCAATCGTTGCGATATCGGATCCGAACCGCGCGGCCTGCTCGCGATCCACGGTGAGAGTCCAGTCGATCCCGGGCACCGGCGTATTGTCGGTAACGTCGATCAGGTCGCCGACATCCTCGAAAGCTCGCCGGACGCGCTGCACCGCCGGAGGCAGGCGCGAAGCATCGTCCGAAACGAGCTCGATCTGTATCGGTTTGCCTTGGGTGACACCGGGATCCTGCGATTGCGGCTCGATGATAATGCCGGCCAGATCGCGGGTCCGCTTGCGAACCTCGGCCAGTATCTCCTCGGCCGGCCGCCTCGATTCCCAATCGATGAGCGCCAGCTGGATTCTGCCGATCACGTCCTCGCCGATGTCGTTGCCGAGGTAAGTCCCAGCACGCGTGTACACCGATTCGAATTCAGTCATGTCGAGAATCCGATCCTCGACCTGGCGCACGAGCGCGTCGCGCTCTGCGACGGACAGGTCGCCGCGAGCGTGGATATTCAGCATGGCAAGCTCGGGCTCGATCTCGGGAAAGTACTCGTAGCCGAGGCCGAGCGCGGCGTAAAGACCGAAAGACCCGACCAGCAAGGCGGTGGCCGAGATCAGGACGAGCACCGGTCGCCTGAGCGCCTGTCTCACGAGCGCGATATAGGCCGCCGTGAACCCCTTGACCTCGCCGAGGAAGCCGCGGGCCTCCGCGAGCAGATCTATCGGCCGTTCTTCGTTCTCGATCGAGGCGGCGCCGTCCGCGTCGCGCCCGAGCGCGCCGACCGTGGGCACGAACAGCAATGCCATCGCCAGCGACGCGGTCAGGGTTACGAGCAGCGTGATCGGCAGGTACTTCATGAATTCGCCGATCATTCCCGGCCAGAACAACAGCGGCAGAAACGCGGCGAGCGTGGTTGCCGTCGATGCCGTTATCGGCCAGGCCATGCGCTTGGCGGCCTCCGTGTACGCGCGCCTCGTCGAGTAGCCGTGGCTGATGTTCACCTGAGCGGATTCGACGACCACGATGGCGCCGTCGACGAGGAGTCCCACAGCCATGATCAGCGAGAACAGGACGACGATGTTCATGCTGAAGCCGATCAGCGCGATCACGAGGATCCCGGTCAGGAAAGACCCGGGTATCGATAGCCCGACGAGGCCTGCCGAGCGCAGGCCGAGCGAGGCCAGGATGACGATCATCACGAGCACGATCGCCGTCGCGACGTTGTTGACCAGATCGTTCAGCATCGTCTGCACTTCTTCGGAGCGATCCTGCGTGACCGTAATCTCGATCGCGCCGGGCAGCACGCCCCTCGCTTCTGTCACGACTGCCTGGACCGACTCCACGAGCTCGATAATGTTAGTTCCGGATCGCTTGGTGATCTCGAGCGAGACCGTCGCCTCGCCGTCGAGGCGCGCGTAGTTCGTGCGATCCTTGAACGTGCGTCTGACGCTCGCGATGTCGGCGAAGGTCACGGTCCTCAAGCCGTCGGTCTTGATGGGCAGGCTGTACAGATCTTCCAGGCCCTCGAAGACGCCCGGGATCTTGACGCCGAATCGGCCCTCGCCCGAGTCGAGCACGCCGGCCGCGACGAGCCGGTTATTGCGGGTGACCAGAGTGACGATGTCCTCGTAGTCGAGCTGATACGTTTCGAGCGCGATGGGGTCGATGATGACCTCGAGCAACTCTTCGCGCTCGCCGCCGATGGCGGCATCCAGGACGTTGGGCAGCGTCTCTATCCTCCGCTTGAGCTCGCGGGCAGCCGTCACCAGGGCGCGCTCCGGGACGTTGCCGTGCAGGTTGACGATGACGACCGGAAACATCGCCATGCTGACTTCCTGAACGAGCGGCTCCTCGGTATCCGACGGCAGCTCGGCGCGCGCGAGATCGACGCGCTCGCGCACGTCGCTCAGCGCTTGATCCGAGTCGAATCCGGGATCGAACTCGAGAATCAGGACGGCGCTGCCTTCGGATGCGGTTGCACGCATCTCGTCGAGCCCTTCGATCCCCCGAAGCTCCGTCTCCATCGGTCGAATCAGTAGCCGCTCGGCATCTTCGGGCGAGATGCCCTCGTGCCTGATGTTGACGTACATCTGCGGAATGACGATGTCGGGCTCGGCTTCCTTCGGGATCGTGATATAGCTCGAGATGCCTGCGACGATGAGCAGGATCAGCACGAGGAGCACCGGCCGCGGCCGGTTGACTACGGCTTCAATAAGGGCGTTCATTACCCGCCACCGAAGACGGCGCGCCGGCTTCGGCGACCGGATCGACGGCCTGCCCATGCTCGACGAAACCCTGGCCCACGGTGATGATCCGCGCTTCCGCCGGCAGGCCGGTCACGAACATGCCCTCGCTCGTCGTGATCGGCGAATCGACTCCGACGAAACGCACGTGGTTGGTCTCATCGACGATCTTGACGCCGATCCTGCCGTCGTCAGCGAGCGCAAGAACGGAAGGCGAGACGAGGTGAGCCTTGATGGTTTCGCCGCCGAGGATCAGCTCGGCCGATGTGCCGACGCGAATGGCGAGGTCCGGATTGGGAACGGCGAGCTCGACGCGAAAGGTTCTCGTCGATTCGTCGGCGACCGGCGAGAGGTATCGAATCGTGCCCTCGACCTCGCGGCCGCCGAGCACGCGCGCCTTCCCGGATTGCCCGATCTCGATCTGCCCGATGGCCCGCTCGTTGATGTTGCCAACGACGATCACAGGGTCCGCATCGACGAGCTGCGCGATCGGATCGCCGATGCCGACATAGTCGCCGATTTCCACCAGACGGTCATAGACGACCGCATCGAACGGCGCTGCGATTCGGGTTCTCGCGATGTCGTGCTCGATGCGCTCGCGCGCCGCCTGCGCCGCCACGAGCAGGGCTTCGGCGCCGGCAAGCTCGGCCTCAGACATGAAACCTTCGTTGTGCAGGCGATCGGCCGCCGCGTGCTCGAGCTCGCGCTGGCGGATCAGCGCCGTGGTTTCGGCGAGTCGCTGCCCGCGATCGCGCATGTCGATCTCGATCAGCGACTGGCCGGCGCGAACGGCGGCGCCGCGGTCGGCACCGATCGCGACGATGCGGCCCTCCGTTTCGGCCTTGAGCTCGATCGTGCGGTCCGGCTCGGTTCGCGCGCTCGCTTCGATCATTCGCCGAGTCGTCTGCTCCCGCGAGCTCCGTACCGATACGCTCATCGGCGTCTCGTCCTCGGCGGCGCTGGAGGCGTCGTCTGCGGGCGTCCCGCCGCCTAGCCCGCTGGCAATCCAGACAGCGAGGGCAATAGCGATGGCCGCGGCGATCAAGATGGAATTGCGCCGCGATGAGGTGCTGGCAGGCATATCAAACCGTTCCCTGGCGGGGGCGGAAGCTTACCACAGGCGACCGCCCGGTTCAGGGCTCGTCGAGCGCGACGACCCCGCAGCCGGTGACGGCCGGGCAAGTGTAGAAGCTCACGGCCTTGCGCGCGCCGTCGGCCAGCGCCGCGCGCATCGCGTACCACATCGTGAGCTCGATCGCCTCCGTGCCCGCGGCCTGCATCAGCTTCTTTGGCGGGATGGCGATGAGGTCGTCCATCCGGCTTTCGATGTCGTCGAGAAAGCGCCGGTCGAAACGCTCGTTGGTCATACCGAAGCGCGTGCCGTGGATCTGGTGCGACATGCCGCCGGTGCCGATGACGACGACCCGGGCCTCGGCATCGCCATCGAGAATCGCGTGGCGCAGTGCCGCGCCGAGCTGGCGCAGCCTGTTCGGGCTCGGCAGGGGATGCATCAGCATGTTGACGGCGATCGGCAGCATCCGGATCGGCCATGGAGGCTCGAAGAGATACGGCAGCCAGGAGAAGATCCCGTGATCGATCTCGAGCTCCTGGCAGAAGGTGAGATCGAATCCCGCACTCGTCAGGGAGCGGGCGATCGGCCAGGCGAAATCGGGGTCGCCGTCGATGCCCGGGTATGGTCTGAGTCCGTAGCCTTCGTCGGCTTGCGGAAAGTGTCTCGACATGCCGATCGCGAACGTCGGATAAGTCGAAAGGTCGAAGTAGTTCATATGATCGTTGTAAACGACGATCAGATGCGTCGGCGCCTTCTCGGCCAGCCAATCCCGCGCCGGGCGCGTGCCGTCGTACCAGAGCTTCCAGCTCGGATCCCAGTCGCCCGCCATGCCCTTGTCGTACTGATAGCCCATCGACGGCGTGTGCGCGATGCCGATGCCGCCGACGAGCGCCGACATCAGTCGAGATCCTCGGGGTTCAGATCGACGACATGCGGCAGGCTTTGTTTGAACTCGTCCCAGTTCGTGCCGCACATATGAGCGCCGACGTGCAGATGACTCTCGCCGACGGCGGCCGCGATCTTGATGATGTTGAAATGATGCCCGCCGTTCCCGACGAGTCCGGTCCAGTCGCGGCGCCGGACGAGCGCCTTCTGCTCATCGGTCAGGCCGAACTCTTCCATCAGCAGCTCCGGCGCCTGCGCGAACCGCCGGCGGTGCTCGGCGTGCTTGAACGCGAACGCGAACCGGTTGAGCGCATACGAGCGCGAGCAGATCTCGCCGGTAAACACGAACGTGCTCGGCGGGTCGAGGCTCAGATCGTGAGTCTTTTCCGCCACCGGTCAGCCACCATCGCCGATAAAGACGCGGTGGATATGCCGTTCGGCGAACCGCCAGCGCCCGTCCTTGTCGCGTCGGTACCGATCCTCGAAATCGGCCACCAGGAACGGCCTCGCCGGCAACGGCGGTTCGCCGTCGGCGGCAAAGCTGAGACAAACCGAGGACCCGGTCGCCGCTGTCGCCGATTCGATTGAAACGCGCAGCCCGCTAAGGAGGTGTCGCGACGTTCTCGGCCCCTTCGCCGCGCGATTGCGAAACAGCTGCTCGATCTGGCCGCGCCCCCGGCTGACACGCTCCCCGTGCGTATAGAGGGCCTCGGCCGTGAATAAATCCACGAGCGCATCGATCTCGCCATGGTCCAGATGATACGCAAACGCCGCATTCAGCTCCTCGAGCGCAAGTCGGATCTCGAGCGTTTCCGTCGCTGTCAGCTTCCCCCCCATCAGCTCCGATTCCGGCCACCCCGTTGATACCTGCTCGCTCGCCACTCTATGGAGCGGTCTCGGCCCTTGCAACTCCGGCACGAGTGTTGCCGCTACCGTCCGCCGACGCACGGGGGAGGGCGAAGGATCCCGGCCCGGGCGTGGCAAAGCGGAGCGGGTCTGATATACGATTCCGGTTCGGCTTGTCATCGCTGAAGAAGAACGAATGCACAAGAACGGCGACGCTCTGACCCATAAGGACGAGTCTGCGGACGAAGATACGGCGGAGCTGCCCATCCTCTCCGTTGACGGACCCGAGGCCGGGACCGTAACCGAGGCGGTTCCGATATTGCAGCCGCCCGAGGAAATCATCGACGCTTCCGGCGAGGCGCGAGCCTCGAGTTGGGTCAGCGGCATGGAAGCGGAGATCCAGTGGCTCCAGGAGCGCTGGCAGACGCTGGACCGGGAGCTGCGTCGGTCCGAGGAGCGGGCGAAACAGCTCGCTGCTGAATCGGAAGAGAAAGACAGAGCCATCGCGGACCTCGAGGACGAAATCTCCCGGCAGGTCCGGAGCATCGAAGATCTCAATGCCCGAATGCTCGAACGCGAGACGTCCGTTGCTGCGTTCGAGAAGCAAAGAGCGAAGCAGGAAGAGCGGCTGGCCGAGAGATCCGAGGAGCTGAACAAGGCGCGCGGCCAGGCAGCCGTGCTCGACGACCGATTGCAGGCCGCGCTTAAGGAGCGCGACGAGCTCAGCCGCAAGCTCGGGGAAGAAAAGACCCGGCTGATCGAGCTCAGCACGAGGAAGGACGCGATCGAGGCGACGAACCAGCGTCTCGCGACGAAGGTTCAGGATCTAGAAACCTACATCGAAGGCCGCAGGGACAAATGGTCTTCGCTCAACAGCGAGCTCGAGTCCCGTAAGGCCAAGATCGTCGAGCTCGAGGCGGCGGTCGCGGCCGGCGCGAAGCGACTCGACGAGCGCGAGGCAGAGATCGAATCTCTCGAGCAGCGGATCGTCGAGCTCGAGCGCCTCAGAAGCGAGGCCGAGGGCCGTCACAAGGAGCGCGAGGCTTCGTATCGGGAGATGCAGGCGCGGGCGACCGAGCAGGCAGCGGAAATCGGTGGTCTTCGCGCGGCGGCGAACGACAAGGACAGCGGCGTGCGGCTCGCCGGCGAAGAAGCCGAGAAGCACCAGCAGGAGTTCGGCGCGCTCGAGCAGTCGCTGGCCGAGAAGGAACAAGCGATCAAGAAGCTCGAGACCGAGCTCGCGAGTGCGAAAGCGCTGAACGAGCATATGGAAAGCCGCAGCGCGGAAGAGCGCAATCGGGTCGGCGAGCTGCAGCGCGAGCTTGCCGAGCTCGGCGGCGAGCGCGACCGCCTGTCGAGAGAGTTCGCCGGCGCAAGGGGCGAGATCGAGGCGCTGGGCCGCAAGCTCGCCGACGCCGAAGCGAGCGTCGAGGAGCTCAGCGACGCAGGCGCCGGACAGCAGGCGAGGATCGCGGATCTCGAGGCGGATCTGGTGAAGCGAAGCGAGGTCATACGCGCGTTCGATCGGCACGCGAGCAGGCTGTCTGCGCTCAAGCAGAACCTGCACTCGATACCGGAGGATCAGAAGGACGATCGCGAAGAGGCGGCGGAGAGCCGCGCGACCGACGCGCTGCCGCCGCTCAGGCGAATGATCGTTCCGCTCGACGCCGATTCCTCCGATCATGCCGAGTATTCGCTTGCAAAGCCGGTCGTTACGATCGGCCGGGCGAAGACCAGCGACATCAGAATCCTGGATGCCGTGGTGAGCCGGATGCATGCGCGGCTGACAATCGACAACGACATCACGATCATCGAAGACATCGGCAGCAAGAACGGCGTTCTCGTCAACTCGCGCCCGGTTGATCGCGCGGTGCTGCATCACGGCGACGTCATCAGCCTCGGCGCGAACCAGGACTTCCGCTACGTCGAGATCGAAGGCGCCACGCACTGATTTCCCGCTATCATGGCGGGATCGGGCCGTAGTTCGGCCGAGGAACATCGATGCGCGGCCTTCTGGTCCTGCCTTTCGTTATCGCGGCGACGACGGCTCTCGCTCAGGAAGGCATCTACGTCGGAGTCGGCTTCGGCAAATTCGACTACGAGGAGAGTTTCGCCTCGCCCATCATCGGCCGCGTCGCCGATGAGGTGTCGGTCGCGAAGCTGATGGGCGGCTTCGAGATCAACGATTACGTCGCGTTCGAGATCGATTTCGCCGACACGCACCACATCCGGCAGTCCGGCACCGAGGACATTCCGCCTTTCGGGAACGTGGGCGGCTTTCTCAGCATGGATTTCACGATCACGTCGCTGAAGGCGGTCGGGCAGCTGCCGTTCGACTGGGGCGCCCTGCTCGGCGGGCTCGGCTACTTCACCGCCAACAACGGCTTCACCGAGACGCTGTCGGCATCCTGCTGCGATACGATCGTCGAGTCCGGTTCGTTCACGGAGGACGGCATGACGGCCCTGGTCGGTATCGAGTGGCGTTTCGGGCGCTTCGGCACGCGTTATGGCGTGCGCCTCGATTACCAATGGTGGGATTTGAGCGATGTCGACGCGTCCGCCGTCGGTCTCGCTCTATCGTACGGCTTCTAGCAACCGGGGTTGAACCCCGCTCGATTCCGGCGTGAACAGCGCGGTCCTCGGCGTTCTGCTCGTCGTCTATGTCGGCGCGATGTTCGCGATCGCGATCTGGGCTAAGGGCCGCATTCACTCGCAGGAGGACTATCTCGTCGCCGGACGGCGGCTGCCGCTTTCGCTCGCATGGGCGACGCTGTTCGCAACCTGGTTCGGCGCCGGCACACTGCTGACCGCGACCGACGAGGTTCGCGCCGAGGGTTTGCGCGCGGCCGCGCTCGAGCCGATCGGCGCCGGCCTTTGCCTCGTCGTCGCGGGACTCTTTTACGCCCGGCGGCTCTGGGCGCAGAAGCTTCTGACGTTGCCCGATTTTTACGGCCGGCGTTTCGGCGTTCGCGCCGAGATCGTCGCGAGCCTGATCATGGTGCCGGGCTACTTCGGCTGGATCGCCGCGCAGTTCGTCGCGCTCGCCGGTCTCCTCGAGCTCTACTGGGGCATTCCGCCCGGCACCGGCATCCTGCTCGTCGCCGCCGTCGGCACGGGCTATACGCTGATCGGCGGCATGTGGTCGGTCACGCTGACCGATGCCGTCCAGGTCGTCATCCTGCTGGCCGGCCTCGTCGCTCTCGCCTTCGGCGCACTCGTGCAGCTAGGCGACGGCGGCGGCATCTTCGCGGGCTTCGAACGACTCATGACGGCAACGCCGGCGGACCGCCGCGTCCTGATACCGACCGAGAACCTCACCGAGCTCGTCGGCTGGCTGTCCGTTCTCGTGATCGCGATGCTCGGCAACATCCCCGGGCAGGACCTCGCGCAGCGCATCTTCGCCTCGAAGTCGGCGCGTGTTGCGACCGAGGCCTGTCTTCTCGCCGGCGTGCTCTATATCGTCTTCGGCATGGCACCGGTGCTGTCGGCGCTTGCAACCGATCTGATCGGCGGCGCCGGGCAGGAGTCGGCGACCGTCGCGCTGCTCGCATCCCTGCTGCTTTCCCCGTGGCTCGGCATGCTCTTCGTGCTCGCGCTGACGTCGGCCGTGCTCTCGACGATCGACAGCGCGATTCTCGCGCCGGCCAGCGTGCTCGCGAACAACATCTTCCGCCGCCTCTGGCCGCGCGTCGCGCCGCTCAAGCTCGCCCGTTGCGGCGTCCTGCTCGTCGCGATCTTAAGCCTCGGCTTCGCCTATCTCGGGGAAAGCGCCTATGCGCTGCTCGAGACGGCTTACGCGATCGGCCTCGTCGGTCTCTTCGTGCCGCTGACGATGGGGCTCATGAGCCGGCGCGGCCATGCGCGCGCGGCTTTCGCTTCGATGATCACGGGCACGGCGATCTGGCTTTTCCATCTCGCGCTCGGCTGGGAGAGCTTCGGCGGCCGCCTGCTGGGCGAGGTCTATCTGCCGCAGGAGCTCGTCGCGACGTTCTGCGGCTGGATCGCCTACGAGATTGCGGCGCGCTTCGAACGCGAGACGCAGGCATGAAGGCAAGAGCCAGGGGCTGATTCCCCGGGCACGCCGGCAGTCACTCGAGCCGCCACCGCGCGAGCGCCTTGCTTTCGACGATGACGGGATTCTGCTGCCGGCCGAGCCCTTCGATGCTGACGCTGACGGGTCCGGGCACGGTCTGGAAGTTCGCCTGATGAATCGATCTGCGTCCGGCGCCGGGCTTGAACGCCGTGCCGAGCGAGATCACGTCGCCGGGCTCGAGTGTCTGGAACTGGCTTATGAAGCTGACGACCTCGGCCACCTTGAAGTTGTAGTGGCGCGTGCTGTCATCGGCGACGACCTCACCACCGACCGTGCATTCGACCGCGAGATTGTCGGGATCTTTTATCTCGTCGCGCGTCACGAGCCAGGGGCCCATGACGCCGAAGGTGTCGCTGCCTTTGTAGCGCGCGGCATAGGACAGGTGCTGCTCTACCTTTCTGGTCTTGTCCGAATCGTCGGGATCGGCATAGACGGCCCAGTAGTGAAAGCGGTCCTCCGCGCGCATGCCGTTGCTCGTGATGTCGTTGAAGATCGTGTAGCCGAAAACGGCATCGAGCGCATTCTCGGGCGCGATGTCGCGCGTGCGCCTGCCGATCACGAGCGCAAGCTCCGGCTCCGGATGCACGCTGCCGTAGTAAGGCCGAATGCGGATGCTGCGCTGGTGGCCGATCAGGCAGGACGAGGGTTTCAGAAAGAATGCCGGGTGGTCCGGCGCGCTGATCTTGCGTTCGTTGCTCGCCGAGTTGTTCATCGCGACTGCGAGTATCTTGCCCGGTCTTCGCACGGGCGGATACCAGGCGTCGGGCGTCATCGCGCGCAGGGTCAGCGTGTCCTCGGTCGCCTGGCGCCCGGCCTCGGCGATCGCCTCGAGCAGGAAGTCGCCGCCCGCGATCAGCTCGAGCATCGACCGTGGCGCCTCCGGCGTCTCGTCGCCGGCGAGCTCGAGCAGATTGCCGATCTCGATGACGCTTTCGTCCGTCACCCCGGCGGCGACGACGGCGCGGTCGCCGATCCTGACAGTCGCAAGTCTCATTGCGGGCTCACTCTTTGGTAGTCGGCATCATGAAGTCCGGTCCCGTGCGCCTGGCATCCGGCCAGCGCTGCATGATGGACTTGTAGCGCGTGTAGAAACGGATCCCCTCGGCTCCGTAGATGTGATGCTCACCGAAGAGGCTCCGCTTCCAGCCGCCGAAGGACTGATAAGCCGTCGGCACCGGGATCGGCACGTTGATGCCGACCATGCCGGCCGCGATGCGGCGCGCGAACTCCCGCGCCGTGCCGCCGTTGGCCGTGAAGCACGAAACGCCGTTGCCGAGCTCGTGGGCGTTGACGAGCTCGATGGCCTCGGCAACGCTGCCGACGCGAACGACGCAAAGCACGGGCCCGAAGATCTCATCGCGGTAGATCCGCATCTTTGGCCCGACACGGTCGAAGATCGACGGGCCGAGGAAGAAGCCGTCCTCCCAGCCCTCGATGACGAGCCCGCGCCCGTCGAGGACGAGCTCGGCGCCTTCGGTCAGACCGGACTCGATGTAGCCGACTACGCGATCCCTGTGAGCGGCGCTGATCAGCGGACCCATCTGCGATGCCGTGTCGGTGCCCGGTCCGATGCTCAAAGCCCGCGCCCGGTCGACGAGCTTCTCGACGAGAGCGTCGGCGCGCTTGCCGACCGCAACCGCCACGGAGATCGCCATGCAGCGCTCGCCCGCCGAGCCGAAGGCCGCGCCCGTCAGCGCATCGGCGGCGAGATCGAGATCGGCATCCGGCGCGACGACGAGATGATTCTTGGCGCCGGCCAGCGCCTGGACGCGTTTGTGATGCTCCGAAGCCTGGGCATGGATCTTCTCCGCCACCGGCGTCGAGCCGACGAAGCTGACGGCCGCGACGCGCGGATCCGCGATCAGCGCGCGCACGGTCCCGGCGTCGCCCTGGACGACGTTGAGGACGCCGGGCGGCGCGCCCGCGTCCGCGAGGAGATCCGCGAGCATCAGCGACGCGCTCGGGTCGCGCTCGCTCGGTTTCAGCACGAAGGTGTTGCCGCAGGCAATCGCGAGCGGAAACATCCAAAGCGGCACCATGGCCGGAAAGTTGAACGGGGTGATGCCGATGCAAACGCCGAGCGGCTGTCGCATCGACCAGTTGTCGATGCCGCCGCCGATGTTGTCGACATGATCGCCCTTGAGCTGCTCGGGCACGCCGCATGCGAACTCGACGACCTCGATGCCTCGCTGAACCTCGCCGTCGGCGTCGCTCAGCACCTTGCCGTGCTCGCGCGTGATCAGGGCAGCCAGATCGTCGCGGCGCGCCTCGAGGCGCTGCCGGAACTCGAACATGACACGGGCGCGCTGCCCGGCGGGCGTGTCGCGCCAGGCGGGGAAAGCCTCGCTCGCCGCGGCGACAGCCGCCGCTACCGTCTCGGGGCCCGCGAGTGCCGTCTCGGCGATGACCTCGCCGCGTGCGGGATCGTAGACCGGCACGCTGCCGGAAGCCGAGTCGACCCGCTCGCCGTTGATGACATGACCGACTGTCGGCAGGCGCAGCTTCGGCGTATCTGTGACCGTGACCCCCATTCGGCGGCATTGTACTATCGAAGCGAATTCAGCCGTGACCACCCGGTGAGAGGGATCTTGATGGGACCGCGTCCGCCCGACATCCTGCGCAAGTCGCATGCGCACACGGAGGGCAAGACCCGGGCGAAGGGCAGGCAGGCGCTTCGCGAAGCGCTCGACGCTTCGCTGTCGGAGCCGGCGGTCTGGCGCGCCCTGCTGATCGACCTCGACGGCGTCGTCTACCGCGGCGATGAGCCGGTCGCGGGTGCGGCCGAAACCGTCCGCCGGATCAAAGCCGAGCAGATTCCGCACCTCTTCGTCACGAACACGACATCGAGACCGCGCGAGGCGATCGTCGTCAGGCTTGCCGATTTCGGCATCGACGTCGCGATCGACGAGATTCTCGCGCCGCCCGACGCCGCTGCCGACTGGCTCGCCGCCCGGGGCGCGAAGCGGCTGCTGCTCGGCGTTCCGGAAGCAACGGGCTCCGCTTTCGGCGGCTTCGAGACGCTGACGCTCGACGAGATGGCCGCAAGGCAGAAAGCGGCCGGTGCGACCGGCGAGATTCCGGGCGTCGATGCGGTCGTCGTCGGCGACCTAGGCAAGGACTGGACCTTCGATCGCCTCAACGCGGCCTTTCGCTCGCTGATGGGCGAGCCCGAGCCCTTGCTCATCGCTCTCGGCATGACGCGTTACTGGCATGCACCCGAGGGCTTGAGACTCGACACAGCCCCTTTCGTCGTGGCGCTCTCGCATGCGAGCGGCGTCGAGCCGACCGTGCTCGGCAAGCCGTCGGCCGAGTTCTTTCGGGCCGCGCTCGATCGGCTCGGCGCGACGGCGGGCGAGACGGCGATGATCGGCGACGACATCCGGGTCGACGTCGAGGGCGCGAAAGCGGCGGGGCTCAAGGGGATTCTCGTCAGGACCGGTAAGTACCGGCCCGGGGATCTCGAGCTCGGGATCGAGCCCGATCTCGTGCTCGAGTCGTTCGCCGATCTGGTAACCTCCGCGCAATGAGGGGACCCATTCGGACTGTCCGGCCCTTAACGGCCGTGCACGCGTACATCGACTGAGCATGCCGGCCTATGTGATTCGGCGCGTAGCCGGCGCAATTCCGATCCTTCTCATTATCATTACGCTCGCGTTCTTCATGATGCGGATCGCGCCCGGCGGCCCGTTCGACGGCGATCGGCGCCTGCCTCCCGAGGTGGAGGCGAACATCGCGGCCGCCTACGATCTCGACAGGCCGCTCCATGAGCAGTACTTCATCTATCTCGGCCGGCTGCTCCAGGGCGATCTCGGTCCTTCGTTCCGCACGCGCGACTTTACCGTCAGCGAGTTGATCGCGTCGGGATTGCCGGTCAGCATCCGGCTCGGCCTGTCGGCCATTACGCTTGCGCTGCTTCTCGGAACGACGCTCGGTATTTTTGCCGCGCTCAGGCAGAACAGGCCCGCGGACTACTCCGTCATGACGCTCGCCATGGTCGGCATCACGATCCCGACCTTCGTAACGGCGCCGCTGCTGACGCTGCTGTTCGGCATTCACGGCATCAATCTCTTCGGCTGGCAATTCACGCTGCCCGTCGGCGGCTGGAACAACGGCGCGTTGCGCAACATGATCCTGCCGGTCACCGTGCTCGCTTTGCCCCAAATCGCCATCATCTCGCGGCTGACGCGCGGCAGCATGATCGAGGTGCTCCGGTCGAACTACATTCGAACGGCGCGCGCCAAGGGGCTTTCCGCCTGGCGGGTCGTCACGCGCCATGCGCTGCGCGCGGGTCTCTTGCCGCTGGTGAGCTATCTTGGTCCTGCGATGGCCGCGCTCCTGACTGGCTCGCTCGTCGTCGAGCAGATCTTCGGCCTGCCGGGGATCGGGCGGTATTTTGTGCAGGGCGCGCTGAATCGCGACTACACGCTCGTGCTCGGCGTGATCATCTTCTACGCGTCGTTCATCATCGTCCTGAATCTCATCGCGGATATTCTCTACCGCGTGCTCGATCCGCGCGTGAGGTTCGAGTAATGCCAGTCCTTCCGACTGAACGCGCCGGGATCATGCGCGCGGCCGAGGCGGTAAAGGGGCGCAGCCTATGGGTCGACGCCCGGCGCCGTCTCTTTCGCAACAAGGCGGCCGTCGCGGGCATGATCGTTCTCGGCATCATCACGCTGATGGCGATATTCGCGCCGTGGCTTTCGCCCTATGCCTTCAGTGAGATCGATTTCTCGCTCGTTCAATGTGCGCCGGCCTGGTGGCCGGGCGAATCGGTCCTTTGCCGCGCCGGGGACGCTCATTGGTTCGGCATGGATTCGGTCGGCCGGGATCTTTTCATCCGCACGCTCTACGGCGCGCGCGTCTCGCTCGCCGTCGGCCTCGTTGCGACCTGCGTGAGTCTGATGATCGGCGTTCTTTACGGCGCGACGGCAGGCTACCTCGGTGGCCGCGTCGACAACGTGATGATGCGCTTCGTCGATATTCTGTATTCGCTGCCGTTCATCTTCTTCGTCATTATTCTCATGGTTATTTTCGACCGGAATTTCATTCTGCTCTTCGTCGCGATCGGCGCCGTCGAGTGGCTGACCATGGCGCGCATCGTGCGCGGCCAGACCCTGTCGGTCAAGCAGAAGGAATTCATCGAGGCCGCTCGCGCGAGCGGCGTCGGCACCTGGGGGATCATCTCCCGCCACGTCGTTCCAAACGTCGTCGGCCCCGTCATCATCTATGTCACGCTGACGATTCCGGCCGTCATTCTTGCCGAGAGCTTCCTGTCGTTCCTGGGACTGGGTATCCGTGAGCCGATGACCTCCTGGGGCGTCTTGATCTCGGAAGGCGCGAACGCGATGCAGTCCGCGCCCTGGACGCTGATTTTCCCGGCGGCCTTCATGGCCGTGACGCTGTTCAGCTTCAACTTCATCGGCGACGGTCTCAGGGACGCGCTCGATCCGAAGGATCGCTGACGTGCCCGAGCCGATCCTGCGCGCCGAGGAGTTCAATGTCCGTTTTGCGACGCCGGACGGCGAAGTGCATGCCGTCCGGAACGTGAGCTTCGATGTCGAGGAAGGCGAGTGTCTCGGCGTCGTCGGCGAATCGGGCTCGGGCAAGAGTCAGCTGTTCCTCGCCGCCGTCGGGCTCCTGGCTTCGAATGGGCGCGTCGAGGGGAAGATGACCTATCGCGGCCGGGATCTGACCGCGATGCCGCTACCGGAGCTCAATCGGATCCGCGGCGCGAAGATCACGATGATCTTCCAGGATCCGCTGACGTCGCTGACTCCGCACATGCGGATCGGCGACCAGATCATCGAAGCCCTGCGAGCGCATCACAAGATGGGGCGCGAGGACGCTGAAAAGCGCGCGATCGAGTCGCTCGAGCTCGTGCGGATTCCGGAGGCGAAGCGGCGCATGCGTCAGTATCCGCACGAGCTGTCGGGCGGCATGCGTCAGCGTGTCATGATCGCGATGGCGACGGCCTGCGGGCCCGATCTTCTGATCGCCGACGAGCCGACCACGGCGCTCGATGTCACGGTGCAGGCGCAGATTCTCGACATTATGCGGGATCTGAAGGAAAAGCTCGGCACATCGATTGTCCTCATCAGCCACGATATGGGCGTGATTGCCGCGATGGCCGATCGCGTGAAGGTCATGCGCGACGGCGAGTTCGTGGAGTCCGGCTCGGCGAACGACATCTTCTATGCGCCAAAGCACCCCTACACGCAGATGCTGCTCGACGCGATGCCGCGAATCGATCAGCCAATCCGGCCGGGACGTGCGGTCCTTCAGCCCTTCAGCGCCGGCGCCGAGGAACGAAAGCTTCTCGATGTCGAGGATCTGCGAGTGCATTTCCCGATCCGCGTCGAAGGCTGGGTGCCGAAGTACAAGCCGCTGCGCGCCGTGGATGGCGTGAGCTTTTCACTACGCGAAGGCGAAACGCTCGGAATCGTCGGCGAGTCCGGTTGCGGCAAGTCGACGCTGGCCCGCGCCGTTCTCGCTCTGATGCCCGTAACCGGGGGCAGGGTGTTGTGGTGCGGCAGCGACTTGAGTCAGTCGGGCAAGGAAGCGCTGCGCAAGCTTCGCAAAGATCTTCAGATCGTCTTCCAGGACCCACTCGCGAGTCTCGACCCGCGAATGACGATCGGCCAGAGCATCGCCGAGCCCCTCCGCGTGCTCGAGCCGGATCTCGCCCGCCCGGAAGTGGCGGCGCGCGTCCGCGAGATGCTCGAGCACGTTGATCTCAATCCGGCCTGGCTCAACCGCTATCCACACGAGTTCTCAGGCGGGCAGAACCAGCGCGTGGGTATCGCGCGCGCCATGGTCGTCCAGCCCAGGCTCGTGATCTGCGACGAGGCCGTCAGCGCGCTCGATGTGTCGGTGCAGGCGCAGGTCATCGACCTGATCCTGTCGCTGCAAAAGACCTTCGGGATGTCGATGATCTTCATCAGCCACGACCTGTCCGTGGTGCGTCAGGTTTCGCACCGCGTCATGGTGCTTTATCTCGGCCGCGTCGTGGAGATCGCCGATCGCGACGCGATCTACGAGGATCCGCGTCATCCGTATACGCGAGCGCTGATCTCGGCCGTGCCCGTGCCCGATCCGCGCAAGGAACGCGCCAAGGAGCGCGTGCCGCTGCCGCCGGAGCTGCCGTCGCCGCTGGATACCCGCGCGGCGCTGACCTTTCTGAAGTCCCGGCGCATCGACGATCCCGATGCCGTTCAGTATCTGCCGAAGCTGATCGAGGTCGCGCCGGACCATTTCGTGGCCGAGCACGATCCCGTCTGAAGCGTCCGGTGCCCCAGTTGAGGTAATCTCTGGGGCAAGCACAGCGCAACGGAAGCCAGGGGGCCGAAAATGTCGATTCGCAAAGTTCTCAATGTCAGGCTGGCGATCCTTGCCGGTGTCGCGATGGCGGCAAGCGCTTGCGGCTCGGGTGAAGGGCCTGGCGCTGTCGGTACAAGGGGCCTACCCGGTGAAATGGTGTTTCACCGCGGTAACGCGGCCGAGCCCGATTCGCTCGATCCCCACCATATCGAAGGTGTCTGGGAGAGCGACATTGTAGGCGACCTGCTGATCGGCCTGACGACGGCCGATGTGAACGGTGAGGCGATTCCGGGCGCAGCAGAGAGCTGGGATATATCTGAAGACGGCCTGACTTGGACCTTTCATTTGCGCGAGCACGTATGGTCGGATGGAATGCCGGTCACGGCGCAGGATTTCGTGTTCGCCTTTCGTCGACTTCTCGATCCTGCGACCGCGTCGAGCTATGCCTACTATCTTTACCCGGTCCTGGACGCCCAGACCGTGAACTCGGGCCGGATGTCGCTCGCCGAGCTCGGCGTCGAGGCGCCCGACGATCTGACTTTCGTCGTTCACCTCGAGTATCAGGCGCCATATCTCGCCGAGTTTATGACGCATGCGGTCACGTCTCCAGTTCCGCGCCACGTCGTCGAGAGGCTCGGCAATTCCTGGACACGGCCTGAGAACTACGTCGGCAACGGCCCCTATCGTCTCGTAGAGTGGATTCCCAACGATCATGCGACTGCCGTGAAGAATCCTCTCTTCTACGACGCCGACAACGTCGGCGTCGATCGCGTCTTCTATTACCCAACCGCGGACTACGATGCTGCCCTGCAGCGTTTCCGAGCCGGCGAGCTCGACTATCAGGCCCGCCTGCCGGCGGCTCAGATCGACTGGATCCGGCAAAACATGCCGGAAACGATCGACTTGCAACCGACCCTGATCCTCGAGTTTATCTCTCTGAATTTTGCGCGCGAGGGTCTCGATGACGTCCGGGTCCGGGAAGCGCTGAGTCTCGCGCTCGACCGCGAGACGATCGTCGATCGCGTCCGCCGGCTCGGCACGCCGCCGGCATATTCGATGATTCCGCCCGGTATCGCGAACTATCACGGCGGCGTGGCGCTCGATTTCGCGGACATACCTCAGCCAGAGCGCATCGAGCGAGCCAAGATGCTCATGCAGGAAGCAGGCTACGGCCCCGATAACCGCCTGAGATTCGGATTCGCCGTCCGGGCGGCCTCGGCCGAAGCCCGTCGCGTTCCGGCCGCAATTCAGCAGATGTGGAGCGAGATCTACGTCGATATCGAGATCGAGCAGTCGGACGGAGCCGTGTTCTACAACCTGCTCCAGGAGCACGACTACGACACCGGCCTGGCGGGTTGGGTAGCCGATTACAACGACGCGTCGAACTTTCTCGATCTGCTGCGCGTTGGCAACAGCAACAACTACGGCCAATACGAGAATCCCGAATACGACGCGCTGCTCGATGAGGCCATGCGGGAGCAGGATCTCGACCGGCGCGCCGAGATTATGGCCCAGGCCGAGGCGCTCGCGCTCGCCGATCACGCCTGGATAACGATCTACTTCGGCGTTACCGACGGCCTAACGCAGCCCTACGTCAACGGTTTCATCAACAACATCAACGATACCAATCGTACGCGGTGGGTCAGCATCGATGAAGCCGCGCGCGCCGAGCGTTTTCCGAGGCGATACGGGAACTAGGAGGCAAGCCATGCAAAGGACGATCATCGGATTCTGTCTCGCCATCTGCGCGGCCGGCCCATCACCGGCGCAGCCCGGTCAGATCGACTGGAATGCGCCTTTCCCGCCGCACGGATCATGGACAACCTCTATTTCATCGGCACCGAGGCGCTCGGCAGCTTTCTCGTCACGACGCCGGCCGGTCACATTCTGATCAACAGCGACTTCGAGTCGACGGTGCCGATCCTTCAGCGCAACGTCGAAGAACTCGGCTTCGCTTTCGAGGACATCGCGATTGTCCTCGGCAGCCATGCGCATGGCGACCACATGGAGGGCGATGCGCTCGTCAAGGAGCTGACGGGCGCCGAAGTGATGGCGATGGAGCAGGACGTGCCGGCGCTGCGCGCGATGCGCCCCGGCGGGAAGGAGCATCCGATCGATCGCGTGCTGACCGACGGCGAGGAGGTCGTGCTCGGCGGCACGACGCTGACGGCGCACCTGACCGCGGGTCATACGAAAGGCTGCACGAGCTTCGGTCTTACGCTCGCGGAAAACGGCGAAACCTACGAGGCGCTGATCGTTTGCAGCTTCGGCGTCAACCCGGGCTACGTCCTCGTCGACAATCCCGACTACCCCGGTATCGCGGACGACTATCGGGCGACGTTCGCCACGGCCCGTGAGCTGCCGGTGGATGTCTTTCTAGGCTCGCACGGGTTCTGGTACGGGCTCGAGGAAAAGTACGAAAGGCTGCAGAGCCGCGGGTCCGGCGATCCGAACCCGTACGTCGATCGGGCAGGCTTCCTCGCGCATGTCGATGTCCAGGAGGCCGCGTTCGAGGCGATGCTCGCCGAGCAGCAGTAATCGGGGTCAGACCCCATTTTTTTCCAAAAAATGGGGTCTGACCCTAACTACCGCTAACTACCGCGCGGCTTTGAAAGTGCGCGCCGCCTGATTGAAGCGCATCAGCACGGCCGTCATTTCAATCACAGCGTCGTTGTGGCGCTTCGTCGCCTCGATCGTCTCGGCGTCGTTGAGCTCCTGGTTTTCGATGACGCGCGCGACGCAATCGATATAGAGCTCGCCGAGCTGCCGATAGCGCAGCACCGCGCCTTCGAGAGCCTGCATCGTCGTAAGCTCCGTGAAGCGGCCGTCCGGGACGGACGGAGCGACGGGGCGCCGGCAATGCGCGATCAGCGAGTCGATGTCGCGTATCGGCTCGGCCTCGGGCAGTCCGCCGATGAGATCCCGGGCCCTCGGCAGCGCGGGGCCGGAACCGTTCGCCGCCGCCATGTATCGCTCGCGCGCGTAGCGGCTGCGCTCGTTCAGCCCGAGCGATTCGGCGGCTTCGGCTTCGGCCAGCCGCTCCGCCGCATCGAGATCGATGCAACTGCGCCGCAAGGTATCGATGGCTCCGAGGATGCCGGGGGCATCGCCACGCGAGCGCATCGTCTCGAGATCCGCCCGTAGCGCCGCCGGATCGGGCTCGATCGAGAGCCCGAACCGGGGTTGGCGATCGAGAGCCGTGACCGACTCGACCACGACGAGTGGTTGCGGTACCTCGTCGAGGTTGCCGCTCCGCCGCGTCGGCATGGCCGAGACGGCATCGAGGACCTGAAGGCCGGCCGTCACGCGGCCGAATACCGTGTAGCCGGGCGCCCCCGGCCGCGCGTCGAGATGCGTGTTGTCGCTCAGGTTGAAGAAGAACTGCGAGGTCGCGGAGTCCGGATCGTCGGCACGCGAGGCCGCGATCGTTCCGCGCTGGTTCGAGAGGCCGTTGCCGGATTCGTTGCGGACGGGATCGCTTGGCGTCCGCCGCTCGAGCCCGAGCGTGTAGCTTCCGCCCTGAACCATCGAGCCCGGCACGGCGCGATGTAGTATCGTGCCGTCATAGAAGCCCGACTCCGCATATCGCACGAAGTTGGCCGCGTGCAGCGGCGCGCGCCGGTCGTCGAGCTCGACATCGATCGCGCCGCGGGACGTGCAGATCCTGACATCCACGGCAAGAGCCGTCCCGGAGCTCAGGATCAAGGCGATCGATGTCAGTATGAGCAAAGCCGGCTTCGTCACGCTGCGGGCGTCCTCTCCGGTTAATTGGACGGTCGGCGAGGCTTCAGCATAGCATCGCGGTCGTGACCCGGGGAGCCGGGATAATCGCCCGATTGCGCAGCAGGGAGCGCTCCCGATGATTCGTCTGCATGCCACGCGTCAGTCAATCAACGGCTACAAGGTCAGGCTGATGCTGTCGATTCTGGATCTGCCGTACGAGCTCGTCGAGCTCGACATGTATGGCGGCGAGCACAAGCGCAAGCCGTTTCTCTCGCTGAATCCCTTCGGCCAGATGCCGGCGCTGGAGGACGGCGCGTTCGTCATCGCCGACTCGCACGCCTGTCTCGTCTACCTCGCGCGCAAGTACGACAGGTCGAACCGATGGCTGCCGGCCGATGCCGAAGGCGAGGCGAAGGTCGCCGAGTGGTTTTCGAAGTCCGCCAACGAGGTTCATCAGGGACCCTGGATGAAGCGCGCGAAGATCAGGCGGCCCGACGCCATCAAGCTGCCCGACGCGGAGATCGACGCGCGCTGCGACCACATCCTCGGCATCATCGACAGGCATCTCGACAGCCGCGAGTGGCTCGCGCTCGATCACGCCACTATCGCCGACATCTCCTGCTACGGTCCGATCTCCATGCTCGACGTCTCGGGCTACGACACGAGCCGCTGGCCCGCCGTCCGCGCCTGGATGGCCCGCATCGCCGCCCTGCCGGGCTACGTCGCCATCGACTGAGTCGGGGCTGCGCCTGAAATGGCGACTGAAATGCGACTGAAATGGGGTCAGACCCCTTTCAGGTTTACAGCGTAGCTGAACCGGTGGAGCTCGAAACCTGAAAGGGGTCTGACCCAACCTGAAAGGGGTCTGACCCCATTTCAGAAGGAGGCTTTCTTTTCGATGACGATCTGGACGTCGTCTATGTCGGCGGGGGCGTTGATCGGAAAGGCGAGGTCGAGGTGCACGACGGCGCGGCCGCTCGAGCGCGGCGAGGTCAGGCGCAGCCCGACGCCGATGTCGTAGAGCGTCCCCAGGTTCGGCGTGTTGCGTGGGTCGTCGCCCCAGACGCGCGCGGCATCGAAAAAGAAGGCATAACCGACGCGAATGAGCCTGAACGGGTACCAGTCGGTGTAGAAGCGCTGCTCGAGGCTCAGGAGGGCGCTGCGCTCGCCGCTCTGGTAGCGCAGCGGATAGCCGCGCAGGCCGTTGTCGCCGCCGAGCAGCACCTGACTCTCGGGATCGAGTTTGCTGGCGAGGACCGTCGTCAGGCTCGCAAGAAACAGCTCGTCACCGAAGTTGCGCCGCATGAAACTGCCGCTCAGCGAAATTACCGTGTTCAGATAGTCGCCGCCTTCAACACGCGAGGTCGCCGAAGCCGAGAACAGCGCCAGGCTGCCGGGTCCCAGCGGCTCCCAGCCGCGGTCGGCGGAAAAATCGACCAGAATGGCGCGGCGATCGGAGTCGAGCTCCGGCGATGCGACTCCGATGCGTGCGAAAAGGTTGAGGCCGAGCGAGATGTCCTCGATCCGGCCCATGTCGTTGAGCTCGCTGACCTGGCGATAATCGTCGCCGATCCACTGAAACCCGGCCCAGGGATAGATCAGCCGGCGATTCTCCGGCAGCAGCAGCGGAGGCCCGAAGCCCGGCGCCTCCTCGAACTCGTTCTCGTCGAGCGAGAGCCCGGCAATCCATCGCTTCGTCACGCCGTCCGTGATGCCGCGCGACCGGCCGCCGTGGATCGACATGCGGCGCGTATCGTGACGGAACTCGTCGATCACCTCACCGAGGTCGTAAATCGAGTCGACGCGCCGATCGTCGAGGGTCTCTCCCATGATCGACCAGCGGGTGTTGAACGAGAAGAAGGGCCGGCCGGCCGAGAATCGAAACTGGCGTCCGTCGCTCAGGTCGGCGATGGCGGCCCGAAGCTGCTTGCGGCTCCCGAACAGGTTGTCGTCCTCGTAGCTGAAGAAGCGCATGTCCCGGTCGATATCGCTCGAGTACGACAGTGTCATCGACTTGCCGAGGCCGAACATATTGTCCTCGACGAGCCCGAACGCGTACTCGTTCTCGCCGCCGCTGCGGCTGTACTTGAGGTCGGGCTCGAGCGACCAGGAGTCGCGCATCCAGACATTCACCTCGGCCGTGTTTCGCACCGGGTCGTAGCTGCTCGCGGTGATCTCGGCGTCGGCCACGAACCCGCGCTCGCGCAGCAGTCTCGCCGACTCGGCCAGCACCTGCTCGACGAGCGGCTCGCCGCTTTCGAACAGCAGTATGTCCTCGACCACGGACGGTCGCGTCGTCCGGTGCACGCGATTTGCCCAGCGATAAAGGGGTTTGTCCTCGCTCGGATCGCTCAGATCGAAGACGTTCTCGAGCTTGAGGTTGATCCTGCCGATCGTGGTGCCTCTTTGCTCGAGTTCGCCGAGGCTCGGCAGCTCGCTCGGATCGGCTCCGGCGGCGTTCGTCGGTTGCTGGGCCTTCGCGCCGGCAGCGGCGAGCAGCGCCAGCGCGGCGAGGTATGCGGCGGCGGTTTCAGGCGACAAGGAGCCCGACTCCTCCGCGCGACGCGACAAGCTGGGCGAGTGCCGCGCGCCCGCCGTCCGGGTCCGCCACGAGCCCTTCACGATAGAAATGAACGCGCAGTCCCCGCGCCGCATCGAGCAGCGCGTTCGGTGCGAGCCGGTACGCCGCGTTACGGGGACCGACGACGTCGAGATCCGTCTTGAGGTGCTGCTCGCTCAGGAATATGCCCCCTTCGGCTAGCTTTTCGCTCAGCGGCCCGATGAGGGGCTCGTTGACGTAACGCACCATGACGATCAGCTCGTAGCGCTCCTTGAGCGGCAACGACGCGGGGATGCCGCCTTCGAGATCGGCCTTAAGGTCCCGAACCCGAAGACCGGAAGCTCTCGCATCGGCACGCAGGCGCTCAAGGCCGGCCGCGGAGATATCGACGGCATCGACGTCGAATCCGCTCTTCGCGAGATAGAGCGCATTCCTGCCCGCGCCGCAGGCGACGTCGAGCGCAGCTCCGCGCGGCAGATCATCGATGAAGCGCTCGAGCAGCGCCGTCGGATGACGCCGCGAGGCATAGTGACCTTCGCGATAGCGGGCGTCCCATTTCTCGAGATCGGCGAGGCTCAATGGCGGATCACGATCTTGCCGAAGAAGTTGCCGTTCTCCATGAAGTCGAACGCGGCGGGCGCGTCGTCGAAGCTGAAAACGCGACCGACGACCGGCACGATATCGTGTTCCTCGATGAACGCATTCATCGCTTCGAAGTGGGCGCGCGAACCGACATAGATGCCGCTGATTCTCGTGCCCGAGGTCAAAAGCGAGCCCGCGGGAATCGACGGCACGAAGCCCGACAGCCCGCCGATCATGCCGATGTGCGCCTCGTAGCCGACGGCCTCCATGGCCTTTTGCAGCGTGTCGCGGCCGCCGACCTCCAGCACGTGATCGACGCCGGCGTCTCCGGTCAGCGCGCGGACCTCGTGCTGCCAGTTCTCGTTGGTCCGGTAGTTGGCGGTGCCGATGGCGCCGAGCGCGCGCGCCTGCGCGAGCTTCTCGTCGCTCGAGCTCGTGATGATCGGGCGGGCGCCGGCGGCGGCGGCGAAGACCAGTCCGAAGCTCGAGACGCCGCCCGTGCCTTCGAGCAGCACATAGTCGTCCGGCTGAAGATCGCCGAGCTCGAACAGCGACACCCAGGCCGTGACGCCGGCGCAGGGCAGGGTCGCGGCCTGTTCGAACGTCAGATGATCCGGAACCGCGACCAGGCTGTCCTCGTGCGCGACGACGACCTCCGCCAGCATCCCCGTCGGCCCGCCGCCTCGCGCCGATGCGAGCTTGGCCTGATCCCGCTTGCCGTCGATCCAGTCGGTGAAGAAGATTCCGGCGACACGGTCGCCGACGCCGAAACGCGTGACGTTCTCGCCGACCGCGATGACCTCGCCGGCTCCGTCGGAAAGCGGAATCCCGCCCGCCGCGCTGCCGCCCGGTCCGTACTGATTGTTCAGCATCATCAAGTCGCGCCGGTTCAGCGAGGTCGCCCGCACGCGCACGAGCACGTCGTCCGGACCGGCCTCGGGCCTCGGTACTTCGACGAGCTCGAGCGAGTATCCATCGGCGCCCGGCGCGAACTGGTACTGCCGAATCGTCTCCTGCGCGGTGACGCTTGCCGTCGGAGCGAGCACGAGCAAAGCGATTGAAGCCAGAATCCCAAAGCGTCGATCGAACATCGTTCTCTCCGGTCGCGGCAAAGCCAGCCGAAATAATAACTGACTTGACACCCCTGCCGCGGGCGCCGCTGAATCGGCGCATGCAGGAGAATCGAGACATGGCCGGCTTGTCCCGAGGCTTCCCGCCGGTTGTCGGGCCGGCGCCGCGCGTGCTCGTGCTCGGCAGCTTGCCCGGGCGCGCGTCGCTCGAGGCAAACCAGTATTACGCGCAGCCGCGGAACGCGTTCTGGCCGATCATGGGCGCGCTTTGCGGCGCCTCGCCTGCGCTCGATTACTCCGCCAGGCTCGCTGCGCTCGTCGATGCCGGCGTTGCGCTTTGGGATGTGCTGCTCGAGGCGACCCGTCCCGGCAGCCTCGACTCGAGCATCGTGACCGCGTCCCAGCGGATCAACGACATTGCGAGCCTCATCGCGTGCCACGAGACCATCGGGCTCGTCGCTTTCAACGGGTTGAAGGCTGCCGGGATCTTTCGCCGTCACATCGAGCCGGGCCTGTCGCGCGGGAATCTCGCCACGGCGGCGCTGCCGTCGACGAGTCCCGCCTACGCGTCGCTGACGCGCGAGGACAAGCTCGAGCGCTGGCGGCGCGCGCTCGCGCCCTATTTGCGTGCATGCTGAGCTACCGCATTTGGTGCAGCCGTGCCCGGCTGCGCACAGCTTGAGAGCAGAATCCGGCCGTCGCCGCTGGCTGCATTTTCGACAAAAGCCGGCAACCGCGCCGTTTGCGGAAGGAATCGCCGTTCAGGCACGAAGCTTGCAATGGTATCGATCGGGTATTCCTCATGGCTTCAGATCAAAAGGAGTTGATCATGGCGAAATGGAACGATTCGGAAAGCGGGAAGGCCTCGCCATACCCCGCCGTTCATCCCGAGCATGGCTCGGCGGTAGCGGCAACGAAAACGAGCATCAGCGCGGGCGATCGCAGTCACGGCCGTTACCGCTATGACGCGCGTATGGATAACCCGCGGGGTTGGCGTTCGAGCTTTATCGGCTTTTAGAGCTGGCGCACTTTGGCCCGGCCTCGCGAGAGGCCGGGCCTTTCTTTCGAGCGCGATCTACGACTCCGCCCGGGGTGAGCCCGTGGCCGGCAGCGTCAGCGTGACGCGAAGCCCCGGACCATTGTCGGTCAGCACGAGCTTCGCATCATGCTGGTCAGCGACGGCGCGAACGAGGGCGAGACCGAGACCGCTGCCGGGCGTGCTGCGCGACTCGTCGAGCCGCGCGAAGCGCTGAAGAACACGCTCCCGGGACTCTGCCGGAACGCCGGGGCCGGAATCGGCGACGACGAGATGGATCGTGCCTTCGTGGCGCCTGAGCTCCAGGTCGATGTGCCCGCCCGGCGGCGTGTGCTTGACGGCGTTGTCGAGCAGGTTGGTCAGCGCCTGCGCGAGCAGCTCGCGATCGCCGAAGACGAACGCATCGTCGATGGTCTTGCGCCTGAGCTCGACGAGCTTGTCCTCCGCCGTCGCCTCGTAGAGATCGGCAATGTCGTCGACGATCGGGCCGAGGTCGATCGTTGCGAAAGCCTTCCGGTAAGCGCCCGACTCGATGCGCGCGATGCGCAGCAGGGCGTTGAAGGTTGCGAGCACGCGGTCGGCCTGTGCCAGGCATTCGGCAATGCTCGCCCGGCTCGGCGTGTCCTCGTCCGACAGGTTCTCGAGACGATTGCGCAGCCGAGTCAGCGGCCCGCGCAGGTCGTGGGCGATGCTGTCACCGACATGGCGCAGCCCCGCCATCAGATTCTCGATCTGATCGAGCATCGTGTTGACGCTCCTCGCGAGCTCCGCATGCTCGTCATGAGCGCCGCCGACCGGCACGCGCTGGCTGAGATCGCCGGCGATGATGCGGCGTGTCGTGCGACTGAGCTCGGCGACGTGGCGTTGCGCGCTGAACGCGAGCGCGAGTCCCCCGCCCAATGCGAGCAGCATCGTGAGCCCGAGGCCGAGCGTCAGCGCGCGCAGGAATCGATCGTTGATCTGCTCGAGCTCCCGGATCTCACGGCCGACGAGGACGCGTATCCCGGTCAGCTCGAAGGGTCTGATCGGCAGGATTCTCGCCCGGACGGGCACCTGCGCGTCGGCGGCGTTCGGATCCGGCACGCTGAACTCGATCCAGCCCTCGACCATGTCCGACGGCGCGGGCCAGCGGTTCAGATTGCCGGCCAAGGGCCTCAGGTTCTGGTCGATCAGGAGGTAGCTGAACCGCTCGCCGGCCGTCCCCGTCCGCTCGCGACGGCTCTGGATGATCTGGGCGAGCCCGCGGACGCCGCCCTCGAGCCCGCGCTCACGCTGCAGCTGAAAGAACTGCTCGGCTAGGCCGTTGATCTCCGCCTCGATGACCTCGTCGGTCTGATTTTCCAGGTAACCGACGGTCGACCGGTAGATGAACCAGCCGAGCGTTGCAACCGAAACGCCGAACAGACCGACATACAGAATCGTCAGTTGAAATACGCTCGTTCTGATTATCGCAGGCAGTCGCATGCGCGCATTCTAAGGCCGCGGTCCGGTCAGGTGCTCAGCCGGTAGCCCGCGCCGCGGACCGTGTGTAGCAGTGGCTTGTCGAAGCCTTTATCGATCTTGCCGCGCAGCCGGCTGATGTGCACGTCGATGACGTTGGTCTGCGGGTCGAAATGATAGTTCCAGACGCCTTCGAGCAGCATCGTTCGCGTGACGACCTGCCCGGCATGGCGCAGCAGAAACTCCAGAAGCTGGAACTCGCGCGGCTGAAGATCGATCTTCCTGCCGCCGCGGTGGACCTCGCGCTTGAGCAGATCGATCTCGAGGTCAGCGAGCGACAGCGTCGTTTCGTGCTGGCTGCCGGCGGACTTCGCCCGGCGGATCAGCGCCTCGAGACGCGCCAGGAGCTCGCTGAACGCGAAAGGCTTGACGAGGTAATCGTCGCCGCCGGCCTGAAGGCCCTTGACCCGGTCGTCGACTTCGCCGAGCGCGCTCAGGACCAGCGCCGGTGTTTCGTTGTCCGATGCCCTCAGGGTGCGGATCAGAGCCAGGCCTTCGACGCCGGGCAGCATGCGGTCGACGATCAGTGCATCGTATTGCTCCGTCGTTGCCATCAGCAGGCCGTCCTTGCCATTGTCGGCGACGTCGACGTTCCAGCCCGCCTGGATCAGCCCCTGCCGGATGTAGGACGAGACCTCATGGTCGTCCTCGATGATCAGTACGCGCACCGACTACCGCTCCCGTCGGACCGAGGCCTGGACCCGGCCGGATTCCACAGTATGCGCCGCCAGCGGTGGCGCAAGGCTTGCGTCAAGATTAACGATCGTTAAGGGCAAAGCCAAAAAATCATGAAAAAACCGTAGGAAATCGTTGACCTTCGTGCAATGTGGCTTGCCTTAAGCTTGCGGCATCTGGAGTTTGAACACGGAGAGTTTCAATGATGCGAGATGGCATATTTTCGCGATCGATCTGGACGAAGCTCGCCGCCGGTGGCGTTGTCGTGGGAGTGCTCGCTGCCGGTCTCGGCGTGGCCCAGGACGACGCGAGCTCGACAGGATTCGCCGGACCCCCGTCCTTCGCGGACGTCATCGCAGAGGTCAGTCCGGCGGTCGTCAACATCGCGGTGACGATGGAGCCGATCCCGGTCTCATCGGGTCAGGGTTCGCCGTTCGCCGGCGCCCCGTTCGGGGATCTGCTCGAGCGCTTCGGCTTCCCCGGCCAGCAGTGGAACTACCCGGACATGCGGCCGCGCCGGGGAGAGGGCTCGGGTTTCATCATCGACAGCGAGGGCTATATCGCGACCAACTACCACGTCGTCAACGGCGCGAGCGAGGTCACGGTCACGCTGAACACCGGCGAAGAGCTGACGGCAACCGTCGTCGGCACGGATCCGTCGACCGATCTCGCCTTGCTCAGGATCGAGAACGGGCGTGATCTGCCGGCGCTCGAGTTCGGCGATTCGGACCGCGCGCGCGTCGGCGACTGGGTGCTCGCGATCGGCAACCCCTTCGGTCTCGGCGGATCGGCAACGGCCGGCATCATCTCGGCGCGCGGCCGCGACATCCGCTCGGGACGCTACGACGACTTCATTCAGGTCGACGCGGCGATCAACAGCGGTAACTCCGGCGGCCCGGTGTTCAACGCGGCAGGCCAGGTCATCGGGATCAACACGGCCATCATCTCGCCGAACGGCGGCAACGTCGGCATTGGCATGGCGATCCCGTCGAATCAGGCGACCGGCGTTCTCGACGAGTTGCGCGAGCGCGGCATCGTCAGCCGCGGCTGGCTCGGCGTCAGCATCGGTTCCATCGAGGCGCCCGGCGATGTCGAAGTCGCGGCCGACGTCACGGCCGGCGCGCTCGTCGCGAGCGTCGTTGCCGACAGCCCGGCCGATCGCGCCGGTCTTCAGCGCGGCGACGTCGTGACCGGGCTCGACGGGCTCGCGATCGACGATCCGCGGACGCTGAGCCGTCTCGTCGGCGATCTCGATGCCGGTGACGAGGTCGAGATCGAGTATCTGCGCGACGGTGAACGGCGCGAGACCTCGGTCGTGCTCGGCGCGCTCGACGAAGCCCAGATGCGCGCGGCCGTCGCGCCGGTCGAGCCCCGGTCGGAGCGGCCCTATCGTTATTACAGGTACCAGAGGCCGGAGACGCCGTTCCGGCGCTGAGAAGACCCATCCCCCCTCGCGCCCCGGCTCAGTCCCCGTCGGGGCGCTTTTTTTTACCCTGAGTTGGCGACTTCCGGGCGCCGCGCCGATAATACGGCGCTCAAATGCTGCACAAAGATCCCCTGGTGCATTTTCTCGTCATCGGCGCCGCCCTGTTTGCGGCGCTGACCTGGCTCGCGCGCTCGGAGACGCCGCCGCCGGAACGCATCGCCGTGACTGCCGAGGACGTCGCCGAGCTCGCGCGCTCGGACGAGCTCCTTGCCGGCCGGCCGCCGACCGACGAGGAGCTGCGGGCGCTCGTCGCCGATGCCGTTCGCGACGAGGTCTACTACCGTCAGGCGCTCGCGCTCGGGCTCGATGTCGATGACGACGAGGTCAGGCGAAGGCTGATCGAGAAGATGCAGTACGCGACCGAGAACACGGCCGATCCCGAGCCGCCCGATGCCGATTACGTAGCCTTCTTCGAGGCGAACGCCGAGCGGTTTCGCATTCCCCCGCTCGTCACCTTCGATCAGGTTTTCTTCAGCCCGCGCATGCGTGGGGAGTCCGTGCTCGCCGATGCCGGCGAGTCGCTCGAAGCCCTGCGCGGGGGAGCCGGGCCCGACGACTTCGGCGACAGCACGCCGCTTGCGAGCCGTTTCGAGGATGCCGATCCCGACCGCGTCCGGATCCTGTTCGGCGATGCGCTGACCGAGACCGTCTTCGCCGAGCCCCTGAACCTCTGGCTCGGGCCTTTCGAATCCGACTTCGGCTGGCACCTGGTTCGCATCATCGAGCGCAGCGACGCGCGCGACCCGGAATTCGCCGAGGTCGAGGCCCGCGTGCGCGAAGTCTATGCCGCCGAAAGGCTCGAAGCGGCAAACGAGGCTGCCTTCGAAAGAATGCGAGCCGACTTCGACATTGCCGTCGAATGGGAGGTCGGCGAGGAACTCGAGCTTTGGCCGTGACGGCGCGAGTCGTCGCGTTGGGTCTGGCGCTGCTCGTCACCGACCTGGCGTCGGCGCACCGTCTGAGCCCCGGCTTCTTCGGCCTGACCGAGACCGCGCCCGGAGAATACGCCGCTCAGTGGAAGGTCTCGATCTCGGGCGGGCTTGCCGAGACGCTGTCGCCGCAGATGCCGGAAGGCTGCGAGGTCGCCAGTCCCGTCAGGCTCTACGTGCTCGACGACGTGCAGACGCCGAACGACGTCCGGCTGCAGCATGCGAGCGTTACCTGCGACCGGCCGCTCGCCGGCGGTGTCTTCACGGTCGCCGGGCTCGAGGCGACCGATACCGACGTGTTGCTACAGATAGACTTCAGCGACGGCCGCTCGTTCACGCACCGTCTCGTGCCGTCCCGGCCCTCCGTCGTCATCCCCGAGCGTCCCGGCGCGCTCGACGTCGTCGCGACCTATACGGTGCTCGGCGTCGAGCACATCCTGATCGGCATCGATCACCTGCTGTTCGTGCTCGCGCTGCTATTGCTAGTCAAGGGCGTCGGCCGTCTCGTGGCGACGGTCACGGCGTTCACCGTCGCCCACTCGATAACGCTGGCCGCGGCGACGCTCGGCTTCGTCAGCGTCACGCCGGCGGCGGTCGAGGCCGTGATCGCGCTCAGCATCCTGTTTCTCGCGACCGAGCTCGCGCGCGGCGATACGAGTGGCGGCATCGGCGAGCGCCCGGGCGCGGTTGTGGGTGGCGGAGGGGAAGGGCTCACGAGGCGCTTCCCCTGGGTCGTCGCGTTCAGCTTCGGTCTCTTGCACGGATTCGGTTTCGCGGGCGCCCTGCAGGAAATCGGTCTGCCTGATGAGGCGATTCCGCTCGCGCTGCTCTTCTTCAATATCGGTGTCGAGCTCGGGCAACTGCTCTTCATCGGCGCGGTGCTGTCTCTTGGATTCGTGGTCAGGCGATTCTGGAGGGATTGGTCCGCGGTCTCGCCGCGCTGGGCCGCCTATGTGATAGGTTCCGTATCGGCGTTTTGGGTATTCGAGCGGACCTGGAACGCGATCCAGCCGTAAGCGGGGTACGTATGGAAGAGTTCAAGGGGATCGTCGACGCGATCAACGCCTTAATCTGGCACGACTACGCGCTCTTCGTCGTGCTCGGCGTCGGCGTGCTGTTTACGTTCTGGAGCGGCTTCGGTCAGTACCGCGCGCTGACACACGGCATCGCAGCCGTTCGCGGCCGGTTCGACGACAAGCGGGACCCGGGCGCAATCAGCCACTTTCAGGCGCTGTCGACGGCGCTATCCGCCACGGTCGGGCTCGGCAACATCGCCGGTGTCGCAATCGCGATCTCGCTCGGCGGTCCTGGCGCGATGTTCTGGATGTGGATGGTCGGCATTGTCGGCATGGCGCTCAAGATGACCGAGGTCACACAGTCGATGCTGTTTCGCGACACCTCGGATCCGGACAATCCTCACGGCGGTCCCATGTGGGTCTGCAAACGCGGTCTTTCGAAGCTGAACCCGAGTCTCGCGCCGGTCGGAGCGGTCGTCGGCGGCATTTTCTGTCTCACGCTGCTGGTCTCGACGGCGACGGGCGGCAACATGTTCCAGGCCTGGAACGTTGCCGATATCTCGTTCACATACTTCGGTCTGCCGCAATGGATCGCGGGCGTCATCCTGACGATCGGCGTCGGACTCGTCATCGTCGGCGGCATCAAACGCATCGGCGACGTCGCGAGCCGCATCGTGCCGTTCATGTGCGTGGTCTACGTTCTCGCCGGACTCGTCGTGATCGCGATGAATATCGGCGAGGTCCCGGCGATGTTCGCTCTGATCTTTCGCGAAGCCTTTTCACCGACCGAAGGGGTCGGTGCGTTCATCGGCGGCACCGCGGGTTACGGGCTCCTCAAGGGAATGCAGCGGGCCCTGTTCTCGAACGAGGCCGGCCAGGGCTCGGCGCCGATCGCGCACTCGGCGGCCAGGACCGACGAGCCGGTCCGCGAGGGTGTCGTCGCGGGCCTCGAGCCGTTCATCGATACGCTTTGCGTCTGCACGCTGACCGGGCTCGTGATTCTGCTGAGCGGTGCCTGGAACCGCGCGCCGACGCTTTCGCTCCAGAACGCCGTCGATGTCGTGCCTGTCGTCGCCAACGGCAGTACGGTGATCACCGAAGCCGGCATGGAGGAGTGGGAGATCCGCCCGGTCCGCGTCACAGTCGCGGACGAGGTCGAAGCTCAGGCGCAGATGCGCGAAGGCGCGATCGTATTTGCCGTCATCGAGGCGCATACCAACGATGAGACCGGTGCCAATCTACACCGAGTCTTCGGCGAGCTGCGCGGCAGCGAGGCCGTCGGCTGGACGGTGGAGTTCGATCCCTTTGCCGTGCCGCCGGAAGCGCAGCCCCGGCTCGCCGTCGAGGGCATCTATCTCGATCTCAAGGGTGCGACACTGACGGCCAAGGCATTCGATCGCGTGATTCCGGGTCTCGGGATCTGGATCGTGCCTATATCGGCCTGGTTATTTGCGTTCTCGACGATCATCTCGTGGAGCTACTACGGCGAGCAGGGCGTCATATATCTGTTCGGCCAGCGGATGGTCATGCCGTACCGGGTCGTCTATTGCGCGCTGATCATGGTGTCCGTGCAGCTGATCCGGACCCAGGACGAGCTCGACATGTTCTCGACCTTCGGCACGGGCGTGATGCTCTGGGCCAACATCCCGATCATGCTGGTCTTCGGACCGATGGCGATGCGCGCCTACAAGGACTACATCCGGCGCCTCGATGCCGGCGAGATGACGCCGGAGAAGCAGGGAGCGTAAGAGAAAGATCGGGGTCAGAAAGATCGAGAAAGATCGGGGTCAGACCCCTTTCAGGTTGGGTCAGACCCCTTTCAGGTGAACCTGAAAGGGGTCTGACCCCATTTATCGCCATTCATCGAAAGGGGTCTGACCCCATTCATCAGAACTCAGTGCGGATGCCGAGGCGGAACGTCTCGATGTCCTTGCCGAGGTCGATCTGGGCCGTGACGGCGAAGTTGTCGTTGAAGAAATATCGGCCGCGAACTTCAACGCCTGAATCGTTGTCGCCCTCGTCCCAATCGACGTAGTCGAGCATCGCTTCGAGCTCGAAGCGGTCGCTGAGGGACGTCCGCACGCCGCCGCCGATGCCGAGGCCATCGGTGTCCTCGCTGAATCCGCCCGCCGACAACTCGGCGTTGAGATACGAGAACGTTGCAACGAAGTCGAGGTTGCCGGTCATCGGATGGAAGTACCCGCCGCCGATCTCCAGGATCTCGGCGTCGACATCGAAGTCGAAGGCGTAGTCGTCGTAGCTGCCGCCGATGAAGAAGCTGTCCGAAACGGCGAACGTGCCGCTGACGGAGAAGCCGTCACCCTCAAGGTTGCCTGGGCCGACATCGTACTCCACGTCGACATAGCCGAAGTCGACACTCGTATAGTTGAACTCCGCCTGGCTGATGCCGGGCAGAACTAAAGACGCGACTGCTGTCGCGAAAAGGTTCCTGATATTCACGATTCTGACTCCATGTGTGAGTGCAGGCGCATCCTAGGCCCAATGATTCGCGGGCTGCGAGACGATCATCACAGATCGCGCATCGTCGGTGTTTTTGCAACAGGCGCGTTATGTCAGCTCAGTCTTCGAATCCCGCGACGATCTCCTCGATGATTGCGGTGATGCGGCGAACGTTGTCGTAACGGTCGACAATGACGAGCGAGTTGGTATTCGGCACGGCGCCTAGCTGCGCGGCCTGAGCCATCATCGGGCGAAGTATCGGTACAAGCATCGTTGCCTGAAGCGTCTCCGTGACGCTCTCGCCTTGGCCCGTGCGCACGGTCCGACTGACTTGCGGAACCGCAATGATGCGCGTGACGACCTCGTGGTCAGACACGTTTCGATCGTCCTCCTGGAGGATTCGCGTCGCCGCGGTCCGCATGCTTTGCTCCGGCATTATGTGAATCTGACCGCCCGTTTCGATGGCGACGAGGCCGGCGACTCGCAGGATGCCGAGCAGGCTCTCGTAGTCGACGGATTCGCGTGTGCTATAGGCCATGATTCCCCGGATGCGCGGATCGATGACGAATTCCTCGTCCATATCCATGGCGACGCGCTCGATCAGCGACTCGATCGGAACCGACCCCTGCATCGGTTCGGGGATCGATCTTGGGACCGGTTCCTCGGCCGACTCGTTGCCTGAAGGCGATGCAGCTTCCTGAGCCATTGTGAGCCCAGGCAGAAGTGCCAGCGAAAGGACGGCTGTCAGCGGTATGAATTTCATCTTGAGTCACCTCGGAGAGTTTGGTTCGACTGTATCGGCGCCTGCGTGCGAGCCAGAGCACCAAGCACGCTGGAAGCGATGTCCCCTTGCAGCATTCCGATCTCGTCGGTCGGCCGCTCGATCGCCTCGTCGATCGAGGAGCCCGCGGCCGCGGCATCGGTGAGCCTGAGCTCAAACCGGATCTCGCCGTTGACGGATTCGACCCGGCCCTCGACGACGCTGCGCACACCGAGCTGATGCGCGATTTCCTCGGGCGGCAGTTCCGATTCGGAGTAGATCGCCGCCGTCGCCGAATCGACGACGATGATGCCGGGGACGGCGGACAACTGCCTCAATACCTGGACGTAGATCGACTCCGCGGCCGACAAGGTCCGGGATGACACTTCGTCCTGGCCCTGGACAAACGGCAGCACGGCAAGCGAGCGCGCGTCGACCGGCATCTCGTTGGCCAGCAAGACGACGGGCTCGATGGCCGCGAGCATCTGCGCCAGTTCAGGGGAGATCACGATCGGTGCAAACGTGATGCTGGTCGCCGGTGGCGGGGGACCGGCCACCGAAGCGTCATCGATGCTCGACCCGCCTGTCGCAAGACCCGTGAACGCGCGAGGCAGGCTCGCCACGGCCAGCGCAACGGCCAGCACGGCAGTACTCCAGGCCAGCACCGGATTCAGGTACCAGGGCCGGCTCGTCGGGCGCGCGCGGCTCGCGGGCCCGGCTCTCGCGAGCCGCTTCGCTTCATCGTAGGCCCAGCCAACGTCGCGCGAATCGGCGAGCTTCGGGACCAGTGCCATGACGGCATCGCAGCGCGCGAAGACGTCCGCATCGGCTTCGTCGCTGCCGGCGACTTCGGCCAGGTAGCGGTCGACCGCATCGGTTCCGGATTCGGGTTTCACAGGATTCTCCATGCTCACTCCGTTGAACGCTTCAGCCTGCGCTGGCAGGCATCGAGCCCGTGCTTCATCTCGCGCTCCACCGTCCGCTTGCTGATCCCGAGCCGCTCGGCGATCGCCTCATAGCTCAGCCCCTCGGCCGTCCTGAGCAGAAAGACCTGCCGGCAACGCGGTTTGAGAGCAAGCAGCGTCCCCGTGATCGCCTCGACGGCCTGATCGAGATCGCAGATGGCATCAGGCCCGTCGACCACCGGCTCGGCAACCGACCCCAGCGATTCGGCGTTTCGTTCGCGCCGCCGGTGCCGGTCGTAGGCCAGGTTCGTCGCGACGCGGAACATGTAGCTGCGCGCGCGGGCCTCGTCGTGCTCGAGACGGTCGCTTGCGAGCAGGCGGGCACAGGTTTCCTGAACGATGTCCTCGGCATCCGCATTCGATCGCAGCAAAGCCGCGACGTGGCGCAACAGCGCGGCGCGATGGCGCTCGAACAAATGCCGAACGAAGTCGCACTGTGCATGGTTCGCGCTCACTTGCCGAATAGTACGGACGGGCCCGCGTTTTCCGTCAGATTTCGGCGGGAGTGGGATGGGGTCAGAGTGGGATGGGGTCAGACCCCATTTCCCTCGGAGTGGGATGGGGTCAGACCCAATTTCCCTCAACGGAAATTGGGTCTGACCCTGCCCGCCACTCAGATGACCATCAGATCCTCGCCGATGATGACTTCGCCGTCGAAATGCCGGCGAATGCCGTCGAGGTAGACCTCGTCGGAGACGTCCATCAGGGCGCCCGGCAGAAGATGCGTCAGCACGAGGGTCCCGACGCCGGCTGCCGCCGCCATTCGCCCGGCATCCTCGGTGCTCGTGTGCGTGTCGACGATGTGCTTCCAGATGCCCTCGGGATTGTCGGCATAGGCGCCGGCCGCTACGCGCTGCTCGAAATTGTCGCGCGTCGTGGCGGCCTCGATCGTCTCGCAGACGAAGACGTCCGAGCCTTCGGCCAGCCGGATCAGATTCTCGGAATAGGCCGTGTCGCCCGAGATCGTGATCGAGCGGTCGCGGCTGTCGAAGCGATAGGCGACCGACCGGTAAGGCACGCGTTCCCGCGCGGCCTCGGGGAAGTGCGTGTTCTCGACGCTCGAGACGGTGACGCGGTCGTCGGCGAAGATCTCGGTCGGCGCCTCGGTCGCTTCGATATCCCGGCCGGAGAAGATCGTCGCAGGCTCCACGCTGCGGTCCTCGTCGGCCAGCCGGATCGCGGTATTGGCCTCGAAGAAATCGAGCGCGGCCTCGACGAGGTGCTCGGTGCCATAGGGCCCGATCACGAGCGTCGGGTCGATGCGGCCGCCGGTCCACTGATGGCTCAACAGCGCCGCGACGTCGCTCGTGTGATCGTCGTGCAGATGCGTCAGAAAGACGTGACCGACCTCGCGGTAGTTGAGCCCCGCATCGCCGAGGCGGCCGAGCGCTCCATAGCCGCAATCGACAACATAGACGCGGCCGTCGACGACGATGGCGTTCGAGCACTCCCTGCGGGTCGGACGGAAGTTCGGACCACCCTGCGTGCCGAGCAGGACGAGGCGTGTGCCGCCGGCCGTGTCCTGGGCCCGGGCCGCGATGCCTCCGAGGCCCAACGTCATGCCGAATCCGAGTCTTACGAGAACGCCCGAGCCGCCCGCGCCCGCGATGCCGGCGAGGAAGCTCCGCCGATCGAAATCGATTGTTTTCATCCGCCGCCCCCCAACGCCGCGTGGGATCGTAGCCGACCGCCGCCGCGCGCTCCGCGGACCCCCGGCATTTCTTGCGATTCGGCTCGTTTATTAACTGTTAATGATAGGCTACTGTGCTCCGATTGGCCTGCAATGGGAAGCCCCTTGAGCCAGGAAGCCGACAATTCGGTGATTCGCCGACAGGTCGAGAAGATCGTCGCCAGCGGCGTCCTCGGCCGGTCGCGGTTCTATGCGGCCCTGCTCGAGTATCTCGCCGATTGCGCCGACCGCGTCCATGCGCCGAAGGAGATCGAGGTTGCGGCCGAGGTGTTCAATCGCGGCAAGGACTTCGATCCGAGCCAGGACTCGATGGTTCGCGTCTATGCCCACAACCTGCGCCAGAAACTCGTGCAGTATTACGCCGGTCAGGGCAGCGACGATGCGGATCAGATCAGCATTCCCAAAGGCGAGTACCGGATCGTGCTCGGCGCGGAGCAGCCGGCATCCGCGCCGGCCGGGATCGATCCGCCGGCGGCGGCGCGTCGCCTTAAGCTCGCGCTCGTCGTCGCGCTGAGCCTGGCGGCGGGCATCGCGATCGATCGGCTATGGACCGCGGCCGCCGATGCGCCGGCGGCCGCCGTGCAGCAGGTCGCACGGTCGGCGCTCTGGGCCCCGGTGACGGATGACGACGTCCCGGTCACGATCGTGGTCGGGGACTACTACATCTTCGGCGAGCTCGACGAGATCGGTAACGTCGGCAGGCTCGTGCGCGAGTTCTCGATCAACTCGAGCCGGGATCTCGATGAGCGGTTCATGCTCGAGCCTTCCTACGCCGAGCGGTATATCGATCTCGATCTGACCTATCTGCCGAGCAGCATCGCAACCGCGATGCGTGACCTCATGGGCCTTTTGGCGGCCGCCGGCAAGGAGATTCGGATCGCGTCGATGTCGAACCTCGATACCTCGGTCATCCGCGAGACGCACGTCGTCTATGTCGGATATCTCAGCGGGCTCGGCATGCTGAGCGACTTTGTCTTTGCAGGCTCGGATCTCGTTGTTGGCGAGACCTTCGACGAGATCGTGCATACCGGGACCGGTGCCAGCTTCGTCAGCGAAGCCGGGTTCCCGACGGGCCAGCGAAGCTATCGCGACTACGGACTCTTCTCTACGATGCCGGCGCCGGGCGGTAACCAGTTCGTCTTCATTGCCGGAACCCGCGACGAGGGGCTGATGCAAACGGCCCGGGCCGTCACCGATCCGGCCATGGTACGCCCGAGCCTCGATGCCGTGGCGCTCGACGACGGCGAGCCGATGGCTTTCGAGCTGCTCTATGAGGTTGCCGGACTCGGTCGCACGAATCTCGACGCGGCCATCGTGCACGCGGCCGAGCTCGACCGCGATCGCATCGCGATCGGACAGCTCGT
>DATKCK010000075.1:0-40085 GCA_035513215.1 Gammaproteobacteria bacterium | reverse complement strand
GTCGAGCGGCGTCTCTACGGCGTGCAGTTTCATCCCGAGGTGACGCACACGGAACACGGGCTTCAGATCATCCGCCGGTTTGCGATCGATATCTGCGGCTGCCCGGGCGACTGGACGCCGGGCAACATCATCGCCGAGCACATCGACCGGATCCGCGCGAGCGTCGGCACCGACCGCGTCTTGCTCGGACTCTCGGGCGGCGTCGATTCATCGGTGGTGGCCGCGCTTTTGCATGCCGCGATCGGCGACCAGCTCGTTTGCGTTTTCGTCGACACGGGGCTCTTGCGGCTGAACGAAGGCGATCAGGTCATGCGCGTCTTCGCCGAGCATCTCGGCGTCAGCGTCATTCGTGCCGACGCCGAGGAACGATTTCTGAACGCGCTCGAAGGCGTCGCGGACCCCGAGGAGAAACGCAAGATCATCGGGCGCGTTTTCGTCGAGGTCTTCGACGAGCATGCGGCGGACATCGGCGGCGTCAAATGGCTCGCGCAGGGCACGATCTATCCCGATGTCATCGAGTCGGCGGGCGCAGCGACGGGCAAGGCGCATCTGATCAAGTCGCATCACAACGTCGGTGGCCTGCCCGCGGCGATGAAGCTCGATCTGATCGAGCCGTTGCGCGACCTTTTCAAGGACGAGGTCCGGAAGATCGGCACCGAGCTCGGATTGCCCGATGTGCTGATCCATCGGCACCCGTTTCCGGGGCCGGGCCTTGGCGTGCGGATACTCGGCGAGGTTCGCAAGGAGTTCGCGGATCTGCTGCGCCGGGCCGACGCCGTCTTCATCGAGGAGCTCCGTGCCTCGGGACTTTACGACAAGGTCAGCCAGGCCTTCGCCGTGTTTCTGCCGGTCCGCTCGGTCGGCGTCATGGGCGACGGGCGCAAGTACGACTATGTCATCGCGCTGCGCGCCGTCGAGACGATCGACTTCATGACGGCTGCCTGGGCGCGCCTGCCGTACGAGTTCCTCGATCGCGTGTCGCGGCGTATCATCAACGAGATTCCGGGCATCTCGCGCGTGACATACGACATCTCCGGCAAGCCGCCGGCAACGATCGAGTGGGAATGATCGCGGACAGAGCGGACGCTTCGGACGAACGATTCATGAGCGAGGCGCTCGCGCTGGCGCAGAGCGCGGCGGAGCAGGGCGAGGTGCCCGTCGGCGCCGTGCTCGTGGTCGGCGGCGACGCCGTTGCGCGTGAAGCGAACGCGCCGATCTCGCGCAGCGATCCGACGGCGCACGCCGAGATTCTTGTCCTTCGCGCGGCCGGCGAGCGCATCGGTAACTACCGCCTGCCGGGCGCGACGCTCTACGTCACGCTCGAGCCGTGCCCGATGTGCGCCGCCGCGATGGTGCATGCCCGCATCGAGCGGCTCGTCTATGGCGCCGCCGATCCGAAGACGGGCGCGGCGGGCTCGGTCTTCGACCTGGCGCGCGATGCGCGGCTGAACCACCGAATCGTGGTGGATGGCGGCGTGCTTGCCGACGAAGCGGTCCGGCTGCTGCGGGATTTCTTTCGCGGGCGGCGCGAACGGAGCTAAATTTCGGCCCGCGTAGCGAGCGGCGCTAGATCGGGCCGCCCGGCACCTTGTCTGCCGGCGGCAGCGACGTGAAGAGCTCGGTGCCTGTCAGCCGGTCCAGCAGCCACTGATAGTGCTGCACGTTGTCGACGTACTGCACCGGAACCGAGCCCGGGGCGTAGCCTCGCTTCAGGCCCCGGTACCACGACTCGTCGGCGAGCAGGGGCAGGTTCTCGCGGACGTCTTCCCAGCTATCCTGATCGCCGTCCCGGCTCTCGGTGATGATGCGCGCATCCTCGACGTGCCCGAAGCCGATGTTGTACGCCGCCACGGCCATCATCATGCGGTCCTCGGCCGGAATGCGGTCCGGGAACTTGGCGAGCACGCGAGCGAGATAGCGCGCGCCTCCGAGTATGCTCTGGCGCGGATCGTCCCGATCCGCTATGCCGACGAGCCTTGCCGACGTGTCCGTAAGCATCATCAGGCCCCTGACGCCGGTCGGCGAAACGGCATCCGGGTTCCAGTGCGACTCCTGGTAAGCGATTGCCGCGAGCAGCTTCCAGTCGATTCCCGTTTCTCGCTCGGCTTCCCTGAAGATGGCGCGGAAATCCGGGAAACGGCCGTTCAGGTGCCGGACGAAGGCCCGGGAGCCGACGAAATCGAAGTCGCGCCGGGCCACGTAGTAGCGGTCGAGAATGCTCTTGAGCTCTCCCGTGGCCTCGATCTCGGCGAAGAACTCGCTGACCGCCTCGCGCAGGTCGTAAGCATCGAGCGGCATGGCCCAGGCCAGCGCGCCGTCGGACTCGATATCGAAGCCGAGCCGAACCTCGGGGTAGTAGTGGCGCAGAAGCTGGAATTCGTTCGATTTGACGACGGCATAGTCGATCGTGCCGTCGGCAACGCGGCGGATCAGCGTCTCGGCGCCGAGACTGCGGTTCTCGGCCCAGGCGAGTCCGGGCTCCTCGGCGAGCGCCCGGTACATCAGGTCGACGTGGCTCGAGCCCGCCCGTACCTCTACGGCCTTGCCGGCCATGTCTCCGATCGACTCCGGCCGCTCCGAACCCATGCGATAGACAACCTGGGCCGTCACGTCCTGGTAACTCGGCCCGAACGCGACGAGCTCACGGCGTTGATCCGTCACCGTAATCCCGGCGGCCGCGAGATGCGCGCGCCGCTGCGTGACCTGCGGAACGATCTGATCCATCTGGTCGACGGTGAGCAGGTTCAGGCGCACGCCGAGATGATCGGCGAACGCCTGGGCGAGCTCGTACTCGATCCCGTCGAGATCGGTCGCGCCGTAAAAGAACGTCGTCGGCGCGTTGCGCGTGACGACGCGCAGCTCTCCGCGTAGACGGATCTGATCGAGCAGGGGAAGGTTGGGTGTGCAGGAGCCCAGCAGCGCGATGCAGCCGACGGCAAGAGTTATTCTCAAGTGGCCAAAGCCTCTGGTGCCGTATTTGCGTGAAATTATACGCACAATTGGTTCCTAGCGAAGCCCTTAAGTAGAATTCTTGAGATAGTCTGGAAGCGACGCGATGCTCGAACGATTGGAAACGATTCAGCCTTGGCTGCCGGAAGCGGCGGGAATGCTCGTTCTGCTGGCGGCAGCCGTCGTTTCGTTCTATGTCATTCGCCCGGCGCTGACCGCGATCTTTCATAAGGCCGCGAGCCGAACGGCATCCCGGTGGGACAATGCGCTGGCCCGCCACAAGGTATTCGGCCGCGTCACGCACGTCATTCCGGCGCTTGTCGTTTATTTCGGCGCGGGTCTCGAGCTCGAGAGCCTTCCCGAGCTCAGCTATCCGGAGCCACTCCTGGCCGTCACGCGAAACGTTGCGCTCGCCTATCTGGCCCTGATGCTCACGCTCGCGACGTCGGCGGCGCTCGCGGCGGGCAACGACGTCTACGAGAGCCATCCGGTATCGAGGGAGCGGCCGCTGAAGGGCATCGTCCAGGTCCTCCAGATCGTCGTCTTCATCGTCGGCGGCATCATCCTGGTCGCGAACCTGATCGACGAATCCCCGGCGATCCTGCTGAGCGGCCTCGGCGCCATGACGGCCGTGCTGCTGCTCATCTTCAAGGACACGATCCTGGGTCTGGTGGCGAGCCTGCAACTGACCGCCAACGACATGGTGCGCGTCGGGGACTGGATCGAGATGCCGGCCTGCGGTGCCGACGGCGACGTCATCGACGTCGCGCTGCACACCGTCAAGATCCAGAACTTCGACAAGACGATCACGACGATCCCGACCTACAAGCTGATCGCCGAGTCGTTCAAGAACTGGCGCGGGATGTCGGAAGCCGGCGGCCGGCGCATCAAGCGCCCCGTTCATATCGACCAGTCCTCGATACGGTTCCTTACGGATGACGAGATCGAGGGCTTGAGCCGGTTCGCGCTGTTGCGGGAGCATTGCAAGACCAAGCGCGAGGAGCTCGAGCAGGCGGCCGAAGCGCTCGGCGAGGATGCGAGCATCGAGGTCAACCGCAGGCGTTTGACCAACATCGGCGTCTTTCGCGCATACGTGAAGAGCTATCTGCGTCATCATACGGAAGTTCATCGCGACTTGACCGTCATGGTGCGGCAGTTGAAGCCCGGGCCCGAGGGGTTGCCGATCGAGATCTACTGCTTCACGCGCACGACCGAGTGGCTCGACTACGAGGACGTGCAATCGGACATTTTCGATCATATCCTCGCGATTCTGCCGGAGTTCGGACTGCGGCTGTTTCAGCAGCCGACGGGCGCGGACCTGGCGCAACTCACGGAAAGGGCGGCCTGACACCATGACCGGAAACCTGCAAGCTTCACCGGCGCGCGCCGCCGTTTTTCTCGGGCTCCTCGTCGTCGCCCCGCTCGCGGCGGCGCAGGAGACGTTCTATCAGTGCCGCGACCGGCTCGCTTCGGTCGCGGTCCAGCGCGGGATCTCCGAGGCGGTCGCAACGAGCGTGCTGGCCGGTGTCGAGCCGCTCGAGCGCGTCATTCGGGCCGATCGGAATCAGCCTGAGTTCGTGCAAAGCTTCGCTCAGTATCTCGGCGTGCGCGTCACGGCCGGCCGTGTCGCAATCGGCCGCGCGCTCTATGCCGAGCACCGCGCTCTGCTCGACAATGTCGCGGCACGGTATGGTGTCCCCGGACAATACCTCGTCGCGTTCTGGGGACTCGAGTCGAACTTCGGGCGGGTCCTCGGCGACATTCCCGTTTTTGATTCCTTGACGACGCTTGCCTGCGATCAGCGGCGCAGCGGCTATTTCACCGACGAGCTGATCAATGCCATGACGATCGTCGAGCGTGGCGACGCGGAGCCCGCCGAGATGACCGGTTCCTGGGCCGGCGCCATGGGGCAGACGCAATTCATGCCGTCGGTCTATCTCGAGCATGCCGTCGACGGTGACGGCGACGGCCGCGCCAATCTCTGGGCGAGCCCAGCCGACGCGCTCTCCTCGGCCGGCCGCTTCCTCGCGAGCCTGGGCTGGGAGCCCGGCGTTCGCTGGGGCCGCGAGGTCGTCGTGCCCGCGGGCTTCGATTACTCGCTCGCGGGCCGCGATCAGCCGCAGCCGCTCGCGGCATGGCGCGAGCTCGGCGTCGAAACGACGGCCGGCGAGCCGATCCCGCTTGCCGACATCGAAGCGGCCCTGATCGTCCCGGCCGGCGCCGACGGCCCGGCGTTTCTCGTCTACCGCAATTTCGACGTCATCATGCGCTGGAACCGCTCCGAGTTCTTCGCGCTGTCGATCGGCCATCTGGCCGATCGCATCGCGGGCGCGAACGACCTGAGCCGCCCGCCGCCCGACGGCGAGCAGCTGGCACGCGACGAGCTGCGCGCGATCCAGCAGGCGCTCGCCGAGCTCGGCTTCGATCCGGGCCCCGCCGACGGCGTGCCGGGGTCCGCGACGAGCGCGGCCATTCGCGCCTTTCAGGCGAGCCGGAATCTCGTCGCCGACGGCTTTGCCGATTCGGAACTCGCAGAAGTGCTCGGACTCGATTAGACATGCGCTTGTCACACCTGAAATGGCTGCTTCTGATCCCGCCGATCTCGCTCGGCATCGCGCATTTCGATCGCGCCGCCGGCCTGTCGCCCGGCGATTGGCGCGAGGCGAGCCGTGAGCCCGTCGGCCTTGCGCCCGACCCGGCCGTGCACCCGGAGGCGATCGCGCAGGTCTATGCCGCGCGCGCCGTGCGCTGGCGCGGCTATTTCGGCGTGCATACCTGGATCGCCGTCAAGCCGGCCGGGGCGTCGAGCTGGTCGGTATACGAGGTCACGCGCTGGAACCGAAGGCGCAACGGCACGATGGTGTCGATCAGCGATCGCGCGCCCGACGCGCGCTGGTACGGCAACGTGCCCGAGCTGATCGCGGAGCTGCGCGGCCCTGAAGCCGCGACCGCGATCGAGCGCATCGATGCCGCGGCGCGAGCCTACCCTTATGCCGACGACTATCGCGTCTGGCCGGGACCCAACTCGAACACGTTCACGGCCTGGGTCCTGCGCGAGGTCCCCGAGCTTCACGCCGATCTGCCGCCGACGGCGATCGGCAAGGACTATCTCGGGCGCGGGCTCCTCGCCCGCTCGCCGAGCGGCACGGGCGGGCAGCTCAGCCTGTTCGGGCTGCTCGGTCTCACGGCCGGCCTCGAGGAGGGCGTCGAGCTGAACGTGCTCGGAATTCACGTCGGGCTCGATCCGCTCGATCTCGCCGTTCGGCTGCCGTTTGCGGGCAGTTTTGGGCTGCTCGGCAGCCAGGCCGCCGTGGCAGCCGAGACGGCCCAGGGCGACGAATCGGGCAATGCGCTGGCTGCCGGCGACCGCGGCGGGGACGACGGCGACAGCGGGGACGACGGCGACAGCCGGGTTGCCGGCGACGGCGGGGACGCCGGGCCGTCCGGCCGCCGCTATACGTTCAGCTGGCCTTACGCGCCCGGCGACGCGATGGCGCCGCGCGGAGGCACGACGACCGGCCCCGCCGTCACGGTTCGCGGCGAGCCGACCGAGGCCTGGCGCGCATTGCAGGAGCAGGGCCTCACGCCGTTCGAGCAGGACCGCCGCGCGATACTCGCAATGGCGGGCGATTACCGGACCACGTTCGACTTCATCGAGACGGTCGGTTTCACGCCGGCTTTCGGTCCCGGGCGCCCCTATCAGTCCTGGGCGACCGAGACGATCGACGTCATCGAGGACTCGGGGACCAGCATCACGCTGCAGCACGTCATCGTCATGCGCTTCGTCGACGAGGACGGCAACGTAGAGGGGCCCGTGGTCCAGAAGCACTGGCGCCAGCAATGGGTCTACGAGGACACGTCGATTCATGCTTACACCGGTCACGACAGCTGGACCGAGAGGATGTTCGAGCCGGACGAGGTCGCGGGCCGCTGGTCGCAGGCGGTCTATCAGGTCGACGACTCGCCGCGATACGAGGCGCTCGGCGGCTGGGTGCACGAGAGCAACTACTCGGCCTGGACGTCGGACGAGACCTGGCGGCCGCTGCCGCGGCGCGAGTCGAGCGTGCGCGACGATTACGATGTGCTGATCGGCACGAACCGGCACACGATCACGCCGGCGGGCTGGGTCCACGAGGAAGACAATCTGAAGGTCGTGCTCGATCGGAACGGCGAGATCGCAAGCGACGACGGCATCCTCGCGCGCGAAGCCGGCGTCAACCGCTACGAGCTAGTCGTCGATTTCGACTTCTCGGCGCGCGACGCATACTGGCAGGCGACCGCCGCATTCTGGGCCGACGTGCGCGCCGAATGGGCGCGCATCTACGACGAGCGCGAGCGCTTCGGGCTCGAGGCGCCGGCCGGCGAGCCGCCGCTGTTCCTGCCGATGTTCGAGTATGCGGCGGAGCTCGAGGCACGCCGTGAGTACGATGGTGACGAAGGGCGGGCATTCATACGCGAGACGCTGGCCAGGTATCTGAACTGAGAGCTATCGATGGGGGCACGACGATGAATCGAGCGAGAACGGCGACAGTGACAGTAACGGTGTTCGGTCTCGGCGCCGTATTCCTTTCGCTCGGCGCGAATGCGCAGGACTGCAACCGCGACTGTCTCGAGGGCTGGGTCGATCGCTACCTCGATGCCGTCATCGACGACGATCCTTCGGCCCTGCCGATGACGCGCGATGTTCGCTTTACCGAGAACGGCGTGCAACTCGAGATCGGCGACGGCCTGTGGCGCAGCATGAAGTCCAAAGGCGGCTATCGCCTGTTCGTCATCGATGTGCCGGCGCAGCAGGTCACGCTGCTGACGACGATCGCCGAGGACGACCGCACGCCGGCCGGCGAGGTGCCGGCGCTGATGGCGCTACGGCTCAAGATCGAGGGGAATCGCGTCGGCGAGATCGAGCAGATCGTCGTGCGCGACGCAAACGCGGCCGGTCGCGTCGAGGCCATGGGCAGCCCGCATCCGATGTATCTTCAGTCGATTCCGCTGAACCGGCGTATGTCGCGCAAGGACATGCTCGAGACGGCCAACAAGTATTTCACCGGGATGCAGCAAAACGACGGCCGCGGCGACTATCCGTTCTCGGACGACTGCCACCGGATCGAGAACGGCAGCCAGGCAACGAACGCGCCGACGCCGCCCGGCGAGACGCGCCCCGATCCCGCGACGGCAACCGGATATTCCGGCCAATGGACGTGCCTCGAGCAGTTCGAGTCGGGCCTTCTGCATTTCGTGACGCGGATCCGCGACCGGCGCTTCGTTGCCGTCGACGAGGAGCGCGGCCTCGTCTTCAGCTTCGTCTTCTTCGACCACCCGGCGGGCGAGACGCGAACCTTCGAGACGCCGGACGGCCGCACGATCACGGCCGGCCCCGCGCAGCCGTGGACCTGGGGCATCGCCGAGCTCTTCAAGGTCGAGAGCGACCAGATCCGGCAGATCGAAGCCATCCTGCACCGCGTCCCGTACGGCATGAACGCCGACTGGAGCACCTACGAGGAAGGCATGTCCGACGCCCTGCAGGACCGCACCGGCGTCTAAATGGGGTCAGACCCCTTTCAGGTTTCTCCAGACGCGTGGTCGCGGCATCACGTGTCAGCGAGGAGAAACCTGAAAGGGGTCTGACCCCATTTAGACGCATTTAGACGCCACTCAGGGCGCGGGATACGGCTCGGCGAGGCGGTGCTTCGGGTTCTTGTCGAGCCAGGCGGCGAGACGGTCGGTGCGCTCTAGCGCGACGGGAATGAACTCGAGCGCCTGCTCGAGGCGGTCGTTCGGCTCGGCGCAGGAGAAGCGAAGGAAGCCTTTGCCCGCCTCGCCGAAGCATTCGCCGCCAAGGCAGGCGATGCCGAAGTCGTCGTCGGCGCCTTCGAGCAGGTAGAGCGCGAGACCGTGGCTGGTGATGCCGAGGCGGTTGCAGACCGGCGCGACGTTCGGAAACACATAGAACGTCGCCGTCGGCGGCAGGGAGTGAAAGCCGTCGATCCGGTTCAGCCCTTCGGTCAGCAGCACGACCTTCTCGCGAAACTTCTCCATGACCTCGGCACGCTCGGCCGCGTCGTTCTTCAGCGCGGCGACGCCGGCCAGTTGCACGAGCGGCGGCGTGCAAGACAGCGTCGTGTTGATCATTTTGCCGATCGCATCGGTGATCTCCGCCGACGAGACGGCAAAGCCGAGCCGCCAGCCGCTCATGCTGTAGGACTTGCTGAAGGTATAGGCCGCGACGGCCTGATCCATCATCCCCGGTTCACTCAGGATCGAGTAATGCTTGCCCTGCCAGATCATGTGGCAGTAGGGCTCGTCACTGAAGATCGCGATCTCGCGGCCGCGAACGAGGTCGGCGATCTGCTCGAGATCGTCTTTCGTCGTCACGCCGCCCGTCGGGTTGTGCGGCGAGTTCAGCAGGATCGCGCGCGGCGCGGGATCGTCGGCAATGAACCGTTCGATATCGGCGATCGCGGGCCGGAATTCGTTCGACTGAAGCAACGGCGCGAACACGGGCCTCGCGCCGCGGCGCAGGATGTTCGGGACGTAGGTCGGAAAGTAGGGGCTGAAAACCAGCACGCCTTCGCCGGGCCCGACGAAAGCCTCGCAGAAGTACTGCTCGAAAATCTTGGCGCCGGGGCCCGCGACGATGTTCTCCGGCCTGGCCGGAATGCCGAATTCGCTCCGCACGAACTCCGCCGCCGCGGCGCGGAACTCCGGAATGCCCGGCGAAGGGCAGTAGTGCGTCTGGTTGGCCTCGATGGCTTCGATGCCCCCCGCCCGCGCGCTTTCGGTGCTGTCGAAGGGGCTGTCCCCGATCTCGAGCTCGACGACGTCCTTGCCCTTGGCCTTGAGCGCCCTCGCGACGGCCAGCACCGTAAAGGCCGTCTCGACGGTCAGGGATCTCGCGAATTCGCTGAGCTGCATTTGTTATTCTGGTGGCCGCGAAGGGCGGAAAGTATGAGGGGCCGTTTTCAGCGGCGCAAGCACGGCGCCGTGACAGTATCGCTCGACGTCGGTGGAACTCGCCGAGCGGCCCGGATGTCTGACTTGAAGGCGGCAATAAAGACGCTGCCCTATAATCGAGCCAGTCGAATCACCCCAAACCAATCACGAAGATATCGAGGAGAAACCCGTGGTCTTGATAAAGAGAATTCTCATCGCGGCGGCATGTGTTGCTGGATTCTCGGGCACCGCATTGGCGATCGCGCCCGACTTCATGGAAAAGCTCGCGGCCGATGCGCGGCCGATGGAAGACCGGATACGCGACGGCGCGCGTCGTCCGTATCAGGTCATGATGCTGCTCGGCATCGAGGAAGGCATGACGGCGGTCGACATAGGGGCCGGCGGCGGCTGGTGGTCGTGGGTCTTCTCGGCTGCCGTCGGGCCGAGCGGCAACGTCATCGCGCAGGGCATGCGAGGTGACGGCGCCGCGCTCGCTGCGCTCGGCAACGTCGAGGTCGTCGACGCTCTCGGCGATGTCGATGCCAACACCGCCGACGTCGCCGTCACGGCGCTCAACATTCATCATATGAATGCCGAGCGGGCCGGGCCGTACATGAGCGATATTCTGAGAATCCTCAAGCCTGGCGGCGTTGCGGCCATCATCGATCACGTCGGCGATCCCGCGGTCGATAATTCGAGCCTCCACCGCGTGCCGGTCGCGGACGTCCGCGGCTGGATCGAATCGGCCGGATTGGAGATCGTCGAGGAGTCGGACCTGCTGCGCACGAACGCGGACGATCACGCGATGTCGGCGAGCGACCCCAGGCTCGGCCGCAATCCCGACCGGTTCCTGTTCCTCGTCAGAAGGCCCGAATAACGCGAAGGGAAAGTGGAAACCGGGTCAGGAAACCGGGTCAGACCCCATTCAGCTTATGCGGAATGGGGTCTGACCCAATCGCGGAATGGGGTCTGACCCCAACGCCTGCCCTCAGAACGAGACGCTGACCTGCGCCTGGATCCGGCGATCGATGATGTCGCCGAAGATGTGCTGTTGCAGCTCCTCGTCGAAAATGTTCTGGCCGATCAGCTTGAGCGTCAGGCTGTCGTCCCTGAACCGCCAGCCGACCGCGGCGTTGACCTGAGTGAAAGCGTCGGTCGAGGCGCGCGCGAACAGCACGTCGGCCCAGTACGCTTCGTCCTGATAGTTGACCGACGCGTCCCAGAAGAAGCGGCCGATCTCCTGACCGACTCCGACGTTGGCGCGCCACTCCGGCGCCCGGTTGACCTCGGCCGGATCGGCGCCGGCGATATCGGGATCGTCCTGCCATGACAGGTTGGCCCACCAGTACCAGTCGTCCCTTTGCTGATCGAGCGAGAACTCGAGGCCCCGGTCGACCGTTCTGCCGATATTGCGATAGCTGTAGTCGGACGGCACGACACCCGCGAGCCCGCCGAGCGGACATGCGGGGCTGGTCCCGGGCGGAATCGCAAAGCACGGGATCAGCGCCGGCGGCATCGTCGGTCCCGGCGCCGGCAGATTCGTCGGCCCGTAGAGGTCGACCACGAAGAAGTCGATCGAGCCCTCGGTCTCGTTACGGTAGGCAGCCGCGCTCACGGCGATGCCGTTGTCGAGGTAGCCGACATAGCCGAGCTCGTAAGCCTCGAGGCTCTCCTCCGTCAGCGCCGGATCGCCGAAGGCATCGGCCACGGCCGCAACGCCCGGCGCGAGCGGCTGGAGGATGCTGATGCCGAGGTAGTTGTTGATGGCCGAAGGCGTCCGGAAGGCCTCGTTGTAGGAGACGCGGACGGTGTGATCCGGCGAGAGCGAGTAGAGCAGGCTCGTGCGCGGTGTCACGACGCTGTCGCTAAGCGGATCGATGTCGTCGTAACGCACGCCGATGACCCAGCGCCAACGCTCCGAGAGCTCGATCTCGTCCTGAACGAAAATGCCCCATTCGTCCTTGTCGTCGGCCTGCGGCGCGATGTCGAGATTGAACTCGTGCATGCGGACGTTGCCGCCGTAAGTGACGAAATGACGGTCGCCGAACTGATTCGAGTTCGAGAGATCGATATTGTAGGTGTCGTTGACGAACCGAAAGCCGAGCAGCTGGCCGTCCGACGACAGCGTCAGCAGATTCGTCGCATCGCCGTCGAGAAACTGGCCCGACACGCCGATATGGGCGTTGTCGTTGAACCAGTCCGCCTGAAAGTACGTGAGCTCCGCGTCGTTATCGATGTCGAACGGCCCTATGCCCGTATGGATGATGCCGTCCGTCGTCGCGCCACCGGCGCCGAACGTGAAGTACCCGTCCTCCATGCCCCAGTCGAAACGCACGTCGGCCCGGCGCTGGGTCGTGCCCTCGTTGGCGAAGTCGGGATAGGTTTGCGGCGGATTGGAGCCGGGGACGGCCCCCGTGGGACGGTCGTAGGACGATTGATCGAAATACCCGCCCGAGACCTTGTAGGCAAAGTCGTCGTCCCCCGCCGCGTGAACGACGTTCGCGCCCGTCGTGCCTGCGACCAGTGTCGTGCCGACGATGTCCTTCGGCCGCTCGGTAATGACGTTCGTCACGCCCGACATCGCGTTCGCGCCCCAGACGGCGCTGCCAGGACCGCGCACGACCTCGATCTGCCTGATCTCGCTCGTCTGAACGGGCAGAAGGTCCCAAAGCACGATGCCGAAGAAGTCGAGATAGATCGAGCGACCGTCGAGCAGCACCAGCTGGGTGTTCGACAGCGTGTTGGTGGATCCGCGCGCCGTCATGTTGATATCGCGCACGCTCGTCTGCGACACGTTGAGGCCCGGGACGTTGCGCAACAGGTCGCCGATGTCGTCACCGGGCGTTCTGTCGATCATTTCAGCCGATATCACGGTGACGGCCGCCGGCGCTTCGGCGACGCTGTTCTCGGTGCGCGTCGCCGAGACGACGACGACTTCCTGCTCGGGATTCTGCGCCAGCAGCGATTGCCCGAATAGGGCGAGACCAAGCCCAAGGACCCGAGTTGCGTTTCGCATCGCAGCCACTCCCTTATTGCTCAAGCAGCCTTCAGACCCCATTCTCGACGCTGGCGTGCATGACGCCAGCCCTACGTGACCGACTATACCGAGCCAGGCTCCGGTAGTGGGCCCAATAATATGGCGGGCTTCAACGCAAATTCCTCGACGAAAGCGAGGTCATGGTGAGGCGTTAGCGCCCGTGATAGCTTCCCGACCTTCTCTTCGGGAGGTCGGGAATGCGCAACGCAAGGCCCGGAAAGCGCAACGCCGCTTCGTTCGTTCGCGCGGCAACGGCATGCCTGGTGCTCGTGCTCGGCATTCCGGTCGTCCCGGTGAGCGCGCAGCAGGCGTCGCTGCCCGCGCCGATGGAATGGACGACGGAGCAGGACCACGCCGACATGCTGGACCAGCTCGGCATCACGACGCTCAGGCCCGGGCCGAGCGGCCGCGACGATGCGCCGAACCCGGCGAACTATGACGAGTCGATCGCCAATCCCTATCCGGACTGGCCGGACCTGCTGACGCGCGACAACGGCGAGCGCGTGACGAGCGCCGAGGCCTGGTGGCAGGCGCGACGTCCGGAGATCGTCGAGGCTTTCGAGCGCGAGGTCGTCGGGCGCATCCCGCCGAACGTGCCGGCCGTCGAATGGTCGGTCACGCAAACGGCGGAAGGCACGCTCGCGGGCCATCCTGTCACGGGCCGTGAGGTCACGGGCCGCGTCGACAACTCGAGCTATCCGCCGATCGAAGTCGAGATCGTGCTGACGGTCGTCTTGCCCGACGACGCCGAAGTGCCGGTGCCCGTCATGATCCTGTTTCGCGGTGGCGGCCTCGACGAGGCCCTGGGACTCGCCGCGCCGCCGCGCTTCGGCGGAGGCGGCGATCAGGGCCCGCAGGATCCGCCCGCGAACGAGCAGCTCATCGCCGCCGGATGGGGATTCGCATACCTTGATCCCGGCAGCATTCAGGCCGACAACGGCGCGGGGCTCACGCGCGGCATCATCGGCCTCGTCAACAAAGGCCAGCCGCGCACGCCCGACGACTGGGGTTCGCTCCGGGCCTGGTCGTGGGGCGCGGCGCGCGCGCTCGATTACTTCGAGACCGATCCCGCGATCGACACCGCGCGCGTCGGCATCGAAGGCGTATCGCGTTACGGCAAGGCGGCGCTCGTCACGCTCGCCTTCGAGCCGCGGTTCGCCGTCGGCCTGGTCGGCTCATCGGGCGAGGGCGGCGTATCGCCGTACCGCAGAAACTTCGGCGAGATGGTCGAGAACATCACGGGCCGCGGCGAGTACCACTGGGTCGCGGGCAACTTTCTGAAGTACGGCACGGCCGAATCGAGCTTCGGCAGCATGAATGCGAACGACCTGCCGGTCGACTCGCATGCGCTGATCGCGCTTGCCGCGCCGCGCGCTACGTTCATCAGCTACGGCATCCCCGAGCGCGGCGACGCGCTCTGGCTCGATCAGAAGGGCAGCTACATGGCGACGGTCGCTGCGGGCAAGGTCTTTGCGCTGCTCGGTGTCGGCGCCGTCGGCACCGACGAGCACTATCAGACGGCCGAGCTGCCGCCCGTGAATCAGGCTCTGCTCGACGGGCAGCTCGCCTGGCGGCAACACGACGGCGGCCACACCGATGCGCCGAACTGGAAGTACTTCATTCCGTGGGCCAACCGCGGGCTCGGCATCGCACCGCGCGTGGCCGGCGGTCGCGACGCCGTGCCGGAGGCCGCGATAGCGTTCCCGCGCACTGATCCGAACTCGGATCTCGCGCATCAGGCGCTGCTCGCGAAGAAGGACGCCGGCGTCATCGACGTCTATTTCATCGGCGACTCGATCACGCGCCGCTGGGGCGCGCTCGACTATCCGGATCTGCTCGCGCACTGGAACGAGAGCTTTCACGGCTTCAACGCCGCGAATTTCGCCTGGGGCGGCGACCGCACCGAGAACATCCTCTGGCGGCTCGAGAACGGCGAGCTCGACGGCGTCGACCCGAAGGTCGTCGTGATTCAGGCCGGCACGAACAACGTCGGCCGCGACGCCGGCGGGCCGGTCAAGGTCGAACCGATAGCGGCCGGTATCGAGGCGATCATCGAAACCGCGCGCGCGAAGGCGCCTAACGCCGCGATCGTGCTGACCGGTATCTTTCCGCGCAGCGATCCGGACGTCGTCGGCGAGATCGAAGCGATCAACCGCAGGCTCGAGGCGACGGCTCGCGCCGAGGGTGTCCGCTATATCGACATCAACGATGCGCTCGCTGCGCCCGACGGGCTCCTGCTCGACACGATGTCGAGCGACGGCCTGCACCTGTCGCAGGCCGGCTACGAGGTCTGGGCGAACGCGCTCGAGCCGGTGCTGACGGAGCTACTCGGCGCGCGAGGCGACGAAGACCTGGCGCCTCCGCCGACGGGCAACCCTGCTGCCGGACCCTACGGTGACTAGTCGAAGAGGACGTCGATCAGTACGTCCCTGACGACCTGAGTCCCCGCCTCGACGAGCAGCAATTTGCCGGCGGCGACGACGTACGCGAAGCCGCTGTCGAGCCTCGGCAGCACGACAAGGAGATCGTTCGGCAGATACTGCCTGGCGATCCCCGGCGGCAGCGGTTTGCCGCGCGCGAGATTGCGCGCAATGCCGGGCGGCAGACCGGGCGGGGTGCCGCGGCCCCTGCCGTTCGAGCGGCCGCCGCCCTCGAAATGCAACCGGACGGCCGCAATCTGCTCGCGCGTCAGCACGACCGTCGCGGTCGCGACGACCGGCGCGGCGCTGGGCGCGCGCGCCGGCACGGATTGAGGCGCCGATCCGACGTAGACCCCGCATCCCGCGCTCGACATCAGCAGGATCAGACCCGCAAACGAGGTCGCTTTCATTGGCTTGCCTCCGCTTCCGATGGTGTTGGCAAGCCTAAGGCGCCGCGCCGTGCGGCGGCGTGACCGGGGTCACACGGCCCGCGACCGGGTTACACGGGCCGGACGAGCGGCGCGAAGGCCGCCCGTGCCGGCCCGGAATTTTCAGTCGCCCGGTTCGAGGACCAGGATCGCGCCCGGCGAGGCGAACGCCGATGCCTCGGTCAGCACGTAGACGCGACCGTCCGGTCCTTCGGCGACGTCGCGCATGCGCGTGCCGATCTCGGTCAGCATGCGCTCTTCGCCGACGAGCTCGCCGTCTTCGTCGACGACGAGACGAACGAGGCCGGGCATCAGGTCGCGACCCGCCATCGTTGCGACGAGCACGTTGCCCTGCCATTCGGGAAAGACATCGCCGCGATAGACGACGACATTGCCGGGATTGCCGCCCCTCGGCCACCAGGCCACGGGATCGACGTAGCCTTCGACGCCGCCCGAGCCGAGCGCCTTCTCGGCGCCGTCGTAATGCTCGCCCTCGGTGATCAGCAGCCAGCCGTAGTTCTCGCCGGCCTCGATCAGATTGACCTCGTCGCCGCCGGCCGGACCGAACTCGCTCGACCAGAGATCACCCGTCGCCGGGTCGAAACGAAGCCCGGTCTGATTACGATGACCGAGCGTGTAGATCTCCGGCAGGTAGTCGTCGATGCCGACGAACGGATTGTCGCCGGGCACCGAGCCGTCGTCGTTCAGGCGCAGGATCTTGCCGAGATGCGACTGCGGATCCTGGGCCTTCTCGCCCCAGTTACGGTCGCCAGATGTGACGTAGAGGCGGCCGTCCGGACCGAAATCGATGCGCGCGCCGAAGCTGCCGGTGGCCGGACCCTGACCGCAGCAGCGGTCGTTCTCGGCGGCCATCGCCGAGCTGTACCAGTCCTTCGCAACGAAGATGTCCTCGACCTCGGCGAGCGTGGAGCCGCCGTCCCAGCGGGCGCGCGCGACCGCGAGCGACAGCAGCGTCGCGTCGTCGGGATGCGGTTTCGGGTAAGCGAAGTAGATCTGCCGGTTGCTCTCGAAATCCGGATGCAGCACGAGGCCGAAAAGTCCCGAGATGCTCTGCGTGAACATCTCCGGCAGGCCCGCGATCGGCTCGGGATCGAGATTGCCGTCGCGAATCACGCGCAGGCGGCCGACCCGCTCCGTCACCAGCATGTCGCCGTCGGGCAGAAACACGAGGCTCCACGGCGACTCGAGATCCCGCGCGAGCACCGATACGTGAACCGGGCCGGCTTCGGTTTCGACGTCCCACGGACCTTCGCCGAGCTCGGGCGGCGGGCCGCGCTGCGCGTCTGCCTCGAGCGGGATGCCGAGCGCCACGGCGGCCAGGGCTGCGATACGGATCGGGGTGTGCAAGGGCTTCATCGGCCGTTCTCCTTTTGCGTTTGGCGTGATACTAGCGCAATTCCATGCCTTCCCTGCGGTCCGGTTGTTCGCTCGCCGGTTGCGTGGCACCGGATCGTCACCGCATCATACCGGCCGCATCGATCACGCAAGAGCCGAAGCATGCGCTACGAGCACATCCTCGACACCATCGGGCGAACGCCGGTCGTCAGAATCAACCGGCTTGCGCCCGCGGGCCGCAACGTGTTCGCGAAAATCGAAGCGTTCAACCCGATGGGCTCGGTCAAGGACAGGCTGGCACTGGGGATCATCGAGGATGCCGAGCGGTCCGGCGCGCTGACGCCGCGTCAGACGGTCGTCGAAGCCACGAGCGGCAACACGGGGATAGGGCTTGCGATGGTCTGCGCCCGGAAGGGCTATCCGCTCGTCGTGACGATGGCCGAACACTTCAGCGTGGAGCGGCGCCGGCTGATGCGCTTTCTCGGCGCCAGGGTCGTGCTAACGCCGGCCTCCGAGAAGGGCAGCGGCATGCTGGCCAAGGCCGTCGAGCTCGCCGAGACGCACGGCTGGTTTCTGTGCCGGCAGTTCGAGAACGAAGCCAACGCCGACATTCATTCGGCGACGACGGCCGTCGAGATCCTCGAGGACTTTGCCGATATCGGTCTCGACTATTTCGTGACGGGCTTCGGCACCGGCGGAACGTTGAAGGGCGTATCCCGGGTCCTTCGCGAGCAGAGTCCGAAGACGCGCATCGTGGTTTGCGAGCCGGACAATTCGGCGCTGCTCGCGAGCGGCATCGCTCAAGATCGCGATTCCCGCGGCGCGCCGGCCGGCAGTCATCCGCGGTTCCGGCCGCATCTGATGCAGGGCTGGTCGCCCGATTTCATTCCGAGGCTCGCCGAGGATGCCGTCGATGCCGGCCTCTTCGATCAGATCGTCACGGTTGCCGGTGCCGACGCGCTCCGGTTGTCCCGCGAGCTCGCGCAAAAGGAAGGGATCTTCGTCGGAATCTCGAGCGGCGCGACGCTGGCAGCTGCGATCGAGGTTGCAGCCGAGGCGCCCGCGAACGCCAACATTCTTTGCATGCTGTCCGACACCGGCGAGCGTTATCTGAGCACGCAGCTCTTTGCGGACATTCCGAGCGACATGACGACCGAGGAGATCGAGCTATCGCGTTCCACGCCGCGGTTTCGATTCGACGTGTCCGCCCCGAAGCAGGACGCCCCGAAGCAGGACGCACCGAAGCCGAAGGCGGAAGCGCCAAAGCCCGAGGTCACCGCAAAGGCCGCCGATTTCCTCGCGCGGACCAGAATCGATGCCGCGAAGCCCGTGGTCATGTTTGCGCTCGAATGGTGCGAGTTCTGCTGGTCCGTTCGGCGAATGTTCCAGGCTTACGGCATTCCGTGCTATTCGGTAGATCTCGATTCGGTCGAATATCAGCAAGGCGATTGGGGCGGGCAGATCAGGTCGGCACTGACGGCCGAAACCGGCATGGCCACGATCCCGCAGATTTTCGTCGGCGGGGAATTCGTCGGCGGATGCACTGACGCTTTCGACGCCTGGCGCGGGGGCCGCCTGCAGCGGCTTCTCGACGAGGCGAACGTGGGGTATTCGCCGGAGAATACGGCCGATCCGTACTCGTTTCTGCCGACCTGGCTGCACCCGCGCTAAAATATGTCGCCATGACCTGGAAAGAACACGATTACGACTCGATCCCGGGGACCTATGTCTTCGACGGCAAGACATCGCACTCGGCTTTCGCGCTGAACAAGCTCCTGTTCTCGTTCAACGAGGAGGAGAATCGGCAGGAGTTCGCGCAGGACCCGGCGGCCTATGCCGACAAGTTCGGCCTCAACGAAGCGCAGAAGACGGCGCTCGTCAACGACGACTTCCTCGGCATGATCCGTCTCGGCGCCAATATCTACTATCTCGCGAAGCTCGCCGTCCCGCGCGGCTTTTCCGTCCAGGACGCCGGCGCCGCCTTTCAGGGCATCACGACGGAGGAATTCCAGTCGAACCTCGATTCGAAGGCCGAGGGACTGATCGAGAAACTCAAGGAAAGGGGCTACTGGAATGGCTAGGATCGTCGGCGGCATCACAACTTCTCACATTCCGGCCATCGGCAATGCGATGACGAAGAATCTCGAGCAGACGCCGTACTGGAAGCGCTTCTTCGACGGCTACGAGCCGGCCAAGGAATGGCTCGCGAAGGTAGACCCCGACATCGCGATCGTCGTCTACAACGACCACGGGCTCAATTTCTTCCTGAATCAGATGCCTACGTTCGCGCTCGGCTGCGCCGACCACTACGAAAACTCCGACGAGGGCTGGGGCTTAAAGACGCTCGCGAGCTTCGACGGCGATGCTCAGTTCTCCTGGCATCTCGCCGAGTCGCTGATCAATCAGGAATTCGATATCGCGACCTGCCAGGAGATGCTCGTCGACCACGGTTTCATCATCCCGATGGCGCTGATGTGGCGGCACCTGCCGAAATGGCCCGTCAAGGGCATTCCGCTCGCGGTCAACACGGTGCAGCATCCGATACCGAGCGCGAGGCGCTGCCTTGCGCTCGGCAAGGCGCTGCGCAACGCGATCGAGTCCTATCCGGAAGACGTCAAGGTCGTCATCTTCGGCACGGGCGGCATGTCGCATCAGCTCCAGGGCGAGCGTGCCGGCATGATCAACGTCGACTACGACCTGAAGTGCATGGACAGCGTCATCGAAGATCCGGACTGGCTCGCCTCGCAGAGCACGACCGAGATCATCGAGCAGGCCGGGACCGAGGGCATCGAGGTCATCCACTGGCTCGTCATGCGCGGCGCGCTCGCGCCGAAGGTCGACGTGATTCACAAGCATTACCACGTGCCGGTCTCCAATACCGGCGCCGGCGTGCTCGTGCTCGAGAACGCCTGAGTCTCGGGGCTACCACGCCTTCGGCTCGAGGCCACGCCGGAGGATCGAGGCTACCCGCCGCGGGTACTGTGACCCAATTCATGGGTCGTTCAGAGTCTCGTGCCTAGACTACTTCCGACGCTAGACGTAGTCCGGCTCGAACCGCCGGCGAAGGAAGCACGATGCGCCACATCCTCGGGTTCTCGCTGGCCGTTTCTTTGCTGATGCTGACAGGCTGCGCGACGATGAGCGAGCAGGCCTGTCTTGCGACCGACTGGCAATCGGCCGGCTTCGAGGACGGCGTCGCGGGCCGCAGCGTCGGCTCGATCGGCCGTTATCGCGAGGCCTGCGCCGACTACGGGATTGCGCCGGATCTCGCGGCTTATCGCGCCGGGCATTCCGACGGCGTGGCGGTCTATTGCCGGCCCGGCAACGGCTTCGAGGCCGGGCGCCGCGGGTATCAGTATCAGGGCGTCTGCCCGGCCGATCTCGAGCCCGACTTTCTCGCCAACTACAACGACGGGCGTCAGCTCTACGAGCTCGAATCGAGCCTCCGCTCGGTCGAGAACCAGATCGCCGCGAGGCACCGGCGTCTCGAGCAGTTGACGCAGGAGCTCACCTCCGCGAGCGCGACGATCATCGCCAACGGCACGACGCCCGAGGTGCGGGCGGAGCTTTTGCTCGACATCGCGGCGATGGCCAAGGAGCAGGGCGAGATTTCCGAGGAAATCGAATCGCTCCAGGCCGAGCGGGCTCTGCGCGAGGCGGATCTTTACTCCTACCGGCAGACGCTCGCGCTCGCGTTCTAGCCCCGACCGCCAGCGTTCCAGCCCGGACAGCTGGCGTTCCCGGCCGCTGCGGACGACGGGAGCGCCTTACAGCCCCGCCCGGCGCTCCCCTCCGGGCGGCCTTTCGTTGCGCCCGACGCTGGGCTATAAAGGCCCGACGGGGGGAAAGCCATGCAACGAACCAGAACGAGCCCTGAATTCGTCATTCGCGCCGCGTGCGCGGCGACGCTGTTGGCCCTGGCTGCCGGCTGCTCCGACGCGCCCGACGAGGCCGACGGCGCGGCCGCTGAATCGGCGGGCGCCGCGGACCCGGCACCGGCGGCTCAGCCCGCTGCGGCCGCCTCGCCGTCGGCCGCCGCACCGGACACCGACGGATCCGGCGCCTATACCACTTGGCGGACCTATTCCGGCGGTTCCCATGCATCGCAGTATTCGGCGCTCGACCAGATCAACCAGTCGAACGTCGCCGATCTCGAAGTCGCCTGGACCTATCCGGCCGAGGGCGGCGGCGTGTTCAATCCGATCGTCGTCGACGACGTCATGTACGTGCTCGCGGGCGGGCAGATCGTCTCGCTCGACGCGACGACCGGAGCCGAGCTCTGGACGAACGATCCCGACGGCGTCAGCGGCCGCGGCATTAATTACTGGGAGAGCGACGACGGCACGGACCGGCGGCTCGTCTTCCACGGCGGGGGCTTCATCAAGGCCATAAACGCCGAGACCGGCGAGACGATCACGAGCTTCGGCGACAACGGCCGCGTCGATCTGCGTCAAGCGCTCGACGGCGGTCGCGATATCAGCAACGTGCGCCCGCTCGGCACGAGCAATCCGGGCCGCGTCTTCGAGGATCTGATGATCGTGTCGCTGCCCGCTCAGGGCGCGGGCTACACGTCGACGCCGGGCAACGTCGGCGCCTGGAACATCCTGACCGGCGAGCTCGAATGGGTCTTCCATGCGATCCCGCATCCCGGCGAATTCGGTTACGACACCTGGCCCGAGGGTGCGTATCTGACGGCCGGCGGTATCCACAATTGGAGCGAGCTCACCGTCGACTCGGGGAACGGCATCGCGTTCGTTCCTTTCGGCAGCCCGCGCTACGATTTCTTCGGCGGCGATCGCGAGGGCGACAACCTCTACGGCAACTCGCTCGTCGCGATCGACGCGCGGACCGGCGAGCGGCTCTGGCATCAGCAGCTCGTGCGCCACGATCTCTGGGACTTCGATCTGCCGCAGGCGCCGAAGCTTTTGAATCTGACCGTCGACGGGCGCCAGATCGAGGCCGTCGCGCAGGCGACGAAGCAGGGCTTTCTGTTCGTCTTCGACCGGCTGACCGGCGAGCCCGTCTGGCCGATCGAGGAGCGGCCCGTGCCGCAGTCGGATCTGCCGGGCGAGCACACCTCGCCGACGCAGCCCTATCCGACCGTGCTCGAGCCGTTCGCCGTGCTGTCGTTCACGGCCGACGACATCAATCCGCTGCTCGCGCCGGAGGATCGCGAGCGCGTCGCGGAGCTTCTCGCCGGCTCGCGCAACGAGGGTCTTTTCACGCCGCCGAGCTTCGAAGGCTCGATCTCGATGCCGGGACATAACGGCGGCGCGAACTGGGGCGGCTCGGCCGTCGATCCGATCGGGGGCTCGCTCTACGTGATCTCGAAGAACTTGCCGGTCATGCTCCGCGCGCACGTCGCCGCGGATGACGCCGAGCCGTCGGCCGGCGGCGGAGGCGGCGGCGGAACACCGACGGTCGAGGAGATCGCCGCGAGCCGCGCCGAGGCCGAGGCGTCGCTCGCCGACGGCGCTATCCGCTACGAGGTGCCGTACGAGTTCCTGCGCGATCAGGCCACGGGCTTGAGCGTCGTCGCGCCGCCGTGGTCGCATCTGACGGCGTACGATCTCAACACCGGCGAGATCAAATGGCGGATTCCGAACGGCAGGACGCCAATTCCGGGCGCACCGGAGGACTCGGGGTCCCACATGCCGCGCGGCGCGCCGCTCGCGACGGCCGGGGGGCTCCTGTTCGTCGCGACGGCGCAGGATCGAAGGCTGCGCGCCTACGATCGCGAGAGCGGCGCGGTGCTGTGGGAATACGAGCTGCCGCGGGGCTCCGAAGGCATTCCGGCGACGTACGAGGTCGCCGGCCGGCAGTACCTCGCCGTCAACGTCACGACCGGCAACGGGCTCTTCGCACCCGAGGGATTGCCCGAGCTGACCGGTGAGCCGGCCTACATGGTGTTCGCGCTGCCGGCGAACTGATCCGGCACGCGGTGCCCGGAGGAGATCAGCGATGGCACGCAATGTGCTGCTTCTCGTTGCCGGAGCGATCGCGGGCGGCGCCGCGGTTTATTTCGCCGCGGGCCGTGAGGCTGGGCCTGCCGGCGCGTTCTCGGCCGGCGTCCCGGATGCGTCGCCGACGTCCGCGGACATGGCCGGGGCCGGGGATGTCGAGGCCGGCGATGTCGGGGCCAGCGAGCCGGTCGCCGACGGCTTCGTCGCGGCGCGCGTCGCAGCCTACGAGCGGGCGCTCGAGGCGACGGACGTCATCGATCTCGAATCGACGATCGGGCTCGCGCTTGCGGCGCCGAGATCGCGTGCCCGCGATCTCGATATCTCAGCTCTGCTCGCGAGGCTCGCCGAGCTCGATCCGCGCCGCGCCGTCGATTTCGCGCAGACGGCGTTTCTCGACACGCCGTTTCTGATTCAGGTCTTCGAGACACTGGCGCGGGCGGATCGGGACGCGGCGGTCGCCGCGCTCGCGCGCGTCGCGCCGGCCGCGAAGCAGCGTCAGGTCGCGCTTGCGCTGCTCGACGTCTTCGGCCACGAGCGTGGCGTCGCGCTCGTAGGCTCCGCCCTGCCCGATGAGACGCGCGCGAGCTTCGAGCTCGATGCGCTGATCGCGCGCGCCGAGACCGATCCGGCCGGCGCGATGGCCGAGGCGAACGGCGTCAACTCCACCGTGCTGCGCGGCTATCTCGTGCCCCGGCTGGCCGAGGCGGCGGTCGGGCTCGATCCCGGGGCCGCGCTGGCGCTCGGCGACTCGATCGACGATTACAACTCGCGCTTGCAGTATCGGATTGCGGTTCTCAACGCCTGGGCCGATCTCGATCCCGACGCCGTGCTCGCTTTCCTCGAGACGGCCGATCCGGCCTTGCTGTCGACGAGCGGCGGGGTCTTCGCGGCGCTTGCTCGTCACGATGCCGATGCGGTGCTCGCCATGGTCGGCGATCTGCCGCCCTCGGCGCGCGCGAGCGCGAGACAAGCCGTCATGCAGTCGCTGATCGACAGCGATCCCGAGGCGGCGCTTGCCATATTCGACACGATGCCGCCGGGACGGGACCGCGAGCGAATGCTCTCGACGATTGCGCGGGCCTACGGAAGCGAGGATCCGCAGCTCGCGATCGCCTGGGCCAGGTCCCTTTCGCCGCCGTCGCCGGGAGTCCTGCAGCGCGTGCTGCAGGGTATCGCGGCCGTCGATGCCGATCTCGCCGTCGATCTGCTCCTCGAGGAGCTCGACGGTCAGGCGGCTATCCGGCCGGGCGCGTCGTTCAGTGGCTCGATACCGTTTGCGACGATGAGCATGCTCTCGTCGGGCGGCGCTGACGTCAGCCGTCTCGCGCAGGCGCTGCTCGACCGGAACGACCCTCAGTCGCGGGCGCTCGTCTCGTCCGCGATCGGGGTGTGGGCGTCGACGGACCTTGATGCCGCGTTGAGCTGGACGCTCGCCAACGCCGACCGGCTCGACCCGGCAGCGCTGAGCAGCCTCGCGGGGCGCATGGCGGACGAGGATCTCGATCTTGCTCTCAACATGCTCGATCGGATCGAGCCGGCGCATCGGCTCGGCTGGATCCAGGGCGTGACCTCGCAGATGGCTCGGACCGACATCGCGCGCGCTCAGAGCTTCCTGTCGCAGCTTCGCGGCCAGCCGGGCTACGACGAGGCTTACGCGTCCATCGTGCAGGCGATGACCCGAACTGATCCGGCAGGCGCGGCCCGAATGCTGAGTGACGCGCCCTCGTCGTCGCGAACGCTCGAATCGGCGTCGCTGATGATCGCGCGCGAATGGGCCGACCGGGACCCGGCCGCGGCGGCGGGCTGGGCGCTGACGCTCGAGGACTCGCCGCTTCAGCGAGGCACCGTCACGAATGTCGCCATGACATGGGCGCTGCGCGATGCCGCCGAAGCGGAGCGCTGGCTGTTCGGCCTCGCGAGCGGCCCGAATCGGGACGCTGCCGCCGACGGCTACATCAATGCGGCGGCGCAGACCGGCCGATTCGAGGCGCGCGTGCTCGATGCGTACAGCTCCGAGCAGGCGAGGCAGCAGGGCGCGAGCCGCGCCATCCTGATGATCGGCTCGAGGGATCCGGCGCGCGCGGAGCAATTGCTCGACCGCCACGTAACGGATCCCGCCATTCGGGCACGGACGGAACAGCAACTGGCGAGATCCTTGGATATGAGCAATCTTCGTGTCCTGATATCCGATGACAGCGTTATCTTCGCGCAGTAGGGGCGGGCCGCGTTGATCAAAGCCGCGCTGTCGCTGATCGCCGGAGGCCTGCTCGGCGCCGGCGTCGTGTATGCCATCATCGATGCGGGGGAATCCGATTCGACGTCTTTCGTCGAGTCCGTCGCCGATTTCGCGCTCGGCCGGGACGGGCCCGAGGATTCGGGCGTCGCCAGCGTAGCGGAGAACCTCGCGGCCTATCGCGCCGTTGCCGGCGAGACGGACCTCGCGGATCTCGCACGGGCGCTCGAGTCGGCAGCGGCTGCGGCCTGGTCGCCGGCCCGCGACCTCGAGATCGATGCCTTGCTCGCGCGACTGGCCGATCTCGCGCCCGGCGAGTTGCCTGCGCTCGCCTGGTCACTCGGGCTCGAGACGCGCTTTCTCGCCGATTCATATATCTACGTTGCCGAGGCCGACCCTGCCGCGGCGATACGCGAGCTTGCGTCGATCGAAAGCCGCCGCCAAAGACTCGATGTCGCTCTGGCGCTGCTCGAAGTCGTCGGTGACGACGGTGCCGGGCTCGAACGCGTGTCGGCAGGTCTTGCCGATGACGATCGCGCACGCCTCGGTGTCGCGTGGATCGCGGCGCGCGCCGAGTACGATCCCTATGGCGCGTTCCGCGAGGCTCAGTCGCTCGGTCGGAGTGAAGCGGAGATTGCGCTCGAGCGAATCGGCACGGTCTGGGCTGCGCAGGACCCGTCGAGCGCGATCGCACAGGCCGATCTGCTCGCCGGGCCGCTCAGGTCGCGGTATCTCGGCGGCGTCTTTCGCGAATGGGCGCGCCTCGACGCCAACGGCTATCTCGCCTGGCTCGAATCGGTTCCGGCACCGCCCACGCAGGCCGTGATCGGCCTGCAGCTTTTGGCCGGGTCGCATCCGGATCTCGTCATGAGTATCGCCGACGGCCTGTCGGGAAACATCGGTCAAGCGGCGATAACGCTCGCGACGCAAGCGATCGCGGAGGCCGATCCGGACGCGGCGATGGCGCGGGCCGAAGGAATGCTGGCGGGGCCGGAGCGCGATGCTCTCCTGGTCGCGATTGGATCGGTGCTCGCCGGCCGCGATCCCGACGCGGCGCTCGCCTGGGCGAGCTCCGTCTCCGCATCGCCGCGAAACCTGATGACGCAAGTCGTGCTCTCGATCGTGCAGACGAACCCGGAACGAGCGATCGAGCTCCTCGACGACCCGCCGCCGGGCGTCAACGCGCAGTCCGCGATGTCGATCGTAACGTCGATGACGGTACGCGATCCCGAAACCGCGCAGGCTCTCGCGGACAAGCTCGTCGCGAGCGATAGCATTCAGTCCGCCAACGCGCTGCAGACTCTCGTCGGGAACTGGATGCGGCAGGATCCCGAGCGCGCGCTCGACTGGGTGCTCGCGCACGAGACCGGGATCAACGCAACGGTGTTCGGCACCGCGGCGCAGGCCATGGCCAACGCCGACCCCGCCGCCGCCGCGAGCTATCTCGAGCGCATTCCGGCCGAGCACCGGTCGGTCTGGATCGCCCAGGTCGCGGGACCCTACGGGATCTCCGATCCGAACGCGGCGCTCGCGTGGATCGCCCAGTTCCAGGGCCAGGAGATTTACGACAACGCGTTTCTTTCGGTCATCACGGCCTCGGCACAGACCGACGCGCGATCGGCGGCGCAGGCCGTGTCGCAGGCGAGCCCGGCCGTGCAGTCGGGGGCGGCGCCACAGGTCGCTGCGCTTCTCGCGCGAGAGGATCCCCAGGGCGCCGCGCGCTGGGCCGAAAGCCTGACCGACGAGCAGGCACGAATCGGCGCCATCGGGGCGACGGTCTCAATGTGGGCGGCGGCCGACTTCAGCGGCGCGAAAAGTTACGCGCTCGGCCTCGATCGCGGCGCGACGCGCGATCAGGCGCTCGGGATGCTGACGCTGCGATCCGCCCAATCGAGCAGTTTCGATCGCAGCCTACTCGATGCGTTCAGCTCGGATCGCGCGACGCAGGATGCGCTCGCAGGCGCGATACCGATGATTTCGCGCAACGATCCGGAGGAGGCGAGGGCGCTGCTAGAGCGAGTCACGAGCGGCGAAGCGCGGCGGCTGATCGAAGAGCAGATCGAGGCGCTCGCCAACTCCGCTCCCGGTTTCTTTTAGACTGGCGTCCCACTCGGAGAAAATGCGATTGACATCTCGACGTCTGTAGATAATATGTATCTACAAGCGTAGAGAAGGAGAGTTCCGATGAAGACGCGAGCGGCAGCATGGGCAGCATTCGCGGCGCTGGTCTGGACCTGCTCCCTTGCAGCACATCATTCGGTCAGCATGTTCGACGTTTCGACGCCGATCTGGGTCAAGGGCACGGTCGTCGGCTTCGAGCTGATCAATCCGCACGCGATGATCTTGCTCGAGGAAACGAGCGAGGGCGGAACGATCAGCCGTCTCTCCATTGAAGGGCCCGGCATCCATCCGGTCAGAAGGAGCTTCGACCCGGAATCCGACCTGGTGCAAGCCGGCGACGTCATCGAGGTCTGCGCCTTCGCGCTCAAGGCCGAGTTCGCGAGCGGGCGGGCGCGCCCGGATAGCGGCGACTACCCGCGGCGATTCCTGCACGGGCACGTGCTCGTGATGCCGGACGGGCAGCGAAGGCTGTTCGGATCCTACGGCAACCTCGGCGCGTGCATCAGGAGCGACGACGAGCAACGAGACGCGTGGCTTCGGTTTCTGAACGCGGGCGACATGAGGCTGCGGAACCTCTGGTGCGGGCAGCGCAGCGCGCAGCGAAGGGGGGCGGACGAGTCGACGGCGGAGTCGATCGCGTTCGTCGAAGAGATCAACGGTCTGCTGGACGATCCGTGTAGATAGGTCGAACGTTAGCGACTGCTACTCCGCCTGGCGACAGCATGCCAGAGCAGCCCTATGACGATCAGGCCGAGCCCCGTCAGCCAGACGCGCGGGTCCACCCAGAACGCGAGCCCCAGGCAGCAGACGAGCCCGAGCCACGACACCCAGCGCGGATAGAGCCGGTCTTCGGCCGAGATGCGCAAGGTCGCGAGATTCGTCAGCGCATAGTAGACGAGCACCGGAACACTCAGCGGCGGCCCGAATCGCTCGGCGACGACCGCGAGCGGCGCCGCCTCTCCGTCGGTGGCCGCGGACAGGCCTTCGGCGCCGACAACGCCGATACCGACGACTGCGACCGCACAGTAGATCAGCATGACCGTGAGCGCGCTCAGGATGATTGCCTTGGGGATGGTTCGGCGGGGCTCGCGCACTTTGCTCACGAAGACGCCCGTGCCGATCATGGCGCCGAGGCCGAGCATCGTGGCACCGAACGTGCCAAGCTCCCTGGGGAGTCTCGTCGGATTCATCTAAATCGAGAATAACTTCGACAGCGGGAGACTACAGATGTTTATCGCCAAGACCTTGGGGCTTTTCTTCGTCACGGCAGTCGCCGAGATCGTCGGATGTTACCTGCCATACCTGTGGCTGAAAAAGAACGGCCCGGCGTGGTTGCTCATTCCGGCTGCCGCGAGTCTTGCACTCTTTGCCTGGCTGTTGACGCTGCATCCGACAGCCGCGGGCAGGGTCTATGCGGCTTACGGGGGCGTTTATGTCAGTGTCGCGATCCTATGGCTCTGGCTCGTCGACGGGACTCGGCCGACGTCCTGGGATATCGTTGGCGCGATCGTCGTCATCGCAGGCATGTCCATCATCATGCTCGGTCCGAGACATGCCTGAGCCGACCGCCTTCATCATCACTGCATAGTGTCGCTACCTGGCTTGTTGGGAACCCTCCTTCTGCGGCCTGATCGCGACAACGCCGAAGTGGTGCGGCGGCAGCGGCACATGTCGAATCAGCAGCTCGAAGCCGGCCTGCTCGAGCCATTGTCGGCAGTCCTCGGGCCGCGGCCGAATCGAGAGATCCGGGCCGCGCGGCGTGGCGGCATCGTGCACCCAATGCGTCACCGCGACCCGGCCGCCCGGGCGCAACACACGAAACGCTTCGGCGACCAGGCCGGCGGGATTCTCCCCATGCAGGATGTTGAACAGCATCGCGTAGTCCACCGACTCGTCCGGTAGCCCGGTGCCTCGAGCCACGAAGTCGCGCAGGACGGTCTCGACGTTGCCGAGGCCGTGACCTTGCGCCCTTGCCGCTGTCGCTTCGATCATGCTCGATTCGATATCCACCGCGTAGACGGTGCCGGAGGTCTGCAGCGCGGCAGCCACGGTGAAGATGCCGTAGCCGCAACCGAAATCGATAACGTCCGCGCACCGTCGCAGGAATGCGAGGGCTGCAAGAGTAGCGTCAGGGTCGAAGAAGGTTTCCCACGCCGCCTCGTTCGGCATTCCGCTATCGCGAACTTTCATTGTGCGTGGCTGCGCGCGGAATGACCGACAGCGATCCGGTGGATCGTCGCGTCCCGACCAGGCTCATTCACGCGACCTAGGCCGAGAATGGCCACCCGCCAAACCGCGATTCAGCGTACCGTCAGCTCGGAGTATCCGATGCCATCAGGTCCTCTGCCGGCCTCGTATTCACCCAGAACCTGCATGCTTTCGATATCGACGACAGCCACCCGGCTTTGCCGGCTGAGAGACAGAAACAGGGTCCTGTCGTCGGGATGCAGCGCCACGCCCTGCGGCCCGCCTCCGGAAAATTCGAGGCTGCCCAGTTCCTCGCCGCTTGCTGCGTCGAAAACGCGCAGGACCTCGGATCGCGCATCCGGGATTACGACTTTGCGCTCATCCCTCGTCAGCAGGATCCGGTACGGCCAGCTGAAGCCCGTCAATTGCCTGCGGATGCTGCCGTTGGCGGGATCGATGACCGAGACCGTGCCTTCGTCGTTGCTGCCGACCCAGACGTCCGTCGCCGAGCGGGTCGCGCCGATGGCCTCGGGCCGCGAAGGCACGTCCAGGATGTCCAGCGTCTCGCCCGCTTCCACATCGACGACCGAGACACTGTTGCCCTGGGTATTCGCCGTAAACGCCATTGAGCCGTCTTCGGACAGAGCCACCATATGAGAGCCGGGCTGGCCCGTTTCGATGACCTTCTCGACGTCGCCGCCATGGAAGTCGACGACGATCACTTGATCGCTGCCCTCCGTGGTAACGATCACTTGCTCTTCGCCGGGCATCAGCAGCAAGCCATGAGGCGCCGGGTGGGCGGACAGATCGATCGTGCGGGCCACGGACAGGTTCCGGACATCGAACACGGTCAGGCTGTCGCCGCCGCGATAGTTCGTGGCGACGGCCCAGCGCCCATCCGCGGTCACGACGAGCTCGTGCGGATCGGTGCCCGTCGGCAGAGTCGCGACCGTTTCGCCGGTGGCGAGATCGATGAAGCTGGCGTTGTTGCCCGCCTTATTCAGAACGATCAGCGTGCCGCTGAGGCGTTCCGGTACCTGCGAAATCAGGGGGCCCGCGAGCATCACGAGACACAGGCTCGCTAGAATGCGTAGTAGTGTTTTCATGGCGTACCCCTATCCAATCGTCAATGCGTCTCAACTTGTTGGCATCGTACGACGTGCGTGCGATCAGCGCCATCCAGCGCGCTTGTGACAGGTTTCCGGCCCAAACATCGCCGCGGAATCGGGCTTCGCGACCGTGACCCGGGCTGAGCTGACAGCACCGGCGCGCCGGCTTGCGGCGTCACTCAGGGCACGCGAGTGCAGCGCCGCGGATGTCACCGAGGCCTGTCTCGAGCGGATTGCCGAGCGCGAGCCCGCGCTCCACGCCTGGGCGTGCCTCGACCCGGACTATGCGCGACGCCAGGCGCGCGCCCTGGATGCCGGCCCCATCCGGGGGCCGTTGCATGGGCTGCCGCTTGGCGTCAAGGACATTTTCGATACGGCGGAGCTGCCGACCGCGTATGGTTCGCCGGCCTATCGAGATCACCGGCCGGCCGCCGACGCAGCCTGTGTCGCGCTGGCGCGCGCCGCCGGCGCCGTCGTGCTCGGCAAGACCGCGACGACCGAGCTCGCCGCCTACTCGCCGTCGGCCACGGTGAACCCGCATAACCTTGCCTGTACACCGGGCGGATCCTCGAGCGGCTCGGCCGCCGCCGTCGCCGATGCGATGACGCCGCTCGCATTCGGCACGCAGACCGCGGGCTCGATCATTCGTCCGGCGAGTTTCTGCGGCGTCGTCGGCTACAAGCCGACATTCGGCATGATCGGTCGCGCCGGAGTGAAGCTGCTTGCAGAGAGCCTCGACACGGTCGGCGTATTCGCGCTCGACGTGGCCGACGCGGCGCTTCTGGTCGGCGCGCTGACCGCGCGCAGCGACCTGCTCGAGTTGCCCGAGGTCAGCGGACCGTTACGAATCGGCATGTGTCGCACGCACGAGTGGAGTCACGTCGAAACGGATGCGGCCGCCGCGCTGGAGCACGCGGTCCGCGCACTGAGCACGGAAGGCGCAATCCTGCGGTCCATCGATCTTCCGCCGGACTTTGCCGGGCTCGGCGATGCGCACGCCGCGATCTTTGGCTACGAGATCTCGCGCAACCTCGCGCATGAACGGGGCAGCCATGCTGCCGAGTTGACGGCGCGCCTTCGCCAGGAGCTCGCAGCCGGCGACGAGGTTACGGCACAGCGTTACGACGCGGCGCAGCGTCTCGCGCGCAAGTGCCGGCAGCGGCTGCCTGAAATCACGGCCGATTGCGATGTCCTGATCGCGCCGAGCGCAACGGGCGAAGCACCGCTCGGTCTCGAGTCGACCGGCAGCCCGATCATGAACCGAATCTGGACGCTGCTCCATGTGCCGTGCGTCAACGTGCCTTTCGGGCGCGGCTGCCGCGGGTTGCCGTTGGGCGTGCAGGTCATCGGGCGCAGAGGCGACGATGCATCCGCGCTCGCGGCCGCGGCGTGGATTCAGGAGCGGCTCGGCACGTAGCCGCCCGGTGCAAGTCTCTCGTGCCCATTGCCGCCTGGGGATAGGTGGTCTCCGCTATTGCCGGGCCCTCGATTGCGGGCATCAAATCTCATCCTTAATCGATCTCGGGAGCTCGGATGGGCACGGTTGCCGGACTATCGTCGACGCACGCTCGCAAAACGCTCATTTTGCTGGTCGCCGTCTGTGCTGCTTCGCAGGCGCAGCAGCCAGCGAACGAAGCAGACCTGATCCTCACGCAGACCTCGGGCTGGTCAGCTCCTCGATCAGCGCCTTCGTTTCATCGATTTCGCCGCGCCGGGGTGTCGCCTGGCGAGAGCTCGCAGGGACTGGCATTCTTTCCTCACTCGAACGAATCGGGAGATTCGCTGACATCGCGCTCGGCGTATGCAAAGTGCCTCCATGTGACCGGAGTCATCCCAATTCTCCAGCGATCTACGTAATGTGAACGTCGCCCTCGAGTATCCCGGACGATGCCATGAATGCCCTGAAGACCCTTTTCGATATGTCCGTCGATCTGCTTTGCGTCGCTGGCGCGGACGGCCACTTCAGGCTCGTCAACCCCGCATTCGAGCGAGTGCTCGGGTATTCCGAGGACGAGATCAAGCAAGCGCCTTTTATCGACTTCGTTCATCCCGACGATCGCGACAGCACGCTAGCCGAGGTGGCGAAGCTTGCCAGGGGCTTGAAAACTCTGCGATTCGAGAATCGCTATCGATGCAAGGACGGTTCCTACCGGTGGCTGGCGTGGACATCCGTGCCGGATGCGGAGGCCGGGTTGCTTTATGCCGTTGCACGCGATATTACGGAGTCGAAGCGATCGCTCGATCATCTGATGAACGACCTGCCCGGCGTGGTTTATCGCTGCCGGAACGATCGGGATTGGAGCATGGAGTTCGTCAGCAACGGGTGTCGAGAGCTCACGGGTTACGCGCCGGAACAATTGCTGGCGGGCGAGACGACCTTCAGCGATCTGATTCACCCGGAGGACCGTGAGCGCGTGTCGAGGGAGGTCCAGCAGGCGATTGGCAGTAAACGGGAGTTCGAGCTCGAATACCGGATCACGACGGCAGACGGCAAAGAGAAGTTCGTCTGGGAACGCGGCCGCGCGATCGGCGGCACGGGCGGTGAGGTCGAGGCGCTGCAGGGCTTCGTCACCGACATCACCGAAAGGCGAAAGCTCAGGGCCGATCTGACGCAGATGCAGAAGATGGAGTCGATCGGGCAGCTGACGGGCGGCATAGCCCATGACTTCAACAATCTGCTGGCAGTGGTGCTCGGCAATCTCGAGTTGCTCGAGGCGTCGGTCGAACGCGATGAGGAGGCGAGCGAGTTGCTGCGGGACGCCATGGAAGCCGCCTGGCGCGGCGCCGAGCTGAGTCAGAGGCTGCTCGCGTTCTCGCGGCGGCAGATGCTCGAGCCTGAAGTCGTGTCCGTAGCCTCGTTGATCGAGGGTATGGAATCGCTTCTTCGCCGCACGCTGGGCGGGGCGATCGAGATCGAGATTGCGGTGCCGAATTCGCTGCCCCGCGTCCTCGTCGATCCCAGCCAGCTCGAGAATGCGATCCTGAATCTCGCGATCAACGCGCGCGATGCGATGCCGGAAGGCGGGCAGCTCAGAATCGGTGCCGCGCCGTTCAAGGCCGACGACGAATACGCCGCAGCGCGTCCGGACGCCGCTCCCGGCTGTTACGTCATGATCGAGGTTAGCGACACCGGTACCGGCATGTCGCCGGAGGTGCAGCAACGGGCATTCGAGCCGTTCTTTACGACCAAGGACGTGAGCAAGGGGACCGGGCTCGGCCTCAGCATGGTCTATGGATTCCTTCAGCAGTCGGGCGGTCATGCGCGCATCTACAGCGAGCTCGGCCACGGAACGAGCGTGAAGCTCTATCTGCCGCAGGCCCAGCATGCCGAAGAAACGAAGACGGGGCAGACGCTGACCTTGCTCAACGACAGCCAGGGACGTTCGGAGAGCATACTGGTGGTCGAAGACGATGCGAAAGTGCGCCGGATGGTCGTCGCAACGCTGCGCGACCTCGGTTACGAAACGCTCGAAGCGGAATGTGGGGCGGCGGGACTGGAAGTGCTCCGATCCGACGGCGCGTCGATCGACCTCCTGTTCACGGACGTCGTCATGCCCGGCATGAGCGGGCTCGAGCTCGCGAGGAAGGCGCGGGAGGATATGCCCGACCTCCGCGTGCTCCTGACCAGCGGCTTCTCCGAGCAGCAGGCGGCGGGCGGCAGCGGATTTCCGCTGCTGACGAAGCCCTATCGCAAGGTGCAGCTAGCCCAGGCTCTGCGGCGGGCTTTGGGTTAGTTCGGGTAATCAACCGCCTGTTTGCGCCGGAGTGTGACGTCGTTACTGGCTCTCGATTCTGCCAGTGATAAGTTCTACCGGTTCGGCGCCGGCCGGAGTTTGCTCTATGGCCAACGGGCAGAAGCGGCTGCTCATCATGGACGACGAGTCCAGTTTTTGCGCCTTCGTCGAGAAGGCGGCCGCCCGCGTGGGCTTCGATACAACCTCTCTGACCGACCCCGCCGAGTTTGTCACGACGCTGAGGGCCTTTTCGCCCTCGGCCCTCGTCATCGACCTTAAAATGCCCGGATTCGATGGCGTGCAACTGCTGCAAAGGGTCAGGGACGAGGGCTGCGACGCCGGGATCATCCTCGTCAGCGGAATGGACCAGCGTGTCCTCAGCATGGCCGAAAAGCTCGGGCGATCGCATGGCTTGAACATCGTCGGCGTGCTCCAGAAGCCGGTGAAGCTGGCCGAGCTTCAGGCCCTCCTGCGCAGCGCCGCGAGCTCTCAGCAGCGATTCACGCCCGATGAGTTGAAGCACGCGATCGAGACCGGCGACCTGATCGTGCACTATCAGCCCAAGATCGAAAGGAATGACGATCGGTGGCTCGTCAACAGTGCCGAAGCGCTCGTGCGCTGGCGGCACCCGACCGAGGGTCTCGTGATGCCCGCAGAGTTCGTCCCTCTTGCGGAGGAATACGATCTCATCGGGCCCCTGACCGACTATGTGCTCAAGACTTGCATTCAGCAGATCTCGGTCTGGTCGAAACGGGAGCTCGATTGCCACCTGGCCGTGAATCTGTCGGCCCGTTCGATCGAGGACCTGGAGTTTCCGGATCGCCTCAAGCGCCTGATGGACGAGCATGATGTCGCCGGCTCCAGCCTGACGCTCGAGTTGACCGAGTCGGCGGCCATGGCCGACCCGACCAAAGCGATGGACATATTCCTGCGCTTGCGCGTCGCGGACCTCGGGCTCGCCATCGACGACTTCGGCACCGGTTTCTCGTCGCTCAAGCAGCTCTACCAGTTGCCTTTCGACGAGCTCAAGGTCGACCGGACCTTCGTCCAGGATCTGCCCGGGGACGACGAGGCGAGAGCCATCGTCAGAGCCACGATAGACATGGGACACGCGCTCGGCATGCGGGTCTGCGCCGAAGGCGTCGAAACGGTCGGCGCGTTGGAGTATCTCGAATCCGTCGGCTGCGATCGAGCCCAGGGATTCCTGATCGGGCGACCGGGGTCCGCCTCCGAGTTCGAGCGGCTCGTCGGGCCGTGGCAACTGTCGCCGATTGCCGCTGTTCACGCGCGGCGTTAACATTGGGCGAAACACGAGCGACGCCGCTTTCGCCGCGGCGCGGCCGCCACGTCGGAAACCGGGGAGAATGCATGGCAGATATAGACTGGAGCATCAAGGGTCCATCCTGGACAACATGCAACTGCGACATTGGTTGTCCCTGCCAATTCAACTCCCTGCCGACGAAGGGGCATTGCCGCGCAACGATGGCGATCCGGGTCGATAGCGGCCATTTCGGCGACGTGAAGCTCGACGGCGTCAGGTTCGGCGTGCTCGTCGCTTGGCCGGGGCCGATCCACGAGGGTAAGGGCGAAGCGCAGCCCTTCATCGACTCGAGCGCGAGCCAGGCACAGCGCGAAGCGGTCCTTTCGATCATTGCGGGCGAGCACACGGACCCGGGCGCGACGATCTTCAACGTGTTCGCCGCGACGTTCGACAAGATCCACGATCCGATCTTCGCGCCCGTCACGTTCGAAGCCGACATGAAGGCGCGTACGGGCCGAATCTCGGTGCCGGGCGTGCTCGATGCCACTTGCGAGTCGATTCGTAATCCGATCACCGGTGACGCGCATCGGGCGCGCATCGACATCCCCGAGGGGTTCGAGTACACCGTGGCCGAAGTGGCGTCCGGCACGACGAAGACGGGTAATGAGGCGGCCGTCGATCTCGACTGGACCGGGGCGCACGCCCATATCATCGACCTGCACTGGACTCAGCACGGCGTCGTCCACTGAGTCGGCTCAAATCCGATCAATGGCTCGTTGTCGCGAGCCTGTCTCTGGTCGTCCTGATCGCCTGGGCTTACCTGGTGATGCTCACGGTCGCGATGGAGCGCGGCGACATGTCGTTGATGGGCGGCTCGTCGATGCCGATGTCGGGCATGGCGGCAATGGCGCCGGCGCCCTGGACTGCGGCGACCTTCGTGCTCACCTTCCCGATGTGGTGGGTCATGATGATCGGCATGATGATCCCGAGCAGCCTGCCGGCGATCCTGCTCTTTGGCCGCGTTCAGCATCACTACCGCAAGGGTGAGAAGCCTAAGCTCTACGTCGCGGCTTTCGTGTCCGGTTACCTGCTCGCCTGGGGCGGGTTCAGCGCGCTCGCAACGGCGGCCCAGTGGGCCCTCGGCTCGGTCGGGCTGATGTCGCAAATGAGCATGTCGGTCGGCTCGACGATCGCGGCGGCGCTCCTGGCCGCTGCCGGCCTCTATCAGCTCTCGCCGCTCAAGCATGCATGCCTGCGCCACTGCCGGTCGCCGGCCGACTTCATCGCAACGCACCAGCGGCCGGGTCTGTCCGGCGCGCTGCGCACCGGCGCGCATCACGGCCTTTATTGCGTCGGCTGCTGCTGGCTGCTGATGGCGCTTCTTTTCGTCGGCGGCGTGATGAATCTGCTCTGGGTCGCGGGGCTTGCCGTGTTCGTGCTGCTCGAGAAGATCGTTCCGGCAGGGCACTGGCTCGCGCGCGCGAGCGGGGTCGCGATGCTCGTGATCGCGGCGCTGTTGGCCCGGTCCTCCCTTGGCTGATCGGTGCCGCGGAGCTGCAGGCATTCGGTCGCGTGCGGCCGTTTCAGTGATTACACCCCCGTTCGCGCGTCGGTTGCACCGCGTCGAAGGCGGCAACTTCATCGGGAAGCGTACCCATGACGATCCGCCATCGAAGTCGTCCGAGCCCGAGATGCGCATCAATCCTCGACCGGCGGTGCGATCGAGTACAGGAAGTAGCGACGCGCAGGTTCGGGGAGATCCTTGACTTGCAAGGAATCGAAGGTGGCGACCGGACCCTTTCCGCTTCGCTCAAGGGCTGACCAGACCTCGGTCGCTTGCCGATTGTCGGTCCACCGCCAGAGCCGCAGACTGATCACAACACCCAGCAAGAACAGGGCAATCACAAGGGCTGGATTCATCAAGACTGTCAAATGAGGACGTCTTCGACCGGTCTGATAACAGGGAGTGCGCGCGTTCGATCCGCGTAGCGTCACGACAATGCATCAGTGGCGGTGGGGAGAGTCTACTGCGAACTCGTCTCCGAATTTCACTGTCAGCACGGAAAAATCCAGGAAATCCTTTACCAGCTCGGTCATTGGCTTCGACGCCGTTGATCCCGGTTGATGAGGTTATCGAGTTCCGATAACATAGGTACGTGATCGAGACATTCGGGAACACCCTCGCCGAGGATCTGTTCGAGGACCGAAACAGCCGGGCGACGCGATCATTCCCAGTGGAGCTACGCCGGGCGGCACGACGAAAGTTGCAGTACCTCCATGAGGCTGCCGATCTGAGAGATCTCCGATCGCCGCCCGGAAACCGGCTCGAGAGCCTGAAGGGCGATTTGAAGGGATTTCACTCGATACGGATTAACGATCAGTGGCGGGTCGTGTTTCGCTGGAGCGGCGGTAGCGCGTTCGACGTGCAGATTGTGGACTATCACTGACGGAGCAGAGAGTCATGGCCAGGCAACCAAAGAATCCGTTTCACCCGGGCGAGATCCTGCTCGAAGAGTTCCTCGAGCCATTAGGCATGAGCCAGGCTGCCTTTGCCGAGAAGATCGGCTGGACGAAAGCCCGCGTCAACGAGCTGGTCCGAGGCAAACGCGGCGTGACGGCCGAGGCGGCGCTCGACCTCGCTGACGTCCTGGGCACATCGCCGAAGCTCTGGATGAATCTGCAAGCGACCTACGATCTCGACCGGGCGAAAAAGGCCAGAGACGCGGCGTAGCAACGGGCGGCGCATCTGGCTGGAATGCCGCGTTCAGCGACCGTAGGTAATCGGTGTTGATTTGCGCGCCAGATTGACCCTACTCTTGCAGCTGAGAAATGACCCGTCCTTACAAATCGCAGAGCATACCTTCAATGATCTACGACGCAGAGGGGGGTCAGTTTTCGATGCAAGAACTCGCTGTTCTTGGCTCAAATTTCGGCGCAAATCAACAGTCTGGTGCTAACTTCTGCTTTCGACCCGTTGTAGCCGTTCAGTCTGATGCGTGTCCTACTCCTAATTGGTTTACTCGTCAGTCAGCAGATTGCTGGGCAGGAGGCCGTCGACCTACCTGCCGGTGTTGAGCACGTCGTTTCCGGCGGTTACTGGGAAACAGCGGAGCTTTCAGGGCGGTATCGGATCGTTGTGCTCAACGCAGGTTTCGAGCACGTTACGCCCCGCGTGTATGTGCAGTGGATTAGCGATCCGACACGAACTCATGACATGGAAGTAATGGCTAACGTCCTCGTCAGCGAGCTGCACCCATCGACGGTATCCGTGGGGCTGCCGGAGCCAATATATTCCGACGATGGTTTCTTTATGCGGTTCGAGTCAACCAATCCGTGGACGCTTGAGAACGAAACTCTCGTACTCAGATTGGGTTTGCCCGGGGAGTATGAAGTTGCGGAACCCCAGGTTCGTTAGCCGTCGGGAGTTGGCCGCTTTGACACAGTCTAATCTCTGGCGTCCGGGCAGGACTGCCGGCCCCAGACGGTCCGGTTTTCCGACGTTCGCCAAAATGGCTTCCTCTTACATCGTTAACCGGTGAAATCAGTCCCGATTCCGGACAGTCATTCGGGCCATGGTAGGATTTGATCGAACGCGTCAAGACGACCCAAGTTCGACATTCTCATTCCAGACGGTTCAACCCGACACGCCTACGCTGATGAGAGTCGCGGCACCTAACAGCCACGCATACCACGCGAAGTTGTGAAACCGCTTTCCCTGAAGCAGACGTACGAAAAGCCAGATTGCCCCTAGCCCGCTAATTAGCGCCGCGACGCTGCCTATGGCGATTGCGCTCATCTGCTGTGAAGTGATTCCGGAGAGTTCAGGAATCTGTAGGATGCTAGCCCCAACAATCGCGATCGCCCCAAGTAGAAAGGAAAACTCCGCGGCTGCAAGCGGCGCAATCCCGAGCGCCATAGCGGCTGCTACTGTCGCTCCGCTTCGGGATATACCCGGCAAGACCGCCACGGCTTGGGCACACCCGATTAGAAGCGCGACTTTCCAAGTCAGTACATGGGAATGGCTTCCATGCTTCGTGTAGCGCGTTGTCCATACGATTCCGCCTGTCGCGAGCAAACACACGCCAACGACTACCAGCGATTCGTATTGCTGGCCTATCCAGTCACGCGCCAGGAGTGCGAATACGACGATGGGTAAGGTTCCTACGCAGAGAGCCGTCACGAAGTGCCACGAATGACTCTCGGCCTTCAGCAGACCGTTTACCAAGGCCCAGATGCGGCGACGGTAAAAGAGCAGGATCGCCGCCAACGTTGCTAAGTGGACGGCGACCTCAAAGACAATGCCCTCACCGACTCGTACTCCGAATAGACCCTGGAAAATAACAAGATGGCCCGAGCT
>DATKCK010000074.1:0-56016 GCA_035513215.1 Gammaproteobacteria bacterium | reverse complement strand
TTCTTCAAACTCTGTCGTAACCGCCCGCGCAATCGTCGCTGCTGCGTCGAGCCCGGCGTTGCGACGAAGATCGTGTCGTCGCCGGACAGCGTGCCGACGATCTCCGGCCAGTTGATGCGGTCGAGCGTGACCGCCACGCGCTGCGCAGCGCCGACGGCGGTCGTGATCACGAGCAAGTTCGGTCCCGCTGCCCTAATATCGCGGACGAACTCCGCGACCGTCAGCATCGAGCTCGCGTTGCCCTCGTCGCTGTGCTCCGGCAAGCTGTATCCGTCCTTGAGCTTCGCCGCGCCGAGATCCTTGAGGTCGCGGCTGACGCTCGACTGCGTCGCGGCGTAGCCTGCCGCGCGCAGCAACGCGACGAGCTCGGACTGGCGCTCAATGTCGTGCTCACGCAGCAGCTTCGCAATCGCGAGCCGCCGCTCGTTGCGTTGCTCGGCGGTGGCGGAGGGCATGGCAGTCAGAAGTGAATAAAGTTGTGCATAATATATAGGCTATGCGCAAATAGCAAGAGCCCCCTGAACGAGGAACGAGGCACATGTCGGAGCTCGACGGCATCGAGCGCGAAACGGGACCTGAGCCCGATCTCAGCATCGTCTGGCTGCACGGCCTCGGCGCCGACGCGACGGACTTTCTGCCGCTCATCGGCGAGCTCGAGCTCGCAGCGGACGTTCGCTTCGTATTCCCGAACGCACCGATGCGGCCGGTGACGATCAACGCCGGCTATGTCATGCGCGCCTGGTACGACATTGCCGGCTTCGGCCCCGACGCGCCCGAGGACACTGTCGGGCTTTCGGCCAGCGTCGCGATCGTGCGCGAGCTGATCGACCGGGAGCTTCGCCGCGGCATCGCGAGGGATCGACTCGTGCTCGCCGGCTTTTCGCAGGGCGGAGCCGTCGTGCTCCACGCGGGCCTGACGGAGCGCGAGTCTATCGGCGGCATCGTCGGGCTTTCGACGTACCTGCCGGCCGCCGAAACGCTGGCCTCGAGCGGCCCGATCGCGACAGGAACACCGGTCATGCTGGCGCACGGGACCGAGGACGCCGTGATACCGATTGCGCTCGCAGAGCAGTCAGCGCGATTCCTGCTGGATAGGGGCGTCGGCGTCGACTGGTCGACCTATCCGATGGGCCACGAAGTCAGCTTCGAGGAGATCCGGCACCTGAGTCGGTGGTTCAGGCGGTTTGAGGCTCGCTGAAGGTCAGGGAAAACGCGGCGATCCGGCTCACGAGCTCAGATGCCGTGACCACGGATCGATCCACCGAGGGGGCCGGTCAGGCACGCGCCGCGCTGCGAAGTTCGCCGAGCATGGCGCAGCCCGGGCAGCCGTTTCGCGGGAGCGCGAGGAGGTCGACGATATAGCAGATCGAGCAGCGGTCGCAGCGCTCGATCCCGAGCTCGTCGCCGCGGCGGATGCTCATCAGCAGATTCCAGCTCCATTCGAAGCTCAGAAGCGGCTGCGGTATCAGCGAGGTGTAGGTTTCGAACGATTCGCAGAATCGATGACCGAGGCCGACGTTGCGCTTCAAAACCGGTTGGGGCTCGCCGTCGAGCCGGAGGACTCGATTGGCGACCATCAGGTTGGCGAGCATGCCCGATTCGAGCGCGCGTTGCGGATTCTGCACGAGCGGTCCGATCTGGCTCGGTGACCTCCCGCGGCGCCGACGCACGGGCCGGCCCTCGTGCTTGAAGTACGACGCGTAGAGCTTGCGGATACGGTCGTCGCTCAAACCCGTCCAGTAGCGGATCGTGCCGGTTCGCGCCTCGTGCGAGATCATCCGCATGGCCAGATCGAATCGAGCCTGCTCACCCCTGTAACGATCGTCCGTGGCCCTCATCGCGCGTTTTCCCCCGATCCGGTCAGATTCGACTATTTAGCATATATGAACCATATTTGGTACTTTAGGACCATATATGGCGATAAAGTGAAAAAAGAGCCTTCGATGTCGACAACCGAACCCTCGCTCCCGGCCATCGACGAGGTCCGCGAGCTGAACCGTCTGTTTCTTGCCTTCCTGCGCGAGCGGCCTGGCGCTGCGGCCGAGCGGTACGGCCTGTCGCCGCTCGCCACAGAGCTGATCACGTACGCGACGCCGGATCAGATCCGGCGCGCCGCGAGCTTTCCGCGTGCTCTGTTCCGGATTCATCTGCCGACGCCATCGGCCGGAAGTGTCATGGATCCGCTCACGCTCGCCCGCGGCTCGGGCGAGCGCGTCCTCGAGCTCGTCCTTCTGCATAGCGCCAGGAACTTGAGCCGCATCAGCGGTTATGCGGCGCGTCTGCTGCTGCGGCTCGACGATAACGCCGTCAATCGCCTGCGAACCGCCGAGGTCGACGAGATCATCTCGATGTCGCTCGCCGATAACGTCGTCCACGCTGCATTCGACGATCTCGCGTGGATATGGCGGGAGCTGCTGCACGAGGCGCGGCCCGAGTACCGGCGCCGTCTGCTCCTGATAGGGTTCCAGCCCGATCTCTCGCTACAACCTGCGATCGGACTTGCCTGACACCGGGGCCGTAGCCCGAATTCCGCGAGCCGATACAATACGATCCGCTTTTCTACCGGAGGCCGATCGGCTTCATGCACGCGCTCGCAATCAAAGGGCTCACCAAGCGCTACCCGAACGGCGTCGAGGCGCTGAAGGGCATCGATCTTACGGTCGCCGAAGGCGACTTCTACGCCCTGCTCGGGCCGAATGGCGCCGGGAAGACGACGGCGATCGGCATCGTCACGTCGCTCGTCAACAAGACGAGCGGCAGCGTCAACGTCTTCGGCTTCGACCTCGATCGGCAGCGCGAATCCGTCAAGGCCTGCATCGGTGTCGTGCCGCAGGAAGTCAATCTCAACATGTTCGAGCGCAACTTCAACACGCTGGTCAACCAGGCCGGCTACTACGGCGTGCCGCGCCGGGTCGCGCGCGAGCGTGCCGAGAAGTACCTGAAGACACTGCATCTTTGGGACAGGCGCAACGACATTGCGCGCAGCCTCTCCGGCGGAATGAAGCGCCGACTGATGATCGCGAGGGCCCTGGTTCACGAGCCGAAGCTCCTGATTCTCGATGAGCCGACGGCAGGTGTCGATATCGAGATTCGCCGGTCGATGTGGCAGTTTCTGCGCGACATCAACGCGGCGGGCGTCACGATCATTCTGACGACGCACTACCTCGAGGAGGCCGAGAGTCTCTGCCGGCACGTCGCGATCATCGACGAGGGACGCATCATCAAGCACGATCGCATGGAGAACATCGTCAGGGAGCTTCAGACCGAAACCTTCCTGCTGAGCCTCTCCGAGCCGCTGACCGATCCGCCCGAGATACCGGGCTATGCCGTGCGCCGCCGCAGCGACGCCGAGATCGAGGTCGAGGTCGCCAACGGCAAGGGGCTCAACGATCTCTTTGCCGCCCTGTCCGCGCGGTCGATCAAGATCCTGAGCATGCGGACCAAGTCGAACCGGCTCGAGGAGCTTTTCATCCGCCTGGTCGGGGATCGCCGCGGGGGTGCGGCGTGAGCCCGGCGCCGATCCCGTCGCTGGTCACGGTCAATCTCGTCGGCCTCGTGACGATCGTTCGGCGCGAGACGCGCCGGATCGTCCGTATCTGGCTGCAGACCGTCGTGCCGCCGGCGATCACGATGACGCTTTACTTCGTCATTTTCGGCAGCCTGATCGGCGAGCGCATCGGGGAGATGGGCGGCGTGCCCTATACGACCTTCATCGCGCCCGGGCTGATCATGATGTCGGTGATCACGAACTCTTTCGGCAACGTCGTCTCTTCGTTCTTCTCGGGCAAGATGCAGATGCACCTCGAGGAGATGCTCGTATCGCCGATGTCCTACGCTACGGTCGTCGTCGGCTACGTCGCCGGCGGCGTCGTCCGCGGCCTGCTCGTTGCGGGCCTCGTGACTGTCGTGGCTCTCTTCTTCGCCGACCTGACCGTCGTGCATCCGCTCGTCACGCTGTCCGTCATCGTGCTGACGTCGATCGTCTTCTCGCTCGGCGGGTTGCTGAACGCGCTGTTCGCGAAGACGTTCGACGACATCTCGATCATTCCGACCTTCGTCCTTGCGCCGCTGACCTATCTCGGCGGCGTCTTCTTCTCGATCCAGCTCCTGTCGCCATTCTGGCAGACGATCGCGCAGGCCAACCCGATCCTCTACATGGTCAATGCGTTCCGCTACGGCATGCTCGGAGAATCCGATATCCCGATCGGACACGCTTACACGATCATTCTGGTTGCCGTGGCGGTTCTGTTTGCGTTGGCGATGATCCTGCTGAAGCGCGGCGTCGGGATCAGAACCTGATGCGTTTCGGCGTCTAGCGCGCCATCAGCAGGAATCGCTCGCCGGCGAAGCCGAGCACGACGCCGTCGGAGCGGATTTCGACGAGCTCGGGCCCCCCGCCGATCGTGTCGCCGGCGACGTAGCGCCGGCCGTTGATGCGGGCCCAGCTCGCGGCCGGGTCGGCGCCGTTGTGGGCCAGAAGCTCGAGCCGGTAATCGGGCAGGCTCGGGCCGAAGCGCGCGAGCTCGTTGATCGAGCGCACCGGCGCCGGCGCGTCGGACAGACGCTCGCCGGCGGGTTCGGCCTCGGTCGCGCGCGGCGGAGAATCCGTGAGCCTGCCTGGCTCCGACGCTGCGGGTCTGTCCGGGGCCGTCTCGGCCGGTTCGTTCGCGCGACCTTGCCACCAGACCACGCCGAGCGCGACCAGTGCTGCGAGCAGCACGGCGATCAAAGCCCAGGTCCAGACCGGGATCCTGTGCCGTACCTGAGCCAGCGGCGCGCGCGCCAGCGTCGGCGGCGTATCGCGCTGGCGCTCGCTTTCCGATTTCCTGAGCGCGTCGAGGATGAACGACATCTCAGCGCATCCCTGCCTTCAGCGAAACACCGACGAGGCCGATGTCAGTCTGGAGGCTGATCAGCGTTCGATCGCCGAGGACGCCGTCGACGACGAACTCTCGATCCCGCTGATAATCGCCGAGAGCGCTCGCGAGCGCGGTGTCGAAGAGATCGGGTTCCTCGCTGCCGGGCGTTACGTGACCGAGGCTTGCGAGACTCGTCCTGAGCCAGATGACGCCGGGGCCGCGCGCGCCCTCCGCCAGCGGGCCCTCCTCGCCCGCAATCGCCGGGCGAAACAGCACGAGCGGGTCGCCAGTCGTAAACAGCGTCAACTCGGCAACCGGCACGCGCTGCAGCGCGCCACCGACCGAAACCATCGCTTCGGTCTCGTCGAGCCCGACGAGCAGCACCTGGTGCGGCGCCCCCTTCGGCGTCGCGAGCTCGAGCAGCGCCGGCCGATCGATGGCGCGAAGCTCGCCGAACGAGCCGCTCGACGATCGCAGGCACTTGAGCCCCTGCGCCTCGGCTTGGTCACAGGCCGGACCCGCTTGAGCCGAGTAGCTCGCGCCCCACAGCGTGAAGAGCTGTTCCGTCAGCCGGTCGGCATCTGCGCCTCCGGCGGCCAGCAGCAGCCCGAGCGAGGTCGGCCGGGGTGGCTCGCCTGGCGAGTCGCCGGTCGGATCCGTTGGCCGATCGCTCGTCGGTTCGGATCGGTCGGGAGCCGTCTCGTCGGCGTCGGTCATGGCGAGCTCGAGCGTCTCGCGGCCATCGAATTCCAGGAACGCGTCCGACCACATAAGCAGCGCGACACCCCAGAGTATCAGCGCGACGCCGGCGACGGCGGCGGCCCACGGCCACCAGCGCAGCGTCCGCACTCGCCCGAACACCTCGTCGGCAGCGCGGCCGACGAGCCCGGCATCGATCCGCGTTTCGTCGCGCGCGAAAGCCGCGAGCAGGGCGCGGTCGGCGACGATATTGATCAGGCGCGGCACGCCGCGCGACAGGCTGAAAAGCCTGCGTATCGCGCGTTTCGAGAAGATCTCCGGTCGTCCGCCCGCAACCCGCATCCGGTGCGAGACGTAGACGGCCGAGTCGCGCGCCGTCAGCGGCTCCAGGTGGTAGCGGCCCGTGATTCGCTGCGCGACCTGGCGCATGTCCGAGCGGCCGAGCACGTCCCTGAGCTCGGGCTGGCCGATCAGTATGATCTGAAGGAGCTTCTGCTTCTCCGTTTCGAGATTGGTCAAGAGGCGAACCTGCTCGAGCAGCTCCGGGCTCATCGTCTGCGCTTCGTCGACGATCAGGACGACGCGGCGGCCCTCGGCATGGAGCTCGAGCAGTCGCTCGTTGAGCTTGTCGATCAACGATTTCGCCGTGTCCCGCGTGGCCGATGACACTCTGAGCTCGTGGCAGATCGCCTCGAGGAACTGCTTCGTCGACAGCTTCGGGTTCAGGATCAGCGCGATCTCGGTCTTTTCCGGAAGCTGGCCGAGCACGCTTCGGATCAGCGTGGTCTTGCCCGTGCCGACTTCTCCCGTCAACTGAATGAAGCCGCCGCTTTCGGAGATGCCGTAGAGCAGATGAGCCAGCGCGTCGGCGTGACGCTGACTCAGATAGAGATAGCGCGGGTCCGGGCTGATCGAGAACGGTTTTTCGTTGAGGCCGAAATGCTCGGTGTACATCGCGCCAACCGTGATGCCTGTGCCTTAAGCCCTGGTCAGCGTACCTCAATCGTGATGCGCTCGGACGTTATCGGCGGGTCGTGCGGCACGTGCAGCTCGTCGCCGAGAAGCAGTTGCAGCGTATGGGTGCCGGGCGCAAGCTCGATCTCGGTCTCCGTCTGGCCGAGGCCGAAATGACGATGATTGTCGTCGGCCGGAATCGGCAGGTCGAGACTCGGGAGCTCCGCATCGATCAGAAGGTGATGATGGCCCGCGCCGTCGTGGGCGATGCCGGCCGGCACGACGCCGGCGCCTCTCAAGCCGAACAGCACTCGGACGGGACTCGATACGGTGGCACCGTCGGCCGGCTCGATGATGTAGGCCGTGGCGCCTGCGGGCGCGGCCTTGCGCTGGATGCCGGCGGGCGCCGCGGCGGCGGGTGCAGCGGTCGGCTGGGCGGTGGCCGGCGCCGCTTCGGCCGGGGTTTCGACGGCCGCATCCTGGCCGCAGGCAGCGACGAGGACCAGGCCGAAAGCTGTCGTCAGGCGCTTCAACATCGGGAATGCCTCGCGGGTCGACTCGATTTGCACGCACTCTAGCACAGAGCCCGCCGGGCGGCCGGAGTCGGAGCGCGAGCAGGTCGCGGCGATTCAGGGCTCGTCGGCGTCGCCCGTCTCGCCGCGCGGCGCGCCGGACTTTCTGCCGGTCTTCTTGCGCGGGCCCGAAGCTGGTACGCCGCCGCGGCCGATCTCCGCGGGGTCGAAGTCGTCGACGCCGATGATCTCCATGACCCTGGCATCGAACCGGCGAACGGCGTCGGCCTCGTCCACGGTCAGTATGCCGTTTCGCTCGGCCTCGTCGATCTGCCCGGGCGTATCGTCGCTTTGGATTTCTCCGCGCCGCTTGGCGTCGAAAATGCGCCGCTCGAGCGGCCGAACCTCGTCGGCCATCTCGAGCGCTTTCTGAAGCTGGGCCAGGTGATTGGTCGGCTCGTCGGTCAGGTAGGCGCAACCGGCGAGGCGTTTCCTGGTCGGCGTCGGGTTGATGATCAGCTCGACGATCTTAAGCGCCAGACCGTCGGCCGGCGAGGAGAACGTCCTGCCGCGCGGGAAGATCAACACCCTGAGCAGCAGCGCGACGGCCCGGTTCGGGAAGTTACGCAGCAGTGAATGAATCTGCTCCTGGGCGCGATAGAGCAACGTGCGGCACGACCATTCGACGAGCGGCAGGTCATCGACGGGCTCGCCCTGATCGCGGTAGTGCTTTAAGACCATCGACGCCAGGTACAGGTAGCTCAACACGTCGCCGAGCCTGGCCGACAGGAGCTCCTGCCGCTTGAGCCCGCCGCCGAGCGTCAGCATGGCGGCGTCGGACGCGAGTGCGAAGGCGGCGCTGAACCGGCAAATGTGCTGGTAGTAGCGGCGCGTCGGTCCGGTGACCGGCACATCGCTGAATCGCGAGACCGTCAGCGCCTGTACGAACGAGCGCGCAGCGTTGCTGAGTGTGTAGCCGATGTGTCCGAACAGCAGGCGGTCGAACTCCTCGAGCCCGTCACCGTCCTCGCTGGCGGCCGCCTCGATCTCGGCGAGCACGTAAGGGTGGCAGCGAATCGCGCCCTGCCCGTAGATGATCAGGCTGCGCGTGAGTATGTTCGCGCCCTCGACCGTGATCGCGATCGGGACCGACTGGTAGTTCCGCGCGAGATAATTCTTCGGGCCGAGCATGATGGCCTTGCCGCCGTGCACGTCCATCGAGTCGTTCGCGACGTCGCGGGCCATCTCGGTGTTGTGATACTTCAGAATCGCCGATGGCACGGCCGGCTTCTCGCCGGCATTCAGCGCGGCGCAGGTGACGCGCGATCCGGCCGTCATGATATAGACGTAGCCCGCCATCCGGGCCAGCGCCTCGCCGACGCCGTGGAACTTCCCGATCGGCAGGCCGAACTGGCGCCTGATTCTGGCGTAGGCGCCCGATGCGTAGACGGCGGCCATCGCGCCACCCAGCGCGTTGCTCGGCAGCACGATGCTGCGGCCGACCGCGAGCTGCTGCACGAGCATGCGCCAGCCCTGGCCCGCCATCTTCGGGCCGCCGATGATGCTGTCCAGCGGAACGAAGACGTCCTTGCCGCGCGTCGGTCCGTTCTGGAACGGGATGTTGATCGGAAAGTGGCGCCGACCGATCTCGATGCCGGGCAACGCCGCCGGGATCAGCGCGGCCGTGATGCCGTACTCGTCGCGGTCTCCGATCAGATGATCGGGATCGTAGAGCTTGAAGGCGAGGCCGAGCACGGTCGCGATCGGCGCGAGCGTGATATAGCGCTTGTCCCAGTCGAGCCGGATCCCGATGATCTCCTCGCCTTCGTGCTCGCCGCGGCAGACGACGCCCGTGTCGGTGATTGCCGTCGCATCGGAGCCGACGCGCGGCGACGTCAGTGCGAAACACGGCACCTCGTCGCCGCTCGCAAGCCCCGGCAGCCAGCGCTCGCGCTGCTCCTCGGTGCCGTAATGCAGCAGAAGCTCGGCGGGGCCTAGCGAATTCGGCACGCCGATGATCGAGGCGGCCGTCGAGCTGCGGGTCGCGACTTTCTGCAGGATCATCGAGCAGGCCAGCGGAGAGAATTCGCGGCCGCCGTACCTTTTCGGAATGATCAGCGCGAAAAAGCCCTCGCGCTTCATGCGCTCCCAGACTTTGCCCGGCAGGTCGCCGAGCTCGTGAGTGATTTCCCAGTCGTCGAGCACGCGGCAGAGCTCGTCGGTCGGGCCGTCGAGAAAGGCCTGCTCCTCCTGCGTCAGCGCGGGCGCCGGCAGCCGGAGCAGCTTCGACCAGTCCGGGTTGCCGCTGAAGAGCTCCCCCTCCCACCAGACATTGCCGGCCTCGAGCGCGTCGCGCTCGGTCTGGGATATCCGGGGCAGCATCTTGCGGAAGATCTCGAGCAGGCGGCGCGTGACGAGATCGCGCCTGAACTCGACGAGATTGGCGAGCGCAATCGGCGCGAAGCCGATCCAAAGCAAGAGCTTCCACCAGAAAGGGCCGGGGCCGAGAAACGAATAGACGAGGAGAATCGCCCCGAGAATCAGCGTGGCGGGCGTTAACGGCGTGCGGCGGTAGGCCAGCGCGATCGGTGTCGCGATAAGAATCAGCAGCCAGATAACGGTGCCCATGGCTTAAGTCTGTCGGTCCGCGCCGGCGCGAGCTCTCATCAGAGCAATTCGGCGACGCCCGCGCGTTCCTCGAGCAACTCCTCGTAGCTTGTCTTCATGCGCTTCGTGCATTCGGCGTCGATATCCAGTCCCTTGACGATGCTATAGCTGCCATCACGACAGGTCACGGGATACGAGTAGACGACGCCCTCGGCGATACCGTAGCTGCCGTCGGAGGCGACGGCCATGCTGACCCAGCGCCCATCGGGGCTGCCGCCGATCCAGTCGCGGACGTGGTCGATTGCGGCCGAGGCGGCCGAGGCGGCCGACGATGCGCCCCGCGCCTTGATGATCGCGGCGCCGCGCTGCTGCACGGCCGGGATGAATTCGTCCGTGTACCACCCGGACGAGACCAGCTTCAGCGCCGGCTCGCCGCGAACGCTGGCGTGCGCGAGATCCGGCACCTGAGTGGCCGAGTGGTTGCCCCAGACGATGATGCCGTCGACCTCGCTGACGTGGGCGGCCGTCTCGTTCGCGAGCATCGCCTTTGCCCGGTTGTGATCGAGGCGGGTCATCGCCGTGAAATTCCTCGGGTCCAGATCCGGCGCGTTCTCCCTCGCGATCAGCGCGTTGGTGTTCGCCGGATTGCCGACGACGAGGACCTTGACATTGCGGCTCGCGGCCTCGTTCAGCGCGCGTCCCTGCACCGAGAAGATCTCGGCATTCGCAAGCAGGAGATCCTTTCTCTCCATGCCGGGTCCGCGCGGCCGCGCACCGACCAGGAGCGCGGCATTGGCGTCGCGGAATCCCGTGGCGGCGTCATCGGTGGTAACGATTCCCTGCAGCGTGTCGAAGGCGCAATCGTCGAGCTCCATCGCAACGCCGTTGAGGGCATTCATTGCCTGAGGGACCTCGAGCAGTTGCAGCACGACCGGCCGGTCGGGGCCGAAGAGTTGCCCGGAGGCGATTCTGAAGGCCAGTTGATAGCCGATTTGGCCGGCCGCGCCCGTAATCGCGACGCGCAGAGGTGTCGTTGTCGTCATGGACCGTGAGTTCGCTTCGAGTTGTCAGATAAGGGATGCCGCAGCGGCAAAAATATTAGCACGCGGCTCGGCCGCGCCGGTCGCGTTCCCCGGAAAACATGAAATCCCGGCCGGCTGGGCGTCGCTATCTGCCGACGGGGCCGGCCTGGCGCGCGGATCGAAAGGCGTTGACCTGATCGTTGAAGGCGCTCGCAATCCGGTCGACTTCCTGGCGCGCCGATTCGATGCGCGTGCTCATCAGGAACAGGTAATCGGCCATGGCGCTGTCCCGGCTGCCTTCCATCTCCTCGTTCTGGCAGGCGATATAGCGATCCATCGCCTGGATGTAAGCCTGGACCTCGACCTGGGTGGCCAGCAGCTCTTCTTCCGTTGCCATCGTGCCATCGGGTATCGAGGCTAACAGCGACGGCATCTCACATGCGGCGAACGCGGCCGACGCGTTGAGTAAAGTCGCGGCTACGAGGCAACTTGCCGGAGTCTTCATCACGATGTCCTTCGCTTGTGTCAGGCGAACAGCGCCCGATAACGCCCGCTGCCTTCCGCGTCCGCAACGAGCAGATCGCGAAACGCGTCGGCCGACATCGGGTCGCCGAACAGATGCCCCTGGACTATATCGCAACCGTTGGCTCTCAGAAAATCGAGCTGCTTCTCATTTTCGACACCCTCTGCGACGACATCGAGCTTGAGATTGCGCGCCATCTGGATGATCGTCCGGACGATCGCGGCGCCGTCCTTGTCGACGCCGATATCGGCAACGAAGGAGCGGTCGATCTTGAGCGTCGAGATCGGAAACTGCTGTAGCGCGCTCAAGGAGGAATAGCCGGTTCCAAAGTCATCGATCGCGAGATTCAGTCCCATGCCGTAGAGCGCATCGAGGATTTTCACAGTGCGCTCCACGTCGTGCATCAGAGTCGTCTCGGTAATCTCGAGCTCGAAGCAGGTCGGCGAAACGCTGTGCCGCCTGAAGGTCTTGCGGACGCCGTCGAGGAATCGCTGCTGTTGTAGCTGACGCAGCGACAGGTTGATCGAAACCCGGCACGGCGACGGCATCGTGCGCTGCCACTCGCGGAAGTCGGCGCAGACCCGATCGAGCACCCACTCGCCGAGCTGCAGGATCAGATTGCTCTCTTCCGCTATCGGTATGAAGTCCGAAGGCAGCACGATTCCGCGCTCGGGCAGGTCCCACCGGATCAGCGCTTCGACGCCGGCGATACGGCCGTCGCTGAGCCTGTACTTCGGCTGGTAGTCGAGCCTGAGCTCGTGGCGCTCGAACGCGCGGCGCAGCTTGCTCTTGAGCATCAGCCGCTCTTCGCCGGCCCGTGCGACGTGCTCGCCGAAGAACTCGATGCAATTGCCGCCGGCCTTCTTGGCCTGGTACAGCGCCGCGTCGGCATTGCGCAGGAGGTCGACGACGTTTTCCCCGTCGCGCGGATAGATCGCGGCGCCAATGCTCGTGCTCATGAAGATCTCTTCGCCCTGAACGCGGAACGGGCGACCCACCGAGTACAGGAGCTTCCTGCCGATGACCTCGACTTCCTGCACGAGCTGCTCCATCTGCGAGGAGGTCTTGAGCACGATGCAGAACTCGTCACCCGCCAGGCGTCCAGGCACGGACTCCGCCGGCAGAACATCGGTAATGCGTTGGGAGAATATCTCGAGGCTCGTGTCGCCGGCGGAGTGCCCGAAGGTGTCGTTGATGTCCTTGAAGCGATCGACGTCGAGATACAGGATGGCAAGATAGTTCTGATCGCGCTTCGCCCGCGCGATGGACTGTTGCAGCATGTGCTGAAACTGCATGCGGTTCGCCATCTTGGTCAGCGCGTCCACTCTGGCGAGATAACGGATGCGCTTCTCCGCCTGCTTGCGCTCGTCGATGTTCTGCACGGCATAAATGTGCGACACAAGCCCGCCGGCATCGTCGTGCAATGCCGATTTGGTGTAGGACACCGAGATCAACGTGCCGTCGGCCCGCTTGATCACGGCTTCCTGCGGACGCCAGCCCTCCTGGCGGCTCGCGCTGCGCCGGTCGTTGGCGGTCAGCAGGGAGTTGATGTCGAGGCCGACCAGCGTATCGGCGCCCTGGTCGAGGAGCTCGGCGGCGGCGCGATTGGCCTCCTGAATGAGACCCTCGGGGTCGGCGAAGAAAATCGCCTCGTTCAGGCTGTGCAGAACGAGGTCGAGCCGGTCGCGCGACAGATGATCCGCGTCCCGGGAGTCCGCTTCCGACGACGTGTCGGAGCCCGATGCGGACGAATGGTTCGCCCCGCGGCCGAGTGCCCGCTTCGCCAGCCCTTTGAGGTCTGTCTTTCCTCGGCTCATCAGCGAAAGCTCCGTCCAGTTGCCGGCACGAGCCGGTTCCGCCTCGGCGTTGTTATAATTTTTGTCCGCCGGATCGAGGAGCTGCGGCCGCCGCGTCCGCGCCGATGCGTATCCGGTATGAGTCTGGATTCTACTAGATCTGCCGAAATCATGCCGCCTATGAGCGGGCCGGACGGCCCTTCAGCAAGCGATATCGCGAGCGGCGCCGGCTTCGCCGGTGCCGCCTTTCGGCCGCCCGCGCTGCTGAAGCACCGGCACGTCCAGTCCGTCATCACGCAGGTGCCCTGGCGCCGTCGCCGCGTGCAGGCCACCGCCGCGAGGCTCAGGAGCTCTTCCCGCGAAGCGGTGCTCGATTGCGGCGACGGCGTAAGGCTGCAGGGATTCATCAGCGCTAACGATCGAGAGGAACGCGGACTCGTTGTGCTGCTGCACGGCTGGGAGGGGTCGGCGGACTCGTCCTACATATTGTCTGCCGGCAGTGCGTTGCTCGAGGCCGGTTTCTCGGTGTTTCGGCTGAATTTGCGCGATCACGGCGATACCAAGGCGCTGAATGAAGGCCTGTTTCACTCGTGCCGTATCGACGAGGTCGTCGGCGCCGTGCGGCGGATCAGAGAAACCTTCGGCGGTAGACATTTCGCGATCGTCGGGCAATCGCTCGGCGGCAACTTTGCCTTGCGGGTCGGCGCGCGGGCGGGGCGCATCGGATTGGCGATCGACCGGATCATCGCAGTTTGCCCCGTGCTCAAGCCGCACAGCACGATGCGGGCGCTCGACGAGGGCCTGTGGATTTACCGCCGCCATTTCCTCCGCCGCTGGCGCCGCTCGCTCGCCGAAAAGGCCGTCGCCTTTCCGGATATATATGAGTTCGGCGACCTGAGGCGATTCGATAGCCTTTCAGCGACGACCGAGTTCTTCGTCGAGCGGTACACGGAGTTCGGCAGCCTCGATGCGTACCTGTCCGGGTACGCGATCACCGGTGATGCGCTCGAAGCCTTGCGCGTTCCGACGCGGATCATCGCGGCCGCGGACGATCCTGTCATACCGGTGGCCGACCTGGACGAGGTAGCAAGGAATCCGGCGCTCGAGATATCGCTCGCCCGGCATGGGGGACATTGCGGATTCGTGGACGCGGCCCTGGGCGCGACCTGGATCGATCGCGAGATCGTGGCCGATCTTAAGCGGTCGGTTCAGGTCGCCGAGGAGCTCTGATCGAAGGAGGAGCCACGCTTCTCGTCGAATCGCTTCGGCGTATCGCCGCTCGTGACCTTGATCTCGCCCTCGATGACGGCGCCCTCGGCGACCGCGATCGAGGCCCCCGACAGGCTGCCGGCGATCCGTGCCGTGCCCGCGATCTCGACCCGGTTCGCCGCGATGACGTCGCCGTCGACGGTGCCGGCAATGACGACGTCGGTCGCCTTTAGCGTGCCTTTCCAGCGGCCGCCTTCGGCCAGCGTCACGGGTCCCGTTATCTCGCAGTCCCCGTCGACGGCGCCGCAAAACACGTAAGCGCCCTCGCCCTTCAACTTGCCGCTGATCGTCGATCCGCTCGCAATGTATGTCGTCGGTCCATTGGCGGAATCGCCGATCCGACGCCGGAAAGCCTTCATGCGAATTCTCCTGCTCGAGTGCCGGCAAAAATATAAGACTCGACGCGGGCTTGCGTGAACGGAGTTCACACCCGGCGCCGCTGTCTCCGTAGCTCGCACTATAATGCGGCCGGCGGCGCCTGACCGCCGTAGGAACCAAGACGCAATCCCAATGAGGGCAGCCTCGCTCGATGCCAGTCTCGGCTGGCTCGCATCCGCAGATCACAGGCGCTTACTAAAGCCCGGGCTCCGCGGCTTCGAGAAGGAGAGCCTGCGAGTCGGGCCGGACGGCCGTCTGGCAGAAACGCCCCATTCGCGCGCCTTCGGATCGGCTCTGACTCATCCTTACCTGACGACCGACTACTCGGAGGCACTGCTCGAGTTCGTGACGCCGCCGTGCGAGCAGCCCGGGTCGGCGCTCGCATGGCTCGAGGAGTTGCACGCCTTCGTGCAACGAAGCGCGGGTGACGAGCTTCTTTGGCCGGCGAGCATGCCCTGCATCATCGATTCCGACGAAGCGGTGCCGATCGCGCAGTACGGCCCAAGCAACGAGGGCAGGCTGCGCACGATCTATCGCAGCGGACTGGGATACCGATACGGGCGCGCGATGCAGGCGATCGCGGGCGCGCATTTCAATTTTTCGCTGCCGGCGGGATTGTGGCCTGCGCTCGCCGACCTCGAGCGCGCCCGGCTCGAGCCGACGGCGTTCAGATCCGAGCGCATGATGGGGCTCGTCAGAAACTACCGCCGTGTCGGCTGGCTCGTTACTTATCTCTTCGGCGCGTCGCCGGCCTTTTGCAAGTCGTTTCGTCCGAACGGGCACCCGAGGCTTCAATCCTTGAGCCGCGATACCTGGTATGCGCCGCACTCGACGTCGCTGCGGATGAGCGACATGGGCTATCGCAACTCGACGCAAGCGAGGCTCAGTATCCCGGTCAACTCGCTCGACGAGTACCTGAGCGAGCTGTCGCGCGCGCTGACGACCCGGGAGCCGCGTTATGAAGCGATCGGCGTGCTCGTCGACGGCGAGTATCGGCAGCTCAATGCCAATCTGCTTCAGCTCGAGAACGAGTACTACAGCTCGATCAGGCCGAAGCCTGCCGGCAAGTCGCCGCGGCTGATCGCGGCGCTCGCGAGCACGGGCGTCGAGTACGTCGAAGTGCGAACGCTCGACCTGAATCCGTTCGCGCCCTATGGCGTCACCGTGGAGCAGGCGCGATTCATCGAGGTGCTGCTACTCTATTGTCTGCTTGCCGAAAGCGGTCCGATCAGCGAGGACGAGCAGGCCGAGATCGATCAGCGCGAGCTCGTCGTCGCATGGGAGGGGCGCAAGCCAGGGCTTCGCCTGTTCCGCAACGGCCGCGAAGTCGCATTGACGATCTGGGCCGCCGAGCTCATCGACAGGCTCGACGCCGTCGCCGCCCAGCTCGACGAGGACGGCGCTGCGTACTCCGCCGCCGTCCGCCAGGCTCGCGAGGCCGCGCTCGATCCGGATCGGACGCTCTCGGCGCAGGTGCTTCGGGAGCTCGAGACGGATGCCCGGTCCTTCTTCGAATGGGCGTTCGCGCGAGCCAGGCGGAACCGGCGCGCCTATCTCGAGTATCGGTTCCGGGACGGGCGCCTCGAAGCGCTCGAAGCGCTCGCCGCCAGATCGCTCGAGGACGCGGCGGCGAGGGAGGCGGCGACTGAGCGGCCGTTCGACGAGTTTCTTACCGCGCACCTGGCGAGCGGGCTTTAGGTCCCAGAAGCGACAGCTTGGAAATATGTGATTGGATTAACCGTTTGAGTGCCGGAAACGCCTCAGACTAGCGTCTTTGCTGCCGGAATTGCGATGAAACGGCTGTTGCAACTTGGTTTCATTCTCGGGCTGGCGGGCACCTTCGCTCTGGCCTGGTTCGCCCCGATTTTTGAGTACACGCGTTATCGTTCGGCGACGAGCGTCGTCGCCAACGGCGGCCGCGTCGAGCAGTTTCTGGTGCACTTGCCGGTCGATCGTATCGAGTCGACGGCGGGTGCCGAGGTGACCCGGGATACCGGGTTGCGTCTGAGCCACTACAAACTGCGCGACGCCGAAGGCAACGTCATCGGTCTTGCCGCACGCCACGAGCTTCAGACGGGCGATACGGCCCAAACGGCGTGGCTGCTGACGATCCCGAGCAGGGGCGCGATAGCGCTGGCTGCGAGCGGGCCGCGAGAGGGCGCGATCGAGGCCGAGGTCACGGCGCGCGGACTCATCGCGGGCCAGTCGATCGACCAGCCACTGTCGATCGATTCGAGTCAGCCGGCGCGAAGCGTCTCGGCTACGGGAGAGTTCTCGGGGATAGACTTCGAGCTCGTCGAGACCTGGGTCGTCACCGGTCTCGATGAGAACGGCGGGGTTCGCGGCACGCTGCGACTGAACACCATCGGCAGGCGATCGACATGAAGTACGTCCTGAGCCTGGCCGCGGGTTTGATCCTCGGCGCCGCTGCCGCAGGTGCGATGCTCTACTTCAATCCGCTGACGCAGAGTCAATCGGCACCGCTCGGCAATCCCGAGCTGTCACTCGAGTACGGGTTGTCCGGAACGGACATCTGGCTCTCGACGCACGACAATCAGCTCGACATCCCGGTCGTGCCGGGCGACGTCTCGCTGCTTTTCGAGGACGGCATCAGGGGCACATGGCTCTCGGCATACCGGCTCAGGGCGGATTCGCGGCCGGTCCCGTTTCCGGCGACACGCATCAGCATCCCGTCGCCGGAATCCGAGCTGCTGCGCTCGGGGCTCCTGGTCGAGGACTACTGGCTCATCAGCGAGCCGGGGGCCGGGAGCCTGTTCGTGCATGCCGAGAGCAATCAGTGGCCGCTTCTGCGCGACACGCTCGTCAGCGTGGATTGGCTCGGCCGGGACTACGGCGGGCCGCGGAAATACGATCCGACCCGCGGCCCCGCGAATGCCGCGGCCGAAGTCTTCGGATTGACCGGCACATACGAGGGCGCGCGCGGCCGCGCCAGAGAGCGCCTGTCGCTCGACTCGTACGATGGCGGTCTTGCGTCCCTGAGCGGCCAACTGATGATCCGAATGGCCGTTAATGGCGACGAGGACTAGAGCGCCGAGTCAAACGGCGAGCCGGCTCAGATCCGTATCGGTATCGGCGATGGCTTCTGCCGGCCAGCGCGGCTTGTTCTTGAGGTGAGCCCGGGCGGCAATATAGCTGCGCGGGTCGTTGACGGAATCGACGGCGATCACGCGCCCGCCGTTGAGGTAGAAAACCGAGAAGCCGCCGTCGTCGGGATTCCCGCGCATCACCGTCGAGTCGAAGCCGCCGGCGACGCCCGCGATCTGTAGCTTCAGATCGTATTGATCCGACCAGAACCACGGAACCTCCTCGAACGCCTGCTCCAGGCCACAGAGCGTGGCCGCGGCAACCTTGCCCTGCTCGATAGCGTTTTGCACTGACTCGAGCCGGATTCGCCGTCCCACCCAGGCATGCGGATAGCTCGAGCAGTCACCCGCGGCCAGAACCGACGGCGCCGAGGTCCGGCAGCGGGCGTCGACCGCGATGCCGTTGTCGATCGCAAGTCCCGCGGCTTCCGCGAGCGCCGTGCGCGGCACGATGCCGATCGCGACGATGGCGAGATCGCAGGGGATTCGCCGGCCATCCGCGGTCTCGGCTTCTCGGACTCGCGAGTCGCCGAAAAACCCGGTCAACCGCGTTGCGAATTGCAGCTCGACGCCGGCGGCGCGATGAAAGCCCGCGAAGAATTCCGCGACGTCCGCGCACACCGTGCGCGACATCGCGCGCGGCTCGGCTTCGAGCACGGTCACCGACAGGCCGGCACCGACCGCGACGGCCGCAACCTCGAGACCGATATAGCCGGCGCCGACGACGAGCAGCCGCATCCCGTCGGCGAGCTCGTCCTTGATGGCCTCGACATCGTCGATCGAGCGCAGGTAATGAATCCCAGCCAGATCCGCGCCCGGAATCTCGAGCCGGCGCGGCTCGCTGCCGGTCGCGAGCAACAGATGCGAGTAATCGAGGGTTTCGCCGCTGCTCAAAACAGCGCGACCGCGCGCCGGATCGAACGAATCGACGCGCGTGCTTAGCCTGAGCTCGACTTCGCGCGCGCTGTAGAACTGCGCAGGCTTCAGCTGTAGTCGGTCGCGCGCGACCTTTCCGGCAAGGAAGCCCTTCGACAGCGGCGGGCGCTGATACGGCAGATGTGGCTCGGCGCAAACGAGGCTGACTCGGCCCTCGAAACCGGTCTGCCGCGCGGAGTGGACGGCCTGCGTTGCGGCCTGTCCGCCGCCGGCGATAACGAGATGCTGATGCATGAATCGATTCCGATGTCGATGATACCGCGTCGCCGAGTCGCGATTCCGTGCCGCTCAATGTGGACGAATGACTTCGATTCTCGCGTTCCTCCGCCGGCAGCCATTCCCTAAGCTCGTGTCGAGCGATGAACGAGCGGATGAGTTGGCCAGAAAGCAGCAACTCGAAGGCGTCTTTGCGGCGACCGTCAACGAGATTTACGTGGCCCTCGGGCGAACGCTCGCGTTTAGGCGCTGGCCGGCATCATCGCAGGACGGCGTTGGCGCGTGGCCTGCACCCGGCTCCCGTTACCGTTGCCAGAACGGCGCCGTGCTCAGAGCCGGAAGGGTCGTCGAGACCGTTCGACCGCTCGGCGCCACGCTCAAGGAGATCCTGCACGATCCGCCCTGCCGCGTGGGCGTGACGATGCGCTGGCGCATCGAGCCTCTCTGCGACGGCTGCACGGTGCGACTGCGCGTCATCTATCGCCTGAATCATGCGGCCCTGCTCCGGGCAAAACACTGGGATCGGCGTCTCGCGCTTCATTTTCGCACGCAGTTCACATTCCTCGCGCGCAACCTCGGCGACAGGGCCCCGCACCAAGGCCACGGGCAGCGCTGCAAAACGTGATCTGATGCACCAATAATAGGTTCGGGCCAAAATATACTCGACACCGGAGGGTCTAGACATGCCGCGAATACGGCCGGTTAAGAATCTTCGCGAGTACTTCATGCGATCCGTCGCTGCGTCGCTTCAGCGCAACGACGTCGAGGTCGACGAGCACACGAGCTGCTATGTCGTCGACTTGCTGACGGTGTACGCTCGTTCCGAGGCATTGTTCGACGAGGGCGAGAACGGGCCCGAGCTCAAGCCGGTGGCGCTGCTCCTTGCCGAGGCTGTCGACGGCAGCCGGGAGGAAAGGAACCGGGCCTTGCGACGCGTCGGCGACCAGTCGCTGTTCATCGCGGGATTTCTGGCCGAAAGCCTCAAGAACCGCGTCGTCGACGTCGATTACTACGTCAGCATGGGCGGCTCCGCTTATGCCACGCTGTCGAGCGCCACCCACCAGTCGTACCGCGATCTCGCGCTGGGTCCGGTGTTCGCGGAGCTCGCGGAGAACTTCGTCGACTTCGTGGACGTGATCACGGATCTCTGCCGCCGCGCATGCGATGAGCCCGATATGCTCAGGCTCTACGAGACCTGGGTGCGGACGGGCAGCCGCAGAGCAGCGCGGCTCCTGCGCTCACACGGTGTCGAGCCGCAGCAGGATCTGAGGCGACGCCGCAAACCCCACTGAAGCCGGCTCAGCCGGACAGAAAAAGCCGGTACGCCGGGTTGTCGGTTTCCCACCACCAGGCGTATCCGAGCGCGTCCAGGTGCCGCATCAGCTCGCCTCGCTCGCCCTCGGGCACCTGGATGCCGGCCAGAACACGACCGTAGTCGGAGCCGTGGTTCCGGTAATGAAACAACGAAATGTTCCATTGGACGCCGACGGCCTCGAGAAAAGCGAGCAATGCGCCCGGGCGTTCGGGGAACTCGAAGCGAAACACGAGCTCATCGACGAGACCGGTCACGGGGCCGCCGACCATATGGCGGATGTGCAGCTTGGCGAGCTCGTTATCACTCAAGTTCAGGACTCTGTAGCCCTTTCCCGTCAACGACTCGACGATGCTCGCGGCATCGGTGCGGGAGCCCGACAGGCTGACGCCGAGAAAGATTCGCGCCTTCTCGCCCGGCGAATAGCGATAGTTGAACTCGGTGACGTTTCTGGATCCGAGCCCCGTGCAGAACGCGAGAAAGGCGCCGCGGCATTCCGGAATCTCGACCGCGAACAGCGCCTCGAGATGCTCGCCGATATCGGCCCGCTCGCTGATATGGCGGAGCCTGTCGAAATTCAGATTGGCCCCGGTATTGACGGCGATCAGGCGCTCGCGCTCGAGGCCCCGGGTCTCGACGTGCTGCTTCAGGCCTGCGACGGCGAGCGCGCCCGCGGGTTCCTCGACGACCCGCGTATCCTCGTAGATGTCCTTGATCGCGGCGCAGATCGCATCGGTGTCGACCTGAATCGTCTCGCTCAGGACTTCGCGGCAGATCCTGAACGTCTCGTCGGCGACGCGCCGCACCGCGACGCCGTCGGCGAAAACGCCGACGCGCTCGAGCTCGACCGGCCCGCCCGCCGCGAGCGCCGCATGCATGCTGGCCGCGTCGACAGGTTCGACGCCGACGAGACGGGTCTCGGGCCAATGGCGCTTGAGCCAGACGCCGACGCCGCTCGCGAGCCCGCCGCCGCCGATGGGCACGAATACGGCAGCGGGGCGCCGATCCGATTGCGCCACGAGCTCGCGCGCGATGGTGCCCTGGCCCGCGATCACGTCGGGATCGGCGAACGGATGGATGAACTCGAGTCTCTTCTTCCCCGCCAGCGATACGGCGTGCGCGTAGGCGTCATCGTAAGTCTCGCCATGGAGCACGATCTCGCCGCCGAGCGCGTCGACGGCGTCGATCTTGATCGGGGCCGTCGACCGCGGCATGACGATCAGCGCCTTCACGCCGAGCCGGCGCGCCGCGAGCGCGACACCCTGGGCGTGATTGCCGGCTGAGCTTGCGATGATGCCGCGGCTCAAACGGGCCTTCGGGATATGGGCCAGGCGATTCTCGGCGCCGCGGCACTTGAAGGAGAAGATCGGCTGAAGATCCTCGCGCTTCAGAAAGACCTCGTTGCCGAGCCGCCGCGACAGCTTGGGTGCAAAGTCGAGCCGAGTCTCGACGGATGAGTCGTAGACGCGGGCGCGCTCGATGCGGGCGAGGTAGTCGGCGATGAGGCGGTTGGCACCGGACATGGTGAGCGTGGACCCGGCTTTGCGACGATGCCTTGAGCCCGGTCCGAGTCTATGCGAGGCGGCGCCGGCCCGCTACTCGTCGTCGTCCGGCCGCAGCAGATCCTCGATGCGACGCGTGAGCTGGCTGAACTGATACGTCGGAATCCGGTACTGCCAGTCGGCGAGACGCGCGTTGATAGCCTCGGCTTCGGCCATCGCGTCCGTCGCGACGTCGTCGTCGGCATCGGCTATCGGCTCTGTGACCGGCTCGGTGGCGAAAGCGAGCGCCTGCTCGGCATCGAAGCGGGCGCTGAAGGCGAGCCAGCCGTCCTCGTCGTCCTGCCCGCCCGTGGCCGTGGCCGTGACGACGAGCCCGTCGAAAGTCGAGAACTCCGTCGTCGTCCCCGGTTCCCCCGGCTCGTCCGACCGGCGCCTGACGGCGTCGAGCCGAAGGCCCTGAAGCAGGCTTCCGGTTGCGTTCGCGACGCCGGCGTATTGCAGCTCGCGGCCTTCGGGGATGCCTTCGACGGTGAAATTGGTTTCGTCGCGCGCCGGTTTGGCAATCGCGACCCGGTCTCCGTCCGCATGGCTGATCTCGACGCGCTGCACGCGATCGGCCGAGATATCGATGATCTCGGCCGCGACCCAGTCCGACGGATCCTCCGGGACCTCGGGGTCACGGTCGATCAGGACACTCAGGTCCGCGTTGGTGAGGCGCGCATAGCGTTGCCCGCCGCCATAGTCGTCACCGAGGACGACGGAATAGCGGTCGCCGTCGCCCGCGACGAGCGTCAGCTCGACTCCGCCGGCCTCGGTGTCGTCGATGGCCTCGACGCCGAGCCTCGAATGAAACGCGGGGTCTGCCGTCTTCTCCTCCGCGATTCGCGCCTCGGCGAGTGCGATCAGGAGCCCGTTGACCGAGCTGCGCTCGGCCTCGTAGCCGTCGAGCTCGGCAACGGTCCAGCGCCCGGCCGGGCGCTCGAGGGTGACGAGCCGCTCGCGGCCGGCAGCGTCGACGAGAATCTCGTCGATGCTTTCGAGATCGCCGGTCAGGTTCGCAAACAGCAGGGTCCCGGCCGAATCGCCGGCGACCTGGCGTGTATCGGACGGGCCCTGCCCGATGATCGCCAGAACGACGAAGACGCAGGCGACTGCCAGCAGAATACCGAATGCCTTCCGGTTCACTTCGATGCCTCCTTCTTTCGGGGACGCCGCAAGAGGTACGCCGCGAATGCGGCGAGCGCGAGGCCGAGCGGAATGCCGACGATATTGATCAGTTTCAGGGCCGTGCCGAGACCCTCGATGCTCTGGTCGAGCTGGCGCTGCACGGCGCGCAATTCCTCGCGGATCCTGAGCTGCTCCTGACGGAAACGTTCGAGCTCCGCCTGCTGCTCCGCCGTCATGAACAAGGAGCCGCCATCCTCTCGCGCCGATTGGAGCTCGCCGAGCCGTCGCTCCGTCACCGCGAGCTCGGCTTCGAGCCGCTGCTCGGTGGCCCTGAAGCGCACGTCGGCGTCGCGGCGCAGCGCCTGGACCCGGTCGAACGGGCGATCGTAAGTCTGCCGGCTCTTGAGGCCGATCAGATCCGCGCTGCCGGCGAGATTCGCGATCGCGTTCGCGACGAAGTCATGGTTGTTTGCGATCGGTGATGCAATCTGCTGACCGAAGATGCTGCGCTGCATCGTGACCCAGAGCCTGTCGCTCAGGATATCGACGTCGGCGACAACGATCAGGTTGGACTCGTCCGACGATGCGAGATGATCCTCGGGCGGCGCGCGCGCGGGCTCCCCGTCGCCGGAAACCGGCGGACCGGCAGGATATGCCGTGTCGAGCGGACCCTCGATGCGCGCGGCGAGAACGTGCGCTTCGCTGTCGGGCGCGAACGAATCGAGCAGCGCGATAGGATCGGTCAAGAACTGGAACTGAGCTGCCGGCATGAGCCCGGAGTCCACGCTCGATTGCAGCAGGGGAACGAACGTGACCTCGGCACCCTCGGCGAGACCGAGACTGCCGGCGGTCGAGAGGTTGATGTCCGCAAGACCCGCCGAGACGATCTCGTCCTGCGCCATCGCTTCCGCGCCGAGGCCGAGCACGCCGATGTGCCGGACGGCCCTGCCTCCGCTCGAAACGCTGAGCGCATAGCGATTGTCGGCGACGACCCGGCTCGGGTCGAACTCGATCCTCCAGGCGTCGAAGAGAGGCCCAAGATCCGAGCCGGTGGCCGCGCCGGCCGCGGTCGGGTCGGATCCAGCGACCTCCGCCAGCGGGTCGACGAAGATCAGCGCGCGGCCGCCGCCGAGCACGAACTGGTCGATCGCATAGAGCGTCGCTTCCGGCAGGTCGACGGGATGCACGATCCAGAGCAGGCTCACGTCCTCGTCGATCGCTTCGGCTCCGGCCGGGAGCGTCCGCACGTCGAAGAGCTGCCGGATGTGCTGATCGATGATCCAGGGCTGGCGTACACCTTGAGTCTGCGGGTCGAAGCCGCCGCTCATCGGGACGCCCGAGATCAGCCCGACGACCGGTTTGTCGGGCGTGGCCAGGCTGTAGATCAGACGCGCGAGATCGTATTCGAGCGAGGCTTCCTCATCGGGATCGAAAAGCTCGATGACGGCTTCGTCCCCGATCAGATTCGTGGCAGCGAGGCCGAAATAAATGCTGTCGCCGCCGGTCCCGAGCGCGAGGTCGGTCAGCCCGAATCGCGCGGCCCGATCCTCCTCCTCGGAAAACGGCTGCGGATCGATCGTTTGCAGGCGCACTGAGCCGTTCGATTCGGCGACGAACTCGTCGAGGATTTCCCGCACGCGGCGGGAATAGTCGCGCAGGATCTGAATGTCCTCGGAGGTTTGCTCGGAGAAGAAGTAGTAGAGATTGATCGGCTCCGACAGGTTCGACAGCAGTGACCTCGTGCCTGCGGAGAGCGTGTAAAGCCTGTTCTCGGTCAGATCGAGGCGAAACCCGCCGAGCAGCGTATTGCTTGCGATGACGGCAGCGATGAATCCCAGCAGCAGGACCGCGAGGGAGCCGAGAGCGAAGCTTTTCCGACGGGCGCCGCTCATTCGATCAATCCGCCTGGGTCATGCCGAGGACCAGCGTGTTGGCGTAAAGGAAGGTGCCGATCAAAAGGCCGAAGTAGACGATGTCGCGGAGGTCGATCACGCCCTTGCTGATGTCGTCGAAGTGACTCAGGAAACCGAGGCTTGCGATTCCGTCGACGATCACAGGCGGCAGCCATGCCGAAAACGCATCCAGCACGAAGGGGTAGCCTGCTGCCAGCAGCACGAAGCAGACGATGACGGACACGACGAACGCGATGACCTGATTCTTGGTCATGGCCGAAATGCACGAGCCGACCGCGAGAAACCCGCCGGCCATCAGGATGCTGCCGACGTAGGCCGCGAAAATCGCGCCGTTGTCGGGATCGCCGAGATAATTGACTGTGATCCAGATCGGGAAGGTCAGCAGAATCGCGATCGACGTGAACGCCCAGGCAGCGAGGAACTTGCCGACGACGGCCTGCCACGGTTCGAGCGGCAGGGTCATCAAAAGCTCGATGCTGCCGGATTTTCGCTCCTCGGCCCAAAGGCGCATGCTGAGCGCGGGCACCAGAAACAGAAACAGCCATGGGTGGAACGTGAAAAACGGATCGAGGTCCGCCTGGCCGCGCTCATAGAGCAGCCCGACGCCGAAAGCCAGCCAGTTCGCGGAGATCAGGAAGATCACGATGAAGACGTAGGCGACCGGCGTCAGAAAGTAGCCCTTCAGCTCGCGTTTGAGGACCGCGACGGTGCCGTTCATGCGCTCGCCCCTCCGGTAACCGCTCGAAAGACCTCGTCGAGCCTGCCGGACTCCAGGTGCAGCTCGGCAAGCTCCCAGTTCTCCTGGGCAGCGAGCTGGCTGATTGCTCCGAGCGGCTGCTTGCCCGGCGCCGGAAAGGCCGTGAGCCGGCCGGCCTGCCCGTCTACCTCGGTGGCCGCCACTTCGCCGAGCGCCGCGACGGCCGCGTTGACGGCCTCGGTCCGCGTCGCGTCCTTCAGCCTGATCGTCACGGCGTTGTGGAAGCGAGACCGCGATTCGAGGCCAGCCGGCGTGTCGTCGGCGAGAATTCTTCCGTGCGCAATGATCAGCGCGCGATTGCACACCGCATCGACCTCTTCGAGCGCGTGAGTCGAGATCACGACGATCTTGTTGGCGGCCATGCTGCTGATCAGGCGCCGAACATCGAATTTCTGGTTCGGATCCAGTCCGTCGGTGGGCTCGTCGAGAATCAGCACCTCGGGGTCGTGCAGTATGGCCTGCGCCAGGCCGACACGGCGCTTGAAGCCCTTCGACAGCGTGTCGATGCTCTGCTCGAGAACCGATTCCAGATGCAAAAGCCCGATGACCTCGTCGAGACGGGCCGAGCGCCGGCTCGCCGGCATGCCACGAGCCTCGGCGACGAAGCGCAGGAACGACAGCGGCGTCATCTCCGGATAACAGGGCGCGCCTTCCGGCAGATAACCGATGGCGCGTCTGGCCGCGATCGGGTTCGACTCGACATCGTAGCCGCAGACGGAGACGCTGCCGGCCGTCGGCGACACGAATCCGGCGATGATTCGCATTGTCGTCGTTTTGCCCGCGCCGTTCGGTCCCAGAAACCCGAGAACCTCGCCGGGCTCGACGCTAAAGCTCAGGTCGTCTACGGCCCGCAATGGACCGTACTGTTTGGTCAGGCCTTTACAGTCGATCATGGCGGCTTGTCGTGCGAGTCGCACGTCACGGACGGCGAACAATTCTGCATACAGGTCCGGGGAGATTCAAGGCTCGCGTATTACTACAATGTAAGGAACGTCGCCGACAGGGAGGCCGCCATGGATCGCCGTCTGGAAGAGATTCTGTACCCGCGGACAGAGCCGTTCGACAGCGGTTATCTCGACGTCGGCTCCGGGCACGAGATCTATTACGAGCAGGTCGGCCGGCCCGAGGGCCGGCCCGTCGTCTTCCTTCACGGCGGGCCGGGCGGCGGCGGCGACACCAATGCCCGGCGTTTCTTCGATCCGGCCACGCAACGCGTCGTGCTGTTCGATCAGCGCGGTTCCGGCCGGAGCCGGCCGCTGGCATCGCTCGTCGCCAATACGACGTCGCATCTGGTGGCGGACATCGAGCGCCTGCGCCGCCATGTCGGCATCGAGCGCTGGCTCGTCTTCGGCGGATCCTGGGGCAGCGCGCTGGCGCTCGCTTATGCCGAGGCTCATCCCGAGGCAGTGACGGGTCTCGTGCTGCGTGGCGTCTTTCTGCTCAGGCGGTCGGAATTGCTTTGGTTTTATCAGCATGGCGCCAGGGAGCTCTTCCCCGAGCTCTGGCGGGAATTCGTGGCGCCGATCCCCGAAGAGGAGCGGGGCGATCTGCTTGGAGCCTATCATCGGAGACTCAACTGCGGCGATTCCGAGCTCGAGCGCAAGCTCGCGCGATGCTGGTCGGTATGGGAGGGCGCGACGAGCTCCCTGCTCGCGGACCCGGAGCGCGAAAAGGCTTTCGCGGCAGACGACTTCTCGATAGCGCTTGCGAAGATCGAGACGCACTATTTCGTCAACGGCGGCTTCTTCGAGCATGAGGGTGAGCTATTGACCGGCGTCGACCGCATACGGGACATTCCAGGCGTCATCGTACAGGGTCGCTACGACGTCGTCTGCCCGCCGATCACGGCGGTCGAGCTCGCCGAGCGCTGGCCGGAAGCGGATCTGAGAATCGTCCCCGATGCGGGCCACTCCGCGTTCGAGCCCGGGATTGCCGCCGAGCTCGTCGCCGCAACCGAGCGGCTGTCCGCGAGGGCGAACGGATGAATCGACTGCTGCTCGCCAATGGGACCGTCGTCAACGAAGGCCGGATCGTCGAGCAGGACGTTCTGATCGTCGGCGACAGGATCGAGCGCATCGGCTCCGGAAGCGTTCCGGCCGGCGCCGAGGTTATCGATCTCGAAGGGCGTCATGTGCTGCCCGGCATCATCGACGATCAGGTCCATTTTCGCGAGCCGGGCATGACGCACAAGGCGGACATCGCGAGCGAATCGCGTGCTGCGATCGCCGGCGGCGTGACGAGCTATCTCGACATGCCGAACAACGTTCCGCCGTGCACCGACCGGGCCGGCTTGAGCGCGAAGAAGGCCGTCGCGGCCCGGGCCAGCTTCGCCAATTTCGGTTTCTATCTCGGCGCGACCAACGGCAACATCGACGAGATCAGGGCCCTGACGGCCGAGGACGCCTGCGGGATCAAGGTCTTCATGGGCGCGTCGACAGGTGACATGCTCGTCGACGACGAAGCGGCGCTCGAGCGCATCTTCGCCGCAGCCCGCCTGCCCGTGGTAACCCATTGCGAGTATTCACCGATGATTCGGGAGGCGGAGCGGCGAGCCCGCGAGGAATACGGAGACGACGTGCCGATGGCCATGCATCCGCAGATTCGTTCCGCCGAAGCCTGCTATCGCTCTTCTTCGCTGGCCGTCGATCTCGCCCGCCGCCACGGCACGCGGCTGCATATCCTTCATCTGACGACGGCGAGGGAGCTCGAGCTTTTCGCTGCCGGTCCAATCAGCGCCAAGCGCATCACGGCCGAGGTCTGCGTGCATCACTTGTGGTTCGATGACGGCGACTACGAGCGGCTTGGCGCGATGATCAAATGCAATCCGGCCATCAAGACGCGGCGGGACAGGGATGCCCTGCGCCAGGCCGTGGTCTCGGATCTGATCGACGTCATCGCGACGGATCATGCGCCGCACACGCTGGAGGAGAAGGGCCGGGACTACTTCCATGCGCCGTCCGGCCTGCCGCTCGTGCAGCATTCGCTCGCGATGCTGCTCGAGCTCAGACACCAGGGCCACCTCAGTCTCGAGCAGATCGTGGAAAAGGCGGCGCACAATCCCGCGAGGCTGTTCGGCATCGTCGATCGCGGGTTCGTCCGGGAAGGCTCGTTCGCCGATCTCGCGGTCGTCGATCTTGCGGCTGAGCAGACGGTCGGGACGACCGACGAAATCCTCTATAAGTGTGGATGGTCCCCTTTGCAGGGCGTCACGCTCGGGTCTAAGGTGTCGATGACGATACTCGGCGGCGAGATCGTCTTTCGGAACGGGCGGGTCGCCGATCGGCCGCTCGGGCGGGCGCTTCAATTCAGTGAGGCAAGCGAATGAAACATCGACTGATCGTTGCACTTGGACTGATTCTCGTTGGCTGCGCCGACGCCGATGGACCGGCCGCGGACGCGGCCGGCGCGACGGGGGCTTCCGGGGCCGGCACTGCCGCAGCCCCCGCCGCAGCAGAGCCCGCGCCGACGGCGATAACGGACATCGAGCCCACGGTCGCCGTGATCGCCGAGGAGGTCGCCTACGGCGAGACCGAGGAACAGAACCTACGCGGTTACATGGTGCTGCCGGCCGATGCCGTCGACGTGCCCGGTGTCATCATGATCCACGAGTGGTGGGGGCTGAACGACAACATCCGCGCGATGGCGCGCCGGCTGGCCGGCGAGGGATATGCGGTGCTCGCGCTCGACCTCTACGGCGGTCAAACGGCGACGTCGCCGGCCGAAGCCGAACGACTGATGGCGGCCGTGATGCGCAACCGTCAAGCGACGATCGAGAACATCCGGCAGGCGCACCGGTATCTCGACGAATTCGTTCTCGCGCCTCGCATCGCCGTGCTCGGCTGGGGTCTCGGTGGCGCCTGGTCGCTGGAGGCCGCGCTCGATCTCCGCGACCGGCTCGACGCCGTGGTCATGTTCTACGGGGATCTCGTCACCAATACGGCCCTGCTCGCGAACCTCGAGGCTCCGCTGCTTGGCATCTTCGCCCAGCACGACGAGTCGATTCCTTCGCGCTTGGCGCTCGCATTCAGGGATACCCTGAACGAGCTCGGCAAGACGGCTCGGGTAGAGGTGTACCTGACCGTCGACCACGCATTCGCGAATCCCGCCGGAAGCGCTTACGACCACGAGGCGGCTGTGCGTTCCTGGACCCAGGCACTGGCCTTCCTCGACGATCGCCTGCGTTGAGCGGGAGGGATAAAGAAAGAGGGGACCAGGCTCAAACTTCCGTGTCTTCCGTCTTGGAATCCAAAGTCCGTTTGTCTCACGCCGGACAACCTGGTCCCCACCAAAGTGCCTTCCGGCTAGGCCGGCGTCCGCTGCGGGGGGGAATCGCCGCGGACGCGGGGGGTCGCGCACGCTAGCCGCGTGTCGGGAACTCCGAAATTACAAGTTCGATTCGTGCCCCGCTCATTGCCTCGATGCTGCGCTCGAGATCCTTGGCGATGCGACGATTCAGCGCTTCGATCACGGCTTCGGCATCGGTCTCGATCCTGGGATCGGCGATCGCGATTTCCTGGCTCGGCGCGGAAACCCTGACCTCCTCCGGGCCGTTTCGGGCTGCGTTCGCCTCACCACTGAGCGCGGCCTGACTGAACAGGGCGAGCGCTCCGGCGAGGAGGACACGCTGCCTGCTTTCGAAACCTGTCTTCGTCATTGCACTGTCCTTTGCACTTACGGGACTCCGGTAGTCGTCGATCGGAGCCTCAAACATCTGCGCTAAACTATGCATGGAGCATGCCAATCTTGAGGTATTGAAAAATCAATGGCTTAGAGAACAGTAATGTAACGAAATTCCGTTAATTCACGAATTACCGTTGATCTAGGTTCCGAAATACCGTAAATTTAAGTCATGCCGCTCGCTGATCGATACCGCTGGCTTTTCCGCCGCAGTCCCACCCTGCTCGTCGCGTTCGACAAGGAGGGCTACTTCATCGACGTCAGCGAAGCGTGGATCGAGCGCTTCGGCTATTCACGCGAGGAGCTCGCGCAGCTGCGGCCGCACGACCTCGCCACGCCCGAGTCAGCCGCCCTGATCGAGAAGGAGTACCTCCCGATGCTCAGGCGCCGAGGCCGCCTCGAGCATGCCGCGATCGATCTCTCGACCAAGACGGGAGAAAGAGTCAGCTGCATCGCCAGAGCCGTCAGCGAGCGCAGCGAGGCCGGCGACTTTGTCCGCACGGTGGCCGTTTATCACGAGATCAACCGCGAGCTCAGGCTCGAGCAGCACTATCGTGAGCTCTACCGCGCGACACCCGCGATGTTGCATGCCGTCGACGCCAAAGGACGAATCGTCTATGTCAGCGATCACTGGCTGAAGAAGCTTGGCTACCGTCGCGAGGAGGTCATCGGCCGCCCGATCGTCGACTTCATGAGCGAGGGCACGCGGGCTTCGCTGACGCAGGAGCAGGTCGAGAATATCATTGCGCAGGGCGCGCTGCAGAACGAGCCGCGAGAGTTCGTGACGCGGGACGGCGAAGTCATCGAGGCGCTGCTCTCGGCCGCGCACAATCGGGACGAGAACGGCAAGGTCGTCGGCTTGCTCGTGGCCTGCAAGGACGTCACCGAGCGCAACCGCGCCGAACGCCAGCTGAGAGCAGCCTTCGAGGAGAACGCGCGGCTCAGGGAAGAGCTCGAGCGCGAGCGCGACTATCTTCGCGAGGAAGTGCAGGTTTCCATGAACTTCGGCCGCGTGATCGGCGAAAGTCCCGCCCTCAAGAAGATGCTGGCGCGGCTCGAGGCGGTGGCGCAGACCGATGCCAGCGTGCTGATTCAGGGCGAATCGGGCGTCGGCAAGGAGCTCGTCGCGCACGTCATTCACGGCGCTAGCGCCCGCAGCGACGGGCCTCTCGTCAAGGTCAATTGCGCGGCCATGCCGCATGAGCTCTTCGAGAGTGAGTTCTTCGGACACGTCAGGGGCGCTTTCACCGGCGCCCATCGGGATCGCGTCGGCAGATTCGAGCTGGCCGATGGCGGCACGATTTTTCTGGACGAGGTCGGCGAAATCCCCTTGTCCCTCCAGAGCAAGCTTCTGCGCGTGCTGCAGGAGAGCGAATACGAGCGCGTCGGCGACGAGAAGACGCGTACCGTCAACGTTCGTGTCATCGCGGCGACCAATCGGGATCTCGAGCAGGCCGTTGCCGACGGCCGCTTCCGCGAGGACCTGTTCTATCGCCTGAGCGTCTTTCCGATCGACGTCCCGCCGCTGCGTGAGCGCGGTGATGACGTAGTGCAGCTCGCCCTGCACTTTCTCGAGCGGACCTGCAAGGATTTCGGCCACGCCCCGTTGACGCTGTCGAAGCAGCAGGCCGCGCTGCTGAAGAGGTACGATTGGCCCGGCAATATTCGCGAGCTTAAGAACGTCATCGAGCGTGCCGTCATCCTGTCGCAAGGCAAGGTATTGAGGCTCGATCTCGCGATGGCGAACATTCTCGATCCCGCCGCGCAGAGCCGGGATCCGGCGCCCGCCGAGGCCGAGCGACAGCGAATCCTGACCGACGCGGAGCTCAACGAGCTCAGCCGGCGCAACATGCTCGATGCGCTGCGGGCGTCGGACTGGCGGGTTTCGGGTCCGAACGGCGCCGCGAAGCTGCTCGGCCTCAAGCCGACCACGCTGGCCGACCGCATGAAGAAGCTCGGAATCAGCCGGCCGCGCGAAAGTGCGGCCTGAAAACGGTCACTTGCGAGGTGTTCCCATAATCTGTTATACGTTCGGTCGTCAGGGCGCTGAATTGTTTGGCAGGCGTGGCGCCCCGACTCCGCGGCCTTGGGCCGCGGCAAGCACAACAAGAAGGACGCACCATGTCCCAAATCGTCGAGCGGTTCGAGGCCGCCGTCCAGACTCTCGTGGGCGAGGGGCCGATCAAGAATCGATTGCGCCGGGCCTACACCGAGTATCTCGAAGACCTTCGGCAGGTTGATCTGCCGATCGACAGCAACGTCGACTTCGGCGAGCTTCACGCGGCGCTGCACCGTGCCGCGCCGGTCGGCAAGGTCGATCGTGTCGAGGCGAGCGTGCAGAAGATGTCACCGGCCGAGGCCTGGTGGCATGCCCAGACGATCGTTCGGCTTTATACCGAGGTGCTCGCAATGGGGCGCGGCGCGCGCGTCGACGCCGAAGCCGCTTTGGCCCCGGCCAGAGCGGCCCCGCCGCGTTTTCTGGTCGGGCGCGGCTGACGGCACGGCGCCGGACGGCCCGTCCGGGAGGTCCCGGCGTCGGCGCCTGCCCGAATCCGGCCCATTCCGGCCGCCTGCCCGCGGCCGGGACTGCGACATAAATCACCGCGAACATCGGGTCGAGACGGCATGATTTCGGTCGGAACACCGTCAAACCCGCCCGCGATGAACGTCCCCGCGACAGTCGAAGCCAAAGCGCAGCCCGTGACCCCGGTCTATGAGGCCTACGCCCAGCTCGTCAAAATGCTGCTGCCGAGCTCGGGCTGCGTCGCGATCTACGCCATTGACGGCGACCTGGCCTGGTGCTCGGACGGCTTCGAGCGGCCCGATTTCCGCGAGCTCGTCGAAGACTTCAGAAACCGCAATCAGGGCCTTTCCCTGAACCAGGGCGTAATCCGCGATACGAGCGCAGGCGCAACGGCCGTGATTGCCAAGCTCGGTGGTTCCTCGGGCGAGGTCTTCGGCTACGTCCTGGTCGAGCTCGGGCGAACGCATTCGAACTCGGGCAAGTCCATGGCGGCGAGCATGACGCGGCCACTGTTCCGGTGCCTCGCGTCCCAGCTCGCGCTCGAGCGGCCCGCGGCCGATCCGCCCGTCGCGGCAAAGCAGGAGCCTCAGGCTACCGGCGTGGATGTGCGGATGAACTTCCTCCTCGGAATCGCCGAGATCGATCTGGCGAGCCCCGGTGCGATCGGGCAACTTCTCAAGCGCTGTGTTGAGCAGCTCGATTGCCTTTGCGCCGTTTTCTGCATCCCCGATCAGGGCCTCACCGAGATCGCGCAATCGGCCACCGATGCCGAAACGCGCGCGCAGCTGGACGCCACGCGCAAGCACCTGCTGGCTTGGGTACAGCTCAACAACAAGCCGATGGTCGTCAATCGGGTCGACAGCGTGAAGGCGCCGTACAAGATCCTGTCCTGTCCCGTCGCGGACCGCGAGGCGAGAGCGATGGGGCTCATCGCGCTGTTTCGGGGCGCCGGGAGCCCGAACTTCGAGCTCGACGACGTCAGGCTGATCGAGTTCCTGTCGTGCCAGGCCATGGCGCTCTTGTCGGAGCGACAGGATGCCATGTCCGGGCTCATGAGCCGGCCGGCCTTCGAGCGTTATCTCGACGAGAAGATGACGGCTGCGCGGGGCGCTGACGCCGGTACGCTGCTCTACCTCGACATCAATGCGCTCAAGGGGATCAACGATTCGTTCGGCTACGCCGCCGGAGACGAGGCGATCCAGCGTGTCGCGCAGCTCATACGCCGCTCGCCGACGCCGAACAAGACGGGATGCAGACTCGCTGCCGACCGTTTCGTCGTGCACCTGCCCGAGCGAGATAGCAATGGCGCGACGATGCTCGCGGTCGAGCTCGTGCAGTCGGCCGAGGCGCTCGGTTTCGAATCAGACGGCCGCCGCACGCCTCTGGCCCTGCGTTACGGTGTCGCCAGCGCGCCGGCCAATCTCGTCGAAGCCCGTCACTGGATCGCGGCGGCCGAATTCGCCTGTCAGGCAGCGAGGCCGAAAAGCTAGAATGGGGTCAGAGCCCCACGGGCTCTGACCCCGGGTTGACCCCGGGTTGAATCGGATCGATGAGACGAATTACCACTTTGAGCGTGCTCGTGCTCCTGCTCCTAACCGCCACGGCCGGCGCGCAGGAAACGGCTTACGTCACCGACATGCTGCAACTCGGCCTGCACCGGGCCGAGGATACGAGCGACTCGCCTTTTCGCAACCTCGCCAGCGGGACCGCGCTGACCGTCCTCGAGCGCGTGGCGAACTACGCCAGGGTGAGAACGGCGGACGGTGAGCAGGGCTGGGTCAGATCGGCTTTCCTGGTCAGCGAGAAGCCCGCGCTGCTGCGCGTGACCGAGGTCGAGGCGACGGCGGCCGAGCTCGAGCGCGAGCTCGAAGCGGCGATCGCGGAGCGCGACTCGGCCAAGGACGAAGCCACGGGCATCGTCGCCTCGGCCGGGCTCGAGCTCGCGGCGGCCGAAGTCTCCAGAGACACGCTGGCACGCCTGCAGCGCGAGAACTCGGAGTACCAGGCGCGCGTGGAGCTCTATCGGGGCGCCATACCCTGGCCCTGGGTCGTCGCCGCGCTCGTCGTCGTCCTCGGTGCCGGATTCGTCGGCGGCTGGTGGTGGCTCGACGCCTCGATCCGCCGTCGTTACGGCGGCTTCAGGGTGTACTAGCCGCTGGCCTGACGCCGCTGGCGGCGCTGCCAGCCGCGCCAGATTCGGAACCCGAGTAGCAAGGCGAGAATGCCGGCATAAACGACGGGCTCGTTGCTGGTCTGTTTGCCGTGCCACCAGAAGTGCCATACGCCGAGAATCGCGATCGCGTAGATCAGACGATGCAACTGCGCCCAGCGGCGCCCGAGCCGCCGCTGCATGCTGCGCGTCGACGTCACGGCGAGCGGAATCAGGAGCAGGAGTGCCAGCATTCCGATCGTCAGGTAGGGCCTGAGCACAATCTCTGCGAAAATGATCCTCCAGCGAAAGCCCAGATCGAGCCAGACGAAGGCGCTGAAGTGCAGCGAGAGGTAAAAGAAACTGAAGAGGCCGAACAGGCGCCTCAAGCGCACGAGCCAGTTCAGGCCCGTCAACACCCGAAGCGGCGTGACGGCAAGCGTGATCAGCAGAAGATTGAGACCCGTCTTACCGATCGTATGCAGAATCTCGATGCTGGGGCTCGCGACGTAGCCGCCGATCTGGTGGAAGATGCGCAGGTACAGCCAAGCCAGCGGCGCAAGGCAGGCCGCCCAGACGACGGCCTTGATCAGACCGAGCTGCCAGCGCTGCATGGAATCGGGCTAGTGATTCTTGATCAGGTCCATGCCCTGATAGAGATGCGCGACCTCCTCGGCGTAGCCGTTGAAAAGCTGCGTATCGATGCTCGGCTCCGGGAAAGTACCGTCGATCCGCGTCTCGACCTGCTGGCTCCAGCGCGGGTGCGCCCGGTTCGGATTTACGTTCGAATAGAATCCGTACTCGTTCCCGGCATACCAGTTCCACGCTGTTTGCCAGGTCCAGCCCCCTTCGCTTCTCGACTCGGTCGTGATGCGCGGCCGCTCGTCGGTGAAACTGATCCTGACGATGGACTTTGCGCTCTTGTAGCCGTATTTCCAGGGCACGACCAGCCGGATCGGCGCACCGTTCTGGTTCGGAAGCACCTTCCCGTACATGCCGACGGCCGCGAGAGTCAGCGGATGCATGGCCTCCTCAATGGTCAGTCCTTCGAGATAGGGCCAATCGAGGATGTTGCTGCGCAGGCCCGGCATCTGCTCGCGGTCGGCGAGCGTGTAAAACTGGACAAATCTGGCGCTCGACCGCGGTTCGAAGCGTTTCAGCAGGTCTGCCATCGGGAATCCGACCCAGGGGATGACCATGGACCAGCGCTCCACGCAGCGAAGGCGATAAACGCGCTCCTCGAGCGCATGCGGCTTGAGAATATCCTCGAGCGCATACGTGCCGGTCCGGTCGGCCTCGCCCGTCACTTCGATCGACCAGGGAGACGTGACGAGCGTGTCCGCGTACCTCGCCGGATCGTCCTTACCGGTACCGAACTCGTAATAATTGTTGAAGCTCGAGGCAGCCTCCAGCGGCGTCGATCTCTCGCTCGTCGATCCGGCCCAGGGTTGAAGATCCCCAAACTCGCCGCCCTCGGGAATCGCGGCCGCGGTCGCGTCCGGCTGGCATCCGGGCAAGAGGCCCATCGCCATGGCGCCGGCGACGAGCTTACGACGATTGAGGTAGACGTCCTCGGGAGTGATCTCGGAAGGTTTGATTCGATTGTCCTTTCGGGTCATGCGAGCCCCCTTGGCCCCTTCGAGGCCGGATATTGCGCCTTGGATCCTTAATTGGCATTGTAGATCATGCGGGGCTGGCTTTCCGCCCACGCAATAACAACAATCGGGGGGAACTCATGAAGCTGATAACAGCCGTTATCAAGCCATTCCGGCTGGATGATGTCCGAAACGCGTTGGCGGAGGTCGGCGTACAGGGGATGACCGTCACCGAGGTCAAGGGCTTCGGGCGCCAGCGGGGCCATACCGAGCTCTATCGCGGCGCGGAATATGTCGTGGATTTTCTGCCCAAGGTCAAGATCGAGGTGGCCGTGACCGACGAGCTCGCGGATCGGGTCGTCGAGACCTTGATCGAGGCCGCCAAGACCGGCAAGGTCGGAGACGGCAAGATCTTCGTGACCAATCTCGAGCAGGTTCACCGGATTCGCACCGGCGAGACCGGCGACCAGGCCATCTAGTTCGGGAGAAAACAACAATGAAAACACTACGCAAGCTTCTGCCTGCGCTGTCGGGCGTGGGCCTCCTGTTGCCCGAGTTGGCACGGGCGCAGTCGATCGACAGCGGCGATACGGCGTGGATCATGACGTCCACGGCCCTCGTGCTGTTCATGACCTTGCCCGGGCTCGCCCTGTTTTACGGCGGCCTGGTGCGATCCAAGAACGTGCTGTCGGTGCTGATGCAGTGCTTTGCCGTCTGCTGCGTCGTCAGCATCGTCTGGTTCGTCGTCGGCTATTCGATGGCATTCAGCGGCACGGCTCTGAACGGGCTCGTCGGGGGCTTCTCGAAGGCCTTTCTGTCGGGCATCGGCCTCGATTCGGGCGACGGGATTCCGGAGACGGTTTTCGTCATGTTCCAGCTGACGTTCGCGATCATCACGCCGGCGCTGATCGTCGGCGGCTTCGCCGAGCGCATGCGCTTCCCGGCGATGCTTCTGTTCACGATTCTGTGGGTCATCGTCGTTTATTTCCCGGTCACGCACTGGGTCTGGGCCAGCGACGGCTGGCTCAACGCGCGCGGTTTCCGGGATTTCGCGGGCGGGGCCGTCGTCCACGTCAATGCCGGAGTCGCCGCGCTCGTCGCCGCTGTCGTGCTCAGGAACCGCAAGGGATTCCCGGACGAGCCGATGCCGCCGCACAATCTGACGATGACAGTTGCCGGCGCATCGATGCTCTGGGTCGGCTGGTTCGGCTTCAACGGCGGCAGCGCGCTGGCCGCAGGCGGCGCGGCCGGCATGGCCATCCTCGTCACGCACATCTCGGCGGCCGCAGGTTCCCTGGCGTGGATGGGGATGGAGTGGGTCCGTTTCGGCAAGCCGAGCGTGCTCGGCATCGTCACCGGCATGGTCGCCGGCCTCGGCACGATCACGCCGGCATCAGGATTCGTTGGCCCCGCCGGCGCCCTCGTCATCGGCTTTGTCGCCGGCGTCGTCTGCTTCCTCGCGACGCAGTTCCTGAAGCGCAAGCTCAGGATCGACGATTCGCTCGATGTATTCCCCGTGCACGGAGTCGGCGGCTTCATCGGCCTTTTGATGACCGCGCCGTTCTCGGTCTATCTCGGCGGCGTTTCGCCGCTTGCGGACGGCCAGACGGTCGGCGGACAGTTGCTCGTGCAACTAACGGGCGCCGTCGCGACCGTCGCCTGGTGCGGCATCGCGACCTTCGTGCTGCTCAAGCTCATCGGAATCGTGAGTCCGTTGCGCGCTTCGGAGGACGACGAGCGCCAGGGGCTGGATCTGACCCAGCACGAGGAACGGGGCTACATTCTCTAGCGCGAAACTCTCAGTGGTATCGCCGGGCGGGGAGTCTGAAGGTTACGACAAGGCCCCCGTCCGGCCGGTTTCTCGCCTCGATCCGGCCCCCATGGTGCTCGATGATGCGCGCGGAAATCGCGAGCCCGAGCCCGGAGCCGGTCTGCTGGTGGTCCCGGCTCGGGTCGACGCGATAAAACGGCTCGAACAGTCGCGTGAGATCCTCTTCGGGCACGCCGGGCCCGCGGTCCGCAATCGTGATGACGGTCTCGGCCGGCGTCTTTTCGAGCCGGACCTCGACCTGGGCTACACTCTCGGAGTGAACTAGCGCGTTGCGCAGCACGTTTTCGATGGCGCTTGCGAGCTCGCCGGGATTGCCCTTGATCGCCGGCACGTCGCCGGTCTCGAAGCTGATCCGGGCGTCGGCCTGCTCGAATCGGGCATCCGCAACGACCTCGCCAACGAGCGCGTTCAGGTCCACGTCGACATGCTGCTCGAGGCGCGATGAGCGCAGCCGCGCCAGTGTCAGTATCTGGCCGACGAGCTGGTCGAGCCTTTCGGTCTCCTGATCGATGCGCTCGAGATCGCCTTGAGCCGATACGTCGGCTTTTCTCTGGGCGAGCGCCAGCGCGACGCGAATGCGCGCGAGAGGCGAGCGCAGCTCGTGCGAGACGTCGCGCAGCAGGACCTCCTTGTCGGTGATCAGCGCCTGCACTTTCTCTGCCATGGCGTCGAAGTCACGCGCCAGCGTGCCGACCTCGTCCTTGCGCCTGTCGAACGGCGCGCCGACCCGCGCCTCGAGGGTGCCCGCTGCCAGCGCGCGTGTTGCGCGCTGAAGCCTGACGATAGGCGACGAGAAGGACTTTGCCAGGAGCAAGGCCGTCGCCGCCGCCATGATAATCGCAAGCGTCACCACGCCGACCTGAGTGGCGGGCATCCTCAGGATATTGAGCAAGGTAATCGCCGTCGTGTCGAAGAGGATTCGGAAGCTCTCTCCGTTCGGCGCAAGCAGAACCTCGGTGAACTGCGGGCCCATCCGGTTCCGGCCTGCGCCGAAGTTCTCCCAGCGCCTGTCGCTCTGGCCGAAGGATTGCCAGCGCAGGAAGCGTCGGGCGTCTTCTGGAATCTCGCGGTCGAGAAGATCCTCGCCGCGATCGTCGATGATCAGCAGCATTCGGCCCGGAACGGGCGTCTGATTTTGGCGCAGCCAGCTCGTCAGCTCTTCCCGCCCGCCGCGATTCAGCGCCTGCGAGGCGCGATTGATCACGGCCTCGCGGTTCTCGAAGTTGAAGTCGAAGAATTGCTCGACCGCGAGCTGACCTACCTGCCAGCCCATCGTGACGGCGGCGACCATGGCGACAGTCATCGCCACGCCCAGAGTCAGAAACAGCTTCCAGAAAAGCTTCATGCTTCGGCCTCGGGCGTCACGAGGACATAGCCGCTGCCGCGCACGCTACGGATCTGGAGGTCCGACTCGCCATCGCTGACGAGCTTCTTGCGCAGATTGCTGATATGCGTATCGAGACTGCGGTCGTCCGGCAACAGCGCGCGGCCGAGGGCGGCACGCGTCAGAGCCTCTCGCGAGACGACTTCGCCCGCCGATCGCATCAGTGTCACGAGAACGATGAACTCGGCGTTCGTCAGCTTCAGCGGCTGGCCGTCGAGAAAGGCCTCGCGCCGCTTGTAGACGGCTCTGAGCGGCCCGATCTCGATCTCCGTCTGCTCGGAGACCTCTTCTTCGCCGGTGCGACGGAAGATCGCCTTGATTCTGGCAACGAGCTCGCGCGGATTGAACGGTTTGGCCAGATAGTCGTCGGCTCCCATCTCGAGCCCGACGATCCGATCGACGTCGTCGCCTCGGGCCGTCAGCATCAGCACCGGTGTTTTCGTTCCCGCGTCGCGAAGCTGGCGCAGAACCTCGAATCCCGAGAGCCCGGGCAGCATGACGTCGAGTATGATCAGATCGAAGGCCGTCTGCTGCGCTTCCCGGAGGCCCTGAGTGCCGCTGGCTACTGCAGTGAGATTCAGGCCCTCGGCCGAAAAATACTCCCCGAGCATCTCCGAAAGACGCGCATCATCATCGATGATGAGGATATTGTTGCCAGCCATCGGTAGTGTCCTTTGAGACACGTTGCCACAAGACCCCTCTGTGTCGAAGCCTCAGAGGTAAATCTTCAGCCTGGCTTGAGAAAAATCAAGCTCATGCACTGCCTGGAGTCGATTCGGCGAAGAAAACGGCCGTAGTCGCCGCCTACTGGGCGCCTTCGACGGCCTCGGGGTCGTAGCGGAACTCGTTGCGTCGGGCGCGGCGGGCGGCGACCAGCTCTCCATTCTCGACGCGCGGCCGGAATCGGGCCTCCCGATACTGGCGCATGAAGGCGGCGTCCTTGAGGCCAGGCGGGTGGGAGCCGGTGATTTCGAGATCCCTGGTGCGCCCGGTGACATCGACCGTGAAGTGAATCTCGACGAAGCCTTCGGGCGCGCTCGGGTCCGCGCTCAAGTCCCGCCGGCTGACCGGATCCATCTCCACGACTGTCAGCTCGCTGAACCACTCGCGGCGGATCTCCTCCCCGTTCTCCACGCGTCCCAGCAATCTCCAGGCCTCGATGTAATCGTTGCCCGTCACGCCGGCACGGTCGAACTCGACGTTCCAGTCGGCCATCGCGACGTGAACTTCTGCGAGTAGCAAGGGTGGCGGCTCCGACATTGCCTGAAGCATCTCGAGCGCGTCTCTGAGCCCGCTGATGCCGAGGCCGTCGCCGTTGTCCTCATCGCGATAACTCGCGGCCCTTTCCATCAGCGCCCGGACGGTCAGCAACGGGTTATCGCTGTGCTCGCGAGCGGCGATTCTTTGGATCTCGAAGTAGAGACGGCGCTCCTCTTCGTATCGCCGATGCTCTCTGAGCCATGTGGCAAACTTGAAACGCGCTTCGATGGCCTCGACCGAGCTCTCGTTGAAATTGCGCTCGACCAGAGTCAGTGCTTCAAGCTGAAGGTTTCTGGCCTCCTCGAATTCCCCGAGCCGCACGGCAGCGGCGGTCATGTCGTCGATGATCTCGAGCTGTCGCTCGTTCAGCAGTCCGTAATTTCTGCGGCCGATCGTTCTGGCCTCGCTATAGGCAGAGATCGCCCCCTGGTAATCGCCGGCCTCCTCGTAGTTGTCGCCGAGGTCCAAAAACGGATCGATCAGCCGAGCGGACACCGGCCCCTCCAGGCTTTCGTAAACCTCGATTGCGGAAAGAATGCTCGTCTCGGCGGCCGTGTAGTCTCCGTTCGCATTGTGAGCGCGAGCAATCAGCAAGTGAGCCTCGGCGACCTGCGCGCTTCCCCCACCGAACTCCGCCTCGGCCAGTTCGAGCAGCCGGTCGGCAAGCGCCAGCGCCGCTTCGAGATCGCCCGCCTCGAGCAGCTCCTCGATCACGATCCGTGTCTCGAACGCGTTTGCCGGCGCCGGTTCCGCGTCCGCGGCTGCCATCGCCGGCTCCGGCGGAGCCTGGGCGTGGGCCTCCGCCGCCGCGAGCGAGGTGCAGCCAAAAACGAGAACCAGTACTCGTGTCGAGAGATTCACGGCGTCAAAAACCCGGATTCGTGCGGGACGTTGCTCAGCATCAATCCTAACGCCGAACAAAGCCGGACCCCAAGCGACCCGTCGTCACTCTCGGCAGGCCGGGAGCCCCCGAGGGCTCATTTGTGACGGAAATCAAGGCAAAACGGCCAGAAACGCGGCAACTTGGCGGCCTTGAACTGCCCGCCGGGTAGAGCGCCATGACCGATGTCGAAAGGACCGTCGCCAGTCTGCACAGACGCCTCAGCGCCGTGCGCGAGGAAATCGACGCGGGTTTCGGTTCGCTCTTCGACGAGCTCGATGAAATCGAGGCCGCCGCCCAGAAGCTCAAGTCGGCAGACGGCGATCACGGCAAGAGGCTCAAGCAACTGGAGGAGCGGGCGGAAGGCCAGAGCGAGCTTATCGAAACCCTGACTCAGGAAGCCGGGGAGGCGCGCGCGCTGCGAGCCGAGGCGCGCGACCGGGACCTCGAGATCGAGAGGCTCAATTCCGAGCTCGAAAGCAAGTCGGATCTCGTCAAGGCGCTCAGGCGCCAGGCCGGCGAGTCGGATCAGCTCAAGGCAACGGGCAAGCAAAGAGACAAGAAGATCTTCGAGCAGCAGCACCAGCTCGACAAGAAGCAAAAGGAGCTCGATCGAGCCGTGAGCGAGATCGCCGAGCTCAAGGCCGAGCTCGAAGCGCAGAAGGAGCACGCGGCCGACGAAACGGTCGTCGACAGCGCGGAGCTAGAGGCGCTGAAGGCCGAGCTCGACGCGTGCAAATCGATGATCAAGAGTCTCAAGGCCGACGCCAAGCGGACCGAATCATTGGAGTCGCAGCTCGCCGCCAAGGTCGAGGCCGTCGATGCGCTCGAGGACGCGATCGATCAGCACTCGAAGACCATCGGGGAGCTGAGAAAGAGCGTCGAGGTCTGGAAGACGAAGTATCAGGCAGCCACGGGCGAGAAGCTCGCGGACCGGGATCAGACGATGACCGAGCTGCCGGGCTTTACCGACACCGAGGTCGAAGTGCTGAAGAAGCTCGACGATTCCCACGACGACCTGCCGGCGGCAACGGTCGCGATCGATATGCGCGACGCGCTGAAAGAGGCGCGACGCGACAAGGCCCGCGCCAAGACCTGACGACGGTCGAAATCACTTCTTGAACAGATCGTCCGCCGCCCGCCGCAGGGCGTCGTCGGCTTCCGCGCCGGCATCGCCCGACGGTGCCTTCATCGACCGGTCTCCGAACAGGGCATCGAGGTCGGCCCGGGCCTTCTCCTCGGCCCGCCGCTCGCTGCCGCCGAAGGCCGAGGCGTTGGGAACGAAGTAGTCGCAGAAATTGGCGGCGGTCTTGTTACGAACCTCGGGCGCATCGTCCTCGTCGCAGGCATCGGGCGCCGATGGTGCATAGTGCCGGCACATGCGGCAGACATGCAGCTCCACGCTGCAGCCGGGACAAAGGTCCAGACGGGCGAGCGGCAGGCTCAGCGCTTCGAGCGAGGTACCGCAGCGATAGCAGCGAAGAATCGTCTGATTTGCGTCCCGATCGGGCATCGTTAGGATGGCTCGACTTCACCGACACATTAGCCGCCGTATGCCCTGTGTTCAATGGACGCTGACGCTCTGATCGATGTCGTAGTCTGTCGCGACCGCGAGGAATGCAGCGAGCTTGCTCTCGTGCTCGCGGCGCAGGCCATTCCTGCGCGGGCGCGCGGTGACGGGCGTTCGTGGGTGCTCAGCGTGCCGGCCGACTCGCTGGCGCGGGCCCGCCTGGAGATCGAGGCTTACCGGACCGAATCGAAGCTGTCGCGGACGGCGCGGCCGGCCGTGCCGGCCGAAGGCAGGCCGTGGCCAGGCATTTCGCTGTTCACCGCCGCGCTTCTGTTGATGGGCCTGCTGGCACCGGCGATGCGTTTCGACGTCGACTGGCTGACGCTCGGCAGAATGGACGGCGGGCGCATGCTGGCCGGGGACTGGTGGCGTCCGGTCACCGCCCTGACCCTGCATGCCGATTCGGCGCATCTGCTCGGCAATATCGGCTTCGGCGCGTTCTTCGCTTACTCCGTGACGCGGTATCTCGGCGCCGGATTCGGGTGGCTCGCAATCGTCGCCACGGGCGCGCTCGGCAATGTCGCCAACGGTTTGCTCGCAGGTCCCGACCATCGCTCGATCGGCGCTTCGACGGCTGTGTTCGCCGCGCTCGGACTGTTGACCGCATACCTCTGGCGGCGCGGTTTTCGGTCGGATGCTTCCCGGCGCGAGCGAATAGCGCCAATCGCCGCCGGCATCGGGCTTCTGGCGTTCACGGGCGCGGGCGGAGTCGACACGGATATCGGCGCTCACCTGCTCGGGTTCGTCGCGGGCTTCGCCGGCGGGCTCGTCGTTGCGCGCACCGGGTTTCCCATGGCTCGGACGGTGCGAACGCTGTCGGCCTGCGCAGCCGGCGCGATCGTCGCAGTGGCCTGGGCCATCGCGATCGCGCTCGGATAGTAGGCTCGGTCAGTCGAGCGCGGCCGAGACGAAGGCGAGAAAGTCGGCCTCCGAACCGACATTGTTCGCCGCGCGCGCGTCGATGGCGTACCCGTACCGATCGGCGATGGCTGCGTAGATCGGGCGCCGGTGCTCGACGAGCGCCGGAAAGATCCAGCGAACGAACTCGTCCGGAACGATCTCGTCGGGGCTCGATAAGTCGGCCTCCTTCAGATATTCCTCGAGCTTGAGGTCGAGAAAGTCGGGACGGAAATATATCGGCTTCGGATCGTCGATCGCCCGCTGGACGAGCTGCCGCTCGAGCTCAGCGTCGGGCCGCAGATAGAGAATGAGCGTGTGCCTGGCCAGGGCCTCCATCGTTCCTTGGTCCTCCAGCTCGACGATGCTGCCGCCGGCGTCGTTGATGAAGTGATCGTAGCCGTAGATCGTATGCGCCTTGTCGATGAAATCGGCAACGTCACGCATCGCTCCGATCTCGGCTTCGCGGTGCAGGCGCTGACGCCGCTTGAACTCGTCGACCGGCAGCCCGCCGAGATCGGGCCGTCCGATCTTGCCGAGGAACGTCGAAACCGGCTCGAGATTGCCGACAGTGATGTTGCTCGCGATGTAGATCGAGTCGCTGCGAAGCAAATCGCGCAGGAACCCGATCTGCATGGCCTGGCGCTTTATGTTGTCCAGTATCGGCTCGGACAGGTACTTCGTGCCGATGCGATAGTCGCCGGAGTAGTGGAACCACTTCGAACGGGGCAGCCTCGCGGCCAGCGTCGTCTTGCCGACACCCGACATGCCGAGCAGCGTGATGGCCTTGTGCGGCCAGCTCAGAAATTCTTCGGACGTCATGCGCATGATTCGCGCGATTATACGGCCGGCACCTCCCCTGGTGGACTTGCGACGGCGATTGCCCGATCCTTGCCCGAATGGGCGACAGGCAGTTTCATTCGGCGGTCGAACGCTGGTTCAACCGTGAGTTCGAAACTGCGAGTCCCGTCCAGATCCGCGCCTGGCGATCGATCAAGTCCGGCCGCGACACGCTGATCAGCGCGCCGACGGGCTCGGGCAAGACACTGGCCGCGTTTCTTTCGGTCATCGACGATATCCTCGTCAGGTCCCTCGAGGAAGGTCTGGCCGACGAGACCCAGATCCTTTACGTCTCGCCGCTGAAGGCGCTTTCCAACGACATTCAGAAGAACCTGCAGCAACCGCTCGAAGGCATCCGGCGCGAGCTGGCCGGGCTCCTGGTCGACGACGTGCCGATCCGCGCCGATGTCCGCACCGGCGACACGCCGCAAAGCGAGCGCGCGAGGATGCGGCGCAGGCCGCCGCATATCCTCGTGACGACACCGGAGTCGCTCTACATCCTGCTGACGTCGGAATCCGGGCGCGGCATGTTGAGCTCGGTCCGCACCGTGATCGTCGACGAGATTCATGCGCTCGCCGGAAACAAGCGCGGCGCCCATCTCGCCCTGTCGCTGGCCCGCCTCGAGGCGCTGCTTGAAACTCGCCCACAAAGGATTGGAGTTTCGGCGACGAGCCGTCCGATCGAGGCGATGGCCGACTATCTGACTGGAGCTCGACGCGAGCGGGCCGCGATCATCGATGAGGGCCACGTCCGCGAACGCGACCTCAGGCTGGCTCTTCCACCTTCGGCCCTGACGCCGCTGATGGAAGCGGAGGTCTGGGCCGAGATCTACGATCACCTGACCGGGCTGATCGAGTCGCACCGAACGACGCTCGTCTTCGTCAATACGCGCCGGCTCGCCGAACGCGTCGCGCGGCATCTGGCCGAGCGCGTCGGCGAGGATCTCGTAACCTCCCATCACGGCAGCCTGGCACGCGAGCACAGGCTCAAGGCGGAGCAGCGCCTGAAGGCCGGCGAGCTCAAGGCCATCGTCGCAACCGCATCGCTCGAGCTCGGCATCGACATCGGCGATGTCGATCTCGTCTGTCAGCTCGGCTCGCCGCGGGCGATCACCGCCTTCCTGCAGCGCGTTGGCCGTTCGGGCCATGGGCTCGGGCGAACGCCGAAGGGCCGCCTGCTGCCGCTTTCCCGCGACGAGCTCGTCGAGTCGGTGGCGCTGCTCAAGAGCGTGCGCGAAGGTCAGCTCGATGCGCAGCAAGTCTGCCGGGAGCCGCTCGATGTGCTCGCGCAGCAGATCGTCGCAGAATGCGGCATGCGCGAGTGGAGGCTCGACGAGCTCCACGAGATCTTTCGCGCGACCGAGAGTTATCGCGATCTCGATGCCGCCACGTTCAGGACCGTGGTCGAGATGCTGGCCGACGGGTTCACGACACACCGCGGCCGGCGCAGCGCGCATCTGCACTTCGATCGCGTCAACGGCGTCGTTCGCGGCCGGCGCGGCGCCAGGCTCACGGCCATCACGAACGGAGGGGCAATTCCGGACCAGTTCGACTTCGATGTTGTTCTGCTGCCCGCGGAGTTCCCGATCGGCTCGGTCAACGAGGACTTCGCGATCGAGAGCCTGGCCGGCGACATCTTTCAGCTCGGCAACACGTCGTATCGAATCCTCAAGGTTGCCGGCGGCAAGGTCTATGTCGAGGACGCCAAGGGACAGCCGCCGAGCATCCCGTTCTGGTTCGGCGAGGCGCCGGGTCGAAGCGACGAGCTGTCGGCCGCCGTCTCGAGCCTGAGGCATGAGATCGATGACGCCCTGACGCGCGCTTCGCCGGCCGAGGTCGCGGCCGGCCTCGATGCCGATCTCGGTCTCGGCGAGTCGGCCGCGAGCCAGCTCGTCGATTATCTGGCGGCAGGCCGTGCCGCCCTCGGCAGTCTGCCGACTCAGGGGCGGATCGTGCTCGAGCGCTTCTTCGACGAGGCCGGCGATACCCATCTCGTCATCCATTCGCCGTACGGCTCGAGAATCAACCGCGCCTTCGGCCTGGCGCTGCGCAAGTGCTTCTGCCGCCGATTCAATTTCGAGCTGCAGGCAGCCGCGCTCGAGGACTCGATCATTCTTTCGCTCGGCGCCGTGCACAGCTTCGTGCTCGAGGACGTCAAGCGCTACCTTTCGAGCCGCACGATCGAGCGCGTACTCGAGCAGGCGGTTCTCGGCGCGCCGCTGTTCGAGACGCACTGGCGCTGGAACGCGACGATTGCGCTCGCCGTGCGGCGGTTTCGCAACGGGCGCAAGACGCCGGCGCAGCTTCAGCGCATGGACGCCGAGGATCTGCTCGCGACGGCATTTCCCGAGCAGCTCGCCTGCGCGGAGAACCTGCCGGGCGGCGACATCGAGATTCCGGATCATCCGCTCGTCAGGCAGACGATGCACGACTGCACGCGCATCGTCATGGACCTCGACGGATTGAAGGGCCTGCTCGAGCGTCTCGAAGCCGGAAAGACCGAGGTCCTTTGCCGTGACCTGACGAGCCCTTCGCCGCTGGCGCAGGAAATACTGACGGCTCGCCCGTTCGCCTATCTCGACGATGCGCCCGCCGAGGAGCGGCGAACGCTCGCGGTGCAATCGCGCCGGTTCATGGGCAGAGCGGATGCGGCCGAGCTCGGCCGGCTCGATCCGGCCGCGATCGAGCGCGTTTGCGACGAGGCCTGGCCGCGAATCTCGTCGGCCGACGAACTGCACGATGCGCTGATGCTGATGGGATTCATGACCGCGGCCGAGGGGTCGGGCGAAGGGCGCCATGGCGAGCATCTCGAGCGCGAGCTCGCCGAGCTCGAGGCCGCCGGCCGGGCGACCGAATTCATGCCCGTCGACGGACGCGCGCTGTGGGTCAGCGCCGAGCGGCTGCCCGAGCTCAAGCTCGTCTTTCCCGACGGGGCCGCGCGGCGCGAGCTCGTGGATCTGCCGGTGAAGGCCGCCGATGCCGACGAGGCCATGATCGAGCTCTGCCGCGGGCGGCTCGAGGCGCTCGGCCCCGCGTCCGCTACCGAGCTCGCCGACGGCTTCGGTATGCGTCCCGATGCTCTGGCGACGTCGCTGGCAGCGCTCGAGCAGCGCGGTATCGTCATGCGCGGCCGATATTCGAAGGCCGACACCGATCAGTGGTGCGAGCGGCGCCTGCTCGCGCGAATCCACCGCCTGACGCTGAGCCGCCTGCGCAGCGAGATCGAGCCCGTCACGGTCGCCGACTATCAGCGCTTTCTGTTTCGCTGGCAGGGACTGGGCTCGTGCCGGCGCGAGGGCGTCGAGGCGCTGCGGGCCATCCTGTCGGAGCTCAAGGGACTGACGCCCCCGGCCGTGGCCTGGGAACGCGAAATCCTGCCGGCACGGCTGACGCACTACGATGCCGGTTTGCTCGACGAGCTGTCCGCCGCCGGGGACGTCGTCTGGTGGCGCGCGCCACCGAGAACTGCAGGCTCCTCGCGGCCGTCGAGCACCGTCGCCGCGTCGCCGATCGCGATCCTGCCACGCAGCGAGCTTGCGATGTGGCGCGTGCTCGCGGCGGGGCCGGCCGAGGCGCCCTCGCTCTCGTCGGCCGCGATCGCTGTGCGCGAGGCGCTGACTTCACGAGGGGCGCTGTTTTTCGTGGATCTCGTCTCGGCCACGGGCATCTTGCGCGTGCAGGTCGAGGACGCGCTCGGCGAGCTCGTCGCGGCGGGGCTCGTCACATCGGACGCTTTCGGTGGCTTGCGCGCCGTCATTGCGCCGCAGCGCAATCGGCCGTCGTTCAGCCAGAGATCGAGGCCGCGCAGGCGCACGGTCAGTTTCGATCGCGCCGGCCGCTGGGCGCTCGTGCCGGCGGAAAGTCGATCGGCGCCGCCGCGCCAGGAGGCCGTCGAGCATGCCGCGCAATCGCTGCTCCGCCGCTATGGCGTCGTGGTTCGCGCCGTGCTCGCGCGCGAGCCTTTGATGCCGCCCTGGCGCGAGCTCGCCGACGTCTTTCGCCGCTGGGAGGCGCGCGGCGAGATTCGCGGCGGACGCTTCGTGGACCCGCTCGGGGGCGAGCAGTTTGCGCTGACCGAGGCGGTCGAAGCGTTGCGGCGGACGCGGCGCGAGTCCGGCGAGGACGAATGGGTCGTCATCTCGGCCGCCGATCCGCTGAATCTGCCGGCGATGAACGGCGCGGAGAAGCGGATCGCGGCGGTCGGCGCGAACCGTATCGTCTACCTCAATGGCATCCCCGTCGCCACGGCGCTCGGTCAGCGCGTCGAGATCCTGAGGCGGGGCGACCCGGATCTCGCAGTCCGCGTCAGCGAGCTGCTCGCCGCCGAGCGAGGCGGCACGCGTACAATGCCGCGCCAGATGACCCGGGCTCGACCTTGAAAATCGCGGTTCTCTTCGGCGGCGACAGCATGGAACGCGACGTGTCGGTCGCGAGCGCCCGTCAGGTCGTCGCTGCGTTGCGGTCGCGCGGTCACGAGATCGTCGCCGTCGATGGGGAGCGCGGGCCGCTGTCGGCATCCGACGAGGCCGCGACCTTCGCCCGGGACATTGCCAGAGATCCGCCGAGGGCTGCCCGCAGCTTCAGCTTGCCGGGCGTCGTGGCTGGCCTTGCCCGCGCCGACTACGATCTCGTGTTTCTCGCCGTCCACGGCGGCAAGGGTGAGGACGGCACGCTGCAATCCCTGCTCGACGCGAACGGGATCCGGTTTACCGGTTCCGATCGTCTCGGCTGTTCGCTGGCCTGGGACAAGAGCATTGCGAAGCAGCTGTTCCGGCTCGCGCAGATCCCGACGCCGGCCTGGCGGATTGCGCCCATCGAAACGAAAGCCGTCGAGCGCGATCTCGGGTTTCCCGTCATCGTCAAGCCGTCCGGTCAGGGGTCGACAGTAGGCTTGAGCCTCGTCGAGGAACCGGGCGAGCTCGATGCGGCGATTGCGCAGGCCTCGCAGTACGACAGTTGCGTGCTGCTCGAGTCCTTCATCGCAGGACGCGAGCTGACGGTCGGTGTCCTCGGCGACAGGGCGCTTGCCGTGGGCGAGATCATTCCCCGGGATGGCGGCATCTTCGACTATGAGGCCAAGTATCAGGCCGATGCGGCCGAGGAGATCTTTCCGGCGGACGTTCCCGCGGAGATCGCGAAGCAGGCGCAAACGCTCGCGCTCGTCGCGCACGACGCGCTGAGGTTACGAGCGTACAGCCGTGCCGACTTTCGCCTCGACGTGAATGGAGGTCTTTGGTGTCTCGAGGTCAATACGCTGCCCGGCTTGAGTCGCGGCAGCTTGCTGCCGCAGTCGGCGGCCGCGGCCGGCATCGAGTTCGACGAGCTCTGCGAGAGAATCTGTCGAGCGGCGCTCAGTTATTAGCCGCCGCTATGTGCTTGGCCCGGACCGCTCCAGCATACGCCGGCGCCGACGGCGACCCAACCGACGATCAGGCCGATACCCCCGGCCGGCGCAAGGCTCGAAAGCCACTCCGGTCCGCCGAGGCTCGAGGCATAGATGCCGCCACAAAAAAGCAGGATGCCCCCGAGCAGGATGATGGCGCCGAGCCCGAGCGCATTCCCGCTTCGGCGTCCTGCGCCGTAAATGCCGATGCCGAAAAGGCCGAGCGCATGCACGAACTGGTAGGTCACGGCCGTCTCGAATGCGCGCAACGCCGACTGATCGAGCACGGACGGAAGCCCGTGGCTCGCCCATGCGCCGAGGCCCGTTGCGACAGCCATGAGGAGCGCGGCGATAACCATCAGAGCGCGACAGAGCTTATTCGTCATGACGCCATTCTAGGCGAGGAATGTGGTGCTACAATTCGCCGGGCGCGAGAATAATGATGAAGCAGCTTTCGATCTGCGCTTTAGTCGCCGCTGTCGTCAGCGTCGCAATCTTCTGGCTCGGGGACGCGCTCCAGGGCGATGCGGGCGATACGGTCACGGAGACCGGCTTGGCCGCCGGCCCGGCGGCCAGTGTCCCGGCCGCACCGGCACTGCGCCATACCGACGCGCTCGTCGAGGATGCATGGGTCAACGCGGCACGGCAGGCCGGCAGTGACAGGCGCACGCTGACCCGCGCCTCGAGCTCGATCTGCTATCTCACCAGGGTCGAGATCAGCGGCATCGAGGGCCCGGAGGACACGAGTTCCTGCGCCATCGAGATCGACGATTTCACGGGCTTCTGGCAGGTGATCGCCACGGCCGACGAGGGCGGACGATCCGAGATCAGGTGCAACGCACGTTGTCTGACCTGGGAAACGGACGGTGAAGAGCAATGAGGACGAGAATCTCGTTGGGATCCTTCTCTGCGGCGCGTATCTGTTTATGCGTCTCGGTGCTTGCCGCGACGGCCATAGCGCGGGCACATCACAGCTCGCAGGCCGAATACGGGCCTTTCGGCTCGCCGACGATGATCGTCGAGGGCGTCATCGTCGACATTCATTGGGGCAATCCGCACGTCAGCTTCGACATGGAGACGACGGGAGGCGAGATTCCGGCGGGGGAGCACTGGCGCTTCGAAAGCCACCCGATCAGCATCATGAATGCCTACGGTTTTGCGCGGGAAGATTTCGCTGTTGGTGACAGGGTCAGAATCATCGGCTGGAAGAGCCTGCGCGGCGCGCCGATGATCTGGCCGCGAGCGATACAGGTGAACGACGGACCCATGCGCTCGAACTTGCGATTCACCGACATGATCGATATCGCCAAAGGCGTGTTCGAGGACATGAACATCGTGCCGGCGGCGAATCTCAACGGTTCTCCGCCCGAGCGGGCCGGCGCCGACACGGTCGGGAAGCTCGCCGAGATGGGCCTGCTCGATGAGAATGGGCTCATGGTTTGGCCGCCGCCCGGGCGCTGATCCCGTCCCCGACCGTCCCTCCGAACGTGTCGGATCCGATGCAAGCCAGGCGCGCGCGAATCTACGGCGTCGTCGCCATGATCCCTCGCGGCCGCGTCACCACCTACGGCCGAGTGGCGGCACTGGCAGGCATTCCGGGCCAGGCGCGACAGGTGGGTTATGCGCTGGCCGCGCTCGATGCCGCGCATGAGCTGCCCTGGCACCGTGTCATCAATGCCCGCGGAGAGATCAGCCGGCGTGCCGTGAAGGGCGGCGAGAAGCGACAGCGCGCGCTGCTCGAAGGCGAGGGCGTGTGTTTCGACGCCGACGGCCGGGTTTCGTTGTCGCGGTTCGGGTGGCTGCCGGCCTAAGGCGGACCTAGTTGCCGAGGGGCTCGCGCACCGTCGCATCGGCGCCGTCCGCGATCCGCCACCAGTCTTCCGGCACGAGCCACAACGGCCAGATATACCCGATCTGGCTGTTGCCGATCTCCTCGCTGATGGCCTCGGTCGCGATCCCGATCAACTCGTAGCGTTCGTTCAGCACCGGGCCGCCGGAGTTGCCGGAAGCGATGTCGGCATCGGTCTTGATCAGCAGCGTCTCGCCGCGGCGCTCGAAGCCGCTGACGATACCGCGCGTCAGGTTGATCGACACGCGCGTGCCGAGGCCGCCGGCATCAGGATAGCCGAGCACGAACAGATGATCACCGAGCGCCATGGCGCGCGGATCGCCGAGCCGGATCGCCGGAAAGCGGTAATCGGCCGGCAGCGCGCCGCCGTAGAGATCCGTCTCGGCCCGCAGCAAGGCTATGTCGAGCTCCCGGTCGTAGGCGACGATGCGCCCGAGCATTCGCACGCGCGATCCCTCCGACGGCTCCGTCGTCAGTCCGATCAGCGGGCTCGCCGTGGTCCATGTGCCGGCTTCGACAGCCTGCTCGACGACGTGATAGTTCGTCAGGATGAATCCGGACTCACTGATCAGGACACCGGTGCCGCCGCCGTCGGCGTGCAGAATCTCGACCGTGGAGCTGACGGCGCCGGGCAGGCCATCGGCCGCGGCGAGAATCGGCAGCTCGACGAGCCCCACCGGAGGGTCGCGAGACAGAGAGGCGACGAGACGGAACTCCGCCGGCCAGTCGAGCCAGGCCTGATCGAAGACATCGATGAAATACCTTCCAGCCGGAACGGTTTCGGATTCCGCCTCGATGATGATCGTTTCGTGGCCGGACCAGGACACGGCAGCCACGTCGGCGTCGCGCGTGGTGCGTATCGGCTGTCCGTGTCTGACGCGCAGATCGAGATCGGTCGCATCGGACGCGAGGTCCACGCGCAGCGCGGGCGAACCCGACGGTACGTCGACGACGAAGCTGCGGAAAGGTCCCGTGATGCGAGGGTCGATTTGGTCGACGATGATTTCGCCGGCCTCGAGCTCGCCATCGATGCGCTGACCGTGTGTCGTCAGCTTCAGCGTGAACGGCACGCGGCGCAACGGCTCGCCGCGGGCGTTGAGGGGAGGGTCGACGCGTCCGTAGGTCACGTCGATGTAGTACTCGTCGGCGATGAGCTCGGCGTTGCTGCTCAGGTCGACACGCAGCCACTCGGTGCCGGCAAAGCCGGTCGAAGCGGCCAGCACGCTCTGGTAATCCTCTATGTAGTGCGTGTCGAGGTAGAGGTCGAGGTCGGCCACGGCTTCGAGCTCGATGTTGATCGCGACGAGTTCGTCGTCGGCCTCGAGCACGTAGGTGACGAACGATGCGGCCTCCGGGTCGTCGCTGATGACGACTTCGCCGCGGACCGGCTCGCCCGACACGATCGGAAAGACCTGGGCGCTGACCGAGGACGCCGCCAGCGCCAATGCCGACGCGAGGACGGCGCCCGCGGCTCGCATTGAGCCGGACGGCATCGATTTTCCGGGTTCCGTCATCGGGCTCATCTATGCCTCGCGACCGCGGTGCGGGCGCCAGAGTCTGGTCGTGGCGCGGGCGATCGTCAATGGGCACTTTACACCGGTCCCGGTGGGACGAGCGCCCCCAGGTGCGATGCGCCTTGGTCCGGCCGATTTGCTACGCTCGTGTCACACGTTCCGCCGAGGAGCGACGAATATGAAGCTACGAATTCCTCTGATTATCGCCGCGGTTGTTGCAGCTCCGATCGCGAGCGCCGCCGACTCGATGCGCTGCGGAAACCGGGTCGTGGCCGACGGCGATCCGAAGGCGAAAGTGGCCGAGCTATGCGGGAAGCCGACGCAAACGGAACGGCGGACGGTTTACCGGTCGGGCATTCCGCGCCACGAATTTTCGGCGCGCCTGAATGCGAGGCAACCCGCCAGCGACCGCGAGCTCCTGATTCATGATCGGTCGCTGGTCGAGGTCGAGATCGACGTCTGGCTCTATAACCCTGGACGCAGTCGACTGATGCGCGAGGTCGTGTTTCAGGATGGCCGGGTCGTCGAAGTCAATGTGCTCGGGCGCGGGTACTGATTGCGGCCGCGCAAGGCACGAGCCGGAGCTGGTGTTACCGATGTCGCCGGAACGGACCGGCGTTAAATGGTGGGCCCGCCAGGACTCGAACCTGGGCCCAAGGGATTATGATTCAGCACGTGTGTGTAGATCATGGTCGTCGAGACGTCGGCATGGCCGCCGCCGGGATTACTCGATCAGAACCGAGCAGACCTACCTTCAATGGATCCGCTGCTTTTTCGCATTCGCTGGCCGCCGGGATCCGCGCGTGCTCGGGGCCGCTGAAGTCAAGGGATTTCTCGAGCATCTCGCGGTCTACAGCCCGGAAGCCGTGCCGTATCGGGAGTTCACTGATGGTAGATACGCGGAAACACCCTTTTCCTATCCATCCGATATTCCGCTGGAGGCGGTGCGAGAATTGGCTACGATTGTCGCCGAGCAGACTGAGGCAAGGATCTCGAGAATCGAGCGCGAGTCGGGCGGGGACGGAGGGGGTAGCGGCCTTGACGGCACAAGAGCAATACATACAATGTATGTATGATTCTCTTCGACTGGGATCCGGCTAAGGCAAGCGCAAATCAGAGAAAGCATGGGGTCTCTTTCGAAGAAGCGCAGTCAGTGTTTTACGATGAGTTTGCCCGGCAGTTCTACGACCCCGAAGGTTCGGAGTCAGAAGACAGGTTTCTGCTTCTTGGGATGAGCAATCGCGCCCGCGTGCTGCTCGTGTGCCATTGCGAGCGGTCAGGGGGCGATGTGATCCGAATCATCTCTGCCAGAAGGGCAACGCGCAACGAGCGGAAGTACTACGAAGGCCCAAGCAAATGAGAAAAGAGTACGATTTCTCGAAACTCAAGTCGCGTAAAAATCCTTACGCTGCGAGGTTGAAGCGTCAGGTCACGATCCGAATGGGTGACGATGTCATCAGCTATTTCAAGGACATGGCGGAAGAAACTGGTATTCCATACCAGAGCCTGATCAATCTTTATCTTCGCGACTGTGTTGCACATGGACGCAAACCGAATTTGTCGTGGCGCTAGCGGGAGCGCGACGCCGCCTAACAATGGGATGGAGCCTGCAGCTCATCCCAGGCGTTAGGTGCAGTCGGATGCAGTCAATCGGTAGAAAGTTCGCCGTAATTCTGATGGCCCTCTTGCCGATCGGGGCAGGGTTGGCGTGTTCGCTTGCTGCGCCTTTACCGCCCGCTGAGGAACTGGTCGATTCAGCAACGGTTATCGTGCGTGCGAGAGCAATGGGGCTTTCGGACAACCTGAGTCCAGCGGGCGGTCCCGCCTCCAGCAACATACTCGTTGAGTTTCAGGTCTTGCGTGTCCTGAAAGGGGAGCTGTCGTCACGAGTCATCAGTTTCGATGGGCACATCGTTAGTCGAAACGATTTCAACGAGCTGCCGGTGCCGTATCCGTTTATTCGTCCCGGAGGCCGCAGCGGGAATTGCTACGCGCTGGAGTATCGTCTAGGGTCACAGTATCTCTTGATTCTCCGAACTCCCCATAATGCAGAGGATGCAAAGACGCTGACTCCTTACTGGTCGCCTCTGGCGCCGACCAACGAACAGATCAGAGGGAGTCAGGATCCGTGGCTAGT
>DATKCK010000073.1:0-41433 GCA_035513215.1 Gammaproteobacteria bacterium | reverse complement strand
TCGCGAGTTGACGAGCGCGCTGAAGACAGGCGTCCTTGGTCATTCTGTTCAGGTTGCCGCGGGTATCGAGCTCTCGGTACCTCAACAGATCGCGTTTCAGTTTCTCGCCCCTGCTTTGCGGTCGGTCGACGCTCCCAAGCTCGTATCCTACAGGGCGCGGCGTGATGCCCTCATAGCCGATCTCCACGCATATGACGCCGATATCGTGATCATGGAGTCGCCGTACCTTTCTACGGCTGAGTCGGTCCATAGCCACGAGATTGACGCTCGCGGCGTATCGTTCTTTTGTGCGCGACAGGACGCCAAGTGGCTTGCAAGAAACTTTCCTTTCGGTTTCGAAGGAGCTCCCTTTCTATGCCCCATCCAAGGGTCCGAATTCGGTAGACACCTCGACGAGTGGTTCAAGCGCGCTGGGGTGAGCCCGACCATCGTGGCGCGGTTCGAAGAGCCCGGCCTAATGTGCGAAGTTGGCGAGGAAGGTCTCGGAATCTTCGCGCAGCCGACCATCCTCGAGGATTGCGTTCTGAATCGATATCGCGTTGACCTGATCGGCCGTGCTCCTAACATCTCCTTGAAATACTACGCTGTCCTGAGGGATCAAAGATTCTCGCACGCATTCATTGCTGATATGGCGGCGCGGCGCACGGATGCGCCCGATACACTGAGCGTCGGAGGGATGCTGACATCAACCGGAAGAGGGCACGTGTCGCAACCACACACTGCCGTTTCTCGACTCGAGGGGCGGGCCTGAAGACGGCGGTACGTGAGACTCGCGGAGTTTGTGTCATGGACCGACTTGCGATGCACACGATCACCTGTTCGTTGCACGCGCACCTGAGGCTGCTGCGGTTTCGTTTCCTGAGACGCGTGCACCGACGCGGAAACCGTGTGTGGTGGTCCTTCGATAGGAAGACCGTCTCGCGGGGCGTTGCCGTTGGGCTGTTTTGTGGTGTCCTGACTCCCGTGGCGCAGATCGTCTTCGCCATACCTTCCGCGATCGCCCTCCGGGCGAACCTGCCCGCCGCTGCCTTGAGCACGCTGGCAATGAATCCGATTACGTTGCCTTTCGTCTATCTCTATGCTTACCGGATCGGGCGTCTGTTGGCGAGCCAGCCAGACGCTGAGCTCGCCAGCGACATCGCGGCTTCCGAGGCAGCGACGGAGCAGCTATTCGAGATATCTCTTTGGCCGACCGTGCTGCTGGATTGGGCATCAAGGATCGCTCTCCCGTTTCTCATTGGACTCATGCTGCTCGCTTTCCTGGCGGCCGCGCTGGGGTATACGGCCGTACAGGTGACCTGGAGCGTAAGCGATGCCATGCAACGCCGACGCCGTGCACGCTAAGTCCGACATCTACGTTTCTTCCGCGCGATGTCTCATACGGTTCCTTCACAGGAGGGCCGTGCGGCGGATACTTTGGGCTAGCCTGGCAACGGGCATCGTGTTGGGGCTTCTGGCACGTGAGCTTGCGACCGGACAGCTTCAATCTATGTTTCTTTCGCGCTATGCGTCCGAAATCGAGTATTGGATGGAGGAGGGCGCCAATCCGTCGCTGCGCTTCGCGGAACCGGGGCCCTATGATCGTCGCCTCGGCTATTCTGAGCTTCCCTCGGTCCTCTCGCGCCTGGACGAACGTGGCTTCCGGATCACCGCCCAGGCACGAACCTCTCCACGTTTCGGAGAGGCCCTAGATCTCGGCGTCTTTCCGATCTATGACGAGAAACCACAAGCCGGACTTCGGATTCGGAGTGGGGACGGAGACGTCCTCCATTCCGAAAGGTACCCGGCGCGCATCTTCCCCACGCTCGATACCGTGCCGCCGCTGTTGATTCGGTCCTTGCTCTACGTCGAGAACCGTGAGCTGCTGCAGACGAATCATCCCTTTGCGAATCCGGCGATCGAATGGGACAGGTTGGGCTTGGCCGTGGTCCAGGCTGGGCTGCGATCCTTTGGCTCAGACAACGACGTTCCTGGCGGGAGCACGCTCGCGACACAGATAGAGAAGTTTCGGCACTCCCCCAATGGGGTTACGGCTACTCCGACAGAAAAGCTCCGTCAAATGATGTCCGCATCCGTCAGAACGTATCGGGGCGGGCGCGACACGCTTCAGGCGCGTGAGCAGATCGCAGTCGATTACGTCAACGGAGTGCCGCTGGGCGCCATTCCTGGCCACGGCGAGATCCACGGTCTGCTCGATGGCCTCGCTCTGTGGTATGGGATCAATGAGGACGAGCTCTCGTTGTTATGGGAGCCGATCGACACGGCACAATTGGCCGCAGCGGCCCGAGTGTATCGTGCCGCGCTGAGCTTGCTTCTCGCCAGCCGCCGGCCGACGTTCTATCTCGGCCAAGAGGAAGGCAACACGAGTCTGAGTCGGCTGTCGGACTCCTACTTGCGGCTGCTTGCATCTGAGGAAGTCATCTCGGAACCGTTGATGAGCGCGTCGTTGACCGCTCATACAAACCTCCATCGCAGCGTACATCTCGCGGAGCCGCACTCTTTCATCACGCACAAGGCGGCAAGTGCCATCCGCACCGATCTCCTGAACCTGCTCGGCGTTCGGAGCCTCTACGAACTCGACCGATTCGATCTCACGGCGATGACGTCAATCCTCCAGACGATTCAGGATCTCGTCACGAACGAGCTTCGCGATCTCGCGGACGCAACCTATCGGGCGAACGCCAGTCTTGCCTGGGAGGGCCTTCTTCCCGTGCAAGACTCCGTTCCGATGATCTTTTCATTTCTGCTCGGCGAATCGACGCCGGACGGCAACCTCGTACGCGTGCAGACGGATAGTTTCGACGGACCTCGCGATGCCAATCGAAACACAAGACTGGAGCTTGGCTCGACAGCGAAGTTGAGAACTCTCGTGAGTTACCTTGAGGCCGTCGAACAACTGTACGCTGGGCTGGCGCATACGACGAGCGAAGCCAGGACCGCGTATCTCAGTCGGCACGATGATCCGTTGACTGAATGGGTCAACGGATTGCTCGCACACGATTCCGAGACTTCCCTCCAAGCGGTATTGACAGCCGCGATGAAGCGAAGCTACTCGGCCAGTCCCGCGGAACGCTTCTTCACCGGCGGCGGGCTACATGCCTTCTCAAACTTCGACCATCGGTTCGATAGCAGCCGGTTGACAGTCGAGGAAGCGTTCGTAGATTCTGTAAATCTGGTCTTCATCCGCCTCATGCGTGATGTCGTCCACTATCACATCGCTCGCCTTCCGTCCGCCGCCGTGCTGGACGAGCGAAACCACCCGCTGCGCAGCCAATACCTAGTGCGCTTCGCCGATGATGAAGGCCAGGTCTTTATGAGGCGCTTCTACCAGAAGCACGTCGGTCGGTCGCCGATGGAGAGCATCGACCTGATGTTGGAGAAGCGCGCGCAATCAGCGATCCGGCTGGGGCGTGTCTATCGGTTCGTGCTACCGGCCGCAACGATCGACGAGCTCTCGACGTTTCTCGCCGGACGGCTGACTGAAGAGCAACTGGATCTGACGAAGCTGGAGCAGATCTATCGTGAGTCGAGCCCAGCGGAGATGCACCTTGCGGACCTTGGCTACCTTACCGGCATTCATCCGTTGGAGCTGTGGGTCGTGCAGCATATTGCGGCGAATCCTGAAGCATCGCTGACGACCACTCTCCTGAAAGGTGTCGATGCGCGCCAAGAGGCGTACCGGTGGCTGTTCCGCACGACGCGTACGCAGCGACAGGATCAGCGAATTCGTATCATCCTGGAGATGGACGCGTTTGCAGCAATCCACAAGGACTGGCAGCGTCTCGGTTACCCGTTCTCGTCTCTTGTGCCGTCCTATGCAACCGCGATCGGTAGTTCCGGCGACAGCCCCCAGGCGCTGGCGGAGCTCGTCGGCATCCTTGTCAATGACGGGCTGCGCCGACCGTTGATGACTATCGAGGAACTGCGGTTTGCAGAGGGTACGCCATTTGAGACGCACGTGCGACGCGTTCCGCCAAACGATGCCCAAGTGCTGTCGAAGGACATCGCTGAAATCGCTCGATCTGCATTGGCCGAGGTGATCCAGAATGGCACCGGGCGACGCCTTCGTAACGTATTTGAGGCGGCTGACGGGACTCCGATGTTCATTGGAGGCAAGACAGGCACCGGTGATAATCGTTTCGAGGCCGCAGGCACCGGACGGCGAGCGCAACACGCTCGCAATCGCACGGCCACCTTACTGTTCTTTGTCGAGAACTACTTCGGGGTCGTCACTGCTTATGTCGAGGGACCTGAATCAGACGACTTCGCGTTCACGAGTGCGCTGCCCGCGCAGATTCTACGCCACCTGGCACCGGCTTTGACGCCGCTCCTCCAAGACGCCGAGACGATTCCGACGGATCCGGTACTTTGGCGTCGGGAGAACGAACCAATCATGATCAGTTATCATCAAGCCAACGAGCGCCCTCTGCGGTAAACAAAACAGAAACCGACGTGCTTGAGAATCCGCGCGATATCCCGGCGTCGGCCGCTCTGGCGCGCGTGAATCCGGGGGCGGGACGCCGGCGATCGCGCAGCGCGGAATTATGGCGAATTGAGACGGCTGCGGCCGGCTTCCGACGGGCCCGTTATAGTTGAGCTAACGAACTGACGGCATGCTGCTCTACAATCCCGATCAGCTCCAAAGAGGAGAGTCGGCCATGCCGTGGGACGGTTTTCGATTAGTCGGATGGGCGCTGGCCTGCCTGCTGGTTGCGGCAGCAGCCCGGGGGCAGGAACCTGAGGAATTGCTGAGCACGCCGCTCGCCGAGGCTTTCGGCTCGGCGCCTCTGGTGCGCGGTCTGCGTCTGTCACCCGACGGCAACCGCATATCGTTCATGCAGATGCACTCGGACGGTTACCCGCTCGTCAATGTCTACGACATCACCTCCGGCCGTGTCACAACGGCCCTGGCGGGCGAGCGCGACGGCTACGATGTCAGCTGGTGCAGCTGGGCCAACGAAGAAAGGCTGCTCTGCAGCCTGCGCTTCATCGAGTCGTTCCGGGCCATCAAGTACGCGCAGACGCGGCTCGCCGCCGTCAACGCGGACGGTTCCGAGCCGGTTCTGATGCTTCAGGACGACCGCGTGCTCAGGGCGGCGCAATTCCAGGACAACATCGTCGACTGGTTGCCCGATGATCCCGAGCACGTGCTGCTCGGGCTGCGGATCAATCCCAATGCGCGGGTGAACGAAACGAGTATCGGCACGAGCCGGTCTGCCGAGCTCGCCGGCTCACGTGTGCTGCGGCTCAACATCTATACGAGCGAAGTTGCGGCCGCCGATTCCGAGCAGGACACTTTTGACTGGATCACCGACGGTCACGGCACGGTGCGTCTGCGCGTCACTGTTTCGTCGGCGAATCGCACGTGGTTCGTGCGCGATGAGGGCGGTAGCTGGTCGAAATTGCACCAGACGGCTTTGGACGATCTGGACGACGCGTTCAGCCCGATCGCATTCCTCCGCGATGCGAAGGAGGTGATCTTCTACGACCGCCGCGAAGGACGCACGGCGCTGTTTGCCATGGGCATCGATGGCGACCGGGCCCGCCGGGTCCTCTATTCGCACCCGAGCATGGATGTGGCGGGCGTCTTCCGCATCGGGCGCTACAACCGGATTGTTGGCGCTGTGACCATCGAGGATAGCCCGACGCTGCATTTCTTTGAGCCGGATATCGAGCGCGTGCACGATATGCTCAAGGCCGAGTTTCCCGGCATGTCGATCAATGTCATCGACGAGGACTGGGCGGAACGCCGCTATCTCGTGTTCGTCAACAGTGACCGGGACGCCGGGACATACTATGCCTTCGACACCGAGGCGCCCGAGCTGACTCGCTTCGCTCGCGCGTTTCCGGCACTCGGCGAACACGAGCTGGCGGTCATGCAGCCGATCAGTTACCCGGCCGCGGACGGCACCCAAATACCGGCTTATCTGACGCTGCCGCCCGAGGGCCCGTCCGGCGCCGGCGTCGTGCTGCCGCACGGCGGTCCTTCCTCGCGCGACTACTGGCAGTTTGATTTCCTCTCGCAGTTTCTTGCGACTCGGGGTTACGCCGTCCTCCAGAGCAACTACCGCGGCTCAGACGGCTACGGCCAAGAATGGGAAGGCAGCGGCGGCTTTCAGGACTGGAGACAGGCCGTCGACGACATCGCCGACGGGGCGCGTTATCTTGTCGACGCGGGCATCGCGGAACCGGGGCGCATCTGCATCGTCGGCTGGAGCTACGGCGGCTACGCCGCGCTGCTCAGCGCGATCGAGTACGAACGGGTTTATCAGTGCGCAGTCAGTATCGCCGGCGTGACCGACCCGGCTTTGCTAGGACAGAACGCGGCCTACTTCGTAGGTGGGCGGCGCAGTCAGACGTTCCTGGGATCCGGAGACGAGGTGCGCAATCAGGGCTCGCCGCTTCGTCGCGCCGACGAGATCGTGTTGCCGACGCTGCTGTTTCATCCGCACGATGACATCAACGTCCCATTCGAGCAGTCCCTGGAGCTGCGCGACGCTCTGCTGGATGAGCGTGCGAACGTCGAGCTCATCGAGTACGAGCATGCCGAGCACAGCATCAGGCCGCCGCGATACCGCATCGACATGCTTGCGCGTCTCGGCGCCTTCCTCGAGACTCACCTCGCTAAGGCCCTGCCGAATTTCTATTCGCAAGCACCGTCGACTCCGGGCATGATCGAAATCATCGATTTCGGCTCCGATGCCTCGCAGCCGAACGGAATCTGCAACGACGCACGCTTTTCGTCCACAAACGGCCGTGTGCTTAGAGACAGGACGGCCCGGGTGCGCGGCATTCTCGACGACGCTACCGATTGCCGGCGGCAGTTCCTCAGTGGAGAGATCGTGCTCCGGGACGCGATTGCGCCCAACCAGGCAGCCAATCTGCCGGCCGAGGAGCGAACGACCGTCTTCGTCGAGCCCTCGCAGCAAACCGGCGTCGCGATTGTGTCGCTCGATGGCGTAGCCGTCGATTCGCGGTCAGGCGTGCCGGTCATCCTTGGACGGCCGGGTTACCGCATCGTCGGCGTGCGAGGGACAGATCTCGACTACGGCTGTATCGTCGGAATAGATGGCGACGCGACGATCGCGGCAGAGCCTGCGTACGTCATCCGGCCGGCCGGAGGCGACACGCTGGCCTCACTGGTGAGAATCCCCGCGTACGCGGGCCGTTACTACCGAATTCTGGCCGGTGTCGCCGATGACGTTCTGTTTCTGCGCGTCACGGATGCAAGCGACGAGCGCGTGATCGTCGACCAGCGCGAGGCGCTCGCCTCCGGCTGCAACTGAACGAGCGAAGCCGTTCCGGCCACGGCTGGCGCCTCAGAGCGCGGCAACCGCCTCGACAACGGCGCGGGCGGCGTAAAACGCGAAATGTGACGTCGAGCCTCCGCCGATCGAAACCACCCTGTCTATACTCGGATCATCGTCGCTCCGTGCACTGCCAGATCGGTATGTCGGTGCACGCAAGCGCCCAGGGAGGCCGGGCCGATGACGCTTGCCGCGATGCAGTCCTGCTTGACCGAGCTCTACGGGCTCGACCTGGACTACTGCGTCGACGATTTTCTGATCACGGACCGTTGGCTAGCACACTGTCTCGGTGGCGCGCGCCGCGAGCGCGACGAGGAATTGCTCGTCGTCGAGAGCAGCGATGGCGCCGAGGTGTCGCTGTTTCTCGAGCAGGCGCTCGTCGATAGGCTCGAGCGCGACGATCCGGTCGCGGCGCTGAGCCACACCAATCTCGCGGACTTCCTCGTCGCGTTCGAGGGCGTCAGTCACTTTACCTACTTCGCGTTCAAGGCGAGCCGGAACGAGTGCGTATCGCTGATCGAGCTCGAGCTGCAGGCCGAGGTCGACAAGTTCGTTGCGGCCGCTCTGCTGCTCGCGCGGCAATACGACCGCCTGCCGGCGCGACTCCACGACTGGCTCTTTGCCGTGCCGCGCCTGCATGCGGATCTGAACGACGAGGAAGTCGAACGCTACGACCGGGCGAACCGCTATGCCGCGCGCTACTGTCGGCGTCTCTGGCCGAGCCTTTGCGCCGACGCGTCGGGAGACGAGCTCAGACGCGAGCTCAGGCGTTTCTATCGGCTGCCGCGGGCGCAGAAGATCGGGCACATCGAAGCCGGGTAGCCAAGCGAATCGCCGAAGGTGGCGCATGGCGATCCCCCTCTGGCACACCAGATGCCGCGGTTATCGTTCACCCATAGCTGATCTCAGCGTGGTCGTTCTGACTTACTATTGGTCTGAGCATTCCGTGCCGAAATCCTATTCCGGGGAGATGAGTTGATGCACGTGCGAACCAATGCCTGCGCCCTCGCCGCCGTAACACTCTGGATACTGCCGCTGTCGAGCCCGGCCCAGGAGCCCATCGAGCTCACGGCGCTCGACTACATCGAGATCGAGCAGCTCGTCGCGAAGTACGCGCGCGCGATCGATACCTGCTCGAACAACGGCTACGATTATGCCGATCTCTTCACGCCGGACGGCATTTTCCTGCCCGTCGTGAACGGCCGTCCGATTCCCGGCATCCAGGGCCGCGAGCGGCTCGCGGAGGTTTCCGGTGGCGGCTCGAACGAGTGCAGGGACGTCGGCTGGATCGAGCAGGGCGTTCGCCACATCTACTCGAACCACATCATTACCCCGACGTCCGAAGGCGCGGCCGGTACCGTGGACATGATGATGATCGGCCTCGACGGCGATCCGAACAAGATCGCGTACGACGGCTACTACGAGGATATCTACGTGAAGACCGAGCAGGGTTGGCGCTTCGAGCAGCGCACGCACCACGCGCTGCTCGTCGGCGGCCGACCCGCGGAAGAGCCCGAGCCGCCGGCCGCGACTTCCGACAACGGGCGGTAGTCAGCCTGACCCTGCCTTAGCAGGTCACGCGCTGTAGCCCACACTGACGATGGGACGCTGGCGTCCACCCGCCCCGAGCGCGTCGCCCTACATCACGCCCGAGGGATACCATGCCCTGCAGCAGGAGCTCGAAGCGATCTGGCTGCGCCGACGCGATGTCGTCAAAGCGCTCGCCGAAGCCGCCGCCGAAGGCGACCGCTCGGAGAATGCCGAGTACATCTACCGCAAGAAGGAGCTGCGAGGGCTCGATCGGCGGATCCGCTATCTGCAAAAGCGCCTGCCCGCGCTCAAGGTCGTGCGGGAACGGCCCAGCGGCGATGCCGTCTATTTCGGCGCGATCGTCGAAGTGCGCGACGACACGGGCGAGACGCGCGAGTATCGGATCGTCGGGCCGGACGAGACCGATGCGAAAACCGGTGCAATCAGCATCGATTCGCCTGTCGCGAGGGCGCTGCTCGGGAAGCGCGTGGACGATGTGGTCGAGGTCACGACCGAGCAGGCGGCTTCGACGCTGCGCATCGTGTCGATTCGTTATTCATCGATCAGATAGCATGATCCGTCGGTCAGAGCGTCAGGGCCGCGGTCAGAGCCGCGACGACGAGCGCGGCGATCAGTGTCCCGCCCGCCCAGCGCAACATCGGGTAACCGCCGAGCACGGTGGCGATCCCCGCTTTCGTGGCCGTGTTGACGAGGACGGCCAGGACGATCGCGCGCTGTGCCGTTTCCTCGGAGATCGTGCGGCCCGCGGCAGCGCGCCGAAAGCGAGGACGCCGGCGGCGATCACGATGACGCGGTCGGGCGAGCTGAGCACGCCGACGCCGCCGCCCGTGAGGCCCGCGAGCCCGAAGCTGCGAAAGCCCGCGGCCCGCTCGCCGCCGTGCTGATCCCGCGTCGTCCAGCCGCGTTCGAGCCCGACGATCAGGCCGAGCGCGAGCGCGATTGCGAGGTTCAACAGTTGCAACGAAGGTGGTCCTCGATGCCGGTCAGTCGAATGGTCAGAATCAGGGACGCCGCTCAGACCGCCGGAGCGCTCGAGCGTCGAATAGAAAGATAAATCCCGGCGAATACGAACGCCACGCCGATGAGGTGGTAGGCGTACAGGCGCTCGCCGAGAAAGATCATAGCCAGCGCCGCGCCCGATATCGGAATCAGGTTCACGAAGATGGCCGACCGGTTCGGCCCGATCGAGCGAATCGCCAGATTCCAGCTCACGGTCGCGATCAGCGTCGGGAAGATCGCGAGATAGAGCATCGCGGCGACAACTTCGGGCGTGAGCTCGAAGCCGCCGGCGACGGCCGCCTCGACGGCATAGGCGGGCAGCAGCATAACCGTCCCGGTGACGGCAATGAAGAACATCAGAATCATGCCGTCCGGCGCGTATTCCCGCCGCGGCAGCAGCACCGCATAGGTCGACCAGCCGATCACGGCCAGCAGGAAGATCAGGTCGCCGATATTGAGATCGAGGTCGAGCAGCGCGCCGAGATCGGCGCGCGTGACCATGATCAGGATGCCGGCGAACGCGCAGACAATCCCGACGCGCTGTCGCCCGAGCAATGTCGTGCCGGCAATGAGGAAGGCGAGCAGCGCGGTGATCGCGGGCTGGCTCGCGTTGACGATCACGGCGTTCGTCGCCGTCGTGAAATAGACGGCCACGACCGACATCGTGCTGCCGAACACCATGAAGAAGACCAGGAACACGAGCGAGGGTGTGTGCCTCTTCAGGGCAGGCCATTCCGCCGGCAGGCGGCGCCAGACCACAGGCAGGAGAATCGCGGCGGCGATGACCCAGCGCGACAGCGACAGGGCCAGCGGCGGCACACCGACGCTGACCGCGCGCACGACGACGGGCGGGCTCGAGTAGAGCACCATGCTGAGCGCGGCGAGGAAATAGGCCGCCGGCGGCGATACGGTCAACTTATCGTGCAAGCGGCTCATCGCTCGGGCCGGACTATACACGTGCCGTGGTGGCATGGCGGCACTTTGTCCATGCGCCCAGCGGTCGGATAGACTGCATGCGATGAATCCGCCGGCGCCTGCCGGCACCATGGCTCCAATCGGAGGATGATCGATGGCGGTCACATTCACACTGAACGGGCGCGAAGTCGTCCACGACGGCGACCCGGCGATGCCGATCCTGTGGTTCGTGCGCGAGAAGCAGGGACTGACGGGCTCGAAGTTCGGCTGCGGCGTTGCGAGCTGCGGCGCCTGCACGATGCATCTCGACGGCTCGCCGGTTCGCACCTGCGTGACGCCGGTCAGCGCGGCCGAAGGCCGGTCGGTCACGACGATCGAGGGACTGCAAAGCGCTGAAGGCCGCGCTGTGCAGGCGGCCTGGCGCGAGCTCGACGTCGTTCAGTGCGGCTATTGCCAGTCCGGCCAGATCATGGCCGCGACGGCGCTGCTTCAGAGCAACCCGTCGCCGAGCGACGACGACATCAATGCCGCGATGCAGGGGAATCTCTGCCGCTGCGCCACGTATCACCGCATCCGCGCTGCCATCCATTCGGCCGCCGGGCGGCTGGCCGGCTGAGCGCGGGAGGAACACCACAATGCCATTCGCAAACATCACAAAGACGCCGGTGACGAGCCGGCGCATGTTCCTGAAGGCAACGTCTCTGGCCGGCGCGGGCTTCATCGTCGGCTGTAGCGAGTCGAGCGCGCCGCCGGCGACGACCATGGCCGGGGCGGGTGCCGCGGGGACGGGAGCCGCCGCGCCGGCGGTGCCGGTCGAGCCGAGCGAGCTCAACGCGTTCGTCAAGGTCGGCACCGACAATCGCGTCACCGTCATCATCAAGCACCTCGACAAGGGCCAGGGCGTGACGACGGGTCTTGCGACGATCGTCGCCGACGAGATCGATGCGGCCTGGGATCAGGTCGGCTTCGAGTTCGCGCCCGTAGATAACGAGCTCTATGCGAACCTTCAGCTCGGACTTCAGGGCACGGGCGGCTCGAGCTCGATCGCAAACTCGTGGCTGCAGCTTCGGCAGGCCGGCGCCGCCGCGCGCGCAATGCTGGTTGAGGCCGCGGCCGGCGAATGGGGCGTCGCGCCCGAATCGATCACCGTCAGAGCAGGCGTCGTGAGCGGGCCCGATGGACAGTCCGCGACTTTCGGCGAGCTCGCCGTGGCCGCCGCCGATATAGCGCCGCCGGCCGAGCCGCGCCTGAAGGACCCAAGCGAGTTCACGTTCATCGGCAAGGAGGGCGTGCCGCGGCTCGACAGCCCGGCCAAGACCGACGGCACGGCCACGTACACGATCGATGTCACGCGGCCCGGCATGCTGGTCGCGGTGGTTCGGCATCCGCCGAAGTTCGGCGCTACAGTTGCGTCGTTCGACGCGAGCGCGGCGCTCGCGGTCGAAGGCGTCGCCGATGTCGTCGAGATTCCGACCGGCGTCGCGGTGCTCGCCGACGGCTACTGGTCCGCGACGCAGGGGCGCAACGCACTGTCCGTCGAGTGGGACGAGTCCGGGGCCGAGCAGCGCGGTACCGAGGCGCTGATGGCCGAGTATCGCGCGCTCGCGGCCGAGTCCGGCCTCGTCGCGCGCAGCGACGGCGACGCGGACACCGCGCTCGGCAGTGCCGCCGGTATCATCGAGTCCGACTTCGAGTTCCCGTATCTCGCGCACGCGGCGATGGAGCCGATGAACTGCGTCGTCGAGCTCGGCGACTCCGGTTGCGAGATCTGGACCGGCTGCCAGTTCCAAACTTTCGATCAGATGGCGGCGGCCGAGGTCGCGGGTCTCCTGCCTGCCCAGGTCCGGATCAACACGCTCTTCGCCGGCGGCAGCTTCGGCCGCCGCGCCGTGCCGACCAGCGATTTCATCCGCGAGGCCGTCTCGATCGCGAAGGCCATCGACGGCCGCGCGCCGGTCAAGCTGCAATGGTCGCGCGAGGACGACATGCACGCCGGCTACTTTCGCCCGATGCACTTCCACCGCGTGTCGGGCGCGCTCGACGGCGACGGCAACATCGCGGCCTGGCGCCAGCGCATCGTCGGCCAGTCGCTCGTCAAGGGCACGGCGCTCGAGGCGTTCATGGTGCAGGGCGGCATCGATGCGTCGTCGGTCGAAGGCGCGAGCACGCTGCCTTACGCGATCCCGAACCTGCGTGTCGAGGTGCAGCATCCCGACGTCGGCGTGCCGGTGCTCTGGTGGCGCTCGGTCGGCCATACGCATACGGCGTTCGCGACCGAGGCGTTCTTCGACGAGCTCGCCGCGGCCGCGGGCCGCGATCCGGTCGAGCTTCGGCGCCAGTTGCTGCAAGACCATCCGCGGCACCTGGCCGTGCTGAATCTCGCGGCCGAGCGTGCCGGCTGGGGCTCGCCGCTGCCGGCGGGCAGGGGCCGCGGCATCGCCGTGCACGAGTCTTTCGGCAGCTTCGTGGCCGAGGTCGCGGAAGTGACCGTTCAGGACGACGGCCGCTTCTCGGTCGACCGCGTCGTCTGCGCCATCGACTGCGGGCTCGCGGTCAACCCGGACGTCGTCCGCGCGCAGATGGAAGGCGGCATCGGCTTCGGTTTGAGCGCCGCGCTGCGCGAGCGCATCGATCTCGACGCCGGCGCGGTTCGGCAATCGAACTTCCCGGACTACGCGCCACTTCGCATCAGCGAGATGCCGGACATCGAGGTGCACATCGTGCCGTCGACCGAGCCGCCGAGCGGTGTCGGCGAGCCCGGGCTGCCGCCGCTCGCGCCCGCCGTCGCGAATGCGATCCGGTCGGTTACGGGCCGGGCGGTCCGCTCGCTGCCGATCGGGGAACGCGTGGCGGTTTAGGTCGGGCGCGATCTGCCGGTCTCCCGACGCGCCGACCGGGGGGCCCTTGCGCTATATCCGCGACGGACATAGTATGCGATCATGGCAAAGGGCACGTCATCCGCTCCGCTGACCCCGGCGGTGCTGCACATCCTCCTCGCGCTCGCAACGCAGGACCGGCACGGCTACGGCATCATGAAACAGGTCGAGGCGGACTCGCGCGAAAAGGTGAGCATGGGCCCGGGCACGCTCTACGGCTCGATTCGCCGCATGATTGATGCGGGCCTGATTCGAGAGAGCGACAAGGCGATAGATCCCGCAATGGATGACGAGCGGCGCGTCTATTACGCGATTACGGGCATCGGCCGGGAAGCGCTGGCGGCGGAGCTGCAGCGGTATCGCGAAGTTGTCGCCGTCGCAAAACGCGAACGGCTCTCGGCACGGGGGCTTGCGCATGGCGCGTGACGGTTCGCTGCGAGGGCTGCGCAGCGCCTATGCCCTGCTGCTCAAGCTCTACCCGAGGTCATACCGTGAACGTTTCGGCGAGCCGATGCTGCAGACCTTTCACGACCTTCTGCGCGAGCGCGCGGCGGAAGGGAGAAACCTGTTCCGATTCACTTTCTGGATGTTCGCCGAAACCTTGGCGGCGACTTTGAGGGAGAACGGCATCATGATCACGCTGCACAGGAAGCCTCTCGTTCGCATCGTCCTCGTGACGGTGCTCATATTGATCGTGCCTCTCGTCGCGAATCAGACTGTCGAGGGATTCGATTGGGGCCTGTTCGATTTCGTCGTCATCGGTGCCGTGCTCTTCGGCACGGGACTCGCCTATCACCTGGTCGCAAGCAGGCTGAACGCGATCACATACCGGGTTGCTGTCGGCCTGGCCCTGGCGGCAGCCTTCGTCCTTTTCTGGATGAATGCGGCCGCGGGGATCATCGGCGGCCCGAACGAGGACCTCGCCAACCTGCTATATGTTGGAGGCGTGCTCGCCGTCGGCTTCATCGGCGCCTTGCTCGCGCGCTTGCGGCCGCGCGGGATGGCATGGGCCTTGTTCGCTATGGCGCTCACGCAGGCGCTCGTCGCAGGCGTCGCGCTGGCCGCCGGATGGGGCGCGGGGGAGCCGGTCTGGCCGTGGGGCTTCGCGATCTTGACCGGGATCTTCGTGACGATCTGGGTCGGCTCGGCCCTGCTGTTTCTGCGCGCCTCGCGCGATCAGCCTATGTCAGGCGAACTTGCATGATCGAGGAGAATCGCATCAATAGCGGACTTTCGCGGAGGGGCGGCCGACTCTGGCTCCTCGTGATACTCATCTTGAACGGCAGCGCCGCCATGGCGCTGACCGAGGAACAGGCGGCCGCTGGCCTTGCCGCGTATGCGCAATACTGCTCGACCTGTCACGGAGAAGGGCTGAGACAACTACCCGACGCTCTGCTCGGCGGTCGCGAGTTCATCGCGGCCTGGGGCGATCGCGGCGCGAACGAGCTTATCGGGGAGATCCGGGCGACGATGCCGCCCGAGAATCCCGCCGGTCTCGCCGACGATACCTACGTCGCGATCACCGCCTTCCTGCTTCAGGCCAACGGCACGCCGGCAGACGGCGAGATGCTGACGGCGAGCACGGCCGCGTTGATTCGCGACGGCCTGGCCGCGCCGGGCGCAGCGCCCGCGTCCTTGCTCACGGCCACGTCGAGCGACGAGCCGACGGGACTCACGGTCGAGGGGACCGTTGCCGACTTCACGCCGGTCACCGACGCCGCGCTCGAGCGCCCGGCGCCCGGTGACTGGCCGATGATCCGGCGCGACTACCACGCAACGAGCTTCAGCCCGCTCGACGAGATCGACGCCGACAACGTCCATCTGCTGCGGCTCGCCTGGACCTGGCCGATGCGCGACGGCGGCACGAATCAGCCGGCGCCGCTCGCCTGGCAGGGTACGGTCTACCTCGCGAACACCGGCGGTATCGTGCAGGCGCTCGACGGCGCGACTGGCGCGCTGATCTGGGAATACCGCGTCGGCGCCGAGGTCGCGCCGCGCGGCCTCGCGCTCTACGACGACAAGCTGATTTTGATGAAGGCGGACGGATGGGCGTTCACGGCGCAGGAAGCCGAGCTCGTCGCGCTCGATGCGCGGACCGGAGAGCGGATCTGGCAGGTCGTCATGCCCGGCGTCTATGCGTCGAACAGCGGGCCGATCGTCGCCAACGGCCTGATCATTCAGGGCATGGGCACCTGCTCCGTTTACGAGGACAACAAGTGCTTCATCAGTGCCTATGACCCCGATACCGGCGAGCAGGTCTGGCGCTTCAGGACGATCGCGCTCCGCGGTGAGCCCGGCGGCGACACCTGGGGCGGGCTCGAAGACCTCTACCGAGCCGGCGGCGAGCCGTGGATCACCGGCAGCTACGATCCGGAGCTGAACCTGACCTACTGGGGCACGGCGCAGGCCAAGCCGTGGATGCCGGCAAGCCGCGGCATGGATACGCGGGACGCCGGTCTCTACTCGAACTCGACGCTCGCGCTCGACGCGACGACGGGCGAGCTCGCCTGGCATTACCAGCATGCGCCTGGCGAAGCGTTCGACCTCGACGTCGTCTTCGAGCGCGTGCTCGTCGACGTTGGCGATGAACGCTGGGTCTTGTCGGCAGGCAAGGACGGCGTACTCTGGAAGCACGATCGCGTCACCGGTGAGTACCTCGATCACGCGGAAACCGTCTTCCAGAACGTATGGGAACGGTTCAATCCGGAGACCGGAACGCCGAGCTACCGGCCGGACATACTCGAGCATCGCATCGGCGAGTGGATCGACGCCTGCCCGTCGACGGCCGGCGGCAAGAACTGGCATGCGATGAGCTATCACGCGCCGTCGCGCCAGCTGATCATTCCATTGAGCCAGACCTGCGTTTCGCTCAGGGCGCAGGCCATCGAGCGGGTGCCGGGCGGCGGCAGCGGCGGCGGGGCGGACCGGCGCTTTTACGATATGCCGGGTAGCGACGGCAACGCCGGCAAGCTCGCCGCGTTCGACGTCGTAACGATGGAAGAGACCTGGGCGCTCGAGCAGCGCGCCTCGTTTCTGACGTCCGTGCTCTCGACGGCAGGGGGCATCGCGTTCGCCGGCGATCTCGACCGCAGCTTCAAGGCCGTCGACGTTCGCGACGGCAGTGTGCTCTGGGAGACGCGGCTCGCGACGTCGGTCCAGGGTTATCCGATCAGCTACGAGGTCGACGGCAAGCAATACGTCGCGATCTCAACCGGGCTCGGTGGCGGCAGCCCTCGCGGCGTGCCGGCCGTGGTCACGCCCGAGATCGCCGTGCCGGACCGCGGGCACGCGTTTTATGTCTTCACGTTGCCTTAGCGCTCGAGCTCGCGGAACTGACGTTTCAGATCTTCCCGGGGGTTCGAGTCGGTGACGATTCGCTCGAGCACGCGGATCCTGTCCTCGAGCGTCAGGATCTGATCGCGCAGCTCGTCGGATTCTGCGAAAGAGCGGTCGTCGTCCTTCCTGTCCCTTCGATGCGAGAACGCTTTGATCAGATTGGTAAGAACGCTTCCCACGATAGCCATGAAAACGACGAGGGCCACCATTTCGAAAACGTTCATGACCTAGTCCTTCAAACCGTCGAACTCGCGCTGCAGGTTGTATTTCTTGGATGTGACGTGTTTCTCCAGGTGCTGAAGGCGTCGTTCCATTTCCCGATATCGATGGCGGACGCTGCGCAGCGTCGCCTGAGGCTCGGACCGAACGCGCCGGCGCAATTCGGGATCCTCGCGAACCTGCTCCTTCGGGGCGCGAGGCATGTCATCGAGCAGAAGACCCAGGATCACGTAGATGACGATGACCGTGGGAAAGAAGAAGAACGCGCCGATGGCGACGCATATCCGCGTGATCTTGAGGTCAAAGCCGAAGTAGTCTGCGACCCCCGCGCAGACGCCGAATATCATGCCCTTCTCGGAGTCGCGTAACAGCCGGCTGCGCCCGGCGTCCGTGTGATCGTTTGAGTGTCTGCGTCTCATCTCGTTTCGTCGCGCCATCCTTCGGACTTGTCGTCGAGAATCGTTTCGAGCGCTTCGAGCCGGCTCATGATTCGCTCGCTGCCCTCCCAGAGATCTTCGAGCATTTTCTGCTCTTCGCCCGTGAGTCCCTTCGCCTCCTTCCACTTCGTCGTGTAGTGCAGAATGAGTGCCAGCGGCACGACGATCAACATGAAGAGAATGCCAAGTAAGCCGATCACGCCGTTCATGATTTCATGCCGCCTCTGGTTATCGGTCCGCTCAAAAAAGGGCGCGGCTCTATCCCTGGCCCGCGTCCTTCGGCGCCTTTCTGGCGCGGCGCGATTTGAGCTCTTCGAGCTCGCGTTCGACGGCATCCTGCGACTCGAGATCCGAGATCTCCTGCGCCAGTCCGCCGCGTTTCGTTCCGAGATCGTAGGACTCCACATGCCCTTCGAGATTGTCCATTCTTCGCTCGAAGCTCTCGAATCTCAACAGCGCGTCGTCGATCCGATAGTCGTGCAGGCGCTTTCTGACCTCGAGCCGCTTCGTCGCCGTCCGGTGGCGCGCCACGATCGCCTGCTGACGCGACTTGGCATCCGCGAGCTTGGCCTCGAGCGAAGTGATATCTTCGTTGAGCTTCTCGAGGCCTTCGGCGATGGTGTTCTGCTGCCCGCGCAGGGCCTCGGCGGACTTCAACGACACGGCCTTCTCGGCCAGCGCGGCCTTCGCGAGATCTTCCCGGCCCTTGTCGAGCGCGAGCTCGGCCTTCTTCGCCCAATCGCGGGCCTCGTCGTCGAGCCCGTCGAGCTTGCGCGTGATTTCCTTCTTGTCGGCGATCGCGCGCGCGGCCGTCGACCTGACCTCGACGAGCGTGTCCTCCATTTCCTGGATCATCAGCCGAATGATCTTCTCGGGATCTTCGGCTTTGTCGAGGATGGAATTCAGGTTCGAATTGATGATGTCCGTGAAGCGCGAAAAGATTCCCATGATTCCTACCTCGGCAATGTTCTGACGGCGACTTTGCAGCATCCGTGCCAGGGTCGCCCGTCTTCTCTAACGCTTTGATTCCACACGAGGTTCGGTTGCCTCGCCGTCCGCCGCGTCGCGCCCGCGTTGGCGGCGCCGCGAAGAATCTGGTGAAAACCGCTAATAGTTGGCGTATTTTCGCCCGGTGGAAGAGCGCAGGGCAGACACGACGACGCTGATCGGCGAATCGCCGGCGTTTATGGCGATGCTCGAGCACGTTTCGCAGGCGGCGAAGCTCTTCAAACCCGTCCTCGTCATCGGCGAACGCGGCACCGGCAAGGAGCTGATCACGGCTCGTCTTCACTATCTGTCGGACCGCTGGGAGCAGCAGCTCGTCCGCGTCAACTGCGCCGCATTGACCGAGACGCTGCTCGAGTCCGAGCTCTTCGGCCACGAGGCCGGCGCGTTCACCGGTGCGACGCGCATGCACACGGGATGCTTCGAGCAGGCCGACGGCGGTACGCTCGTGCTCGACGAGCTCGGCACGATTCCGCTCAGGATGCAGGAGAAAATCCTGCGCGTGATCGAGTATGGCGAGTTTCAGCGCGTCGGCGGATCGAAGACGCTGACGAGCGATGCGAGGATCATCGGGTCGACAAACGAGAACCTTCCAGTCCTTGCAGCGCGGGGCGGGTTTCGCGCCGATCTGCTCGACCGTCTCGCCTTCGACGTGATTCACGTGCCGCCGCTTCGGGCTCGTCCCGAGGACATCGAGACGCTGGCCTACCATTTCGCGGTCAACGTCACGAGCGAGCTCAAGCGGCCGTTCTTTCCGGGCTTCTCGGCCAATGCGATGGCCGAGCTCAAGAGCCACACCTGGCCCGGCAACGTCCGCGAGCTGAAGAACACCGTCGAGCGCAGCATCTATCGGGCAGAGGAGACCGGCGAGCCGATCGAGTCGGTGCTGTTCGATCCGTTCGCCTCACCTTTCGCGCCCGCGGCGTCGCGACCGCAAGCGGAGCCGGCCGAACAATCGAAGCCGCCGGCACGAAGCTCCGCCGCGTGGCCGATGGACTTTCGGGCAGCCGTCGCCGAATTCGAGAATGGACTGCTCGAGCAGGCCCTCAAGCGCGCCCAGTACAAGCAGACGGCGGCCGCCGAGTCGTTGGGGCTGAGCTATCACCAGCTTCGCGGCCTGCTCAAGAAGTACGCCTTGCCGAAATAGCGGATAGGTCAAATTCGCTAACAAATGGGGAATTCGCTCAGATCGCTGGGCCAATCCGGGGCTGTCGGCATCGCTAAACGGTTGAATTGACTGTAAACGCCGACCTGGCACGATCCTGGCAATAGGCCGGCCAGGTAACTGCAAATTCCGGGTTGGAGCCTGCCATGAAACTGCTTGTCGCCTTTCTCGTCTTCCTGGCGCTCGTTTTCTGTTTCACGGCGCTGATTCCCCTACTGACAATCGGCCTGGCGTTTGCCGTCGTTCTCGGCGGCATCTTTATCTGGTTCCTGCCAATCCTGATCATCGCGGCCTCGGACAAGACGACCGGCGCCGAGAAGGCCGCATGGATCCTGGCGATCATCTTCCTGTCGTGGTTTGCCTGGATCTTCTACTTCCTGCTCGCCCCGATCAAAGAGAAGCCGTACCAGCGGGAATACCGGCGCGAGTACCGGTACTACTGACCGGGCGGCGGTACCACTGACAGAGCACGGCAATGAGAACGCAACGCGGCCTGATCGGAAATCTGACGACGAAGCTCATCGCGTGCCTCCTGATCGTCATCTGCTTCGCCGTCGGCGCCGTCGGATTGGTGCTGCCCGTAATTCCGGGGCTCTTGTTTCTGGCGATCGCGCTAATGATCGTCGCCAGATACTTCCCGTCGATCGACCGGCGACTGAGGAGGAACCGTACGATCGGCAGTTACCTCGAGAGCAGCGACGGCTTCGGCGGTTTGAGCTTCGGGAAGAAGATCCAGTACGGCTGTCTGCTCTGTCTCCGGCTGTTCGTCGATGCCGTTGCTTTCGTCGTTTACGCCGTCTCGAAGCTGCTCGGCTTCGCCGTCGTCAAGTACCAGTCTTATCGGTAGGTTGCCGCGTCGTGGCTCCGCGCCACGTGCGCGGGGCCACGTGTGCCGCAATGCATATGGTCCCTCGAGCGATGGATCACGTACCTCGGCGTGCTTGAACGTAATCGCCAGGCAAGCTCGATCGTCTCTACTGCGGCGACGAACTAGCGCGCTTAGCTTCAGTCGAGCGCCTGCTCCAGCGCCTCCTCCCACAATCCCGACGCACAGTCGTACTCGAGGAACTCGGCGTCGGACACGCGCTGGTAGTACATCGTGATCTGCTGCGCTTCGCGGTAGAGCGTCTCGTCCGTCACCGTGATCTCGAACACCAGCAGGTCGATGCTGTCGTTCTCCTCCGGAAAGCCGTTCCTGACGACATCGGCTTCGTCGCGGTTGGCGCGATAAACGCGCTCGACCACTCGCGTATTTTCCGTGCGCGGCCACGAGCGCATCAGATAATCGCTCAGGTTGCGCGTCTCGATCAGGAGCGTCTCGTCTTCCCAGTGCCCGATCGAATAGCCCATGCGGGTCGGCCAGTAGTTGTCGGGCGGAAACTCGCGGCCGTCGAGGTAAATCCGCCGAAGCTGCATGTCGAGCTCCGCGATCATCGTGATGCGGCCCGACGACTGGATGATCTCGATCGGATAGCTGACCATCGAGGTCATCGTCGCGGGCAGGCCGGGCGGCACGCAGTACCAGCCGGGCTCGGGCATGTCGTCGTCGTACTGCAAGAAGAAGGCGTCGACGCGCTCGGCGCCGGCTTCGGTCAGCGCTGGGGCTTGTCCCGTGCCGGGTGCCGCGACGCTGGCGTAGGCTTGCCAGACGCCGGAAATGTCGGGCTGGGCGACGGCCGAAGTCGTGCATGCGGCGGCGAAAGCGAGCGAGCTCAGCAGCAGCGTGCCCGGCCGATAATCTGGCTTCATCGGATTCCCCGGTCGACGGTGCGCGGCAGCGCGTCTCGTCTTGTCATGATCGCTGAGGCTACCACGGCTCGGGAGCGTCTTACGGAGTCTGGCTCTGCTGCCGATTCCCGCAGCTATCCGGCCATCCGAGCTCGCACGCAAGCGCGTAGAGCCGGGCCGGCTCGGTATCCTCGATCGGGCCCTTGCTGCCGCGCAGGACGTGCCGGTAGTCGAGCGCGGTCGGCGCGTCGCGGCGTAACGTGCCGCCGCTCGCGACGGCAACCGCGTTATCGCAGCCGGCAGCGAATTGCACGAGGCACGCGCGGTCGAACGCCTCGACGGCGCGAACGGGGTTATCGTAGCGCTCGACCAGCAGGATGCCCATTTCGTTGCACGCCCACGGGGAGCCGTCCGTGCAGTAGCCTTCCTGGAGGAAGTAGAGGTTCAGGCAGGCATTGCGCGTGTCGTTAGCGCAGGCCTGCTCCCAGTAAGGCGTCCATTGGCCGGGATGCCTGTCGCCCAGATACCCCGACTCGCTCATCGCGCCGAAGGCGACCGCCCACACGCCCATGTAGGCGAGATGACGGCGGCGCGGCGCCCACGTCCGGCCCCACGCCGACGGATCGAGCGCCTTGAGCACAGGCCGCGCGGCCAGCCGGTCGAGCAATATGACGGAGAGGTTCAGAAGCGGTACCTGGAGCAGCTTGTCGTAGAAGCCCGGGTTGTTGGTGCTGAGCAGCAGGTCGTAGAGCCAAACCGTGGTGAGCCCGTAGAGCGCGCCGAACAGGAGGCGTCCAACCAGCGTGCGGGGCGAGGTAGCGGGGTCGGTGAACAGCAGGTGCATGCCGAGGAAGACGGCGATCGGCACGTGCGAGTCGACGAAGTAGAAGCTGCCGGTCGCTGCATGATAGATCTGGCTGAAGACGAACGTCGTCGTCACAGCCGCCAGCGTCATTGGCGCAACGCCGAACAGGTACTGCCCCGGCAGCGCGATGATAAAGATCACGAGGTAGATGTAAGGCGGCCAGAACTCCGTTTCCGCCACGAGGAAGCCCCACGTCACATCGGTCGCATCGAAGAGCAGAAGCGCCGCCGATGCTACGGCCAGCGGGAACGACGAGGGGTTGAAGATGTGCGTGTTGCGGCCGTCCCGGTTCCAGCGCAGGAACTCCTTGGCGGCAAGGCCGGTCGCCACCAGCACGAATTGCCAGTAGAACCACGGGTCTCTGAACCAGAAGAACAGCGTGATGCTGAAGATGATCGGAAACGGGCCGAAGCCCAGCGCGAATGTGCGGCGGTGCGTCCAGGACAGCAGGCTGTCGAAGCCGTACGCGAAGAGGATCTGCGCGACGATCAGTGGCGCCGCGTTGTAGACCTCGGGCCAGTAGTAGCCCCAATAGAGAATCAAGAGGCCCTGAAGGCACGCCTGCAGGTAGTGCTGCGGACGCAGTGCGATCTCTAGCGTCACCTCGTGTCGGCGCCGCAGGACGCCGAATAGCAGCGCGCTCCACGCGAGCAGCACGACCGCGGCGCCGATGATCGATGCGCGCACGACGGGCCGCGCCTCGAGCAGCGGGAGCTGGCTCAGTATGAGCAGACCGGCGACGAACGAGGCGTTCAGCAGGAACGCGCCGCGGGAGGACAGGCGCCTGCTGAACACGGGGGACCCCGCGGCAGCAACCGCGGGCACCTGCCGCGCGGGCTGCTCCTGGTTCGACGTCGGGCGCTTCGAGGGCATGCGCCATCGTATACGCGCGACTCGCGAATTCAAGCCGGCCCGCCTGGAATCGTAACCCGCTTTGATTGGTCGGCCCTCTGCACTACATTTGCGATGTGAAGGCCGCGCCGACATCCCCGCCAGCTTTCGATTGGGACTCCTGGTACGCATCGATCGGCGGGCGAACCCGCGTTTCGACGGGCCGGTTAACGACGTCGTCACTCGCTTCGATTCACCCGCGCAAGCGGCGGACCGCATCAAGCAGTTCGCGCGCGCTGCTGGCGCCGACGAGGTGGGCATCGCCGAGATCGAGCCTTCCGATATCTACAAGGGTCGCGAGATCGCCGAAAAGAACGCCATCGTCGTTGCCGAGCGCATGCTCTGGCGCAAGTTCCAGAACGTGCCTTCCGGCGAGTCGGCCGTGGAGTGCCTGCGCGTCTACTACGATCTCGGCGAGACGATCATCAAGCTTGCCGACTACGTGCGCGGCCTCGGTTACCCGTGCCGCGTGGAGCACTCGATCGGTGACAGCGACGTGCTGCAAGTTCCGCTGGCCCTGAAAGCGGGTTTCGGCGAGCTCGGCCGGCATGGGTCCATCATTCACCCGAAGATGGGTCCTCTATTTCGGCTCGGCAGCGTGATCACCGACATGCCGCTCGCCGCCGACCATCCGATCGATGCCGGCATTGCCGCCTTCTGCGACCGGTGCAGGGCCTGCCGCAACTATTGTCCCGCCGATCCCATACCCGATGAGCGCTCACCCGAGGCGGGGAAGGATCACCTCGGGAACGACCGCTACATGGTCGATACCGGCAAGTGCTTTCCCTATTTCGCGACGCACAACTACTGCTCGATCTGCCTGCCAGTTTGCGTTTACCAGCACAAGGAGTGGGCGCGCGATTTCGAAGGCCTCAAAACCGGACTTTTTCCCGATGTGGACATGAAGGATCCGCCTCGCCCGACCGATCCCGATACGGCGAAGCACTGGTACCCGCGGCTGAAGCGTTGAGCCGTTTATTCGTACCGCAATGCCCTCAGGACGGACGTCCCCGCGGCACGGCGAGCCGGCAGGACGGACGCGAGCAGAGCGGTAGTCAGCGTGACTGCAACGACGGTCGCGATCGTCGTGGCATCGGTCGGCGCCACGCCGAACAGCAGGCTCGAAAGTAGGCGGCCGAGCGCAATCGCGCCGACGACACCGAGCCCGATACCAACGAGCACGGGCCGCATGCCCTGCCGCAGCACGAGCGCAAGCACCCTGCCTCTGCGCGCACCGAGCGCCATCCGCATGGCGAGCTCGTGATGGCGCACACTCACAGCGTACGCGAGGACGCTATAGATACCGAGCGCCGCGATCAGCAGCGATGAGATTCCGAATCCGCCGACGAGGTAGAGCTGGAAGCGCCGCTCGCCGACTGAAGCGCTCTCGATCTGCTCGAGCGTCTGCAGCCTTGAGAGCGCAAGGTCCTTGTCGAGCGATGCGACGGCGCGGCGCAGGATCGACGGGCCCGTACTGGGTTGGCCCGCCATTCTGAGCGCGATGGAGGCGAGCGTCGTCACCTGATAGCCGCTGCCGGTCGCCGTCATCGGCCGGTAGACGATCGGGTTCGGCTCCGTTTCGAGATTCACGCTCGGCACGTCGGGCACGACGCCGACGACCTCGAAGGGAAGCTCGGGCTGGTTCCAGTGAAACCGCCGGCCGAGCGGATTCTCGTCGCCCCAGAGCAGCCGCGCCGTGCGCTCGGAGATGACTGCCGCGCCGCTGTTCTCGTAGTCGTTCGCCGTCAGGTATCGACCGCGCAGCAGGGGAACGCCGATCGCGCTGAGATACCCCTCGGAGATGAAGCGGTATTGCACGCGCGGCTGCTCCTCGGCAGGCGGTTGCTCGCCCTCCCGGATGGCCGTCGATCCGAAGAAGTTGCCGCGAAGCGGCAGCACCGAAGTGAATCCGGCCTCGACAACGCCGGGCGCCGCAATCAACTCGGCGCGCAGCCCGTCCCAGAATCGCCGGCGCGAGTCGTTGTCCTGATAGCGCACAAAGGGCAGGCTGACCTCGGCCGTCACGACGTTCGTCGAATCGAATCCGCGTTCGACGGCGTTGAGGCGCATGAAGCTCGCGACGAGCAGTCCCGCCACGATCATCAGCGTGACGCTCAAAGCCAGCTCGGCCGAGACGAGCGCCTGCCGGCCGCGCATGCGCCCCGCCGAATCGATCGCGGAGCGCCCGCCGGTCTCGAGCGCGCGCTCGGGATCAGTGCGCATGAGCTTGAGTGCCGGAATCAGACCGAAGACGAGCATGGCCGCGACAGTCACCGCGGCGGCGACGGCGGCGAGGAGCAGATAGAGACCGGCGCGGCTTTGCGCCGTGACCCAGTCGTGAAACGGGATGAGCACCGCTTCGAGATTCAGGGCGGCTGTATCGCCCGCGAAATTCTCGCGGGCGATGCCGGCCTGGATGGCATTCAGCTCGTCGGTCGCGGCCTGCGGCGAGACGCCGTCAGCCAGGCGCGCGAGCGCGGTGTAGCTGTAGTTGTTGGTCCATGTCCACCATGACTGGCGTTCGAGGCTCCAGGGCCCATAGATGTCGATGGTGGCCGTGCCCGCCGCGTGATGATGGAATCCGGGCGGCAAAACTCCTACGACCGTGACTGGCTGTGCGTCGAAGCTGATCGTGCGGCCGACGATGCCGGGATCCGACCCGAACTGACTGCTCCATAAGCGGTCGCTGATGAGAATGTTCGTTTCGCCGCCCGGCTCTGCGTCATCGGGAATGAGCGTGCGGCCCAGTTGCGGGGACACGCCGAGCAGCGAAAATGTGTTCGGCGTGACACGCAGATACGGAACGCGGGCCGGATCGCCTTCGTCGGCGAGATTGGCCTGCTGCACGTACTCCGAGAGCGCGATCTCCTCGAAACAGCCGCAAGCCGTCCACTCGCCGAAGTGCAACGCGTTGACGGACCGGAAGTTCTGGTCCAGTTGGGGAATCTTCTCGCGCACGATCATGAGCCGATCGGGCTCGTCGTAAGGCAGGGGCTCGAGCAGAACGCCGTCGACGATCGAGAAGACAGCAACGTTCGCGCCGATACCGAGCGCAAGCAGCAGCAGGACGCCGATCGTGAACGACAGCTCGCGGCCCAGCGTCCTCTGCGCATGGCGCAGGTCGCGTCCGAGACGGTCGATCGTCGCGACGACCCAGTGGTCGCGGCAGTATTCCTTGCGCGCCTCGACGTTGCCGAAAGCGCGTCTGGCGGCCCGGCGCGCGTCGTCCTCGGGCATGCCGGCCGCGACGTTGAGCCTGACCTGCTGCTCGAGGTGATACTGAATCTCGTCGTCGAGCTCCTGCTCGACATCCCGGCGGCGAAACAGCGCCTTGAGTAGCAGCCGCATTCGATAAAGCCACTGTTCCACGCGCATGCTTCAGGCCCGGGTGAGCTCGACGATCCGCGCGATCGCGGTGGAAAGCCGGTTCCAGTCTTCGGTTTCCTGCTTCAGCGCCTTCGTGCCGAGCCGCGTCAGCGAGTAGAACTTGGCACGCCGGTTGTTCTCGCTGAGCTGCCATTCGGCCGTGATCCAGCCTCCGTTCTCGAGCTTGTGCAGCGTCGGATAAAGGGAGCCGTCGCTGACCTGAAGCACCTCGTTCGAGAGGCGCTTGAGCCGCTGGCTGATCATCCAGCCGTTCATCGGCTGCAAGTCCAGCATCTTCAGGACGAGCAGGTCGAGCGTGCCCTGCACCAGGGTCGTGGGTTTGCTCATGCGTTCCCCTTGGTTACCGAGGGAGTATAGGAAGACTCCTCTCGGTAAACAAGGGGTCTGGGCGTGTCAACGACTAGCACGGCCCGCGTCGGAGTACACTAGCCGCAATGAGCTGATCGCCCAGGCGCGCCATGAAAACACGCTTGCCGACGCCGTTGCTGGCCGGTTTCCTGACCGCATGCGGCCCGAACGCCGAAGCTCCCGGGACCGGGCCCGGGGCTCGAGCGGACGCGCCGGCCGCCGCGCCACGAGCCGCCGCCGGCGACACGCCGGCCGACCGCAGCCCGGAGCGCATCGTCTACTCGTCGCTCCGGCCGGGCAATTGGGACATCTATCTCTTCGAGCGTTCCGGCGCCGCTCCCGAGCGGCTCACGAATCATCCGGGTCTCGACTACGACGCGACGTTTTCCCCGGACGGGCGCTGGCTCGTGTTCACATCCGAGCGCCGCGGCAATCCAGACCTCTATGCCATCGATCTCGAGGCGCCAACGGAACCGCGCCTTCTGATCGATAGCGCGGCGATGGAAGACCAGGCCGAAGTTTCGCCCGACGGGGAAACGCTGATCTTCGCGGGCACCGCGAGCGGTGATTCCGAGATTTACTCCCTGCCGTTCGACCCGTCGCAGACGCAGACGCTCGATGCCGCCGTCAACCTGACCGCAAGCGCAGGTGGCGACTTCAGGCCGGCCTTCTCGCCTGACGGCGCGACGATCGCGTTCTCCTCCGATCGCGACACGCCGGCTTACGGCCATCCGTACTTCCCGTTCACACGCCAGCGCGAGGGCGAGATTTACGTCATGAACGCCGACGGCAGCGGGCAGCGGCGTCTGACCGAGTCACCGAGCTGGGACGGCTCGCCGGAGTTCTCGGGTGACGGCGAGACGATCTACTTCTACAGCGCTCGGCCGCGCGAGCTGCCCGGGCCGCCGACGAGCGCGATCCTGGGCCAGGAAGGGGGCTTTCGGATCTGGGCGATGGACGCGGACGGCTCGAATCCGCGGCCCGTCACGCCCGAGGGACTCGAAGCGCTCGCGCCGGCGCTCACGGCCGACGGCCGCATCGCGTTCCAGACGCGCTCAGGCCCCGACGACTGGCGCATCGTTTCGGTCGCGGCGGCCGGCGGCCCCTTGCGTGAGGAGAGCGGCGCGGACCGGGCGTACTGGGTGCCGGACTTCGACGACGCGACGGGCCGCATGGCCGCGCACGGCGTCGGACCCGTGGCCAGCACGAGCCAGGCGGTCGACGGCGTGCTCGGCGCTGGCGCGCTGCTCGCTTCGGATTACCCGGCCGAGCTCGATGTCGCGGGACGCAGGGTCGCGCTCTATCCGATGCGGCATACGACGGGTCTAGCGCCGCATCCGTTTCTGAACGAGAACCTTGTCACGATCGAAACGCCGGCCGGCACGAGGCTCGTGAGCGCGAGCTTCGACGGCACGGGCGAGCGGCAGCTCTTCGCGGTCGACGGCATCGGGATTCTGAGCGGATCGTCCGACCGCCTGTTCGACATCAAATGGTCGGACGACGGCCGCTGGTTCCTGTACTCGCAGGGCACCTTCGCCGGCGACGAGACGGCCCGGGCCGATGTCTGGATCATGGCCGCGGACGGCACCGGCCGGCGCAACCTGACCGCGGCGCTCGACGGTAACGACGGCATTGCGGCGTTCTCGCCCGACGGCAGCCGGATCGTGTTTCGCAGCGCCCGCGACGGCAATTTCGATCTGTATCTCATGGACCGCGACGGCGGTAACGTCCGACGCCTGACGGCGACGCCCGCCCGCGAAAACTTCCCCGTGTTCTCGCCGGACGGCGGCTCGATCGCGTTCTCGTCGGATCGCGACGGCCCGATCGACGCGCTTGGCCACAAGACGTTCGACAACTACCTGCTCGAGCTCAACGCAAACGGCACACCGGGCGCGACGCGCCGTCTCACCGATCACCCCGGCCAGGACGCGCATCCCTGGTTCTCGCCCGACGGCGAATGGATCGTTTTCACGTCCGAAAGGGCCGGGTTGACCGACGAGGAGCCCATGGTCCAGGAAGTCGTGTTCGGCCCGCAGATGTACGGCGAGATCTACGCGCAGCGGCTCGCCGACGGTGTGACCGTGCGGCTCACGCACAACAAGTGGGAGGAAGGCAATCCGTTCTGGCTGCGGCCGGGGCAGAACGGCGACTAGGTCTCGCGACACCGTATCACCACTCGGGCTTCCCTTCGGCGGCAGCGGCCGCTCGATCTTTGCGCCGCCGGGATCCCCGCCGCCGCCGTAACCGTCGAAGCCGTGCCCGGCCGCGAGTATGATTCGCGCCCGGAATCACTTCGAGCTTGGGAGCCCATCACCTATGCGTGCCGTCGGACTGTCGGTCGTTCTGTTGTGTCTCAGCAATGTCTTCATGACGTTTGCCTGGTATGCGCACCTCAAGGAGCTCAACCACAAGCCGTGGATCGTCGCGGCCCTGGTGAGCTGGGGCACATCGCGTTCTTCGAGTACATGCTCCAGGTGCCGGGCAACCGCATCGGCTACACGGTGCTTTCGGTCGGCCAGCTCAAGATCCTCCAGGAGGTCATCACGCTGACCGTCTTCGCGCCTTTCGCCGTGTTCTATCTCAGGGAGCCGCTGAAGCTCGATTACCTCTGGGCGGCGCTCTGCATGATCGGCGCTGTCTATTTCATGTTCCGCGGCCGTCTGGCTGGAGTCTGAGGGAGTGCTCGTAAGATCGGGTGCTTCACAGTCGCACGGTCCGGATCGCGATAGATTAGGCCCATGAGCTCGAGGTTCTCGAAGGATCCCGTCGTCGACCGGTCCCTTCGGCATTCCATCCGCGACGGCGTCGCTTTCTCGGCTCAGGTCGGCGCGGGAGAGACCTATTTCTCCGCCTTTGCGCTCTTCCTGCGCGCCACGGCGCCCCAGGTGGCGCTGCTCTCGACGCTGCCGCCGCTGCTCGGCTCGCTTGCGCAGATCTTCTCGGCGTGGCTCGGGCGCTTCGTCGGGCGCAAGCGGCTCGTGCTGACGGGAGCCACGCTTCAGGCCGTGCTCTGGCTGCCGATCCTGCTCGTGCCGGTCCTTTTCGACGGCCAGGTCGTAACGGCCCTGCTCGTGCTGCTCGTGCTCTACCACAGCGCAAACAACTTCGCGGCGCCGCAGTGGACTTCCATCATGCGCGATCTCGTTTCCGAGCGCCGCCGCGGCCGTTACTTCGGCTACCGGACGAGGCTGACGACGATCACGACTTTCGCCGCGCTCGTCGTCGGCGGTGTGATCCTGCATCTCTTCGATACGTCGGGCCGTACCTACATCGGCTTCGTCGTCATCTTCCTCATTGCGCTGATCGCGCGCACCGTGTCGGTCTATCACCTGCGCTATTTGCATGAGCCGGCCGAGGCGACGCCGCCGCCGGATTTGCACGTCTCGCACTGGTGGCGGAGCCTCGTCGAGACCGGCGCCGTGCGCTTCTCGACCTACTTCGCGCTGATGAACGCGGCCGTCGGCATTTCCGCGCCGTTCTTCGCCGTCTACATGCTGCGCGAGCTCGAGCTGACCTACCTCGAGTTCATGGTGCTGGCCGGCACGAGCGTGTTCACCCAGTTTTTGACACTCGCGACCTGGGGGCGCATCGCCGACATCTACGGCAATCGGCTCATTCTTCTCGTGACGAGCATGTCGCTGCCCGTCGTGCCGCTGCTCTGGCTCGTCACGGACAACTTCTGGTACCTGATGTTCTGCCAGGCCGTCTCCGGCTTTAGCTGGTCCGGATTCACGCTGGCCTCGGGCAATCTGCTCTTCGAGCTCGTGCCGCGCTCGCGCCGGGCCGCCTACGTCGCCTTCCACAACGTCGGCACGGCGGGCGGCGTCTTCGGCGGCGCGATGCTCGGCGCAGCGCTCGTGCTCGTTCTGCCCGTGCGCGAGGTGTTTTTCTCGGATTCCGGTATCGAGAGCAATCTGCTCTACCTCTTCGCCCTGTCGGGCATTCTCCGGGCAGTGATTGCAGCGCTGCTCGCGCGGCGCGTGCGTGACCTCCGCAAGCCGCGGAGGGACATCTCGCCGCAGTCGCTCGTCATGCGCATCACGGGCTTCAGCGCCATGCTCGATCTGCTCTACGACTTCATCGGCCGTCCGCCGCCCGAGGACGACGACTCGACGTAGCGAGACTTGCTGGACGCGGACCCGTTGGCTCGGGACTTGTGGGCACAGTCAGCGCCAACGGTCCCCGCAAATCCACGCGACGAGACTCCACCGCGTGCCGCGCGTGACGGGAGCGACGCGATGCACGGCGAAGCTCGGGAAAGCGATGAACGCGCCCCGGGTCCTGTCCATGCTGGCGGGCGGGCTGCGAAAAAAGAGCTCGAGCTCGCCCCCGTCGTAGTCCTCCGGCCGCGAGAGCTGGACCGTTATCGAGATTGTCCGGCGCGGCGCGATGTCGCCGAAATCCGTGTGCCAGTCGTAAAAGCCCTGGTCGGAGCTGTCGTAGCGGGCGATCAACCGGTCCATTTCGGTGTCGCGGAAGAGGCCCTTGGCCGTGGCGACGATTTGAAAAGGCGGCAGGGCCTGCTCGCTACTCATCATCGGCGCCGACTGTACCATGCACGTCTCGCCTCGCAGCACAAGGCTTCTGATCCGGGACATGCCGGCCGCAACGCAAGCCAGAACGAGGGCCGTCATCGCCCTGGCCGCGATCGTGCCGGCCCCGACGCTGGGTTTGCTCGCGGCGCTTTACGTCTGGCCAGACTCGGGGCTCGGTCAGCTCGTCTTCGCCTTCCTGAAGATCTGGCTCGTTGCGTTGCCCGTGGCTTGGGTCGTGCTGGTGGAGAGGCACCGGCCAGGGATTCCGCGCCCGAGCGCGCGAGGCATGACGGCCGGCATCGTGACGGGCGTCCTGATCTTCGCAGTCATCGTGTCGGCCTATCTGCTCTTCGGTCACTGGATCGACGCCGATGCGATGGCGCGGCAGATCGAAGCCGTCGGGCTCGGCACGGCCCCGGTCTTCCTGCTCGCGGCTTTGTACTGGTGCACGGTCAACTCGATCCTCGAGGAATATGTCTGGCGCTGGTTCGTGTTCACGCGCTGCGAGACGCTGATGCCGAGGTTCGTGGCCGTGGCCGCCGCCGGCTTCTTCTTCACGATCCATCATGTCATCGCGCTCGCCTTCTACTTCGACTGGCGCGTGACCGTGCTCGGCTCCATCGGGGTATTCATCGGCGGGACGACCTGGTCCTGGCTCTACCTCCAATGGCGCAACATCTATGCAGCCTATATCAGCCACGTCTTCGCCGACATTGCCATATTCGGGATCGCCTGGTATCTCGTATTCGGGAACGGCGCCGCCTGAGCTTCGCGCCTGTTGAGCGTGCGCACGTCTTCATGGATCATCAGGGCTTATCGATCCACCAACCGGGAGTTTTTGCCATGGCGACATATACCTGTGACAAGTGCGGAATGAGCGTCAACATGACCTGCGCGAAGTGCGATGCGGAGCTCGCGCACGACTCGATCAGCAAGGACGATGGCACGAAGGTCGCGATCTCGCAGTGCCCGAACGGGCACGGCAAGGTCAATTGCATCGGCGGGAGCCACGGCGGGCTGCTGCTGCCGCGATGGTCGCCGATTCGGTCGGCGCTGCCGAGAATGGCGACCGCGTCGAGATCGTCGTCGGCGATTTTTTCGAGTCCGTGCCGTCGGGCGACCTCTACGCGATCCTTTCGAATATTCGCAAGGCGCTCGAAGAGAGCGGCAGGATATGCGTGATCGATCATGTGCTGCCCGAGACGCCTCGCCCGCATCCCGCCATGGCGATGGATCTCGCCATGCTCGTCTGGGCCACCGGGCGCGAACGCAAGCTGTCGGAATTCGAGGCTCTGTTCGATCGGGCCGGGTTCAGGCTGGATCGCGTAACGGAGAATCCGAAGGGCTGGAGCGTCGTCGAGGCCGTGCCGGCGTAGCCGGAGCGCCGGCCCGCTGGGTGGCCGTTCACCACCCGCGCGGCAGCGCTACAATCGAACGACAAGCGCACGGAGAACGCCGATGACTTTTCGTCGAATCGTATTGTCCGCTCTCATCGTTTTTTCCTCGATCGCCGGCGCGCAGGCGCAGCAGTCCGAGACTGAGCGCCTCAACGCCTGGTTCGAGCAGAAGTTCGAGGAGCAGCTCGACTTCAGCCCGATGATGAAAACGACGCTCGGTCGCAAGGACGATTACGACCGGCTCGATGACGTATCCGAAGCCGCTCTCGACGAGCAGCTCGAATGGAAGCGCGCGTCGGTGCGCGAGCTGCGCGAAACCTTCGACTACGAGCTCCTGACGCCCGAGGCCCGGACCTCGTGGGATCTTTGGGTCTACCAGCTCGAACAGGCCGAGGCAGCACGGCCATTTCGCCGGCGAAGCTATCTCTTCCACCAGATGGGCGGCGCGCATACCCGGCTGCCGCAATTCCTGATCAACTTTCATCGCGTCGACGACGAGTCCGACATGCGTGCTTATATTTCACGCATCGGCGAGGCCGCGCGCATGCTGCGCCAGACGCTCGAGCGCGCCGAGCATGCGGCGGCGGAGCGCGTGCATGCGCCGCGCTTCGCCTATGAAGCCGTTATCTCGCAATCGCGCGCCGTCGTGACGGGACAGCCGTTCGATCAGGCGGAGGGAGCCCCGCCGTCGCCGCTCTGGGCCGACGTCGAAGCGAAGCTCGCCGGGCTCGTCGACGCCGGCGAGATCGACGAGGCGCGGGCGGGTGCGCTCAAGGCCGAGGCCGCGGAAGCCTTGCGCGGATCGTTCGGCCCGGCCTATGAGGCGTTGATCGCCTGGGCCGAATCCGAGCTCGAGCGGACCGACGCCGACGCGACCGGCGTCTGGAAGTTGCCGGACGGCGAGGCTTATTACAGGGAGCGGCTCGTGGCCAACACGACGACGGACATGACGGCCGACGAGATTCACGCGCTCGGTCTGGCCGAAGTCGCGCGCATCCAGGACGAGATGCGCGAGGTCATGGATGACGTCGGCTTCGACGGCAGCCTCGATGAGTTCTTCGTTTTCTTCCGGACCGATCCGCAGTTTGTCTACCCGAGCACGGATGAAGGACGCGAGGCCTATCTGCAGGCCGCGCGCGATCACCTCGAGGCCATCGAGGACCGGCTGCCGGAATACTTCGGGCTCCTGCCGAAAGCCGGGCTCGAGGTTCGGCGCGTCGAGTCGTTCCGCGAGGAGCCGGGTGCCGCGCAGCACTACGTTCAGGGCACGCCGGACGGCTCGCGGCCTGGCGTCTACTACGCGCATCTGATCGACATGAGCTCGATGCCGATACCCGATCTCGAGGTCGTCGCCTATCACGAGGGCCTGCCCGGTCATCACATGCAGATCGCGATCGCCCAGGAGCTCGAAGGCGTGCCGACGTTTCGGACGCAGATCGGCTTCAACGCCTATATCGAGGGCTGGGCGCTCTACTCGGAGTCGCTCGCGCGCGAGATGGGCGCCTACGAGGACCCGTACTCGAACTTCGGCGCGCTGTCGGCCGAGATCTGGCGCGCGATCCGTCTCGTCGTCGACACCGGGCTGCACGCGCAGGGTTGGACGCAGGAAGAGGCCGTGCAGTACTTCACGGACAACTCTCCGGTCTCGGAAGGCCAGATCCGCTCGGAGATCGAGCGCTACATCGTCATGCCCGGGCAGGCGACGGGTTACAAGATCGGCATGATCAGGATCCAGGAGCTGCGCGGCCGTGCCGAAGCAGAGCTCGGCGACGATTTCGACATTCGCGGTTTCCACGACACCGTGCTCGGCGGCGGCGCGCTGCCGCTGTCGATCCTCAAGCAGCGCGTCGAGGACTGGATCGAAGCCCGAAAGTAGCCCTCTTGTCAGCTACACAGGTCCTGTCCCTCGCGCCTGTGCCGGTACTCGGAGAGGATCGCCTCGTGGACGTGCACGGCCTCTGTCGCGTCGATCCGTTGGCAGGCCGCCGCGTAGGCAACGAGCGCCTCGCGCGCCGCTTCCTCCGTGAGCCTGCCGATCCATACCGCGACCGAGATTCGGCTGACGAACTCGGACGTCATCGTGCTGAGACTGCTCATGTCCGGAACCCTCGACTGCTGATTCGATGGTCCCATCCTGCCCGGCGAAGCTTGCGGGGCGCTGGCGAATTCTGATCAATCATGCCGGCGTCCGGCGCCTAGCGTCTAGCGTCTAGCGTCTAGCGCAGCGCTTCGCAGCGGGTTGGCAGCACGGGCGTTGGCCTGGCGCCCGAGGCCGATGTCGGCACCAGGCCGGTCTCGAGCCACGATGCGAGCTCGGCGCCGCAGCCGTCGCCTGGCGGCGGTGGCGCCTGCGGGATGCAGTCGGGACTTTCGGGCGGGCAAGCGAGGCGGACGTGCAGGTGATCGTCATGCCCGTACCACGGCCGGATCGTTCGCAGGAAGCCGCGGTCAGGCCACTCGCGCTCGCAGACCGCCTGCTTGATCAGCGGGCTCACGAAGATGCGCTCGACGCCATGGACGCCGGCCGCGAGCCGAATCAGCTCGATCTGGTCCTCACCGAAGCGCTCGTCGAGGCGGCGCGCTTCGTAATCGACGAGTGATGGCAGCTCGAGGTCCTCGCCGCGAGCGTCAGGCGGCAGGCGCGGCAGATCGAGCCGAAAGAAGATGTCGACGTCGAGGCCCACCTGGTGACTCGCGTGGTCCGAGATCATCGGGCCGCCGCGCGGCTGGCTCAGGTCGCCGATCGGCAACAGCCCGAGCCCGGCGGCTTGGGCCTGTTCCGCGACCTGCTCGATGTAGGCGACGAGATCGCGGTGGCCGTAGTGGCGGTTCCGGTCGGGCCTGACCGCCTGATAGCCCGGCCCGTCGAGCGGCAGGCGCTCGGCGCCGATCACGCAGCCGGCGGCGTAGCTGCCGATGGCTTCGGGGTTGCCTGCGGCGGGGCCGTCGACGTCGTCCCAGGTTTGCGCGAACAGGATCGGGCCGATCCCCAGGCACGCGGCCGTGAGCACGAGACGTTGCGACGCGCGCGATTTGCCGCGCCGCGGCTCAGAACCGTGCCGACCAGTTGATATCCATCGAGGGTTCCAGCGTGTTTTCACGGTGCTTCGTCCTGAGCTTGAGTGCTACCTGAGCCTGCTCCGTGGGCGCCCATTCATGGTTATAGGATAACGTGGCGGCTTCGAAGTTTTCGCGGCCGAGGCCGCGTTCCACGTCGAAGCTCAACGAATTGCGGCCGCCGAGCGGGGTTGCGAAGAGTCGGGATAGTCTAGTCTCGAATCCGATCCGCCGCGACTCCGAGCCGTTCGCGAGCGCTGTCTCGTGTATGAGTACCTTGCTCGAGACCTCGTAGGACGAACCGTCGCTGAACTCGCGGGCGACGTCGGGCAGCGTCAGGACGAGTCTTTGCCGATCGCCGTCTTCGCCGCGATGGACGTGACCTTCGACACTTTTCAGGAGCGCGAACGGTGTCCGGTAGACGAGCCGGGTCTCGAGTATCGAGCGCTCGAGCCCGGCACCGGCGCCGGTGCCGGTGCCGTCGTCGAGCTTGAGGCTCGACACGAAGCTAATCGCGTTCCCGAGACCGAGACTCGATGTCAGATTCGATGTCGTAAGCGCCGCTTCCCCGCGGCGTTCGTGTCGCAGGTCCGCGCCGAAGCCGAGCGCTTTCCCGCCGAACACTTCGAGCCCGGTGTCGAAGTCGGCAAAGCTCACCTTCAACGACTCCCGGCTGTGGTCGCCGCCGCGCAGCAGCGAGGTCTCGACGCGCTCGACGAACCTCGCGGCAGGCTGGATCGCGATCCGCGTGTCTATCGAGGTGCTCGACGTGTCGTTATTGAGGTCCCCCGTCTGAAGGACGGTACGGACGTCGACGCGCGGTCCGAGCGCCCAGCTCGATGTGATGCGGGGCGTGAATCGCGTCGTGCCGTCCCTGGCGGCGATCTTCATGTCCGCGTCGAGACTGGCAACGGGGCCTTCGAGGCTCAGGTCGAATTTGCCGTCGAGGCGGTCGCGGCTCGAGGAATCGACGTAGGTCAGGAGCTGCGCGTGTGTCGTCAACGGCAGCAGCGCGGCGAATGCGGTCGCTATGAACGCCGTTGGACGCACTCCGTATGTCTCTCCGTTCTATGCAACGCGGGATGCCGGGGAATGACTCGGCAGGCCGGATGCTAACGGACGCGAGCGGGAGCGAAACAGGTAGCGGTTCACGGTCTCGACCTGAGCCGGGGTCCGCGCAAGCGACGAGCCAGGTCGGGGTCCGCGCTGTGATAGCCTCGACGGCAACGTGGACAAGTACCTGACGCCCGCGCTGATCGGTGGCCTCGTGGCGGCCGCGACCCTCGTGGCGCTCGTGGTCGTGCTGTGGCCGCCCGGGCTCGCCGCCGGCATTCTTCTGTCGATTCTCGCCGGCTTGCTCGCGGTTGCCCTCGCTTTTCACGTCGCGCGAAGAAAGCGCTACCGACCCGAGTGGAAGTTCCGCCCCGGGCAGGCCGGCGGCATGACCGAGGCGGAGCTCGCCGAATGGCGCAATCGGGCCCTGATCGACCGGGAGCAACGGCTCGAGCTCAGGGAGCTGCAGCTCGCGCGGCAAACACGGGCGCTGCAGCGCGTCAACGAGGATTACCTCGATGTCCTCGATTCGGAGCCGACCGCCGAGGAGCTCGGCGCGCTGGTCGAAACGGACCGCAGGGTGATTGCGCTGATCGAATCGGAAAGCCAGCGTGCGTTCGACCGTGTATTGGCGAATCGTTACGCGGCGCCGGAGGGTGTCAACACGGCGCTTATCCTTGCGGACGTGCGCAGCTTCGTCGAGCAGGTCGCGCGGCTCTACCGACCCGACACGGAGCATCCGCTGCTCGAGACCGAAATCGAGCTGATTGCGAAAAGCCTGAGCAGCGCGGCGCTGCACGTGCTCGTGGTCGTCGACGCCCTGCCGATCAACCTAAAATCCTACAACGCGGCCAGAATGTACCGGCTGATTCGCCGCGGCGCCTCTTATTACGGTACCTACAAGTCGTTTCGACCCTATATCGAGCACGGGCTCAACGTGCTGCAAATGGCCCGCCTCGCGTTCGGCGTCAACCCCGCTGCCGTCGCCGCGGCATGGGCGGCCGGCAAGCTCACGAGCTACGGCGCGAAAGCGATCGGTGAGCGCCTGTTGCAGCGGCAGGCGCTTGGGCTTCTGACCGACTTCGTTCGCGTCATCGGCTTCGAGGCGGCCATGGTCTACGGCGGCGGCTTCAGGCATCGCGACGCCAACTGGCTTCTCGGTGCGGCGCTCGTCAATCTGGAAGTGAGCCGCGGCGCGGATCTGGCAGGGCGCGACGCCGCGCTCGTCAAGCTCTGTAATCTCGCGCTTCGTCACGAATTCGACCGCGTTCGGCTGCTGCATCACCTGGCCAAGCACAAGTCGATCGATATCGCGCGCGCGCGGCCCCGCATCATCATGACCGGCAACGAGCGCGACGAGGCGGCGGCCGTGCTGACGGCGCACTGCCGGGCAACCGGCGTCGATCTGACCGACGAGAAGATTGCGCGCTGGCGCGAATCACTCGAGTCGATTCTCGATGTCATGCTCGACCTGCCGCCGAGCCCCCCCGTGAAGCCGAGGCGGCGGGCCGGAAGATGGTTCGACCGCATCGGACGCAAGGGCGGCCGTCGCAAGCGCAGCAGCTGAGCTGCTGCCCGGACTTACGACGCCATTCGCCTGCGCGCCGCGTAGTATGCCGCGACTTGCGGTTCCTGAGCGATCCTGCCTGCGTGCTCGACGAGCCCCGGCGCCACGCGCTTCACGAGATCGCTCGGAATGTGATCGAGAGCGCCGTGACTGAGCCAGCCGGTCAGTCCGGATACCTTGAGGTCGGCGACTGTGAGCCGGTCATCGGCGAAATACTTTCCGCCGCGGCGCTCGAGCAGTTCGCCGAGCCCGCGCAGGTATATCGGCAGCCAGCCTTCGACCAGTCGCGTACGCGCTGCGCGAAGCTCTTCGCCTTGCAGCCGCATCGTGCTGCCGATATGAAAGGTCACGTCCTCGACAGCGCCCATCGCTTCGTCGCAGTACAGAGCCTGCATCGGATCGTCGGGATAGAGTCCTGCCAGTTTCCCCGCGTACCGGGTCAGCGCGTTCGACTGTGTGATTTGCGCGCCGTCGATTTCGAGGACGGGAACGCAGGTGAACCGGAACTGCTGGCGCGTTTCGCCGAATGCCGGGAACGAGAGGCGGTGATCCTCATATTCTATGCCCGCTGCATGCAATGCGATTCGGATGGGTTCGGCGCGCCCGCCGTCGATGTCGAAGTAGGTCAGGCGATAGTCGGTCATGTTGTTGTTCGTCCTTCAACGAGCTGCTCAGGACGGCTAGCGTAAACGAGATCGCGGCTTAAGGCACACGGCTGGCCCGATCACGAGCCCGGCCGGCGTAGGGAAATCGGGTCAGACCCAGAGGGTCTGACCCTGGACCTGCGAATCTACTCGCGCCCCATCGACAGGAAGAGCTGGAGCACGTACCAGAACATCAGCGCGATCGAGGCGAAGAGCCCGAGCGCGGCCGCGACGTGCCGGTCTTCCGGATAGTGACGCATAATGTTCGACGTGTCGTAGAGCACGGCGGCGCCGGCAAAGCCGATCATCGCTACCGAGAACCACGTGCCGAGCTCGAAGCCGAACAGGATGGCGCCGACGATCGCGATGAGGGCCAGGATGCCGCCCCACACCAGGATGCCGCGCAGGAACGAGAAGTCCTTCTTCGTGATGAAGGCGACGGCCGTGAGGCCGCCCACACCGAGCAGCGTGACGCCGGCGGCGCTGTCGATGACGCCGGGGGCCGTCAGGTCCGCGATGTAGAGCAGCGGAACGAAGATGATCGCTTCGGCCAATACGAAGCCCGCGAGCGCGAGATACTGCAGTGGCATCGAATCGACCGTGTGGGCGACGCGGCTCGCAATCCAGCCTACGAGCATGAAGCCGCCGAGGACGAGCAGCCAGCCGCCCGGCAGGGTCAGCAGCGTTTGGGCGATCGGCTCGGCGAGCCCCGAGCTGAAGAACCAGGTTTCGATCGCGCCGAAGCCGAGTATGGCGAGCGCGACATGACCGTAAACGCGCCAGATGAACGCCGCGCGCGTATCGGTGTCGAGCGCCGCGACCGGCGTGAAAGCGTGAACAGCCTGCTGCATTGTCAATCCCCTTCCTTCGGGTACCTGGGAAGATTCTAGCAAAACACTGCCCTATACTCCGTAATTCCGCGTCGCGGCCCGAGGCGGATATACATAAGGAGTGATTATGATCAACGACGATGATCTCAAGCGCTGGCTTGAGGCCTACGGGAACGCCTGGGAAACGAAGGATCCGCAAGCCGCGACACCGCTTTTCACCGAGGACGCCACCTACCAGAAGACGCCGTACGACGAGCCGTTTCGCGGGCACGGTGAGATCGCCAACTACTGGTCGAGCGTGACGGCCGATCAGAAAGGCATCGACTTCTCGTTCGAGACGGTTGCCGTCAACGGCGACACCGGTATCGCTCTTTGGTCCGCGCGTTTCAGGACGATCTCGGCCGATGCGTCCGTCGAGCTCAACGGCGTATTCATTCTCGAGTTTGCCGATGCGGGCCACGTGCGCTCGCTGCGCGAATGGTGGCACGCGCGTTGAGTAAGTAATGGGGTCAGACCCCTTTCAGGTTCGGGCCGAAGCCCAAACCTGAAAGGGGTCTGACCCCATTACGCCAACGCCGTACTGTGACCCACTTCTGAGCCGCGCCAGGCGCGATCGATTTATCGTTTCGCCTATCTGGCTCCTGAATACCTCACATGAGTGACGACGCCCAAAGCGAGCTGAAGGAAGTAGAGCGCGCCGCGCAGGCGGCCAGCGCCGAGCGCAATGTCGAGATCGAGCGCCTCAATCGCGCCGTGGCCGAGGAGAGGCAGCATTCCACCGAGCTGCGCCGCACGGTCGACGAGCTGCGATTCAAGATGGACATCCTCGAGAGAGGCTACTCGAAGCAGCTCGCGGATACGCGCGCTCTCTGCGAATCGGCCGAGGCCAGGCGGGAGGAGATTGCCGTTCGCGCGGCCGAGCTCGATGCTGCCCGCGGCGACGCGATCGAGCTTCTCGAAGCGGCGAAGGTGGAGCTCGACCGGCTCGCGAAGGAACGAGACCTGCTACGCAAGCGGCTCGCCTCCCGCGACGGCTGGCAGGTCGAAGGCGCCGGCGACGAGGTCGGCTTCGACGACGGCGAAGGCACGATCAACGGGCTGCTGAACGACGACAAGTGGCTCGCCAGGGCCGAGTCGGAGCACCAGAGGCAGATTCGCGAGCGCAAGTCGGTCGAGGTAGCCGAGGAGTCCCCGACCGAGGACCTGATCGCGCCTGAGGTTGTGCTGACGCGCAAAGGCGCCCGGGAGTGAAATGGGGTCGACTTAAATGGGACTGAAATGGGGTCAGACCCCTTTCAGGTTCGAGCGTTGGCCCGAACCT
>DATKCK010000072.1:0-6114 GCA_035513215.1 Gammaproteobacteria bacterium | reverse complement strand
GTGTCGCTGATCGGCCTGCTGTGGGCCATTCCGGTGCCCGAAACGCTCCGCGCCGCCTCGCCCGCCATCAACTATGCGACGCTCTTCATCATGGCGACCTTCGTCTACTACTGCATACTTTCGATCAGCCTCGGCCTCGGCGGCCTCGTGCTTCTCGCGGCCGCCACGGTGCCGAGCGTATGGCTAACACAGGCGGGCCTGCCGGTCGCGTGCCTCGCTTTCGCCGTTTTCGTCGTCGCGTTCGTCTGGCAGCTACTGGAGACCAGGCAGGCCACCGGCCGCCTGCTCGTCTTGCGGAACCTCCAGTACCTTATGCTCGGTCCGATCTGGCTTCTTCGAGCCGCCTATCGGAGCGTCGGTCTCAGGGTTTGAGGGGAGTGGGTCGTGAGCGAAAGCGCTCCGAGAACGGTCGCAGTCGTCGAGGACGAAGCCGCAATCCGCGAGAACTACGCCGCGGGCCTGAGGCGGCGCGGCTATCGCGTGCAGGCATTTGCGGATCGGCGCGAGGCCATGAGCGCGTTCTCCGCGAATCTGCCCGATCTCGTCATAATCGACATCAATCTCGGCCGCGAGGTCGAAGGCGGTTTCGAGCTTTGCCGCGAGCTTCGCTCGCGCTCCGCGAGCCTGCCTATCATTTTCCTGACGGCGCGGGACTCCGAGCTCGATACCGTATCGGGCCTTAGGCTCGGCGCCGACGACTATCTGACGAAGAACATCAGCATCGATCACCTGCTCGCGCGCGTCGCTGCATTGTTTCGACGCGTTGACGCGCTCGAGTCCGGGCAGGACCGCGACGAGACGCTCGAGCGCGGCGAGCTCGTGCTCGACACGGCCAGGCTGATGGCGCGCTGGAAGGACGAGCCCGTGCCGCTGACCGTCACCGAGTTCTGGGTCGTGCATTCGCTTGCCGAGCATCCGGGTCATGTGCGCAACCGCGACCAGCTGATGGCAGCGGCGAGCACGGTGCTCGATGACGGCTCGGTGACCTCGCAGATCAAGCGCATTCGCGCCAAATTCGTCGCCGTGGATCCCGGGTTTGCTTCGATCGAGACGGTTTACGGGATGGGGTACCGCTGGGTTTAGTTTCGATCGCGCAAGATGCGCAGCAGGACCGTCGGCCGGGCGCGCGAGCTCAGCTCAAAAGAGCGTCCTGCCATCCGGTCGGAAGCAGGCGTCGGATCATGCTTGCGAGATAGGTCGGGACGGTCACGAAGTATCTGTGTCTTGGCCTTCGCGCCTCTAGCGCGTGAATCAACTTGCGCGTGACGGCCGACGGCGGCAGCTCGAACGGATCCTTCTTGGTGTCGGTTCGGTAGAGCCGCGGGCGAAAGTGCTTCTCGTAGAACCCCCGCCTGCGCGAGCTCTGCCAGTCGATCCATTTCTCGAAGTGCGGTATCGCATTCTCGCGGATTCGCGTCGCAATCGGGCCTGGCTCGATCAGGATGTACTTCACGCGCGCGTTCCTGTTCTCGCGCCGCAGCGTATCGGTCAGCCCTTCCATCGCATGTTTCGTCGCGCTATAGGCGCCCCGAAACGGAATCGCGGCGAAGCCTAAGACCGACGAGCAGTTCACGACCCGGGCATCGTCCGACGCATGGAGCATCGGCAGGCAGCGGTTCATCAGATCGAACGGGCCGAACAGATTGACCTCGAAGATCTCGCGCAACCCTCCGCGCGGCAGATCCTCGACGGCGCCCGGCAGCGCGTGAGCGCCGTTGTTGAACAGCGCATCGAGCCTGCCGCCCGTTCTCCTTTTGACCTCGGCGACGGCGAGCTCGAGCGAAGACTCGTCGGCGTAATCGAGAACGAAACTCTCGAGCCCTTCCGCCAGCAGGCGCTCGCAATCGCCGCGCTTGCGGCAGGTGGCGAACACGCGCCAGCCTCGCGCGCTCAGGGTCGTGGCCGCGTCGTAGCCGATGCCGCTCGAGCAACCCGTGATCAGAATCGTCTTCCGGCTCGAGTCGCTCATTGCCAGGATTGTAGTGCGCTTCGGGTGCATCGGACTTGGCTTGTCGCCCCTCGTGAAGGCACATACGCTTGGCCTTCGTGGGCCGCGAGCAGCACGTTCGGATGATGCAGAAAATTGCACCCTGGCTTCTGGCCGTCTGGCTACTCGCAGCCGCCTGCGCGCCCCGTGAGGCCGAAGTCCCGATCGAAGAGCGAACGATCGCCGAGCTCCAGGCGCTGATGGCGGACGGGCGACTGACCGCCCGCGCTCTCGCCGAGCACTATCTCGACCGAATCGAACGGCTGGACCGGCAGGGACCGGCGCTCGGCTCGATCATCGAGCAAAACGACGATGCGCTTGCGATCGCCGACGCGCTCGATCGCGAGCGGCGGGAGCAGGGTGCCCGCGGCCCGCTGCACGGGATTCCGGTCGTGCTGAAGGCGAATATCGATACGGCCGACGGCATGTCGACGACGGCGGGCTCGCTGGCATTGGAAGGTCACCGGCCGGCCGAGGATGCGCATCTCGTGTCGAGGCTGCGGGCGGCCGGCGCGCTGATTCTCGCGAAGACCAACCTGAGCGAATGGGCTTACTTTCGCTCGAGCCGGGCAACGAGCGGCTGGAGCAGCGTCGGGGGTCAGACGAGGAATCCGTACGATCCCGTGCGCAACCCGTGCGGTTCGTCGAGCGGCTCGGCCGTCGCCGTGTCGGCGAATCTCGCGGTCGTTGCCGTTGGCACCGAGACGAGCGGCTCGATCGTCTGTCCCGCCGGCGTCAACGGCATCGTCGGCATCAAGCCGACGCTCGGCCTCGTGAGCCGAAGCGGAATCATTCCGATCGCGCATAGCCAGGACACGGCAGGACCGATGGCACGGACGGTCGAAGACGCTGCGATTCTGTTGACGGCGATGGCAGGCCCCGACCCCGATGATCCGATCACCGCCGATGCCCCTCCGGTCGCCGACTATGCGGCGGATCTCGGCCGCGCCACGCTCGCGGGCAAGCGCATCGGCGTCTGGCGAACCTATCTCGGCTCCGAGGAAGAGGTCGAGGTGCGCGCGATTCTCGATTCGGGCATCGAAGCCATGCGGCAGCGGGGCGCGCTGATCGTCGATCCAGCCGGAATCGACGCGGCACGGCTGCGTGAAGCGACGCTCGCCTCGTACGTCGTCATGAACTACGAGTTCAAGGCCGATCTCGAGCTCTACCTCGACCGCTCCGAAGCCCCGATCGAGACGCTGGCCGATGTGATTGCGTTCAATACCGCCAATGCGGATCGCGTGATGCCGTATTTCGGGCAGGACCTGATGGAAGCGGCCCAGGCCCGGGGACCGCTGTCGGATCCCGAGTATCTCGACGCGCTCGAGCTCAGCAAGCGCGTTTCCCGTGTGCTCCTGCGGACCGCGATCGACGAGCACGGGCTCGACGCCATCGTCGCGCCCACGAATGGCCCGGCGTGGATCACCGACCTCGAGAACGGCGACGATTTCAATCTCAGCAGCGCAAGCCTCGCCGCCACCGCGGGCTTTCCGAGCATCACTGTGCCGGGCGGATTCGTCGACGGCCTTCCGATAGGCTTGAGCTTCATCGGCGACGAATGGGAAGACAAGGCGCTGATCGAGATCGCCCATGCCTTCGAGCAGGCGACGCTGGCGCGACGGCCGCCCACGCCGGAAGCCGTCGCGCAACCCACGGAGGCGGCATCCGACTAGGGCTCGAGGCGCCCGGCAGACCGAATCCGCCTGAGCTTGACGTACTCGCGCCAGAGAATGATGCCGCCGGCCACAATGACGAGCGGCGCGCCGGCCCAGGTCGAGACACCCGGAACCTCTCCGAACACGTAGTAGCCGATCGCGATCGCGACGAGCATCGTCACGTAGTCGAGCGGCGCAACGAGCGAGGCTTCTGCATAACGATAGCAATAGGTCATCGTGAGCTGACCGGCGACCCCGAAGCCGCCCGTCATCCCGAGCAGGACCCACTGCTCGCGCGACGGCATCGGCCACGGCTGGATGAGAAGGGACACGAGCGCGAGCGCCGACGACGTCAGAAAAAAATAGAACGTGATCGTCAACGCATGCTCTTCGCCGCTCATGCGGCGCAGGAACATCAGCGCAAAGGCCGCGAGCACAGCCGCGACGAGCGCGATCCCGACGCCCGCGGCGCTGCCCCCGCCGCTCACGAGCCCGGGCCCCACGATGACGAGCACGCCGGCAAAGCCGATCGCGAGCGCCGTCCAGCGGTACCCGTGGATCTGCTCGTGCAGAACCACCATCGCGAGCACGGTCAGAAAGAGCGGAACGGTGAACGAGATTGCCGTCATCTGAGCGAGCGGAATCAAGGTCAGAGAGATGAACCAGCAGAACATGCTGAGCGAGCCCGCGAGTGAGCGCGAGGCGTGCGCGCGCCAGTTTCGCGTCTTCAGGACTCCGAGGCCCTCGGTGCACCAGGCAAAGGCGACGATCACGAGCATCGAGATCGCGCCGCGAAAGAAAACGGCCTGCCCGGCCGGCACGTCGGAGCCAAGGTACTTGACACAGGCCGCCATGCCCGCAAGGCATATGACGGACACGAGCTTGAGACCGACGCCGAGAATGGCGTGGCGGGATTCGTCGCTGCCGCGGGACACCGGCGCATCATAGCCGACGGCAGCGTCCTCGCCCCGAGCGCCGCGGCGAGTCAGACGCCGGCACATCAAAGGTCGAGGCCGGCGCCGGGCCCCTCGCGATTGACTCTGCAATCGCCTGTTCCATATAGTAATCGGTCGGCCCAGGATTGCTCCGGCCCGCTGCGAGGGCACCGCCGCAGCGGCATCATCAGCCGCGGCACGCGCTGACCGGCTCGAACAGCCGGAACCTGCAATACCAAAGCGAAAACAAGCGGGGATTGAGCCGACTCCGCCAGGGAAAGCCATGACTCCGGGACATCGACGACCGAGCAAGGACCCAGGACGCCCGCCCGAGGCGACGGGCCTCTATCGTCCGGAATTCGAGCACGACAGCTGCGGGGTCGGCTTCGTGGCACACGTGAAAGGCGAACGCAGTCACCAGATCGTGCGCGACGCCGATCACCTGCTCTGCCGCATGGATCACCGCGGCGCGCGCGGTGCCGAGGCGAACACGGGCGACGGCGCCGGCATCCTGACGGCGCTGCCGCACGAGTTTTTGGCGCGCGTGGCGAAGGAGTCCCTCGGCGCCGAGTTGCCGGAGCCCGGGCGCTTTGCGGCGGGCAACGTCTTCCTGCCGACGGATGCCGCCGAGCGCGAGACCTGCAAACGCGTCATCGCCGAGATTTGCGCCGAGGAAGGGCAAAGGCTCGTCGGCTGGCGCGAGGTGCCGGTCGATCCGGACGGGGCCGACCTCGGCCGGACGGCCCGAGAGGCGCAGCCCGCGATCGAGCAGCTCTTCATCGCGGCCGGAGACGACCTCGAAGGCGACGCGTTCGAGCGCAAGGTTTACCTGATCCGAAAGCGAGCGAGCCGCAAGCTCAGGATCGAGACGGGACTGAAGCAGGCCAAGTCGTTCTTCGTCTGCAGCCTCTCGACCAAGGTGCTGATCTACAAGGGCATGCTGACGCCGGCACAGCTCCCGGACTTCTATCCGGACTTGCGCGACCCGGACTACAAGAGCCATCTCGCGATGGTGCACTCGCGCTTCTCGACGAACACCTTCCCGAGCTGGGACCGCGCGCAACCGAACCGCTTCATGTCCCACAACGGCGAGATCAACACGCTGCGCGGCAACGTCAACTGGATGCGGGCACGCGAAGGTGTCATGGAGTCGGAGCTCTTCGGCGATTCGTTACAGGAGGTCTTCCCGGTCGTCGAGCCCGACACGTCAGACTCCGGCGCGTTCGACAACGTGCTCGAGTTCCTGCTGATGACGGGCCGCACGCTGCAGGAAGCCGTGATGATGATGATCCCAGAGGCCTGGCAGAAGAACGAGCTGATGCCGGAGAGCAAGAAGGCGTTCTACGAGTTTCAGTCCTGCATCATGGAGCCCTGGGACGGGCCAGCTTCGATCGCCTTCACGGACGGCAAGTACATCGGCGCCGTGCTCGACCGGAACGGGCTCAGGCCGAGCCGCTATTACCTGACGCATGACGACCGCGTGATCATGGCGAGCGAGGTCGGTGTCGTGCCGGTCGACCCGGCCAACGTAAAAGCC
>DATKCK010000071.1:0-9963 GCA_035513215.1 Gammaproteobacteria bacterium | reverse complement strand
CTCGGCCGCCGCTGCCGCGAGCACGGCGCCGGCTCCGATCAGTGCCAGCGTGGATATCTGCATGGCCGCTACCCCCTCTACTGGTATGGGCAAATGATGCCTGATTATCCGCCATCTGGCACCGGCAGGGCAGAGGCGGACGGACGGAAACGGTCCTATAATCCGCCGATGCGCTACCTGCTCGCGATCGTCGTCACGGCCCTCCTGGTCGGCGGCGGGGTCTATTACTGGCAAGCGGAGCTGCCGGCGACCGGCGACCCGGCCACGGGAGCCCCGGCTGGCGGCGCCGGCGGATTCGGCGGGCGCACGCAGGCGCTGCCGCTCGTCGGCGTGGCGCCCGCAAGCCGCGACACGATCTACGACACGGTGGCGGCGATCGGGACGGCTCAGGCCAACCACGCGATGAAAGCCACCGTACAATGAGACGGAGATTTCGACATGGGTGTACTGACGGGGCGCTGGCCGCGTGCGATTTTCTACGATTCCAAGGGCACGCTTTTCGACTGGCCCTGGACCTGGCAGCAGGCGGCGAAGCAGATCGTCGAGAAATACGACGCGTCCGTGACGGGCGAGGTCTTCAGCGAGACCTGGGCCCGTTACTTCGAGGGTTTTCACCGCCGCGCGGCGGCGACACATTACACGCCCGTGTCGGAGCTCGTGCAACAGGCACTGGTGACGGCGCTCAAGATGCACGACATCGACGGTTCTCCCGACGACGTCAATCTGATGCTCGACATCCAGGATCAGGTTCAGCTGTTCCCCGAGACGGAAGCGGCGTTGCAGGCGCAGCAGGATCTGGGCGTCAAGGTGTTGATCTACTCCGACGTCGAGCGGAAGTATCTCGACATGTACGTCAGCAAGTTCAAGACCTTCAAGCCCGACTTCGTCGGCACGACGGATCAGGCGGGCTTTCACAAGCCGCATCCGAAGACCTATTACTGGGTGCTCGGCCAGACCGGGCTCGATGTCCGCGACGTGCTCTATTGCGCCGGCCCGACCTTCGACTGCATGGGCGCCATGGCGCTCGACATGGTGACGGCGCAGATCCGCCGCGCCGGCATGGCCAGGGACACGTTCAAGCCCGGCGACGTTCCGGCCGATTACGAGATCGACGATCTCCACGGGATCACGGAGATCATCCAACGCAATCGCTTCGACTGATCGCGCGCTCGTTCGCGATCGCGCGAGCAGCCCCGATGGTTTGCGGCCTGGCAGGCCGTCACTGACGATCGCGAGGTTCCACTTCGCGCAACCAGTTTCGGGCGTTGACCCGGTCGTTCTCGAACGATTCGAACACGACGGTATGCCAAAGAACGCGGCGCACGTACTCGCGCGTCTCGTTGTAGGGAACGTTCTCGAGCCAGATATCGCCGTCGACCGGGGCGTCGGGCAGCCATCGGTCGGCAGCCGCGGGGCCCGCATTGTAGGCGGCGAGCGCCACGACGAGATGACCGTCGAAGCGATCGAGCATGCTCGCAAGCCTCGCCGCGCCGAGGCGGATGTTGGTTGCGGGATCGAGCGCATCGAGATCGACCGTGGCGCGCTCGCCGAGCTCGCGCGCCATGTCGCGCGCCGTGCCCGCTCCAAGCTGCATGAGTCCGAGCGCGCCGGCCGACGACTCGGCGTCCGTCCGATAGAGGCTCTCCTGCCTGAGGACGGCATAGATCAGCGACGGCTCGAGGTCGAACTCGTCGGCTGCCGCCTCGATCTCGTCCGCGAACGGCCGCGGGTAGAGCAGCACGTAGTCGAAGAAGATGCCGCGTTCCGTCGCGGTTGCGACGGCGAGATCGAACCAGCCGAGATCGCTCGCGACGTGAACGCTCTGGTCCCGCTCGTCGCCATCGAGGCCGGCATAGGCGTGCCGCCACTCGCGCGCCGCGGCGACGGGAAGCCCGACCAGTCTGAGCTCTCCGGCGCGCCGGATCGCCGGCATCGTCGCGATTCTCGCGATCGCCGGCTCATCGCGCTCGTGCGGTTCAGGATGCGTTCTCGGCCGGTCTCGCAGGGCGGCCGCAGCAGCGGCGGAGAAGTAATTGTCCGTCGGTCGCAGTGACTCGTAGAGGCGCTCGCGCTCGTCGGAATCCTCGCTCACGCGCGCGGCCCAGTAGCGCCATTGGGACGAGTCGCGCACGGCTTCCGACATCGCGGCGATAGCGCGGCGGGCGACATCGAGCTCACCGGCCCACAGTGCCGCCCGCGCCTGCCATGCGTGGTCGTAGTCCTCGAGACGGCCGGCCGCCACGCGCGCGAAGAAATCGAGCGTCTCGGGCCTGCGGTCCCAGGCGAGTCCGAGCGCGAGCGCAAGCGTATAGCGGCTTCGAGCTTCGTCATCCACGCCTTCGGCGGAAATCAGAGCGTCGTAGAGAACGAGCGCCGCGCCCGGGTTGTCGCGCGCGAGCCGCGACCAACCGTCCTCCAGCATCGGCGCCTCGATGTCGCCGGACGGCGAAGCGACGTGGGCTTCGATGGCGGCCAAAGGGTTCTCGAGGAGGTCGGCCCATGCGAATAGAGGCACTGCGCGCGCCTCGGGCAAACGGCGCGCGATAATGCGCGCGAAGTCCGCCTGGCCGTTCTCGAGCAGCAAGCGCGCTCGCGCTTCCGTCGCGGCGTCGTCGAGCAGGCCCGTGTCGCGAAGCCACTGAAAGACGGGCTCGCAGACCAGCGGAAGCTGATAGGGCGTCAGCCATTCGTCGAGGATCAGCGGCGCGATGCCGTTGACGTCATCGAGTGCGATGCGCGCCGAGAGATAGCGGCAGCGAAGCGCCGTGTCGGCGTCTTGCTGTCGATATTGCTCGAGAAAGGCGGCGGGAAGACCGCGCGTGCTGAGGCTTTCGAGCCAGGCAAGGCGCAGATTCGACGTCACGGGCTCGCCGTCGCGCTGCGTCAGAAAGGTCTCGACGGCGTCGTCCTGCTCCGACCACGCGGGTCCGGCGGCGGCCAGCGCGCTGCCGAGCCGGGCGGCCTCGAGATAAGGGTAAAGGACATAGCTGTGCAAGGCCCGGCTGTCCTCGGCAGCCGCCTCTGTCGAGCCGCTGCGGGCAAGCGTGTATGCGGCGCGAAACTCGCTGCGCACGATATCGGCGCTTTCCGGCTCGACCTGGGCCAGTCCCGGTCCCGCGGCGACGAGGCATAGCGGGATCAGCCAGAATCGGCTCATGTCGCGAACGCTATCTGAAAACGCGAACGCGAAGCATCGCCTGGGGCGCCCTTGCAACTTCCGTTGCAAAAAGCGATCCGATCGCGGCCCCGAAAGGCGTCAGCGACTCTTCCGTTCGGATTTCGGGACGTGAGCTGAAGCTGGCCGTGACCTCGATCTTGTCGCGGCGCCGCCATTCGACCGTGAACGAGGCCGATGGGTCGATGTATGTCGTCGTGCTGGCATAAAACGACGGATCGAGACCGACCTGACGCACTGCCGGGAAAAGTCTCGACGACCAGGTGTCGGTTCGTGGCCCTTGCACGCTCGTTCTGAGCTTGAGCCCGTCGATCGGCTCCCATTCGACCTGAGCATCCCATTGGTGGCTGGCGTTCGGGTCGTTGATGGTCCGCACGGAGTATTGCTCGCCCCGCGCCTGCTTCCCGACGCTGAAGCTCCACGCCAGATTGCCGGCTCTGGGGTCCCTGCGAAACTGGACCTGCCAGAAGCGGAACGGGTTGCCCGAGACCTGGCGCACCTCTCCGGTGACGGGATCGATCGTCTCCGAACGCGACATCGCGCCCGACACGCCGAGAATCAGATCCTCGCGGCCGAACCTCGAGAGCGGGAGCTCGACGGAGGCCTGCACGCTGTCGATCCGTTGCGGCGAGGTGTTCTGCGCGACGATCAGCTCGTCCGATAGCGCGACCTGCTGAATCGGGTTGTCTCTCTTCTCGCGCTGCAACTCGAGCCTCACGACACCGATGTCGCCGAAGCGCCGGTCGTAGCTGGCGTTATGGATCCATCGCCGGACGGGCTCGAGCTCGGCCGCGCCCGCCGTCAGAATGTCCGACGAGAGGTTCGACGAAGCGAGAAACTGGTTGAAGCTCAATTGCCCGATCGTTCTTTGGGAGGCGAAGCTCAGCGTCGTTCGCGGCTGCGGCCGATACGATATCGTGAGCCCGCCTTTCGGATCCGTCTGCAGGCCGCTCGAAACGTCGCGCGACTCGATCTGATAACTTTCGATGCCGAGGCTGCCGCTGAAGAGCCATTGCGGGTTCAGCGTCCAGTCCACTGACGATTCGAGCGAGCGCCGATCTTCCTCGACGCGGCTGTCGGACCCTTCGACGGGCAGCTCGATTCCATCCTCGAACAGCCGGAAACGGCCCTCGAAGTAGTTGTGGGCGGTCGTGACCGTGGTTCGCACGGTCACGCTGTCGGTCGGGGCGTTCGTCACGAGCAGCCGCGCCGCGCTTTCTCCGGATTCCTGGTCCTCGAGCGAAGAGCGTGTCAGGTCAGTGGAGGTGAGCGAGGACTCGGCTTGATCCGTCGAAACCGCGTCCACGACCGCGAACATCAGCTCTCCATTCGCAGCGAACGGTCGCCGGTACTCCGCCGAGAAATCCTGCTGGTCCTCGTCGCTGTCGAAGGTCTGATCGATCGAATCGAGCGACTCGTCCGCGCCGGCGAGAGGGACCGGCATCGATCCGGATTGCTCGCCCGAGATCTGGCCGTTGAAGGTGAAAGAGCTCTCGCCCGGAAGGTTGAAGAGGGCGTTGAAATCGATACCGCTGTCGTCCTGTTCCCAGCGGCTCAGGCTCGAGATCCGTTGCTCGGGGTTGGCGGGGTCGATCGAAACGAATCCGGCCGGGGACTGGTTGCTCCGACCGGCGATGTCGCTCGCGATCGTGAACTCGTGCCCCCGCCAGGAGAACGATCCCGTCGCCTCGATCTGGGTGTTCCGGGAGTTCTGCTGCCTGACATCACCGGTTCCGGTGCGCTCGACCTGGGTCGTCACCGAGTAGTAGGCGGGCGCATCCGCCAAGGTGACGACGTTGACGACCTGCCCAAAGCCCTGCATGTCGATGTCGAGTCGGGCGCCGGCATCGATCAGCTCGATCCAGGCGACGCCGCCGACCGGCGTTTCGCGCAGTTGCTGGCGGATCGACTGGCCTTTCGGAGGCGGCCGTTTCCCGTTGATCAGGATATTGGAGCGGACGCCCGCAAGGCCCCGCCCGCCGTCGTTTTCCTGTGGCTGGAAACCCGGCGTACGAAAGACCATCTGCAACGCCGACACCGGGTCGAACTCCTCGTAGTAGCTCGGCTCGAATACCCGTACGCCCTCGGTTCCCTCGGCCTGGGCGAGCGCCGGCGTCGCGGGCGCGAGAATCAGGGCGATGAGCCAGGCTGTTTTTCGCAGTCTCAAGTGCACGCGGTCGGCGTTCGGGGCAATAAAAAACTGTAAGGTTACGCACCGATCCGCGCGGATGCCAGGAATTGACACCGGATTTCGGCGGCTTCCCTTCCCACGCACCAGCGGCGTCTAGGGGTCTTGGAGACTTCCGGAAGGCCTAAGTTCCCTCGACGCCGGGCCTGGGGCTTCGGTCGATGGCCCCGACATCGAGCACCGGCGACGCGTCGAGGTGCTCGGCTTCCATCAGGTCGGCGACGCGTTTCAACGCCGAGAGAATCGCGAGTTTCTCCCATTCCTGAAGCTTCGAGAAGTTCGCGAGGAAACGGGTCTGTAAGGCCGTCGGCGCTTCATCCTTAAGGCTCCGGCCGGCCGGCGTCAGAGTGACGTTGACCTGACGCCGATCCGAGTCGCTGCGCCGCCTCGCGACGAGGCCGCGTTCCTCGAGCCGGTCGACGAGGCTGGTCGCGGTTGCCTGAGCCAGGCCGACGCGATCGGCGATGCCGCCGACGGTCTGCGCGTCGCCTTCGGCCAGGAGCTCGAGCACGAGCAGCTGCGAGGTCGAGAGATTCGTCTGCCGGGCCAGGCGCTTGGAGTCGAGGTCGGTCGCGCGGATCAGGCGGCGCAGCGCGCTCAGCACCTCGGTATCGATCGGCAGGCTCATCGGGCGGGACGTTAGCAGAGATGGCGCCGGGGCTGGTAGGAAACGATCAATGATCGAAGCATTTATATCGTGTAATCGATGTAATTTACGATGGCTATAGTTATAACACACTGTTATAAAAGAATATGTACGTTTTTGATATCTCGTGTTATGGATGCAATAATCACTGGCATCGGTTTTATGGTTTCAGCCGGCCGGCCGAATCGCTCGTGCTTCTGCCCGGATCGGCTCCTTAGGAAGGGCAAATGCTTACGGTAACCGACGCGGCGCTCCAGCATCTGCACGCAGCGCTTTCTGGCAACGATGCGTTGAATCCGACCTGCTTTCGGTTCACGCGGCGCGACGAGGAGTCGCTGGGGCTCATCATCGAGGAGCCCGACACGGGCGATCAGACCTACGAGTACGATGGAGTTGCCGTGCTCGCGACTCCGAAGCCCTTGCTCGGCCTGCTTTCCAGGAAGGTGCTGGACGTCGACCAGGACGGGCAGCTCGTTCTCGTTCCGAAGCCCAATCCGGACTAGAGCGGCCGGTCAGTGCCGTCTCGACAGCGGCTCCATCAGCTACACGTCCCCTCGAAGACGATGCTTGAGCGCGGCAGGCGCGCTCGGAAAAGCCTGCAGCTGCTCGCGGCGACCCTGCTGCTGGCTTCGCTGTCCGCGCTCGCCCAGCAGCAGGGGAGGCCGGCGACGCTCGAGCCCCGCGACTTCGAATCGAACGAAGGCTATTACCAGCTTGCGTGGCAGGCCGAGGAGCCCGTTCGGCTCGTGGAGTCGCCCGGCCGCGACTTCGTCGACGCGACCGTTCTTTACTCGGGAACCGACACGGGGCATGTCGTGTCGGGCAAACCGGACGGGATCTGGCACTACCGGCTGGAATCGGCGGACGGAAACCGCGTGCTGAGCGAGCTGGCGACGATCACCGTACGTCACCATTCGCTCGAGCGCGCGTTGCTTTTCTTCGCGCTCGGTGTGGTCGTTTTTGTTGCGACGCTGGGTCTGATCTTCTTCGTGAGGCCCGACCGCGATGAACGCGCTTAGCGACGCCATTCTCGACGCCTCGGTTGGCTGGTCGGTGCTCGCGGCCTTCAGCGTGCTCTGGATTTTCCTCGGCTGGTTCTGGGGCCGGCGCGCCGAGGCGCTCGACGACTACGTGCTCGCGGGCCGGCGGGTCGGGCTCGCGCTCGGCACCGCGACGGCGATGGCCACCTGGGTGACGAGCAACACGACGATGGCCGCGCCGCAGCTTGCGCTTCAGATGGGCATCTGGGGCATGCTCGGCTACTCGCTCGGCGCCGTCGGCCTGTTGATGTTCGCGCCGCTCGCCGGCCGGATCCGGCGACTGATGCCGAGCGGATACACGAGCGGAGACTTCGTCCGCCTGCGCTACGGCAACACCGCCTGGCGCATCTTCCTGGTCATCTCGCTTTGCTACAGCCTCGGCTGGCTCGTCAGCATGGGCATGGCGGGCGGTGTGCTGATCAACGCGCTGACGGGCATTCCCTACCACTACGGGATGACGGTGATTCTGACGATTTGCGTCGGTTACACGCTGCTCGGCGGATTTCGCGCCGTCATCGGAACGGACTTCATTCAGGCAATTCTGATTCTGGTCGGGCTCGCCTTCATCGCCGTCCTCGCCATCCGGACCGTAGGCATCGAGACCATTCACAGTGGCTTGCTGACCGAGCGGCCCGAGCTTCTGAGCCTGCTGCTGCCGGCGGGTATCATGTTCCTGTTCAACAATCTGCTATTCGGCATCGGCGAGATTTTTCATTCGAACGTCTGGTGGAGCCGCGCCTTTGCGTTCCGCCCGGGCGTCGGCGGGCGCGCCTACACTTTTGCGGGATTGCTGTGGGCGCCGATTCCGATCGTTGCGGGCTTCGTCGCGCTCGCCGTTCCGGCGCTCGATCTCAACGTACCGGCGGCGGACATGGTCGGGCCGATGGTGGCGGCGACGATTCTCGGCACCACGGGCGCCGTGCTCGTGCTGGTCATGGTGTTTTCGGCCCTGTCCTCGAGCATCGATTCGCTGCTCGCGGCGACGAGCATTCTCGTCGTCGAGGACATCTACCGGCGTCACCTGAAGCCTGGGGCGGGTGCTGCACACTTGAGACGTGTTACGTCGTGCGTGATCGTCGGTCTCGGCGTTCTGACCTGGGCCTTGTGCGCGCCGCGTATCACGACGCTTGCGGAGCTGCTTTACTTCACGGGCGCGTTCGTTGCGAGCACGATCTGGCCGATCGCGGCGGGGCTCTTCGTCAGGCGCGCCGGCTCCGTGGGCGCGATCACGGGCATGGTGCTCGGAAGCGCGGCCGGCATTCTCAGCTATTTCACAATCGGATTCTATGTTGCGGCACTGGTCGGGGCGGCCGTTTCGATGGCCTGCGTGCTCGTCGCGATGTGGCTTGCGCCCGGAAAATTCAACTGGAAGGATCTCAGGGAGCAGGAACTGGCTCAGGGAGCAACTGCATGACAATACCGATCGACCTCTTCGCCGCCGTCATTCTCGTGGCGCTCGCCATCGTGATCGCGGCACCGCTGATCCTGCTTGCGTTTTGGATCGCCGACGTGAAACGGGGGGTTCTGTGGTGAGCGCAATGGAAAAGCTTGCGGCGCGGCTCGACGAGAGACCGCTGGATCTACGCGGATTCGATCGGCCGCGCCTGCTGCTCGACACGATTGTCGAGGATCTGAAGCCACTGCTCGAGCTCGTCAAGCGGCCCGTGGTTAGCGCGCGCCAGTTCAATCACGAGCAATTGCTGCAGCTGTGCCGGCTGGCTGCGCGGTTCGAGACCCAGCCGCAGCTGATCACGCGTCCGCTGACGGGCAAGCTCTTGGTCAGCGCATTCTACGAGCCGAGCACGCGGACCAGGCTTTCGTTCGAAAGCGCCTGGCATCGGCTCGGCGGCGATATCATGTCGATCACCGATGCGACCTCGACGGGAATCGCGAAGGGCGAGAGCTATGCGGACGTGGCGCAGATGCTGAACAGCTACGGCGACATGATCGTGCTCCGGGATTCGAACGCGGAATCGATCTACGAGATGCTCGACGTGCTGCGCATTCCAATCATCAACGGCGGCAACGGCTGCGACGAGCATCCGACGCAGGCGCTGGCAGACGTTTATGCGATGCTCAAATGGAATCCGGTGGCGTTCACGCGCCCGAGCCCGAGTACGGCGCTCAGGCTCGGCGTCATCGGGATTCCGTCGCGCATGCGCACCGTGCGCAGCCTGCTGTTGTTGCTGCGACATTTTGCCGCGAGCCTTGCCGAGATCGTGATCATCACCGACGACGTCGATCCGTTCGAGCCGGACCAGCTCGGGGAGCTCGAGGAGGCGGGCCTCACGATCCGCGTGACCGATCAGTTCGAGAAGGAGCTGCCGAAGCTCGACATCGTCTATCAGAACGCGATTCTCTGGGTCGGCGACAACTACGAGTCGGTCGGCGAAAAATTCGTTCTCGATTCGAAGGCTCCGCTCAAGCCGAGCGCGATCGTGCTGCATCCGCTCGCGCGCGGTCCGGAGCTCTCGCCGGAGCTCGATGCGACGGCGCACAACTGGTATTTCGCGCAGGCGCACGGCGCCGTGTTCGTACGAATGGCGCTGCTCGGCACCATCCTCAAGGTTTTCGTCTAGGCCATGTGCGGAATCGCCGGAATCATGCATCGCGACGCGGAAAGGCCGGTCGACGTGCGTACGCTCGTCGGCATGGCAGCGATCCAGCATCACCGCGGCCCGGACGGGTTCGGCACGGCCGTCGATCGCGGTGTCGGATTCAGCCACGCGAGGCTCACGATCATCGACCTGAAGGCTGACCGGGGCCGCCAGCCGTTCAAGAGCGCGGACAAGTGCCTGATGCTGGCCGCGAACGGCGAGCTCTACGACTTCCAGCGTCTGCGCGCCGCGCTGACGTCGCGCGGCGCGCGCTTTCAGAGCAAGAGCGATTCGGAGCTCGTGCTGCATCTTTACCG
>DATKCK010000070.1:0-9734 GCA_035513215.1 Gammaproteobacteria bacterium | reverse complement strand
GGCGAGAATCTTCGCGGCTTCGGCCAGGCGCTGCGAGGCCTGGAACTCGCCCTCGGCATGAATGACCTTGGCGCGCCGGGATCTTTCGGCTTCCGCCTGCGCGGCAATGGCCCGGATCATGCTCTCGTTCAGATCGACGTGCTTGATCTCGACATTCGTGACCTTGATGCCCCAGGCTTCGGTCGCCTTGTCGAGGATCTCCTGGATGTCGGCATTGAGCTTGTCGCGCTCGGCCAGCATGTCGTCGAGCTCGTGACGGCCGAGCACCGAGCGCAGCGTGGTCTGCGCGAGCTGGCTCGTCGCGTCGACGCGGTTCTCGATCTGGATGATCGCCTTTTCCGGATCGACAACGCGGAAGTAGATCACGGCGCTGACCTGAACCGAGACGTTGTCGCGCGAGATCACGTCCTGGGTCGGCACGTCGAGCACGATCGTTCGCAGGTCCACGCGCACCATCTGCTGGATCACGGGCCACACGAGAATGATGCCCGGGCCCTTGACCTTCCAGAATCTGCCGAGCATGAAGACGACGCCGCGCTCGTACTCCCTCAGGATCTTGATCGAGTTTAAGACGACGATGGCGACGAGCGCGATCAGGACCAGAAAGAATGTATTACCGAACATGCGCTTACCTCGTTGTGATTATTGGCGGCCGGCCGGCTCTACGCGCAGCATAAGGCCCTCGACGCCCGTTACCGTCAGCGCCTGACCCTTGCTGACCGGTGTCGCGGCTCGCGCCCGCCACCGCTCGCCGTGCACCCAAACGTGTCCCTCGCCGTCGAAATCCTCGAGCGCTTCGGCGGGCAGTCCCGCCATTTCCTCGATGCCGCTGACGATGCGCCGCTCGCGGGCGCGCATCGCGACCCAGATCGTCGCCATCATCGCGAGCGAGCCTGCGAAGGCAATGCCGGCGATGGCCGAGGTCGCGACCTCGAAACCCGGCACGTCGGTGTCGATCAGGATCAGCGAGCCGAAGACGAAGGCGGCGATGCCGCCGATCCCGAGCGCGCCGAAGCTCGGCACGAAGAACTCGGCGACCATCAGGATCAGCCCGAGTAGCATCAGCGCGAGACCGGCATAGTTGACCGGCAGGATCTGGAACGCGAACAGCGCGAGCAGGATAGAGATCGCGCCGACGACGCCCGGCACGATGGCGCCCGGGTTGTAGCCTTCGAAGAGCAGGCCGTAGGCCCCGAGCAGCATCAGCATGTAGGCGATCGTCGGGTTCGTGATCACGGACAGCAAGCGCGAGCGCCAGTCGGGCTCGATGACCGTGATCAGGATCGACGGGGGCAGCGAGAGCGCGTCGCCGTCGACGACCCGGCCATCGAGCTGGCGCAGCAGATCGTTGCGGTCGGTAGCGATGATGTCGATGACGCCGGCTTCGAGCGCTGCCCGCGCGCTCAGGCTCTCGGCACCGCGCACCGCGGCCTCGGCCCAGTCGGCGTTGCGGCCACGAAGCTCGGCGAGGCTCCGGATGTAGGCGACGGCATCGTTGATCGCCTTGCGTTCCGAGGCCGTCGTCGGCTCGGGGTAGGCCGGCGACGGCGAGCCGTCGCGCTCGCGGGGCGTATCGGCCTCATTCTCACGGGCCGGATCGTCCTCGCTGCCATTGTCGTCGAGCAGGTCCTCGTCCACCGGCGATGCGGGAGGAGGGCCGCCGCCGATCTCGACGGGCGTGGCCGCACCGAGGTTTGTGGCCGGCGTCATCGCCGCGATGTGGCTCGCATAGAGAATAAACGTCCCCGCGCTCGCGGCCCGCGAGCCGCCGGGAGCGACGTAAGACGCAACGGGAACCGGCGAATCGAGAATCGCCTGGATGATGTCGCGCATCGAGGTATCGAGCCCGCCCGGCGTGTTCATCTCGATGACGACGAGCTCGGCATCGGCCGCGATCGCCTCGTCGAGGCCCTTGACGATGTAATCGCTGGTCGCGGGTCCGATCGCGTCCTGGAACGCTAAGACGTAGACGCCGCCGCTCGGCGCCTGAGCCGAGACCGTCAGCCCGGCGCCGGCAGCCAGCAAGACCAAGGCGGCCAGACGGTACGGCTTGCGCTTCATGACCCTCGGATCATAACAGCAATGCGGTATAGTGCGCGCCATGGCACAGGCACCCATATTGACGGACTGGCATCCGGCTAGCTGGCAGACGCGCGAGGCGGCGCAGCAGCCGACGTATCCCGACCGGGAGCGCCTGGATCGCGCGATCGCCGAGCTCAGTCAGCTCCCGCCCATCGTGACGAGCTGGGAGATCGAGGGGCTGAAGGACAAGCTCGCGGCGGCCCAGCGCGGCGAGGCCTTTCTGCTCCAGGGCGGTGACTGCGCCGAGAACCTGGCCGAGTGCACGTCGGACAACATCGTGCAGAAACTCAAGATTCTGCTCCAGATGTCGCTCGTCATGCTCGTCGGGCTCAAGAAGCCGATCATCCGCGTCGGCCGGATGGCGGGCCAGTATGCCAAGCCGCGAAGCGCCGACTACGAGACGCGCGGCGGCGAGTCGCTGCCGAGCTACCGCGGCGATCTGATCAATCGCAGCCCGTTCAATCTCGCCGATCGCGAGGCGGATCCCGATCTCATGCTGCGTGCTTACGAGCGCGCCGCGCTGACGCTGAATTTCGTGCGCTCTCTGGTCGACGGCGGCTTCGCCGATCTGCATCACCCGGAGAACTGGGATCTGGATTTCGTCGGCGAGACCGAAACGGCGCAGGAATACCACGAGCTCGTCGCCTCCGTGTCGCGCTCGCTCGAGTTCTTCGAGGCGATCATGGGCGAGCCGCTGCATCGCACGCACCGGGTCGAGTTCTACGCCTCGCACGAGGGCCTGCACCTGCCGTACGAGCAGGCGCAGACGCGTTATCTGCCGCACCGCCAGCGCTGGTACAACCTGACGACGCACTATCCCTGGATCGGGATGCGCACGGCCGATCTCGCCGGCGCGCACGTCGAGTATTTCCGCGGCATCGCCAATCCGGTGGCGATCAAGATCGGGACCGGCGTGACGGATGCCCACATTCAGGGGCTGATCGAGGTGCTGAACCCCGACAACGAGCCCGGCCGTCTGACCTTCATCACGCGGTTCGGCGCGAAGAACGTCGAGGAGCATCTGCCGCGTGTCGTCCGGGCCGTGCGCAAGACCGGCTCGCGCGTCCTCTGGGTCTGCGACCCGATGCACGGCAACACGGAATCGACAGCCGACGGCTTCAAGACGCGGCGATTCGACAACATTCTGTCCGAGCTTCAGGCCGCCGTGCGCATCCATCGGGAGCAGGGCAGCGTGCTCGGCGGCGTGCATCTGGAGCTAACCGGCGAGAACGTCACCGAGTGCATCGGCGGCGCGCGCGGCCTCACGGAATCCGATCTCGTGCGCGCTTACAAGTCGACGGTCGACCCGAGACTGAATTACGAGCAGGCGATGGAAATCGCGCTCTGGTTTGCCGGGAAGAACGGGGCGAGTCAATCGGCCTGATTCGAGGCCGTGCCCGTCCCCGTCACCGTCCCCGATCGCGACTGTCCACTCTGTCCACGCCTCGCGGCGCATCGACGGGCGCTTCGTGCCGAGTTTCCCGACTACCATAACGCGCCGGTCGAAGCCTTCGGCGACGACGCGCCGCGCTTGCTGATCGTCGGGCTCGCGCCGGGACTGCACGGCGCCAATGCGAGCGGACGCCCCTTCACCGGCGACTTCGCCGGCATCCTGCTCTACCGCAGCCTCTACGAAGCGGGTTTCGCGAGCGCGCCTGCATCGCGTTCGGCCGGCGACGGGCTCGCGCTCGAGGGCGCTCGGATCACGAATGCCGTCAAGTGTCTGCCGCCCGCGAACAAGCCGACGACGCGCGAAGCCGACACCTGCCGGCGTTTCCTCGAGCGAGAGATCGAATCGCTGCCGGCCTCGACCGTCGTCCTCGCCCTCGGCGCGATCGCCCATCGTTCGGTCGTAAGGAGCGCCGGCGGCACGCAGAGCGATTACCGGTTCGCGCACGGGGCCGTGCATCGCCTGCCGGGCGGACGACGGCTCGTCGATTCCTATCATTGCAGCCGCTACAACACACAGACGGGACGGCTGACGCCCGAGATGTTCAGCGCGGCGCTCGCCACGGCGCGTTCGCTGGCATTGACATGAGCGCTGCGCCGCATGGCAGCTCGGCTATCATTCGAAGCCCGATTGCGAGGCGGAGAGGATAATGACTTTGGGCAAGCTCGACATGCGATTCGAAGCCGCCGCCGCGCGGCTACGGGCGCCAGCCTGGGTGCTGATGCGCGTGCTCTCGAGCGCGATGTTCCTGACGCACGGTTGGACGAAGATGTTCGGCGAGAGCGCGCAACCGTTCCTCGGCGGCCGCGACTTTTTCGGCGTCGATATCGGTGTCAACACGCTCTGGATCGCTGGCGTGATCGAGCTCTACGGCGGCATCCTGCTCGTCCTCGGCCTCTTCACGCGCTACGCGGCGGCATTCGCGGCCCTGCTGATGATCATGGCCTACCTCGCCGCGCATCCGGCCTGGTTCCCGACGCTGAACGAGGGCGAGCTCGCGGCGATGTATTTCGTCGTATACCTCGCGCTCCTCGTGTACGGGCCGGGCCGGTACAGCCTCGATGCCGTGCTGTTCGGCAAGGCGGGCGGCACGGCGTCCACGGCGGAGCGGGTCTGATCGAAGGCGCTCGGCACCGCGCTCGCCACGCCGCGGTCGCTGGCATTAGCATGGGGCGCATGGACGATGCGACGAACGGCGCGGGCAAGGTGTTCGACCCGGCAGCATTCGCTTCGGGGCTGACGCATCGTCCGGGCGTTTATCGCATGCTCGATGGCGCCGGGCGCGTCATCTATGTCGGCAAGGCACGCGATCTGAAGCGGCGCGTCGCGAGCTATTTCAGCGGCCGGGCGATGGATGCCAAGACGATGGCCATGGTCAAAGTCGTCGCCAATATCGAAGTCACGGTGACCCGGACCGAGGCGGAGGCCCTGCTGCTCGAATACAATCTGATCAAGGAGCACCGTCCGCGCTACAACGTCCTGCTGCGCGACGACAAGAGCTACCCGTTCATCCGGGTCAGCACGGAGCAGACGTTTCCGCGGATCTCGTTCTATCGCGGAGCGCGGCCGAAGGCCGGCAGGATCTTCGGGCCGTACCCGAATGCCGGCGCCGTCCGCTCGACCGTCAATCTCTTGCAGAAGCTGTTTCAGCTTCGCAGCTGCGAGGACAGCTATTTCAGGAATCGCAGCCGGCCCTGCATGCAGTATCAGATCGAGCGCTGCAGCGCCCCCTGTGTCGGGCTGATCTCGGAGGAAGACTATGCCCGCGACGTCGAGGACGCGACCCGGTTTCTGCGCGGCCAGGGCGATGCCGTGATCGAGAGCATCGCGTCGCGCATGGAGGCCGCGTCGGCGGCGAAGCGCTACGAGCTCGCGGCACAGTATCGAGACCAACTCGCGAAGCTCCAGGCGACGCGGTCCGAGCAGCTCGTCGCCCGGGCGGCGCCGGATTTCGACGTGATCGCGCTCGCGCGCGACGGCGGCACGGTTTGCGTGACCGTGCTGTTCTTCCGCGGCGGCAGGCTTCTCGGCAGCCGCAATCACTTCCCGCAGCACGCCGGATCCGCGCCGGACGCGGAAGTCATGCGCGCGTTCGTGCTCCAGTATTACGGCGGTCGCGAGTCGCCGCCCGAGATCCTGCTCGACCGCGAGATCGAGGAAGCCGAGGCGCTCGCGGCCATGTTCAGCGAGCGCTCGGCGCGCAAGGTCGGTCTGCGCTGGCGTCTGCGCGGCGACCGCGCGCGCTGGGTCGGTCTCGCGGCGACAAATGCGGCGCACGGCGCGGCGCAGCGGAGCCGCTCGCAGGAATCGATCGGCGCCCAGCTCGAGGCGCTCAGGGAAGCGCTCGATCTCGACGCGCCGCCGGAGCGCATCGAGTGCTTCGACATCAGCCACACGGCCGGCGAGGCTACGGTCGGCTCCTGTGTCGTCTTCGGCTCCGAAGGACCATTGAAATCTGCCTATCGGCGCTTCAACATCACCGGCGTGGAACCCGGTGACGACTACGCGGCGATGCGCGAGGTGCTCTCGCGGCGCTTCAAGCCCGGCGCCGACCCCGAATCGCTGCCCGACCTCGTGCTGGTCGACGGCGGCAAGGGACAGCTCGCCGCAGCCGCGCGCGTAATGGGGGAGGGCGCTCACGAAGGGATCACGCTCGTCGGCGTCGCCAAGGGCGAGGGCCGAAAACCGGGCCGGGAGCGACTCTACGTTCACAGGCGCGCGCAGCCCGTCCGGCTCCCGGGCAGCTCGGCCGCTTTGCATCTGATCCAGCAGGTTCGCGACGAGGCGCACCGGTTCGCGCTTGCCGGCCATCGAGGGCGTCGGCAGAAGAAGCTCAGCCGCTCGACGCTCGAGGACATCAGCGGACTCGGCCCGAAGCGGCGGCAGGCGCTGCTGCGGCAGTTCGGCGGGCTCCAGGCGATCGCGCGCGCCGGCGTCGACGATCTCGCGCGCGTCAAGGGCATCTCGCGGCAGCTCGCCGAGAGCATCTACGACAGCTTGCACGCGGACTGAGCATGTTCAATCTGCCGAATGCGCTGACCTGGGTCCGGATTCTCGCGATCCCGCTGATCGTCGCCGCATTCTTCGGCCTGCCGCCGGCGTGGGCGGGGCCCGTGGCCGGCATTCTGTTTGCGCTCGCCGGCATCACGGACTACTTCGACGGCTACCTCGCGCGGCGGATGGGCCAGACGTCGCGGTTCGGCGCCTTTCTCGATCCCGTGGCCGACAAGCTCATCGTGGCAACGGCGCTGGTTCTTATCGTGCAGCGCGATCCGGAAATCTATCTGACCATCGTCGCTGCCATCATTATCGGCCGCGAGATCACGGTGTCGGCGCTGCGCGAGTGGATGTCCGAGATCGGCGCCTCGGCCAAGGTCGCCGTGAGCGGGTTCGGGAAATGGAAGACGACCGTGCAGATTGTCGGCGTCAGCATGATGCTGTTCGAGCGCAACATCGGGCCGATTCCGATCTATTCAATCGGCGAGATCCTGCTTGTGATCGCGGCGGCGCTGACGATCTTTTCGATGCTCGATTACCTGCGCTCGGCCTGGCCGGCTCTGCGCGACAACAGCTAGGAGGGGAACGATGAGACGATTCTTTGCATTGGCCGCAAAGTCGCTGCTGACAGCGCTCGCGATCGTCGCGACGGTGGCGCTGGCGCAGCAGCAGGGCGGTTTCCTGAGCAACTTCACCGGCGAGATTGCGATCGTCGACAGCTCCGAGATGCGATCGTCGCGGATCCGTTTCGAGGCCGGTGCGCGAACGAACTGGCACGTTCATTCGGAACCGCAGCTGCTGCTGATCGAGGAAGGGCGCGGCCGCTGGCAGGAGCAGGGCGGGCCCGTGCTCGTGCTCGAGGCCGGCGAGCCCGTGCTGACGCGCGCCAGCGTGGTTCACTGGCACGGCGCGGACCCTGCGCAGGCGGCCGTGCAGTTCTCGGTTTATGCGGGGTCGCTCGAGTGGCAGCAGGCGGTCAGCGACGAGGAATATCTCGGGCGCTGAGGTCGGCTGTCTCGGACCCGCCTGGGTTCGGTTCGTCTCTAGAGTACTTTCTAGAGGCAAGTACTTGACAATCTAGCGGGATGCACTAGCTTTCCCGCCATGCGAAGGTCCGCGTCGAAGTGGCTGCCCAGGGCGATGGCCGAAGCGCCGGCGCTCGATCCGTTTCCCGAGGTCGTAGGCATCACGGTGCATCTGACCTTCGCGCGCCGCGCTTTCGAGCTTGCCGACTGGTACCGGCAGTGGGGCGCCAGAGTCGTTCTCGGCGGGCTGCACGTCCTGACGGCCCCAGACGAAGCGACCAGGCATGCCGATGCCATTGTGATCGGGGAGGGCGTGCATGTCTGGCGCCGGATGCTCGAGGACGTCGAGTCGGGAACTCTCGAGAGTGTTTACCGCGGCGATTTCCGGCGGCCCTACCGCGACGATCCGGCGCCGCGGCGCGACCTGCTGCCGCGGCGAAGCTTCCTGACCACGTCGAGCGTCATCGCGACGCGCGGTTGCCACAATCGCTGCGGCTTTTGCTATCTGTCGACGGAAGGCCTGCACATGCCGTATCGGCTGCGTGACGTCGAGCAGATCGTCGAAGAGATCCGGGCCGACGGGCAACCGTATGTCGTCTTTACGGACAACAATCTCGGTTCGCGCCCGGAGTATCTGCGCTCACTCTGCAAGGCGCTCGAGCCGCTCGGGATCATCTGGAGCGCGGCGCTGACGATCGACGTCACGGACGATCCGTCGCTGGTTCACGACATGGCGCTTTCGGGTTGCACGGGCGTCTTTGTTGGCTTCGAGTCCTTGACCATGGAAAACCTCGAGGACGCCCGAAAGCGGACGCCCGTGCCCGAGGACTACGCGCGGCGCGTTCGGCTGTTTCACGACAACGGTATTCAGGTTAACGGGAGCTTCGTGCTGGGCTTCGATCATGACGGCCCCGACGCATTCGAGAAGACCGTCGAATGGGTCGAGCGAAACAGGCTCGAGTGCGCGACCTTCCACATCTTGACGCCGTATCCGAAAACGCCGCTCTATGCCCGGCTCGAAAACCAGCGCCGTATCGTGCATCGGGACTGGCGGCTCTACGACACGGCGCATGTCGTTTTCGAGCCCGCGCTGATGTCGACCGAGGCGCTTCGAGCCGGCTACGAGTGGTGCTACGAGCGGCTCTTCTCGCATCGTTCGATCTGGCGCCGACGGCCGCGCGACTGGCGCGCGGTGCCGGCTTACCTTGCGATGTCGTATCTCTACAAGCGCTCGAATCGCTTCTGGCACGTGGCGGCACGGGCCAGCCGGGAAACGTCGTCAGCGCGGGCGTCTAGAGGCGCTCGATGCGCGCGAATGAGACTCGCGGGGCTTTGCCGGTGGGCGCTATTGCACTAGAATTCTTGGTCTTCGGCGCGGGAATAGCTCAGTTGGTAGAGCGCAACCTTGCCAAGGTTGAGGTCGCGAGTTCGAGCCTCGTTTCCCGCTCCAGTTTCTGATCTGCAGAGTTCCACGGAAGTCTGTAGGTCATTGAAAGTAAAGGGTCTAGGCCCCTGCTTTCATCCAGTGGGTTCCACTGGAAACCAGCCCCAGCCATGATTTTTTAGTACATTTTTTAGTACATCTGAATCGGGGTCTGGCGCGGAACGGTTTTCTCGTGGCTCCGCCCAGCTGGGAAACGTACATCTCCTTTCTCAATTAACGACGAGACGGGAGATGGATGAGAATGCCTCTGACCGATACTGTTGTTCGACAGACCAAACCCGCCGAGCGGGACTACACGCTTCAGGATGCCGACGGCTTGGCGCTCTTCGTGAGCGCCATGGGAACCAAGAGTTGGCACTTCCGCTTCTCGTGGGCCGGCAAGCAGCCGCGCATCTCGCTCGGCACCTACCCGGAGGTCGGTCTCAAGACCGCCCGCGAGTGGCGTGATGAGGCCCGCGCCCTCGTCGCCCAGGGCATCGATCCACGCGCGCATCGCCGCCAAGAGCGCAAGACGGTGCTCCTGGCCGAGGAGAACACGTTCGAAGCCGTTTTTCGTCGCTGGCGGGACTTCAAGGCGCTGAGCCTCGAAGCCACTCGGCAAAGCACGTTGTCGCAGATCGATCGGATCTTCAAGAAGGATGTCCTTCCGTCGCTAGGCCAGCGGCCGGTATTCGAGATCGCGCGCACAGAGCTGGTGGAGGTATTGCGCCGAATCGAGCGTCGGAAGGCCTGGACC
>DATKCK010000069.1:0-61291 GCA_035513215.1 Gammaproteobacteria bacterium | reverse complement strand
TCTCCGTGTCGAGAACGTCGGTTTGTCGTCGGAACGGGGCGAGCTTCTGATGCGCAGGCCGAAGGCCGGCGCCGGCGCCGCGAGCTTCCATATCGGTCCGTCCGCCCAATGGGAACAGTTCGAGGTTCCGGTCGTCAGGCTCGACGATTTCATCGAGCGGGAAAGCATCGCGTCGGTGCGCATGATCAAGTGCGACGTCGAGAGTCACGAGCTCGAGGTCTTCAGGGGCGGCGAAGCGACGCTCAGGCGTGACCTCCCGGCGCTGATCTTCGAATGCAATCACGAGATCGCCTCGCGCGGAGAGCTGTTCGGCTTCCTGTTCGCGCTCGGCTACGACGGATTCTTCTACTACGTCACGCCGAAGGATCACCGTAGCTGGCTGCACAAGACCCGCGGCTTCTATGCGCCCGCTTCGAGATTCGCCGAGTACGAGTACAGCCGACCCGGGCTCGACGCGCGCAACTACCTGTTTCTCAGGAAGGGCCTCGACCCTGCCGCCGTTCACGCCGGACATTCCATCGTCTAGAGGGTCGGGCAGTAATATATCGGCATCGAATCCGCGCTCGAAGGGGAAGTGCCATGGCCTGTCCGAAGCTCCCGCGAATTACCGTGCCGCTCGTCGCCGCAAGCTGTCTCGCGGCGCCGGCGCTGTCTCAAACGCCTGCCGGGCCCGAGTGGTGGCCGTCGCAGTGGGGGGCCGACGATGAGCGCGGCGCCGCCAACCTCGTGACGCCGGCAAGGGTGCTCGAGGCGGTATCGCTGATCGAGGAAGGGCGCATCTACGAGCTTGGCCGCCGCTACGAGACCGGCATGCCGCTTTTCGGCAACCGGCATTTCAGCCTGACGATCCCGGGGCTCCCGACGGTGAATATCGGCGGCCAGAATGCCGTCGTCTTCAACGACGAGCTCGTCAGCGGCGAGCTCGGCCAGATCGGCACGCAATTCGACGGGCTCGGCCACATCGGCACCGAGATCGACGGCGACTTCGTCTTCTACAACGGCTTCAGGCTGTCGGAATTCGGCACGGCCTACGGCCTGAACCGCCTCGGCATCGAGAACGTCGGCGTCATCTTCACGCGCGGGGTTCTCGTCGACGTCACGCGATACAAGGGTGTCGAGCGGCTCGCGCCGGACTATATCGTGACGATAGAGGACATCGAGGGCACGCTCGAGATGCAGGACGTCGAGATAAGCGAAGGCGACGCCGTGCTGTTTCACACGGGCTGGGGCCAGCTATGGATGGTCGACAACGAAGCTTACGGCGCCAGCGAGCCTGGGCCCGGCTTCACGGCGATCAAGTGGCTCGCCGACAAGAACATCATGCTGACCGGCGCCGATAATTACGCGATGGAAGCGAGTCCGGGCGAAAACCCCGATCGGCCGCTCGAAGGGCATCAGTGGCTGCTGAGCCGCGGCATCTACAACCTCGAGAACCTCGATCTGAGCCAGCTCGCAGCCGACCGCGTCTACGAGTTCGCGTTCATCTTCTCGCCGATGAAGCTCGTCGGCGCCACGGGCGCTCCCGGCAACCCGATCGCGGTCCGCTAGACCGTCAGCCGAGGTTAATCGGAGGGGCTGGTGGTGTCGCCTGTGATCAGGCGCGCGCCCTTGCCGTAGGTGATGTATTCCCAGAGCCAGCGGAACGAGACGATGAAGGGGCTCGGAAGGCCGACCAGGAAGTAGATGTGGGCGATGCCCCAGAGCCACCAGGCGAAACGGCCGCGTAGCTTGATCTTGCCGAGCTCGACGACGGCGGAGCGCCGCCCGATCGTGGCGAGGTTGCCGACGTTGCGGAAGCGAAACGGGGCCGGCGGTGAGCCGTGCTTCAGCCTTGCCTCGATCACGCGGGCGACGTAGCGGCCTTGCTGTTTGGCCGCGGGGGCCGTGCCCGGCACGGTCACGCCGCGGGAATCGGTGACGCGGGCGGCGTCGCCGATGACGAAGATATTCGGGTCGCCTTCGATCGAGAGATCGGGACCGACTGCGACGCGTCCGGCGCGATCGGTTTCGATGCCGATCCAGGCGCCGACGGGCGACGCCGCGACACCGGCGGCCCAGAGCACGGTTGGGGCGGGGATCCTTTCCTCACGGTGGCCCTCGCCGATCGTCACGCCTTCGGGGTCGCAACGAGTCACCGGGGAGCCGACGCGCACTTCGACGTGCAATCGTTTCAGCGATTCCCGGGCATAGAGCGACATCGGCTCGCTGAAGGTCGGCAGGACACGCGGTCCGGCCTCGATGAGCACGATGCGAGCGCTGCGCGGATCGATCTTCCGGAAGTCCCTGGCCAGCGTATGGTGGGCGAGCTCGGCGATGGCGCCTGCGAGCTCGACGCCCGTGGGTCCCGCGCCGACGATGACGAACTGCAGGAGCCGCTTTCGCTCGGCCGCATCGGTGCTGCTCTCGGCCCGCTCGAACGCGAGCAGCAGCCTGCGGCGAAGCGCCGTCGCGTCGTCGATGCTCTTGAGGCCCGGCGCGAGCTCCCGCCACTCCTCGTGCCCGAAATAGGCGTGACGGGCACCGGTCGCGAGCACGAGATAGTCGTAGTCGACGGCGCCATCCTCGAGCAGCACGCGTCGTTGCTCGCGATTAACGCCGGCGATAGTGGCAAGCAGAACCGAGGTGTTGCGCTGCTTTGTCACGATCGAGCGGATCGGCCAGGCGATGTCGGAGGGCGCGAGACCGGCCGTCGCGACCTGATAGAGCAGCGGCTGGAACAGGTGGTAGTTCTGGCGGTCGATCAGCAGGACCTCGGCATCGGCGCCGGCCAGCGTCCTGGCCGCGAACAGCCCGCCGAAGCCCGCGCCCGCGATTATGATTCTCGGCCCCGCCCGCATCGACGGCGCCGGTTCGTTCAGCGGGCCCCCGGCATGCCGCAATCGTCGGCCAGAAATTCCTCGATCGCGGTCAGGGTCTGACGATGGTGCTCCGGATACCAGGGCAGGCTGTGGGGCATATCCGGAACGATCAGGAGCTCGGCGTCGACGCGATCCCGAACGGCATCGTAGAACGACTCGCTGTGGAAAATCGGCACGCGAACGTCGCGGTCGCCGGAATAGATCAGCACGGGGATGTCCGCCTGCTCGGCGTTGTCGAGCGGGTCCATGCCGGCGACGGTGCGCCCCTGAACGGCGCGCTCGACGCGATCCTGACTCCATCTCAAGCCGAGCCGCGCCAGATTCGCCACGCCGGCGCCGGCGATGGCGCACTCGAACGGGCCGCCCTGCCGAACGACGGCGGCCATCGCCGCAAAGCCGCCGTAGGAATAGCCGAAAATCGCGATCGCGTCCTCGTCGGCGTAGCCCGCCTCGACGAGCCAGGCCGCGGCATCATCGTTGTCGTCCTGCATCTTAAGACCCCACTCGGCATCGCCGGCTAGCCAGAGATCGCGGCCCCAGCCCGTGCTGCCGCGGTACTGGGGCTGGAGCACGGCGTAACCGCGCGAGGCCAGAAACTGCGGCCATCCCGACGGATCCCAGTCGGCTTCGTCCCGTGACCAGGGACCGCCGTGCGGCAGCACGACGGACGGCAGCGCCCCGTCGTCGCGCGTCCAGTCCTTAGGCAGGGTCAGGAAAGCCGGGATGCGCATGCCGTCGCGCGCCGTGTAGTAGACGAGCTCGGTCGGCCGCAGGTCGCCGCTGTCGACCCAGGGCCGCTCCTCGCCGACGAGAACGGTCCGCGCCCTGTCCTCGAGCAGATAGTAGGCCGGCGGATGAATCGAGCTCGATGTCGAGAACAGGATTCGCGTCTTGTCGTCCGTGTACTCGAGAATCCGCACATGGCGATCCGGATACGCGGTCCTGAGCCCGCGATAGATCGCGTCCCATTCCGGATCGACGATGTAGTACTCCTCGGTGGCCGCCGCGTAGGTAAACGCGATGAGTTGGTTGAAGTCGCTCGGTTTCGTCCCGAGCACGATGCCCGTGGCGTCGTACTGCTCGGTTGCGAACAAAGGCTCCGGATCGAAGGCATGCGCCTCGGCATCGTAGAAGTAGATGCCGGCGTGATCGCGGAAAAGATCGGTCAGCACATAGTATTTCCCGGTTGCTTCGTCGCGACCATGGATCTCGACGGTGTGCCGATCGAATGCCGTATAGGTCAGCTCCTCGTGCACCTCGAACTCGCCTTCGGCATTGCGGAGCAGAGTCAGGAACTCGTAGTTGCCGCCGTCGGCCTGCGCGATCTGATTCTTCGTCAAGAGCTCAGCCGTGCGCAGGTCGAACTCGCCGGCCGACTCGCCCTCGGTCTCGCGATAGATCATGCGCTCGGAATTGGTGCGAAGATTGACGAGGTAATACTCGCTCGTCAGCCTCAATGTGTCGGTGCGCTGCGCGATCACGTTCTCCGGATCGAGCGGGAGGTCGCCGGCAAGGCCGGCCTCGCCGGCGAGCTCGAAGCAGCGTTCGGTTTGCTCGCTGACTCCGAGTGCGCGACCGGCCCGCGTAAACGGTTCGTCGAATTCCTGAAGCTCCGTATCCGTCATGTAGAGCTTGATGACGAAGGTCCTGGTCGCGCCCGTCGTGTTGCCTTCGCCGCAACCGTCGAGTGCGCCGATGAATTCCTGCCTTCCGATCACGAAGAGCCGGTCCGCCTTCAGCGCCTGGGCCGCGATGAACTTCATCCGATCGTTCGGTCGCGTGCCGATCGGCGGCTCGTCGCTCTCCGGGTCCCAGACCGTCAGCACGAGCTCGCCGTCGCTCTCAAGTAGCGCGACCAGATAGGAGCCGTCCGAGGCCATCGATACGCTCGACATCGCGGGCAGCCGGGCGAGGTCTTCGACCGCGATCTCGGCTCGCGCCAAAGCCGTCGATAGAAGCCCGGCGAGAAGGGCCGGGAGCGGAACGAGCGCCTGCCTCATTGCCAGTTCGTCGGTTCTCGTGAGCGAGAAATAGTGATGTCGGTCAAGGATCGTAACGTAGTTGTTGCATTTAAGAAACCAAACTCGATAATGGCATCAAGACACAGTGCCAACCTGACGACGAACTTGGGGATTTGTCAGGAGGACGCCACAGGGAGTGGCGACTGATGAGGGGATGCACACGGGTGCTGTGTTAACCATGCGACATTAGGCTTCGGTTGCGCGCGTGTTCTGTGGAGGAATAGCCCGATGAACAGGAATGCGTCTTTTGGTGTTCTCAGGCCCGCTACCCTGGCGATCTCTATTGCGGCTTTACTCGGGGGCGCGGCCCCGGCCGTCATGGCCCAGGAGCAGGAAGGCGCGCAGGAGGAAGAGGTGATCATCGTTGTCGGCTCGCGTATCCGCCGCGACGAGTTCACGTCGTCGGCGCCGATCCAGATCATCACCGCCGAGTCGGCGACGATGGAAGGGCTGATCGACACCGGCGATATTCTCCAGGGCGCGAGCGTCGCGTCGGGCTCGGTCCAGCTCAACAACCGATTCGGCGCGTTCGTCGTCGAGGGCGGCACCGGCGTCAGGCCGGTCTCGCTGCGCGGTCTCGGCGCGCAACGCAGCCTCGTCATCATCAACGGCAGGCGCGCGGGCCCGTCTGGCGTGCGCGGCCAGGTCGGCGCTTTCGATCTCAACGTCATCCCCGATTCCATTGTTCAGCGCTATGAGATTCTGAAGGACGGCGCGTCGTCGATTTACGGCTCCGATGCCGTAGCGGGTGTCGTCAATATCATCACGCGCACGACGATCGACGGACCGGAGATCACCTTCGACTACACGATGCCGATGGAGAGCGGCGGCGAAAGCTACTCCATCAGCGGCGCGACGGGATTCAATTTCGATCGCGGCAATATCGTGCTCTCAGGCCAGGTCGAGCGTCGTGACGCAATCCGGCTCGCCGATCGCGACTTTCTTTCCTGTCAGCGTGACCTGATCAGAGACGTCAGCGGGAATTTGATCGACCGCGAGGACCGCGGGATAGGGGGAGGCACGCCGAACGCAGGCTGCTTCAACCTCTATGCGAATACGTTCATCGATTTGTTCACCGGTGAACGCTACATCGAGGCGCCCGACAATGTCACGACCGGCCCGATCGACGGCTATCGTCCCCGAACGAACGGGACGTATGCAGGCGGCGGTCAGGCCTACTACGAGGATCAGCTCTTCTTCCCGCGGGCGAATCAGGAAATGGTCCAGAATGAGGTCACGCGATCGAGCGTGTTTTTCACGACCGACCTCGAAACGGGTATCCTCGGCGGGGCGGGCTGGCGCAACGAGTTGCTGCTGACGAGTCGCGAGACGCAATCGGATGGGTGGCGGCAGTTCTTCCCGGTGATAGGTACGGCAGCCATCGCTCCCTATCCCAATGACCCGACCTGGGAAAGCTCCTTCCCCACAACGATCCCGCTCGCGGTCATCCCCTACCCGTCCAACGGCGTCGTCGATGTCGACTACATGTCCTGGTCGACGACGCTGGACGGAGAATTCGAGGAGCGACTTTCGGGCTGGGCCTGGACACTCGACGCCGTTTACTCACATTCGGACGGTCAATACAGACGCAATTCGATTCAGGCGAGCCGATCCGGTGATATCGATTTCGCTGACGATCCTCCGGCGTTCGACTATCTGTCGCCGACCATACTTCGCGGAGATTACGGACCGGAGTTCATCGAGGCGATCGGCCTCGACCACGTAGGAAGCACGAAGTACGATCAGTACGCGATCACGGGCGTCATCACTGGCGATATCGCTTCGGTTCCGGCAGGCGATGTCGCTATGGCCGTAGGATTCGAGTATCGAGACTACGAGATAGACGATACGCCGTCGCAGGCGTCGCAGGACGGCGATCTCTGGGGCGAGTCGTCGGCCTTGGTCACCAGGGGCCAGGATCGCGTATCGGAGATCTTTGCCGAGATCGAGATTCCGCTGATTGCGGGTCGCCGCGGCTTCGAGGAGTTTACGCTCGATGTTTCAGCGCGAACCTTCGACTACAAGTCCTACGGTAGCGACAACGTCTGGAAAGCCGGCCTGAATTGGCAGGTCATTCCGGCTCTGCGCTTCCGCGCCACGCAAGGCACGTCGTATAGGGCGCCGGCGCTCTTCGAGCTCTTTCTCGGCAACCAGACGTCGTTCCTCTCTCAAACGCAAATCGATCCCTGCATCGACTGGGGGAATAGCTCGAACGAAAACATCCGGGCAAACTGCGCGGCCGCAGGCTTGCCGCCGGATCTCACGGGCGCCGGTTCGGGGGCTACCATTCTATCGGGCGGCGGCGCCGGAGTGCTGAAGGCCGAGACCTCGGACGCTTCGACCTTCGGCGTCATCATCACGCCGGCGGCGGGCAACATCAACATTGCGCTCGATTACTTCAAGATCGACGTTGATGACGAGGTTGCGCAATTGGGCGCGGGGACGATCCTCGGCGGTTGCTACGGCGCGCCAGTCTATCCGAATGCCTTCTGCAACCTGTTCACCCGGGATTCCGGCGCGAATCCGGCCGACCCGAACGCCTACGACATCCTCGAGGTCAACGACAGCTACATCAACGTCAATAACCAGGTGACTGAAGGCTGGGACATTACCGTTCGGTACGAGCGCGACTTTGATTTCGGCACGTTCCTGCTCGAGGCGCAGGGGACCTATACGCTTCAGGACGTCGTTTATCTGTTCGATCCGAACGTGGCCTCGGGCTTCGACACGAACGATTTCAACGGCACCTTCGGTGATCCGAAGTTCACGGCGGACGTGCGTTTCGCGGTACAGCGCAACGATTGGACCTTCAACTGGTACGTCGACTTCATCAACGGTATGGACAACTCAGTCTTCATCGCTCCGACCTTTACCTACTTCGGCTTCCCGGACGCGCAGCGCGTCGTCACGACGCCGTCCGTTCGGTATCATGACTTGTCGGCTCGCTGGGAAGGAGCGGCCACGACCGTCATCTTCGGCATCAGCAACATCACGGACGAGGATCCCCCGTTCGTGTCCGTCGACGCCTCGGATCGATTCGGTAATGCTCCGGCTTTTGCGACGCAATACGATCTGCTCGGCCGGGCGGCGTTCGTGTCCGTCACGAGGCAGTTCTAAGCCATCCAGGTACCGGCGCAGCTTTATAATTCGCCGGTACCTTCTTCGAGAGGGGAAATGCCGATGAAATCGAGCGTTCTCGTTGCTGCTTCCGCGCTCGTCTTCAGCGCACCGGCCGGCGCGCACCATTCTCCCGCCATGCTCTACGACCTCGCCGGGCACATCGAGCTCGAGGGTATCGTGACCGAATACTCGCTCGGCAATCCGCACATGCGGATCTATCTCGACGTGGACAACGAAGGCACGATCGAGAAGTGGATGGCCGAGGGCGGGTCGAGAACCGTGCTGCTCCGAAAAGGCTGGGACGGCACCGAGGTCTCGTCGGGCGACCGCGTGACCGTGCGCGGGCATCCCACACGGGACGGCTCGAAAGTCGTGCATCTGGAGTATCTCGTGCTGCCCGATGGCACCGAGCTATACGGCGAGGACCTCGACCGCGGTCAGCTCGAAGACATCCGGCGGCGGCGCGATTGAACGTGCCCGCCCGGCTCGGCCCAAGCATCGTTCTTTCGGCCGTCATCGGGCTGCCGCTCACCGCCTCGGCGCAATCCGACGATGGACCGGACGACGACCCGCTGGCGCCGTTTCTCGGCACATGGAGCGGCGTCTTCACGACTCAGGATCACCAGTTCTGGGGCGTCGAGGACTTCAGTTGCTTCGTCGGCTGCGGGCGCGACGGCTACGAATACCTCGCGTCGCTGCTAGACGACCCGGCCAACGACGAGAGGCCGGTCGGCGAGCTCATGGGCGAGGCATCGGGTTACGTCGCGGAGCGTTTTGCCGCGATCCTGACGCCGCGCGCGAGACGGATTCAAGCGGCCAACACGTTCGAGAACGACCCGAAGCTTCATTGTCAGCCCTACGGCTTCGTCCGCGAGGTCACGAACCCGCTGCCGATGCAGATCAGCCGTCTCGGCGAGCATCTGCTCTTCAAGTACGAGGAGTGGTCGCTGCTGCGGACCGTGTTTCTCGATGGCCGGCCGCATCCTGAGTACATGACGCCGTCCCTCCTTGGCCATTCGGTCGGGCGCGTCGAGGACGGCGTGCTGATCATCGAGACGAGCAACGTGACGCCCGACCGGATCTCCGATGGCACGCAGGCCGGACACAGTGGCGAGTTGAGGGGTGTCGAGCGCTACACGGTGCGCGACGACCCGCGCCGTCTCGAGCTCGAGCTCACGCTCGAGGATCCGGTGACGCTGACCGAGCCCTATGTTGTGACCAAGACCTGGCTCGCGACGCCCGACGTCGAGCTCGTGCAGGATAGCTGCGGCGAGCTGCCCGGGGTCTTCTGATCCCTGTCGCCGGCCGGCATCCCCGTCGCGGGCCCGCATCGCCGTCGCTCAGACGATGTGATCGCGCGTGATCGCGTCGATTCGGGGCGCGCCGGCCTGGCGCATGACGATCTCGAGCTCGCGCGTCAGAATGTCGAGCACGGTTTCGACGCCCTCCTGGCCGAAAGCGCTCAAGCCCCAGAGATACGGACGGCCGATCGCAACGGCGTCGGCGCCGATCGCGAGCGCCTTGAAGATGTCCGTCCCGCGCCGGAAACCGCTGTCGACGATGACGGGGACGCGCCCGTCGACGGCGTCGACGACCTCGGGCAGGCATTCGATCGTGCTCCGGCCCGAGTCCTCCGAGCGCCCGCCGTGATTGGATACGATGATGCCGTCGACGCCCCGCGCAACGGCGAGCTGCGCATCCTCGGCCGTCACGATGCCCTTGATCAGGAGCCGCATCGACGTCGAGTCGCGGAGCCGATCCACGTAATCCCAGTCGAGAAACGACGTGCCGATCTGCGTCGAGCCGACCATCGGCAGCGGCGGAATGATGCCGGCGTCGGCGGCGTGGCAGGCTTGGCATTCCGGATTCGTCTCGCGGCGGAATCGGGCCTGCGCTTCGCGGTTGCTGGCCGGCAGGTCGACCGTCAGCGCGAGAACGGGGCAGCCCGAGTCCTCGGCGCGCTTCACGCGCGCGAGCGTGTCTTCCCATTCGACGCTCGTATAAAGCTGAAACCAGACGGGCCGGCCGCGGGCCCGATTGACGTCCTCGACCGTCGAGGAGCTCACCGTCGAGAGAATCTGCTCGACGCCCCGCGAGCGCGCCGCCCTCGCGACGGCAATCTCGGCCTCGGGATGAAATGCCCTCTGCGCGCCGCAAGGCGCGATCAGGATCGGGGACGGATACGGCTCGCCGAAGATTTCAACGGATGTATCGATCTCGCCGCCGCCGACGAGGCGGCGCACGCGCAGCCGAAACTGCTCGAAGCCCTCGCGGTTGGTCCGCAAGGTGCCGCCGTCGTCAGTGCCGAGCGCCATGTAGGCGTAGTGCCCCGGCATCAGCGCGCGTTTCGCGGCCTCGTGCATGTCGAAGACGTTGATCGCTTCGCTCGCGGACGCGACGGCCTGCGGCGCGTAGAGGTCGGCGGGCGCCTGGCCGAATGCTCTGGTGGATGCGTAGAGCGCAGGGCTCGACGCAAGAAACTGCATGAACCGTCTTTTCGAAATACTCGTGGACATCGCCTCGGAACCCCCTGGCTCGTTCGCCGGACAACAAGGATATATCAAGCATCTGCCCTTGCTTCGGCCGATGTTTGCCGCTGCCTCGCCGTCAGAGCGTCACTATCGGTCGCTCGAGGCGCGAGCTTCGCGTGCAAGATTGGTGTTAGATATAGCGGAGATCAGAAAAGCGAAACCTCAGATGCTGCGAGCCCTGATCATTGCATGCCTGACCGCGGGGCTCACGAGCCTGCTGACGGCGCATGGCCAGGAACCGGCGTCGGCTTCGGGTGCCGGATCCGAAGAGGACGCCTCGCCGTCCCTGACGATCTCGGGCGAGCACAGGGCGCGCTACGAGTCGCTCGATCCTCAATACCGCCCTTTGCTCGGAGACGACGATCAGGCGCTCGCGTTGCGAACCGAGCTCGTTTTCGAGGCCGAGTGGCCCCGATGGCGCTTCGTCGGCGAGCTGATGGATACCCGCGCCGAGCTCAACGATACGGATTCGGTCCTCGATACCGGCGTCGTCAACACGCTCGAGCCGCTTCAGCTCTCCGCGACGCGAACCTGGACGAATCTCGCGGGCTCCGGCACCGACGCCTCGCTCAGGATCGGCAGAATGACGGTCGACTTAGGCAGCCGGCGCCTGATCTCGCGCAACGCGTTTCGCAATACGCGCAATTCCTATGCCGGCGTCGACGGGGCCTGGCAGCCGGGGACGAATCAGAGCCTCAGGGCCTTCTATCTCGTGCCGATGCTGGCGCAGCCGCGCAGTCGTGCGGCCCTGCTCGACAACGAGCAGCAGATCGACGAGACGGCGGGCCACACCCATCTCCGCGGGCTCTATTTCGAGCGTCCGATTAGTGGCAACGGGGACCGAATGAGCATCTATTGGGTCGGTCTCGACGCGGCCGAGCTCGCCGAGCAGCGGGATCTCGATACTTTCGCTGCAAGGTTCCAGAGGCCGGAAGGGCCGGGGCAGTGGCACTATGACGTCGAGCTGATGCTACAGACGGGCCGCTCATCGGCGCTCGTCGGCAGTACGCTCGCCCGGGACCTCGATCACGATGCATACTTCTACCACGTCGAGATCGGCTATAGCTTCGCAGCACTGATGTCTCCCGCGCTAGTCCTGCAGTACGATTCGGCTAGCGGGGACGAGGATCCGTTCGACGCGAGCAACGAGGGTTTCGACACGCTTTACGGTTCGCGTGGTTTCGATTTCGGACCGACCGGCATTTACGGGCCGGTCGCGCGAGCGAACCTCGAGACGCCGGGCATCGTGCTGACGCTTCGACTGACCGGCGAATGGCAGGCGGGGTTCAGGTATCGAAGCCTCGGGCTCTCGTCGCCGACCGACTTCTGGGCAACGACGGCCTTGAGAGACGCCTCGGGACAATCCGGAGACTCGCTCGGCCGCCACTTCGACACGAGCTTCTCGTGGCAGCCGCGTGACAGCCGGTTTCGGCTCGAATTCGGCGCGGCGCGTTTCTCGAAAGGCGAATTCATCCGGCGCACGGCGCCTGCGCTCAGTCAGACGAGTATCTACTACTATGTTCAAACGACGGTTTCGTTTCTCGGCGGCGCGCCGGGCTGAGCGCTGCCCTATTGCGCGACTCGCATTGATCGGCCTGGTGGCCGGATGCGCAGCGGTCCCGCAGGCGCGCGCCGACGAAGTCACGATCGCCGTTGCCGCGAACTTTCGCGGCGTGCTCGAGACGCTGGCCGCGGGGTTCGAGGACGCGACCGGCCATCGGATCACGATCACATCGGGCTCGACGGGTCAGCTCTACGCGCAGATCGTGAACGGCGCGCCGTTCGACATTCTGCTCGCGGCGGACGAGGTGCGCCCGCGCCTGCTGGCCGAGGCCGGGCTCGGCGAGCCATCGTCCGTTTTCACGTATTCCGTCGGACGTCTGGCTCTGTGGTCTCGCGACCCCGATCTCGTCGATCGGCAAACGCTGACGCGACTCACCGAAATCCCGTTTCGCTGGTTCGCCATCGCCGAGCCCGAGGTCGCGCCTTACGGCGCCGCTGCGAAAGAGGCGCTCGAGAACCTCGGTGCCTGGCAATCGATCGAGCCGCGCCTCGTCAGGGGTCAGAACATCGCTCAGGCGTTCGCGATGATAGAGACGCAGAACGCTGAGCTCGGCCTCGTCGCGCTGTCACAGGCGCTCGCCTACGCGGGCACGTCCTCCTACGAGATAGTTCCATCGGAGCTGCACGAGCCGATTCGCCAGGATACGATTCTGTTGCAGAGAGCCGCGGACAATGCCGCGGCGCGCGCGTTCCTGGACTTCATGCGGACGCCGGAGGCCGGCGAGATTCTCGAACGCAACGGATACGCGCTATCGGCCGAGCGCTAGCCGGCGAGATCCATCCGCTCGCGCAATGCCCGGAACTCGGGTTCCTTTCGCCGCGCGCCTCAGATTCTCTTAGAATCGACACGACATGCGCGTCGAAACCTCAGAGGAGCGTCCCGGGATTTCGCCCTTCGAGACGGACGGCAGCGTTCCCCTCATCGATCGCGATCTTTCGGATCTCGCATTCGTCGAGCGTGTCCTCGAAGAGGCCGAGAACACGGCCAATCCGGTCCTCGAGCGCGCGAGATTTCTCGCCATCACCGGCATGCTGCTCGATGAGTTCTACCGGATCAGGGTGGCTTTTCTGCGCGAGCAGATTCGCTTGCACAAGCGAAAGCGCGGCCGCCATGAGCCGAAACCGTCGAATCGGCTCAAGCGCGCGGACAAATACTCGAATCGCCTGATCCGCCGCCAGGACCGGTGCTGGCGGGACTTGCTGGACGACCTGAAGCGAGCGGGCGTAGATCTCGTCGCCGCCGGCGAGGCCAGCGACGAGGACCGCGAGTGGCTGGCCGGCCGTTTCGACGAGCAGATTCTGCCGCGTCTGGCGCCCGACCTGACTCAGACGCCGGACGCTTTCGCATCGATCAGGGACGGCGACCTTCTGCTGTTCGCGGAGCTCGAGGTTTCGTCGGATCCTCTCGACGACATCCAGGCCTTCGTGCCGATTCCGGCGGACCTGCCTCGCTTTTTCGCTTTGCCCGGTCCCGGCTGCCGGTTCATGCCGATAGAAGAGGTCATCAAGCTCTTTCTGAACGATCTTTTCGACGACGCCAGAGTCGCGGCCAGTGGTCTTGCGCGCGTGCTGCGTGAGGGGAGCCTCAAGCGCTCGGGCGTCGGTGACGATCTGCTCACTCTCGTGCGCGACGCGGTCGAGCGGCGCGAGCGCGCCAACGTCATCCGCCTCCGCGTGGAGCGCAGCATGCCGCAGCCCCTGATGCGCGCGCTGGCCGCGGGGCTCGGCCTGCTGCGGCCGGAGGAGATCAAGGCGCTCGAGAAGTCGCGGCGTCGGGCCACCGCATCCGAGTTCGTCGTTGCCGATGCGTTTCTCGGGCTCGCGGACCTCATTCAGCTCGTCGAGCTTCTGCCCACGGAGATCGCAGAGAGGCATTCGTTTCCCAGGCATTGTCCGAAGGGCCCGGAATTCGTCACCCGGTTCCGTGGCGATCTTTTTCGGGCGATCGCCGCGAAAGACCGAATGCTTCACTTTCCCTACGACGACTTCGACGTTCTCGTGACGCTGATTCGCATGGCCGCCGCCGACGATGCCGTGGTCGCGATACGCCAAACGCTCTACCGGACGGGCAAGGACGCGCTGATCGTGCAGGCGCTGGCAGCGGCCGCAAGAAGTGGGAAGACCGTCGATGTCGTCGTCGAGGTCCAGGCGCGGGAGGACGAGAAGAGAAACATCGAGCTTGCCGCGTTTCTCGGGTCGGCCGGGGCGAACGTCTCCTACGGCTTTCTGGAGCGGAAGGTGCACGCGAAGCTTCTCGTCATAGAGCGGCGCGAAAAAGGCGCAGTCCGGCGCTACGTGCACTGCTCGACCGGAAACTACAGTATCTCATCGGGTCACAGCTATACGGACTTGAGTCTCCTGTCGGCAGACCCGGAACTGGCCGACGATGCGGACCAGGTCTTCGCCTACGTTCATGGCGGCGCCGCGCCGCAGCGGCTCGCGAAAATCTCCGCCGCCCCTTTTGGCTTGCGCGAACGCATCGCAGGCCTGATCGAGAGAGAGACACGAAATGCCGAGAACGGCGAGCCGGCTGCCATTTGGATGAAGCTCAACAGGCTCTCGGACGAGCAGATGATCCGCCTGCTCTACCGCGCCTCGCAGGCCGGTGTCGACATCGAGATCATCGTGCGCGGCATTTGCTGTCTGCGGCCCGGAGTTCCAGGGCTTTCGGAGCGCATTCGTGTGAAGAGCGTCGTCGGACGCTTTCTCGAGCACTCACGCGCGCTGTGCTTCGGCAACGGTCACGCGCTTCCGTCCCGATCGGCGGATGTGTTCATCTCCTCGGCCGACCTGATGAGTCACAAGCTCGACGTGCGGGTCGAGATGCTGGTCCGGATCGACGACGACGAGCTCAAGCGGCAGATTCAGTACGATGTGTTCGCTCCGTATCTCGATGATCAGGCGAGCTCCTGGCTGCTCGGAGCCGACGACAAATGGATCCGGCAGTCGACGAGCGGCTACTGCGCGCAGCAGGCGCTGGCGACCGGCACGCCGGAACGCTGAGGCCCCGCCGGTCTTGGTAGACTACGAGGAAAGGCGGAGGAAGATATGCATCACTTCATCAGGGCACCCGACATTCGCCCGGCAACGGCGTTTCCGGACGAGGCTTCGGGCTATCGCCGCTTCTCGCTGTCCGACCGCAGCTGCGGTGCCGTGCACTCGGGCTGGGGCTTGGTCGAGCTCGATGCGGGCGGCCACGTGAATCAGCATCTTCAGTCGTTCGAGAAGAGCTTCTACGTGCTCGAAGGCAATCCCGTGCTGATGCTCGACAACCGCGCCTGGCGCCTCGAGCCCGGGGCCTGCGGGCTGATACCGATCGGCATGAAGCAGGCCTGGCTCGGTCCCGAATCCGGTACGGCCCGATGGATCGACATGAATACGCCCGTGCCGAAAGGCGTCAATTATGCCGACGCCACCTATTTTCTCGGGCCGCCGCCCGACGTGCCGGTCGAGGATCTCGACATCCGAGACCCGACGTCGAGGCATTTGTTCCGCATGGCCGACGACGACATCAAGGTCGATGCGCTGCGCACGGGCTTGAGAAAGGACGCGCCAAAGGTCTCGGCCAGCATGTCGACGGCGTTGCTCATCTACAGCGGCATCTCGCTGAAGATGCTCGTCGACGAGCGTCTCGATGCCGCGCTGCACACGATGTTCATGGTCGAGTACGAGCCGAACGGCAACGCGCACCCGCACGATCATCCGCTCGAGGAGGCCTATTACATCATCGACGGCGAGGTCGAGGCCTGGGCCGATGACGACAAATATCTGATGAAGGAAGGCGATTTCCTCTGGGCCGGCGTCGGCTGCACGCACGCGTTCTACAACAAGAGTGGCAAGACGGTGCGCTGGCTCGAGACGCAGTCACCGCAGCCGCCGGCGCGGCATTCGTATCGGTTCGCCCGCGACTGGGAGTACTTCGCCGAGCAGTTGCAGAGCAAGAAATCCACCGGGGCATCGCAACAGAAGAAGTCCGCCTGATGGCCGTTCACGACAAGCTCGACGCCAAGGTTCTGATCATAGGCGGCACCGGCGGCATCGGTCGCGCGCTCGCTGAGCGTTATGCATCGCTCGACAGCGAGGTCATCATCACGAGCCGCTCGGCCGAGAGAGCGGCCGCCACGGCCGCCGAGATCGGCGACAACGTCCGCGGCATTGCGCTCGATATCGCTGAACCCGAGAAGATCGCAAGCATGCTCGCTGACGTCGGCGAGATCGATCGGCTCCTGATCGTCGCCGTCGAGCGCGACCACAACAGCGTGCGCGACTACGATATCGCCAAGGCCCGGCGCGGCGTGACGGTCAAGCTCGTCGGCTATACCGAGATCGTGCACACGATGCTCGGCAGGTTCAGCAAGGATGCCTCGGTCGTCATATTCGGCGGTCTCGCGAGCGAGCGGCCTTATCCCGGCTCGACGACGATCACGATGGTCAATGGCGCCGTCAGGAGCATGATCAAAGCCATGGCGGTGGAGCTCGCGCCGATCCGCTTCAACGCGATTCATCCGGGGATCATCGGCGATACGCCGGCATGGGCCGACAAGCCCGAAGCGCTCGAGCGCGTGCGCGCGCGAACGCCGGGCGGGCGGCTTGCGACGACCGAGGACGTCGTCGACGCGGTGAAGTTCCTGTTCAACAACAAGGGTGTCAACGGCGTCAATCTCGTCATCGACGGCGGCTGGATGCTGCAATGACGCCGGGTTCTCGTCGGTCGGCTCCGCCACTCACCGGAGTCGGCTAATATCCCAGCGCGGCTCCGTCCTTGCGCGGATCGGATCCCCCGAAGTAGACCCTGGGATCGTCGGAACGCCAGATCGCCTGATAACCCCCGGCGGCACCCGAAGCGGAGCTGAGCTCGTGTCCCAGGTCAGCGAGTGCGAGCTTGACCGACTCGCCGATGCCATCTTCGAAGCTGACCAGCCCCAAACCGGTGCTCGCTTCCGAGCTCGGCTCGGAGCTGCCGGTGTGCCCGACCCTCGGCTGATCGCCGGCCTGCTGCGGCGACATGCCGAAGTCGAGCATGTTCATCAAGACCTGGCAGTGGCCCTGAGGCTGAAACGCGCCTCCCATGACGCCGAAAGCCAGGCGGGGACGGCCGTCTTCCGTCACGAAGCCCGGGATGATCGTGTGAAACGGTCGCTTGTGCGGCTCGAGGCGGTTCGCGTGACCCGGATCGAGCGAGAACGCCTGGCCGCGGTTCTGCATCGCGAAACCGGTCCCGTCCGGGCAACGCTCCGATCCGAAGCTGCCGTAGATGCTCTGAATCAGCGAGATCATGTTGCCCTGCCTGTCGGCAACCGTCAGATAGACGGTGTCGGAATCGAGCGTCGGGTCGCCGGGCCCGACGATTCGACCGGCGCGGCGGGGATCGATGAGCCTGACGCGCTCTGCCGCATATTCCTTCGATATCAGCCGGTCGACCGGAACTTCGGCAAATTCGGGATCCGCGTAATAACGGGCGCGGTCCTCGTAAGCGAGCTTCTTGGCCTCGATCAGCAAGTGCAGGTGCTCGGCCGAGTTCGGCTCGAGCTCGCCTAAATCGAAATGCTCGAGCAGGTTCAGCATCTGCAAGACCGTGATGCCCTGCCCGTTCGGCGGCAGCTCCCAGACGTCGAAGCCTCGATAGCTCGCGCTGACCGGATCGATCCAGTTCGCCGTGTGGTCCGCCAGATCGCGCATCGTCATGCAGCCGCCGAGCGCCGCCGATTTCGCGATGATCGCCTCGCCGATCTCGCCCTCGTAGAAGGCGGCCGGCCCCTGGTCGGCGATCAGTCGGTAGGAGCGCGCAAGCTCGGGGTTTCGGAAGACGTCGCCGAAACGCGGCGCTCGACCGTCCGGAAAGTAGACGGCGTCAAGACCCGGGTTCGGGAAGGATCGTATGAAGTCCTGCGCGATGACGGGCGAGAGAGGGAAGCCGGCCTCCGCGTATTCGATGGCAGGAGCCAGACAACGTGCGAGACCGAGCGCGCCGAAGCGCTCGCTGAGCATCTCCCAGCCGCTCACGCACCCCGGAACGGTCCAGGAAAGCGGATCGATCGCCGGAATGACGGCAAGGCCTCTGTCCGCGGCCGTGTCGAGACCGAAGCCGTAGGGCGAGCGGCCGCTGGCATTCAAGCCGTGTAATCTCCGGTCGCTTTCGGACCAGTAGATGGCAAACAGATCGCCGCCTATGCCGCACATCTGCGGCTCCATCAGACCGAGCATCGCGTTGACGCCAATCGCGGCGTCCACGCAGTTGCCGCCGGATTTCAGAATGTCGATGCCTGCCATCGCGGCCAGCGGTTGACTGGCGCAGACCATGCCGTTCTGGCATGCGACGGTAGACCGGTTCGTATTGCGATTCGTCAGGTCTTCAGCGTCGATCGAGGGACGGCTGGCTTCCGAAACGCCGGGCGGCGCGAGCACGCCGACGGAACCGCCGATTCCGGATGTCAGAAAAGTTCTTCCGTTCATGCTGCCCCTTCCGAAGCACGATACCATAGAGGTTACCGAGGACATGGGGGCCGAGCGATGTGTGACGAGCGAACACTGAAGGATTGGGCACGGTATCTCGAGGACGCGCTGCCGGTATCGCGGCGGCGATTCGGCGCGCTGACGGCCGGCGCCGGCGTTGCGGCTGCGTTGCCGCCGGTTGCGGGAGCGCAGTTTCAGCCGATCCTGACCGGCATGGTCGAGATAGAGACGCCGGATGGGGTTGCGGATTGCTTCATGACGCATATACCGGACGGAAGCCACGCCGGTGTCATCGTCTGGCCGGACATTCTGGGTCTGAGACCGACTTTCATGGACTTGGGCCGCAGGCTCGCCGCGCAGGGTTACGCCGTGCTCGTCGTCAATCCGTTCTATCGCAGCGCGCGGGCGCCGGTCGTTCCGGAAGGCGCGAGCTTCGGCGATACGGAGGTGCGCGAGAGGGTCTTCTCGCTCGCCGGCGAGCTCGATCCCGGCACGCACTTCACCGATGCCCGGGCATTCGTCGACTATCTCGATCGGCACGGCTCGGTCGCGCCGGACCGCAGGATCGGCACGATCGGATATTGCATGGGTGGGCCGATGGTCATGCGCACGGCGGCCGCGCGGCCCGATCGCATCGGCGCCGCGGCGACCTTCCATGGCGGCGGTCTGGCAACCGATGCCGACGACAGCCCGCACCTGCTGATTCCGGAAATGAGCGCGGAGTTTCTGATTGCGGTCGCCGAGAACGACGACGCGAACGATCCCGAGGCCAAGAGCACGCTGCGCGAATCTTTCGACGCGGCAGGGCTCGCGGCCGAGATCGAAGTCTATGAAGGTGCCCAGCACGGCTGGTGCGTGCCGGACTCGGCTGTCTATCACGACGAGCAGGCCGAGCGCGCCTGGAGCCGGCTTCTGGCCCTGTTCGAGCGAGCGCTGGCTTAAAGTCAGCGCTCCGAAGCCGTCGTCGATAGCGCCGACCCCGCGCGGCCGCGCGGGCTCAGTCGTCGAGCTGGTGGATCGGGTTTTCCTGCCCGGCAGTGAACGTGCGCGGGTGCCCCTCGTTGTGAATCCTGTGCAGGCTGAAGAACCACTCGCCGTCGATCTTGACGAACTCGTCGTACCAGGAGCCGAACAGCATCCATTCGACCTGGCGGCGGTCCGTGTTGTTGTTGAACTGTATCCAGTAGGTGATCGCCTGTGCCGTGTCGCCGTCGACGTCGATGACCTGGTTCGTGATCAGGTGGCGCACGGTCGAGGGCCAGTCCCGCCCGTCGGGCGTTTCGGCTTTGGGCGCGCCGCGCGTGAGATCGTAGGTACCCGTGGCCATGAATTCACGGATGGCGTCGCGGCCCTCGACGATGCCGCCGGCCCAGTCGAGCACGCCATCCTCGGCGAAGACGGCGGCATAGCCGTCGGCATCGAAGTAGTCCATGGCGACGACATAGCGACCCTGGAGGTCGACGATGGCGGCACGGTCGTCGGCGTAGCCTTCGGGATAGCGCTCGGCGTTGGCGCAAACGGCTACGAGCATCAGCATCAGCGGTGTGATCTTGTTCATGCGGGCAGTATAAGTCATGAGCGCGGGTTCGTTGAGCCCCAATCAGGGCGGTGAAAGTCCAGGGCGCGACGGGCTCGAAATGGCCGCTGTCGGCGACGAGGAGGGCGCGCTTCCAGGATTTTCATCACGAATGCAAAAATCGCGCGGGATGGTGCCGGTCCCGGCCCGTCCGTCGCGGAAGGGCACTTGGTACTGCTCTTGCATCCGAATGCCTATAACCGGAGAAAACAATGAAGTTCGTTCGCTGGATCGTCGCCGTTGTGTTCGTTGTCGGCATTCTTGCCGCCGCCGTCTATGTGCGCTTGCCGAACCGTCTCGAGGCGCTGATTGCATCGTCGATCGAGGACTATGCGGCAGGTGCTACCGGCACTGCTGCCGAAGTCGACAGCGTATCGCTATCGCTTGTGCAACGCAGAAGCAAAATCACCGGGCTTACTGTCGATAATCCGTCCGGATACGAAGCCGAGCATGTGCTCGAGATCGATACGATCAACGTGCGGATCGACGCAGGCTCGCTGGCCGGGTCCACGCTCGTGCTCGACGAGATCACCGTCGCGGGAGCCAGACTCAACGCCGAGCAGGCAGGGCGGTCGAGCAATCTCACCGCGATACTCGATCATATTCGCGGCACAGAACAGCCAGAGCCGGCACCGTCGGACGACCGCGTTGCCATTCGACGCTTCGCGCTCGACGATGCGCGCATGATCATCGTCTCGGGGGCGCTCGACGAGCCCGAGGAGGTTATGCTCGACCCGATCGTGCTGACGGATCTCGGCCAACCGGAGAGCGGCCTGACCTACGGCGAAGCGACCGACCGGATTCTCGACGCGATCTTGGCTTCCGCTCGTGCGGCATTGACTGCGCGCGTAGGCGAGGCCGCCAGCGATGTGGTCGAACGGGAGCTCGAAGACTCATTGCGTGAGCGCGTGCGCGAGCTCAGCGAGTAGCGCGCTATCGTCGAGTAGCACGGCGCTGTTTCCGCCGAAGGGCTCGAATCCGCTGATCGAGCGGCCGAGCTTGACCTCGCCGAAGAACAGATAGATCAGCATCCCGAAAGCCGGCAGCGCGACGATGACGACCACCCATGCGATGCGCGAGGCCGGCTCCCGCGGGGGATGGGTCGAACGCCGAGACCGCGAGGGAGGGCGTATCCGTGCCATACTTTCGTGTACGCCAGTTTGGCAGAACGGGAGGGATATGCTGATTGTGGCTTCTTCGCGGCGGGCCGTGGCGGCTGTCGCTATGTGTCTGATAGCGACGTCGGTTTCGGCGCAACGCGCCGCCGCGATCGACTTCGTAAGCGTCGGCCGCGCGGCGCCGCTCGAGCACGACGTCAATGAGTTCGAGCTGACGGGCGCAACAGTCGCGGGCGACGGGCAATTCATCGGCTCTGCGCGCGGCGGCGCGACGCCGCCGGATATCGTGCCGCTTGCGAGAGACCTGTTCACGTCACCGGACTTCTACGCGGACCGGGATTTGTGGAGCGACCCTCGCTACTTCCGATGCAACAGCCCGCTGGCGATCGAGAGTCTCTGGGCCGGCAACGGCCCCAGCCTGATCGGGGACAACCCGCCGGAGTCGGCGCCCTGGGGCCACTGCGACCGGGACTATCCGCGCGAGTCGATCGTGAGCCCGTACCCGTTCGAAACCGCGCAGGAACATTACGAGGCTTTGCTCGAGGAGACGCGCGAACGTGGCGGACCCACGGAGCACACGTACACGACGATACCCGGAGACGAATGGAACGGCATCTACAGGCAGCCGCGCTTCGTCCCGAGCAACGAGTACTGGTTCACCATGCGTCACTTGCAGGTACCGACGATCCTGTCGCTGCTGACGGAGGAGTACCAGACGCGACTGGTGCAGGAGACCTACCATCACGGGCACACGAACAAGCCGATGTGGCCGTCTCAGTATTGCTGGCCGGAAGGCTTCGTGCGTCGCTGGCACGAGTGGGCGGCCTATGATCGATACATCCTGGTGACGCCCGACGTCGTGCAGATTCTTGCGAGCGGGGCGCTCAACTTCATCACGAACACACATGTCGGGCGCGAATTCAACATGGAAGGGCTCGTGCCGCGCCTCGGCGCCGAAGTCCCGCGCTGGTACGGCGAGACGATCGGCTTTTGGGACGAGGACACGCTCATCACCTGGACCTCGAATATCCAGGGATGGGCGACGCACTCAGCGTTCGAGCATTCCAGCCGGATGCAGGCGATCGAGATCTATACGCCGATGCGCGACGATAACGGGAATTTCCTCGGCCTGAATCACGAAGCGGTTCTTTACGATCCCGAAGCGCTCGTAGAGCCGATCCGCATCATCAGGCGACTCGTCAAACAGGCCGACTACGACGATCCTCAAGCGGGAACTTTCGTCTTTGCGGAGTGCATTCAGGCGATTTTCCCGATCGAAGGGACCGCGACGCCGGTGACGCCGGGTCGGGTCATAGAGCTCGAAGTGCCCGATATGTACGGGCGCCCCTGGGCGCAGATGTGGGAGAAGCACTGGGAGCAGGGCATGGAACGCCCGGAGGAAGTCGACATATTCAGCTTCGAGTAGGAGCGGAGGGGGAGAGGATGCGCGAAAAATCTCGGGTTCTGATCGGAGCCGGCCTGGCCGTGCTTCTGGCCTTGACCGGCACACCGTCTTCGGCGCAGGAAACGGTCGCTCGCGATCTGCTGATATCGGTGGCCGAGGCGATGGGGGGTCTCGATCGCCTGCGCGATGTCGATAACTTCGTGCTGACCGGGTTCGGTCAGCGCGTGTACCAGGACGGTGGCGGCAACTCGACCGGCGATTTGAACGCGCCGCCGAAGTGGCGTGCCGTGGCCGATGCGCAGCGGACCTTCGACCTCGAGAACCGGCGCGCGCTCGATCAGGAGCGGGGCAGCTACATGTTTCCGTTTGCGGCGCCTTTCGGCCACAGCTGGACGCGAACCGCCACTCTACAGACCGGTGCGGACATGCTGGACCATCCTTTGCCGGCCCTGCTCGCGGCGCTCGATCCCGCAACCGAGCCCGGCGCGGTTACCGTGGAAGATGGAATGTCCGTCGTGTTATTCACGCTCGAGGACGGCACGCCGATGTGGATCGCCGTCGATCCGCTCACTCACCTCCCGGCCTGGACGCGTCGAATCGTTCCGCACGTCAATCTCGGCGACGTCGCGGTCACGGCGCATTTCACCGGCTATGCGCCGCTCGACGGCGTGCAACTGCCTCACGGGCTGATGAACCGGCTGGACTGGCGCAATCAGGTGACGCTGATGTTCCAGGTCGATTCGTATCGCCTCGACGTGCCGGAGAATCAGCTACCGACGTTTCCGGAAGCCACGAGCGGCGCAGGCGGCCCCGCTGCGGGCGGGCCCGTCGCTACCGTCACCGACCTGGCGGAAGGCGTCTGGGACGTGCGAGTCGGAACCAACGGCGGACCCGTGATCGAGTTCGACGATCATCTCGTGATGTTCGAAGCAGGCGGAAGCGCCGCGGCCACTCTGGCCCGAATCGACGCCGCGAATGCGCTCGCGCCAGGCAAGGAAGTGAATGCCGTCATCGTCAGCCATCACCATTTCGATCACACGGCGGGACTGCGGGCTGCGGTCTCACGAGGCCTCGACGTGATATCGCACCGCGGCAACGAGGGAATCATCCGCGAGATGATTGAACGGCCGGCCGTCGTATTCCCGGATGCGCTGGCGATGAGCCCGCGAGAGTTGCGATTCGTCGCTGTCGACGATCAGCTCGTTCTGGAGGACGAAACTCAGCGACTGCACGTCTACCACGTTCTCGGTCACTCGCACATGCCGAATGCCGTATTCGCCTACCTGCCGGACGAGCGCATCGTGATGGAAGGTGACTTTGGCGACGCGGCGTGGACCTGGCACTGGTGGGCTGGCGCCATGTCCACGAACATCGATGCCTACGATCTCGATCCGATCCTGAACGTCGCCGTTCACGGCGAGCCCGGTGGACTTCCGGTCGCGGAAACGCTCGCCAACATACAGGTCCAATCAGAGAGGGCACAGCAGTTCTGTGCGGATCAGATGGCGGCAGGCGTTTACTTTTTCGGCTGCCCCGTGCAGTACGATGCCGCCGGGTCGCTGCCCTTGTCCGACAGGTAAAAGGGGCCGTCTCGCCCGGAGCCGGTCTCAATGGATGATTCGAAAGGCGCGCTCGTGGCGCAAGCCATACCTGTAGACAAGTGTTCTGTTGAGACACGCTCATATTTACTGAGCACGAGGAGGGTGCTACCTTTTTAAACGACGCGGGTGTAGCTCAATGGTAGAGCTCTTGGTTCCCAACCAAGTGACGAGGGTTCGATTCCCTTCACCCGCTCCAGTTTTGTCAACTGGTTCGCATTCTCGTCGGGCCGGTTCGCGTAGTCTGAGTAGCTAAGTATTTCTGTCGGGCCGCCCCCAGGCGGCTCTGGCTTGAGCTGGACACGTTGTAGAGGATGACGATATGCGCGCGCAGACCCCAATTCAGACCGTTCTGGCGCTTTGCGCCTGTCTCGCGGCGGCGCCGTCGTGGGCAGTCGATCCAGACGAACTGAATCTGATCACGTTCCAGAACCGGACCGGCGGCGATATCCGCTACATCTTTCTCTCGCCGACAGACAGCCAGTACTGGGGCACCGATATTCTGGGCTCGACACGCGTGCTCGGCGACGACGAGGATCTCGGCTTCTACATTCATTATCCCGACGCGTGCAATGAGTTCGACATCATTGCCATCGGATCGAACGACGAGGCCTTCGTCGTCTACGGCTACGAGATCTGCGACGACAAGGAGGCCGAAGTCCGCCTGACCGGGCAGAATCTCAACGAGGACGCGCCGCGCTTCGACTTCACGACGGTCGAGATCGCGAACGATACCGACTACGAGATCTGGTACCTGTTCTTTTCCCCGGGCGACTCGGACATGTGGGGCGTCGACCAGCTCGACAAGGACACGGTACTCGATTCGGGCGATTCGGTGCGCTTGCTGCTGCCGCAGGCCGACGAGGACGTTCGCTACGACGTGCGCGCGGTCGACGAGGACGAGGACACCTACACCTTCTACATCGAGGTCGGGCCCGCCGCGAACGAGTATCGCTTCTCGATCGTCAACAGCGATCTCGACTGAACACGGCGGCCTATGTACGACAGCATCAACCGACTACTCGTGGTCGACTCCGACCCGAAAGTCACGGAAGCCATCCGGCAGGTCGGTGCCGAGCTCGAGTACTCGCTTGCCCAGGCGGACGACGCGAACGAATTCCTTCGGCTCGTCGACGAGTTCCGCCCGACGGTCATCCTGCTCGATCTCGAGCTGCGCGTATACGACGGCGTCGAAGCGCTGCATGCCCTGGCAACGCGCGGCTGCAAGGCAACGATCGTGTTGACTGGGCTGGCCGACGAGCGCGTCATAGCCGCGACCCAGAAGATCGGCGAGAGCAAGGGCCTTTCCATGGCCGACAGCATCGCGAAGCCCCTCGACCTCGATGTCGTGCGAATTCGCCTGGTGCAGATCCGGCGGGAAGACCGCACGATCAGGACGTCGGACATCGAGGCGGCGCTCGAAGGCGAGCAGTTCGTCACCTTCTACCAGCCCATTGTCAGCAAGGCCGACGGCGGGGGCTGGATCGTCGACGGGCTCGAGGCCCTCGTGCGTTGGCAGCACCCGTCGCTCGGCATCGTCATGCCCGACGAGTTCATCGGGCTCGCGGAGCGCTTCGGCCTGATCGGTGCGTTGACCGATCAGGTGCTCGCCCAGGCGCTGAAGCAGATGCAGGAGTGGCAGGCCGTGGGCCTCGACCTCAAGGTCTCGATCAACCTGCCGCCGAGCCTCGTGACCGATCTCGAGTTCCCGGACCGCGTGGCGGGAACCATCGCGGCCCATCAGATCGATCCCAAGCGCATCTCGCTCGAGCTCACCGAGACGGCGACGATGCAGGACCCCACGACGACGATGGATATTCTGACGCGCCTCAGAGTCAAGGGCATCGGCCTCTCGCTCGACGACTTCGGCACGGGCTATTCGTCGCTGACCAGGCTCTATCAGATGCCGTTCGAGGAGCTCAAGATCGACAGGAGCCTCGGCATGAACGTGCCGCGCAGCCGCGAGGCCAACACGATCGTCGGATCGCTGATCGAGCTTGCCCACAATCTCGGCATGCGGGTCTGCACCGAAGGCGTCGAGTCCCGCGCCGGCCTCGATCTGCTCGAGGTGCTGAAGAGCGATCGCTGTCAGGGATTTTTCATCAGCCGCGCCCTGCCGCCGGCAGAGATCGAGAGCTTCGTCGAGCACTGGCACAGTCAGAGCCCGGTTTCCGCGCACAGGCGGGAACTCAAGGCCGTGAAGTGAGGAGAGTGCAGTGAGTGACAATCGACTGCTGATCATGGATGACGATCTCGACATCTCCGCGTACTTTCGCGACGTCGCCGAAGGTCTCGGTTTCGACGTCCGCGTGCTCAACGACCCGGTCTACTTTTTCGAGACGGTCGCGAAGGTCGATCCCGACGTCATCATGATGGACCTCCAGATGCCCCATCATGACGGGATCGAGCTCCTGCGCGGTCTTGCCGAGCGCGATTGCGGCGCCCAGATCTTCATCGCCAGCGGTCTCGACAGCCGCGTCCTGACCACGGCCGAGCAGCTCGGGACGACGCTAGGTCTTTCGATTGCCGGTACCCTCAGCAAGCCGGTCGAGCTCGAAACGCTGCGGTCACTACTCGCGCCCCACTGCAAGAAGCAGCTAGTGCTCACGGCGGAGGAGCTTTCCTACGCGATCGATGCGGGGCAGCTCGTCGTTCACTACCTGCCGCAGGCAAGCCGCACCGGACCGAACCGCTGGATCATCGACGGCGTCGAGGCGCTCGTCCGCTGGCAGCACGATCAGCATGGCCTGATCCAGCCCGACAAGTTCATCGGTCTTGCCGAAAAGAGCGGTCTCATCGTCGGCCTGACCGACTATGTCTTCAGAGCGGCCATGGACCAGGCGAGAAGCTGGTTCAACAGCGGCATCGTGATGACGCTCGGGCTCAATCTCTCGGCCGAGTTCCTGTCCGATCTCGAGTTCCCGGATCGGCTCGTGACGCTGATCCGCGAGAAGCGCATCGACCCTTCGATGGTATCGCTCGAGCTGACCGAGACGTCGGCGCTCGTCGATCCCGAGCTCGCCATGGATATCCTGGCGCGGCTCAGGGTCAAGCACATGAACGTATGCCTCGACGACTTCGGCGTCGGCCAGTCCTCGCTGACGCATCTGTATCGGATGCCGTTCAACGAGATGAAGCTCGACAACGCGTTCATCAACGACATGCGGACGAGCGAAGGCGCGCGCCAAACGGTGGAAGGCCTGATCTACCTGGCGCACAAGCTCGACATGCGGGTTTGCGCCGAGGGCGTGGAGGACGAGGCGACGTTCCGCATGCTCGAGGCGATGAACTGCGACAAGATGCAGGGCTACTACTTCGGCCCGGCGCTGCCCGCGAAGCAGATCGAGCAGCTCGCGGCCAAGTGGAACGCCCGCTTCCCGGACCCCGAGGTCTCCCAAAGCGCCTGATACCCAGGTCTCACGGCCCACTTTAAGTCTGGCTGGATATTGCTAGGATGTTGTTCTTGGCACCCGCGCCATAGGAGACGCTGATGGGGCGCATCATCAAGGTAGTCGGGATCGTCGCCGGTGCGCTGGTCGTGCTGCTCGTCGCGGTCCTTGCGGGCGTAGCGCTGCTCGTCGATCCCAACGACTACAAAGACGACATCACCGTTGCCGTCGACAACGCAACGGGCCGCAGCCTGACGCTCGAGGGCGACCTCGGCTTGAGTCTCTTTCCGCGAATCGGTATCACGCTAGGCGCTGCCGAGCTCAGCAATGCCGGGGGGTTCGGCGACGCGCCGTTCGCGCGCTTCGAGAGCGCCGAGCTCTACGTCGGTCTCTTGCCGCTGCTCTCGCGCCGTATCGAGATCGACCGCGCGATGCTGTCGGGCCTGCGCCTGAATCTCGCGCGCGATGCGCAGGGCAGAACGAACTGGGAGGATCTCGGCCAGGGCAACCGGGCCGCGGCCGGCGACGAAGCAGGTGCGGCGGCGGACGCAGATACGGCCGGCGACGAGGGCGGCGCCGATGTCGACATCTCGGTCGGCGCCATCGAGATTCTCGACGCCGAGGTTACCTGGCGCGACGCAGCCGCCGGGCAGGACTGGACGCTCAGCAATTTCAACCTGACGGCGAGCGACTTCGATCCGGGCGAGGCGTTTCCGCTTGCGATCGGCTTCGACCTCGCCGGCGCCGAGGTCAGCGTCACCGTCGGCGCGCGAATGCAGGCATCCGTGCGGCTCGCCGAGAACCAGTATCGCCTCGACGATCTCAGCGTCGACCTCTCGGGCGAGGGGCCCGGCTGGCCGGGCGGATCGGGTGAGGCCAGACTCGAGTTCGCGAGCCTGGCCGCCGACCTCGACGCGCAGACGGTCGCGCTCGAGGAGCTGACGCTCGAGATGCTCGGCATGACGGTCCACGGAACGCTCGACGGCGAGAATCTGCTCGACGATCTCAGTCTCAGCGGCGGCATCGAGATCGAGGAGTTCGATCCGCGCGAGCTGATGGCGGTTTTCGACACTACGATCGAGACGGCCGATCCCGGCGTGCTGAACCGCGCGAGCGCGAGCGCCGAGTTCTACTTCGACTCCCAGGCCATGGGCATGCGCGAGATGGCGTTTCGCCTCGACGACTCGACGCTCTCGGGTTCGGCGGGTCTTCGCGACGAGCACGTCGAGTTCGATCTGACGGTCGACGCAATCAATATCGATCGCTACTTGCCGCCGCCGGCCGAAGAGGACGAGGATCTCCCGGACGATACGGGCTCCGTCGACGAGATCGATCTGCCGATCGAGCCCTTGAGGAATTTTTCCGCCAACGGCAATCTTGCGCTGAATGAGACGCAGTTTCTCGGCATGACGTTGACGGACGCCAACTTCGCGCTCGTCGCCGGCAACGGCCGAATGACGCTGACGCCGACGGGCACGCTCTACGGCGGCTCGATCGACGGCCAGATCGGCATCGAGGTGCAGGGCGACAACGCGCGGCTCGCGCTGCGCGCGTCGCTCGCCGATGTCGACATGGCGGGCGTCGGTCGCGACTATCTCAAAATCGACACGCTCGCCGGCACGGGCAACGTGAACCTCGATCTCGCCGCCGTCGGCGCGAAAGTCGGAACGATCAAGCGCGGGCTCGACGGCCGCGCGTCGGTCGCGATTACCGACGGTGCGCTTCTCGGAGTCGACGTCTGGCAGGAGATCATGGAGCTTCGCGCCCGTCTGTCGGGACCGGACGCCCCGCCGGCCGGCAGCCCCGTGCAGACGACATTCGACCGGATCGCCCTCGGGGGGCCGGTCGAGGATGCGGTCATGACGACCGACGAGTTCTCGGCCGCGCTGCCGTTCGCGGCGCTCGACGGCTCCGGGACGATCGATCTCCTGACGACCGAGGTCGACCTCGCCGTGAGAGCGGGGCTCGTCGACGGGCCGACCTTGCAGCAGGACCCCGTGCTCGCTGAATATGCCGGCGGCATGATTCCGTTGCGCATCACCGGCACGCTCGATTCGCCGCGCGTGCTGCCCGACGTTCAGGCCCTGCTGAGCCAGGCCGTCCGGCGGGCCGTCGCGGAGGAAGTCGACGACGCTGTCGACGAGGTGCGCGAGGAGGCCGGGGAGCGGATCCGGGACCGTCTGCGGAACATCCTCGAATAGCCATGGTGAATGCGCGAACAGGCATTGCCGTCACGACGCTGCTGCTCGGCGCGGCGGCCTCGACGGCGACACTCGATTTCATCGACGTCGGCCACGACGGCGGCGTGTACAGTCTGCATGCGGAGACTTTCATCGACGCCTCGCCCCAGGCCATCGCGAGCGTGCTGCTCGACTATGAGCGCTTCGGGCGCATCTCGAACGTCTATAAGGACTACGGTTATCTCGACCCGCTGCCGGACGGAACGCCGGTCGTCTTCACGCGCATGGAAGGATGCCTGCTCGGCATCTGCAAGAGCATGACGCGCGTCGAGCGGCTCGAGGCGGTGGGGCCGGGTTACATCCGCACAGTGACTCTGCCGGAGCGCAGCGACTTCAAGCGCAGCGTCTCGGAGTGGTCTCTCGTCGGCGACGGCGGCGGGACGCGAATGACTTATACGCTCGAAATGGAGCCGGACTTCGGCATACCGCCCGTCATCGGGCCGCTGCTCATCAAGCGGACGCTCAAGCGCGGCGGTGTTCGCGTCATCGACCGGATCGAAAGCCTGGCGCAGGCCGTCGAGGTCGGAGAGCCGGGCGCCGCGCCGGCCGGACTGAGCGCGGCGGTCGCGGGATCCGGCGCCGGAGTCCGAGCAGCGCGCGCCTCGGCGGCGGAGTAGGGCTGCCGGCGCTGGACGAATTCGCGCGCAAGCTGCTTCGCTGGTTCCGAGCTCACGGCCGCCATGACCTGCCCTGGCAGGCCGACCCGAGCCCGTACCGCGTCTGGGTCTCGGAGATCATGCTTCAGCAGACGCAGGTCGCAAGCGTCATTCCGTTTTTCGAGCGCTTCGTCGGGTGCTTTCCCGACATTGCGGATCTGGCCCGCGCATCGCTCGACGAGGTGCTCGCGCTGTGGTCCGGTCTCGGCTATTACGCGCGCGCGAGGAATCTGCACCGCGCGGCGGGCATCGTCGTCGAGCGGCACGGTGGCGCGCTGCCGGCCGAGATCGACGCGCTGATGGGGCTGCCCGGGATCGGCCGCTCGACGGCGGCGGCAATCCTTGCGCTCTCCGCCGGCAAGCGGCACGCGATACTCGACGGCAACGTCAGGCGCGTGCTGGCGCGATTTCATGCCATCGACGGCTGGCCCGGCAGGACCCGGGTGGCCCGCGAGCTCTGGCAGCAGGCCGAGATGCACACGCCTTCGACCGAGGTCGCGGCCTACACGCAGGCGATTATGGATCTCGGTGCCACCGTCTGCACGCGCGGCAGGCCCCGCTGCGATGCCTGTCCGGTCGCCGACGACTGCGCTGCGCTGCGTTTGGGAACGGCAAGCGAGTTGCCGACACCGCGGCCGCGCGCCGAGCGCCCGCTGCGCCGTGTAACGATCCTCGTCGTGCGTAACCGCCTGGGCGAGACGCTGCTCGAGCGGCGGCCGCCGTCCGGCATCTGGGGCGGGTTGCTGAGCTTCCCCGAGCTCGGCGCGGACGATGACGCCGGGCAATGGTGCCGGCGGCATCTCGGCTGCGCGCCATCGAGCCAGCGTACGCTCGCCGTCGTCGAGCATGCATTCACGCATTTCGATCTGACGCTCGCGCCGCTCGAGATCAGGCTCGGCGGCGAGGCGTCGTCGGCGATGGATGGCCATGACTGGCTCTGGTATAACTCGGCCGAGCCGCTGCCCGGCGGCGTTGCGGCGCCGATCGGGAAAATTCTGCGCGAAGTCACACAACCGGAATCGATCCATTGAGCAGAACCGTCAACTGCGTCGTGCTCGGCACCGAGGCCGAGGGTCTCGAGCGACAGCCTTATCCGGGCGAGCTCGGCAAGCGCATCTTCGACAACGTCTCGAAGCTCGCATGGCAGCGGTGGCTCGGCCACCAGACGATGCTGATCAACGAGTATCGCCTGTCGCCGATGGAGCCGAAGGCGCGCGAGTTCCTCGAGCAGGAGATGCAAAAGTTCTTCTTCGGCGAAGGCTCGGACAGGCCGCCCGACTACCAGCCGGAGTGAATTGAGTGAATTGGGGTCAGACCCCTTTCAGGTTTCTCGAGGTAATCGGGCCGGGTCGCAGCGACGTTTACCAGAAACCTGAAAGGGGTCTGACCCCAATTCCTCTCACCGGTTCATCCGGTTTTCGATGATGTCGTCGACGACGCCGGGATCGGCCAGCGTCGACGTGTCGCCGAGCTCGCCGTAGTCGCCGGCCGCGACCTTGCGCAGGATGCGGCGCATGATCTTGCCCGACCGCGTCTTCGGTAGCGAGGGCGCCCACTGGATGAAGTCGGGGCTCGCGATCGGCCCGATCTCCTTGCGTACCCAGTCCCTGAGCTCCCTGCGCAGCGGCTCGGACGGCTCAACGTCAGCGATCAGCGTGACGAAGGCATAGATGCCTTGTCCCTTGATCTCGTGCGGAAAGCCGACGACCGCGGCCTCGGCGACCCTGTCGTGCGAGACGAGCGCGCTCTCCACCTCGGCCGTTCCCATGCGGTGCCCCGAGACATTGATGACATCGTCGACGCGTCCGGTGATCCAATAATCGCCGTCCGCGTCGCGGCGCGCGCCGTCCCCGGTGAAGTACTTGCCAGGAAACTGCTTGAAGTAGGTATCGACGAAGCGCTGGTGATCGCCGTAAACGGTCCGCATCTGCCCGGGCCAGCTTTCGAGGATCACGAGATTGCCGACGGCCTCGTCCTCGCGGATCTTGCCTTCGTGATTGACGATCGCGGGCTTGATGCCGAAGAACGGTTTCGTCGCGGAGCCGGGCTTCAAATCCGTCGCGCCCGGCAACGGTGTGATCAGGATGCCACCGGTCTCCGTTTGCCACCAGGTGTCGACGACAGGGCAGCGCCCGTCGCCGACGACGTGGTAGTACCACTCCCAGGCCTCCGGGTTGATCGGCTCGCCGACCGTGCCGAGCAGTCTCAGGCTTGCGCGCGAGGTCTTCTCGACCGGTGCCCTACCCTCGCGCATCAGCGCCCGAATCGCCGTCGGCGCCGTATAGAGAATGTTGACCTCATGCTTGTCGACGATCCGCCAGATCCGGCTCGCGTCGGGCCAGTTCGGCAGCCCTTCGTACATGACGATCGTCGCGCCGTTCGCGAGCGGCCCGTAGACGATATAGCTGTGCCCCGTGACCCAGCCGATGTCGGCCGCGCACCAGTAGATGTCGCCGTCGTGGTAGTCGAAGACGTAGCGGTGCGTCATCGAGACGTAGAGCAGGTAGCCCGCGCTCGTATGCATCACGCCCTTCGGCTGGCCTGTCGATCCCGAGGTATAGAGGATGAAGAGCGGGTCCTCGGCGCCCATCGTCTCGGGCGGGCAGTCGGCATCCGCGGCCGACGCGATCTCGTGGTACCAGTGATCGCGTCCCTCGGTCCAGGCGATATCGCTGCCCGTAGCCCTGACGACGACGACGGCATCGACGTGTTCGTCCTCGAGCTCCGCGATCGCCTCGTCGACATTGGCCTTGAGCGGTACGCGCTTGCCGCCGCGAAGGCCCTCGTCGGCCGTGATCACGAGGTTCGACCGACAATCCTCGATTCGACCCCTCAGGGAGTGGGGTGAGAATCCGCCGAAAACGACAGAGTGAACGGCGCCGATGCGCGCGCAAGCCAACATGGCGACCGCGGCCTCCGGAATCATCGGCATGTAGATCGTGATGCGGTCGCCTTTCTTCGCGCCGAGTCCTTTCAGCGCGTTGGCAAGCCGGCAGACGCGCTCGTGCAGATCGCCGTAAGTGATCTTCTCCGTCGTCTTGCCGTCGTCGCTTTCCCAGATGATCGCGACCTGGTCGGCACGATTCGCAAGATGCCGGTCGAGACAATTGGCGGCGACGTTGAGTTTGCCGTCGGCGAACCAGCGTATGTGCAGATCGTCGGCATCGTACGACCAGTCGCTGACCTCGGTGAATGGCTCGATCCAGTCGAGTCGCTTCTCGGCCTGCTCGCGCCAGAACCCTTCGGTGTCGGCGATCGAAGCCTCGTAGAGCCTCTCGTATTTGTTGCTGTCGGCCCAGGCGTGCTCCGAGAACGACGCGGGCGCCGGATAGACTCTGGATTCCGTCATGACGGCGCATAATATAAGGTGCAGCCGCGCGATGCATGCTGCCTTGACTCGATCAACGCGCGGCCGGTCTAATACCGGCCCCGACCGTCCTCGCACACGGCCAGGTAGCTCAGTTGGTAGAGCAGCGGACTGAAAATCCGCGTGTCGGCAGTTCGATTCTGCCCCTGGCCACCATCTAATCAGTGACTTGCGTGCCTTTTCTCGAAGGCGCTTGGCCCCCAAGGTACAGTAAAGGTACAGTCAGGTACAGTTGCATCGATTGCATTGCTGAACTCATCGTACCTTGGCGACGCTCACCAAAACTGCTGCGGGGAAGTGGAAGGCGGTTATTCGCAAAACCGGATGGCCGATTACGAGTAAGACGTTTCGGACGAAACGGGATGCTTCGGACTGGGCGCGTAATACCGAGGACGAGATGGTTCGCGGTGTTTTCATCAATCGCGCTAACTCGAATCAACTGACGTTGAAGGTTGCGTTCGATCGGTATCTATCGGAGATCACGCCGACGAAGCGGCCGACGACGGCGAGTCGGGAGAAGCGTCGGATCAAGACGCTGAAGGAATATCTCGGCAAGTACAGCCTGACGACGTTGACGCCTGATGTCATCGCCAGGTTCAGGGACAGGCGGCTCAAGGAAGGGCAGTCGAACTCGAGTGTGCGGCTCGATCTGGCGTTGCTCTCGCATCTTTACACGACGGCGATCCGAGAATGGCGGCTCGGGATCATCTACAACCCGGTGGCGCTCGTTCGAAAGCCGGTGCCGCATCCGGGCCGGGATCGGCGGTTGCGGCCGGCGGAGGAGAAGGCGCTGCTGAAGGCCTGCGGCACGCATTCGAATCCGATGTTGCTTTGGATCGTCAAGCTCGCGCTCTATACGGGGATGAGGCAGAGCGAGATTCAGACGCTCGTGCTGGAGCAGGTGGATCTGAAGCGCCGGGTGCTTCGGCTGTCGGAGACCAAGAACGGGTCGTCGAGGACGGTGCCGCTGACGAAGCGGGCGCTGACGGTGATGCGGGCTGCGGTGAAGAATCCTGTTCGGCCCGACGAGACGAATCTCGTGTTCTTCGGCGAGCCCGGTCGGGACGGGCAGCGTCGCGGCTACGACTTCAAGCCGGCCTGGTTCGCCGCGGTCAGGGCGGCCGGGCTCAAGAACTTTCGGTTTCACGATCTGCGGCACGAGGCGGTGTCGCGGCTCGTCGAGGGCGGGTTGAGCGATCAGGAGACGGCGACGATCTCGGGACATAAGTCGATGCAGATGCTGAGGCGGTACACGCACCTGCGGGCGGAGGACCTCGTGAAAAGACTCGATCAGGCCGGAATTCGATGATGGAATGCGGATGCGCGAGTTCTATGCTGTCGAGAGTGGAACCGGTGCAGTAGGAGGCTAAGTTCTGGCTGGAACCGGCAATCGAGATGGCACAGAATTGGGGTCTTGCGCAAAAGGACCTGGCACTGGTCCGCAAGCTTATCGAGGAACGCAGCGATGAAATCCGCGCCGCTTGGCAACGGCACTTCGGTTGAAGTGACCAATATCTCGAAGCACGGCTTCTGGCTGCTGCTCGGAGAGCGCGAGCTGTTCGTGGCTTTCGCGGAATTCCCGTGGTTCCGGGGTGCTTCGGTGGCAGATTTATGTAATGTCGAGTGGCCGCATGCCCATCATTTGTATTGGCCATCTCTGGACGTGGATTTAGCCGTCGAATCGATCGAGCGGCCGGAGAAATATCCTCTCGTCTCGAAGTAGACGGAAGCAAACTGGAGCAAGGCCAGAGCTGGGGATTTAGGAGTGTCAGATGGAATCCGCCCTCTCTGTTCATGCAGACTATCGTGGCCAATTCAAACTTCGGCTCATCTTTAATGATGGTGTCGACGCGATCGTTGATTTCTCGGATTGGCTAGGTGGGCCCGTATTCGAGCCTCTCAAGGCGATGAATCGGGCGCTCCGCGACTATGTGGAGAAGCAGAAGCAGTGAGCACGGCGCCACTCACGGAGGAATACTTGGCTGACCGAGCGAAGCGCGGCGCCAGACAGAAGTTCAAGTAGGCTCTTGCATTGAGAGGGATCTCATCGGCGTGTATGATCCAGATCGCTTTCGGAGAAACGACGCACCATTCGTGAGTAAGAGAGCGCATTCATCTGATCCGCGCGAGCTTCCCGCATACGTCGTATCGGAAGCCGCGCACTACCTGACTATTCCGAAGTCGACGCTGCGGTATTGGGCCGCCGGACGGGCGGGCGAATCGAAACCGCTGATCGACGCGGCGCAGCGTCATCCTCTCGTGCTTTCGTTCCGAAATCTCGTTGAGCTGCATGTTCTAAGCGCGATGCGCAAGGAGTTCGAAGTCACTCTGCCGAAAGTCCGCTCGGCGCTTGATTACCTGAAACGAAAGTTTCGCGTAAGTCACCCACTGATCGCATACGAATTTGAAACTGATGGCGTCAACTTGTTCGTCGAACGTTATGGGCAATTGATCAACGCAAGTCAGGAAGGCCAGGCGGTCATGCGCGAAGTCCTGCAGTCGTCGCTAACAAGGATCGAGCGGGACCCCACCGGCATCCCGATCAAGCTCTATCCGTATACGAGGAACGACTGGAGAGCGTCCCCGGCCCTGGTGGTAATCGACCCGGCGCTGTCCTTTGGCCGCCCCGTCATAGCCGGTACGGGCCTGGCAACGGAGGTTATTGCGGACCGGTACAAGGCGGGCGAGTCGATCCGAGAGCTAGCGCAAGACTATGGCCGCTCGGCGGAAGAAGTCGAAGAAGCGATCCGCTGCGAGCTCGAAGCAGCCTGAGCTCGTTCTCTTCCTCGATAGGAATCTCGGCAGGAGAATCGTGGCCGAACGGCTACGTCGAGAAGGCGTTCGCGTCGAGATTCACGATGACCATTTTCCCGAGCAGCGAACACCGGATGAAGTCTGGCTGCGATTCGCCGGCGAGCGCGGCTGGGTCGTGGTCACACCCGACGCCAGGATTCGATATCGCGCGAACGAGAAGGCCGCCGTTGAATCCGCGAACGTCCGCCAATTCGTCCTGACAGCCAGGCGGCTCACTGGAAGCGAGATGGGCGAAGTGTTGGCCAAAGCTGTGCCGAAGATTCGCCAACTGGTCGATGACGTCGAACCACCCTTTATCGGCAAGATTACCAAGGGATCAAGCGTCTCGCTGTACGAGACCTTCGGAAAGCACAAGCGAAAGAAGAAGGGGCGGGGGCGGCGCGGATCGAGCACGTAGTAGCCTTGTTCATCTCTCGCTGATTAAAGAAGTACGATGGCGCCGCTGTCGAGGAACAGATCGGGTTGACCCGCGAGAGGCGCGTCAGCCCCGGCGGACGCTGTCAATTGCACGAAATCCGTCGGCCAGCGTGGCGGCGCGCCCTTCGTCCGGTAGCGCTGCTTCGGCCTTCCCGATCCGGTCGCGATCGCCGTCGGTTATCTTCCGGAGCAAGCGCGCGATCTCCGCGCGCTCAAGCCCGCGGGGTAATCGCCAAAGGCGCAAGTGTTAAGATACGAAGGTACCTTCGGAAGGTTTACGGTCCTGGCCGTTGGCGCAAGATGAAAGGCAACGCCACGGTTCGACTGCCCAACGGAAAGCTGAACGCAAAGTCGAACTTCACTGGTATGAAGCTTACGGGATCGGCAAACGAGACATTAAGATCAAGCGATACTTGGACGACACATGAAACAGACGACAAAGTCATTCGCTTTGTGTATCGACAATACTGACTACGAAGCGTCGCTGATTCCAGCCAAGGTTTATCGGGTCGTGCTCGACGAACAGGCGGCAAAGGATGGCCTGGTTCGCATCGTGGACGAGAGCGGCGAGGACTACCTGTATCACAAGAGTCATTTCGTTTTTGTCGATCTCCCGCCGGTGGTTAGGGAGCACATTCTGGCTATAGAGGGCGCTTGATAGGAGGCGTTTCGCGAAGTTCTCACGCGGCGTACCCGCAGCACGACGTAAGCCGTGAAGGCTATCTAGACGTCTGCCTCAAGGTCCCGCAGCGCTTCCTCGTCATACTCGACAACCGCCTCCGCCGGCGCCTCTCCGAAACCGAGCGGCGCCTCCTCGCGCGCGTAGCCGATCGCTCGATAAGTCCGCAGGCGCTTCTCGAACATCCGTAGCAGCATCGGAACTTCGCGGTCGACATAGTCGTAGATGCGGACTTCCTTCTTGCCAGGATGGCGCCTATGGAGCCGGCCGCTGTACTGAATCAGCGTACCCTTCCATGAGATCGGCATTGCGAGGAAGAGAGTATCGAGCCTTGCGTCGTCGAAGCCCTCGCCGATATAGCGCCCGGTCGCCAGCACGAGTCGCTCCTCGTCATCGGGAATAGCAGCGAGCTGATCCGCGGACTCGCGCCGTTGCTTCGCGCTCATGCCGCCGCGGAGCACAACGATGTGCCGAACGAAACTCCGCAAAGCGTCAGCGAAATACTCCACATGATCCTTTCGCTCAGTCAGTAGTATCGGCGATCGGCCTTCTTCGAGCGCGGCGATGACATCATCGAGGATGCGCCTGTTGCGGGCCTCGTCGCGTGCCAGCATTCCATAGATCTCCTGGATGCCGGCGTCCACCGCGCTCTCGCGCAGGCGAAACGGCGTCTCGCGGACGATCAGCTTGTGATCGAACGGCCGGCTTGCGGCCTAATTCCTGACATCGACCCGATAGCGAACCGGACCGAGCTGCATCTCCGTGATCGGATGATGGCCGTCTCGCCGCTGCGGCGTTGCCGTCAATCCAAGTAGGAACCGCGCCTTTGCCTCGGACAGCACGCGCTCGAAGGAAACGGCCGGAAGATGATGGCATTCATCGACGATGACGTGCCCGTAATCCGAAACAAGATCGTACACGCCGTCCTTGTGCGCCAGGCTCTGAATCATCGCGACATCAAGCCGGCCGTTGGGCTTGCGCTTACCGCCGCCGACTCGCCCGATATCCCTCTCGGGAATGCCCAGGAACATGGCGAGCTGCGCGACCCACTGCTCGAGGAGCGGCTTTCGATGGACCAGGATCAGCGTATTTCGGGCGCGTTTCGCGATGAGATAGGTCCCGAGAACGGTCTTGCCGATACCCGGCGGGCCCACGAACACGCCGACGTCGTGCGTCAGGATCTTTTGCGCCGCAGCGCTCTGAACCTGGGTCAGCTCGCCCTTGAATGCGACCTCCAGGGGCGCGCCATCGCTTCGTTGATCCTCGATCGAGAGCGTGCCACCGTAGTCGGCGACTACGCGCTCGGCATCGGTAGCGCAGCCGCGTGGTAGTGCGAGGAAGAGGGGCAAGTCTTCGACGCAGGCAATGACGCGCGGCGTCAGCGCTGTCGACAATCGCATCTTCTGCTTCTTGTAGAACTCGGGATTCTGGAAAGCACCGAGTCGCTTCAAGTCGCTGAGAACCGCCGAGGGCAAGCCCTTCTTCTCGATGAAAAGGCGCTGGGAGAGCACGCCTCGGACTTCCTGCGATATTGGTTCTGCCACGCGCCTCGGCGCACGGCGTCCCGAGGGTGGGCGCGCCCAAGGCTCAGCGGATTCCTCGGAGTCGATAGCCTCGGCGAACCTCACGCCGATGACTTGTCCCGTCCGCGTCGCCTCCCGCGCGACGTCTTCGGCGATCCTGGGTTCGATTCTCGGCACGGACGCAAAAAATGCCCACTGGTCGTGGTAAGGCTCGAGCTGATCATCGACAAAGACGCTGTTTCCATCTTGCCTCGGCTCATATTGCAGCGGCAGGGCGATGAGGTTGCCGAATCCGCCGCGCGGCATCGTGTCCTGATTGGGGAACAAGCGATCGTAGGAGTCCATGCTGAGTTCATGCCGGCGGCTCATGGTCTCGGTGATCAGATAGCAGGCGAGGCGCCTTGCGGTGTTGGCGCTGACGGGCGCCTCGAAGAAAAACCAGGCGTGAGCACCGTCTCCCGAGCGGGAACGTTCGATCGCCGCCGGGATGCCCAGGTCATCACAGGTTTCCCGAAAGGCCGCGATGTCATCTTTCCAGGTGCTCTTGTCGAAATCGGCGGCCACGAACCAGCAGGTTTCGTCATTGAGGAGCGGATAGACGCCCATGACATGCCTGCCTTGAAGATGATCGAGGATCTCCCGGTCGCCTATGGGGACGAAGGCTTGATTCGCACATTCAGTGCACTTCCCGCCAGTCCTGAGTGCGCATATCGCGGGCTCCCATTTGTTCGAGCACGCTGGCGAGTAGCCCGACTTGCCGGTCTTCTTGCTCACGAATCGTGTGGGGAATACGTCCGTTCGACCTCGGAAAAGAGATCGGAAAACGCTGACCTTCTGGGCTGCGGTTTGCGGAGCTTCGGTGTCGGAGCGCCGCGGCTGAAGGCCGAGCGACTCGGTACCCGGCGCAGCAACAAGCTCTGATTCGAGCGATGCAATGCGGGCCCGCGCCTCGTCCCTTCTCTGGTCAAGCTCGGAAAGCCGCGTCTGCTCGCGAGCGATGTCCCGCAGGATGTCGTCTCTTCTGCGTCTCATCATGTGGACCCGAGTCTGACAGTCAATGGAGACTTCACACAAAGTCCTTGTATACAACAAGGATGCCGGAAAGGCAGCAAAGAGAGCGGCGCCATCGATTCGTACCGCTTTTCTATGGAAGAGATATCGAGCTCAATGCCCTCGAGCGCTGCGCCTCATGCCCCTCGCGCCAGCGAGGCACGGTATCCTAAGCAGCATGTCAGTCGCGAAGATTGTCCCGAAGCCGCGGTAGCAGCACACGTATTCATCAGAAGGTCGACGCTTGACGGGGATTGATCGACAGATCGATGTCATCTCGGAGCGATTCGCAAACTTCGCGGACGAAGCTCGAGGCTCGTCGGCGCTCTATGCGACCCTGTCACCTGACATCGCCAACGACGCCCAGCTCCTCGAGCTGCTGCTGGTCGCACCGCCGATGCAGCGGAGGGCCAACCTGCTGTTCGCGGCTGTGCATGACCTCCTCTTCCGGGACGCGAGCCACCCCGTCTCGCGCTACTACCCGAGCGTAAACGTGTCGCCGGTTCCGCCCGACCGGGCCGCTTTCCCGACATTTCGAGATTTTTGCCTTAGCAACCGCGCCCAGCTCGAGGGCACAATGGCCGCCCGCCAGACCCAGACGAACGAAGTGCGGCGCACCATCGCGTTCGTTCCCGTCTTTCAGCGCCTGGCGGAGGCGGAGCCGATCGCCCTGGTCGAGGTCGGCGCCAGTGCCGGGCTGAACCTGTTGGTGGATCGTTACCGTTATCGCTACGGCGATGGGCCTTGGCTCGGAGCTGTTGAATCTCCGGTCGCCCTCCGATGCGATATCCGGGGCACCGAGCCTCCCGTATTGCCTGCCATGGGCGAGATTGCCTATCGGATCGGGATCGACACACATCCCCTCAACGTCTCAGAGCCCGATGATGCTCGGTGGCTGATGGCCTGTGTCTGGCCGGAACAGACCGATCGGCTCGAGCGGCTACGCGCCGCCCTGGCGATCGCGCGAGAAGCGCCACCCGCGGTCGTAAGCGCCAACGCCCTGGATGCACTCGAGGAAGTGCTTTCGGACATCCCAGACGATCTCACCATCTGCGTCTTCAACTCCGCGACGCTCTTCTATCTCTCCGACGACGATTGCGCCAGGTTCGTGTCTCTCCTTGACCGGTTGGCAAGCCCGCGATTGCACTGGCTTTCTCTCGAGGGCGGCGCGGTCCAAACGTTCGGCGCTAAGCTTCCATTTGACCGGCTCTATGAGCCGCGACCTGACGACCAACCGACTGACATATTCGGCCTGATCGGATATTCAAACTGGAAGACAGGGAAGAGAGAAGATCGACTCTTAGGCCGCGCCGATATGCACGGCAGATGGATCGAGTGGCAGTGACCGAAGCACGAACGGTGACTTGAGCGCCGCCCGACGCCTTCCCAAGTGCGCTAGCGTGTCTGATTCAGACGGTCGGCTATGAGCCGACCAATCTCCAGCGAGGCTTCGTCACCGCGAGCGCGGAGTCCTGCGACCACTCCGTGCTGATCTTCCACGGGTCGATTCTGGCTGAGCTTCCACTTGCCTACGATCGATGCAATTGGCATCTCGATGCCAACGACGTGACCAATCATCTGATCGACGAATTCCTTCGGAGCATCTGAAACGCTCCAGGGCTGAGGCTCCCGGGACTCATGCTCGTCCGTCAGCTCGTTCAAGTGATTGCGTATCCAATCCGCGTCATCAACGGCAGTCGGCATGCCGCGCGCGTGCACAACGACATAGTTCCAGGTGGGCACGACCTTGCCATGAACCCGTTTGCTCGGATACCAGGACGGCGATATGTAGGCTTCCGGGCCTTGAAACACGGTTACGGCTTCCCCGGTCCCGTCGAGTGCCCGCCAGAGAGGGTTCTCTCTAGGGATATGACCCCTCAGCGTCCCGTACTTGCCACCATCTGCTGAGATCAGGACTGGCATGTGATTCACGACAATCTCGGATTCCATGAGCGTGACAAAGGTGGCGAGCGGATGAGCCTTGGCGAGCTCGTGCAGGCGCTCGATTTCCGTCTCTTCGAACAGCGGTTTCAGGTACATGCGACACCTTTGAATACAGCTCTCGTCCGAACGGCTGCTGCACCTACCCACGAGGCAGACGCGGCGAAGCGCTGCGCGACGAAGCCCTTCGCTGCCTCAACGAGACTTTCGTCAACCGCCATCAGCCTGCTCGAGAATAGCTTGCACGGTCCATTGCAAGCTCGATCAGACGGGTGACGAGCTCGGTCGGCGCTATTCCCGACAGCTCCCACAGTTTCGGAAACATCGAGATCGCGGTGAAACCCGGGATGGTATTGATCTCGTTGACAAGAAACTCTCCCGTGGGGCGAAGAAACAGGTCGACACGCGCCATGCCTTCACACTCGAGGGCGTCGAACGCTCGTAATGCAAGTGCTTGTGCCTGCTGAGTCAGTTCTTCCGAAAGCCGCGCCGGGAGCTCCAGGCGCGCTCCATGCTCGTCGATGTACTTCGCCTCATAGGAATAGAATCCGTCCTCGTGATCCACGATGACCTCTCCCGGCACAGAGACAGTGGCCGGTGCGCCGCCGAGAACGGCTAGCTCGATCTCTCGGCCCGTTACCCCCGCTTCGGCGAGCGCCTTCGAGTCGAACTCGAATGCATGGCGAACGGCGTCCTCCAATTGTTCGGGCTCCGTCACCTTTCGGATGCCGATCGAAGAACCGGCGTTTGCCGGCTTCGTGAAAAGAGGAAAGCCAAGCCCAGCGAATCTTCCACAAACTCCGGCCGGGTCAGCATCAAACTCGTGTTTGCGGGCCGAGCGGAAATCAGCGACAGGCAGGCCGGCATCGCGTAGCAGTCGTTTCATGACATCCTTATCCATTCCGATCGCCGAGCCGAGCACGCCCGCTCCCACGTATGGAATGCCGGCGACTTCGAACAGCCCCTGCATCGTACCGTCCTCGCCATAGGGGCCGTGCATGACGGGGAAGACGACGTCGATGTGGCTGTCGGCCGGCAGCTGGTCCGAGGTCTCCGGCGTCAGAGGCGACGGAATGCGCGCGGGCAGGCCCTTCTCTATTCGAGCCTCGCGCGGGTCGGGCCCGCTCTCGAGCAATCGCTTCTCGTCCTGGATCAACCAGTGACCGGATTTGTCGATTCCGATGAGGACGGGGTCGAAGCGGGAACGATCCAAGGCCGCGAGAACGTTTCTCGCAGACAGGATCGAAATCTCGTGCTCGGCCGATCGGCCACCGAATAGTATGCCGACGCGTATCTTCCCGGGTCGATTCATCCGAAGATCAGAGGCACGGCCAAGCTCAGGGAATCTAGAATTCCAGCTACGTAGACGTTGCACAAGCGAGCTTACCGCAGATCGGATCCGAACGCCCGGGCCAGGTGAGCATTTGCCGAGCGCAGCGCATCGGAACGCCACATTCGCCAACAGCGCACGAACTGATTCAACGTAGAGCCCGCTGAATGAAGGGCCATTTCGCCAGCGTGTACGCTTCGCGATCTTCTTTGTACATCTCTGCCAGAGAGCGCTTCAGCTCGGCATACTCACTTGCGAGCCGCTCGTCAGCCCGTAGTAGGTCACGAAATCTTATCCGCTGGCGCCAAAGATCACTTAAGTAGGGCACAAGGTGCAGATGGTGGGTTCGATACTCCTGAGACGGTTTACAGAGCCAATGCATTACATCAGTCTTGTAGTCTGCATACTCATAGCCATTGGCCTCCAGCAAGTCGATCGCCGGCGTCGAGTCGGTAAGCGACCGAACTCCGAACATGATATCGATGACAGGCTTAGCGATTAGACCTGGCACAGCCGTGCTTCCCACGTGCTCGACGGTGCCGGTCAGGAACTCGCCGGCTATTCGCAGGAGCAAGCGCTTCTCGCGTTCGAATTCCTGAGGCCAGATGGGGTCGTAGTCGGCCAGTACTACCGGTGCCTGTTTCATCGCGTTCGGGAACTCAGTCCGCCTCCTCGAGCACGTGTCGAATCGTTCTCTCGGCCGTTATCCGGGCATCATCGCCCTTCTGATGAGCGGCGACCACAGCGAGGGCATTCCACAATGCCCATCCACGTCCTCTTATCCATGTAGCGCGATCGAGGTCGACTTCATCGCGAAAGACCTGGCGGCTCTTGCCAGCCAGGAATGTCCACGCTATCACCAAATCACACGCAAGGTCACCCGCCGCGAGCTGTCCGAAATCGATCACACCGGATAGCCTCCCGTTCCTAACCAACAAGTTGGGCGCCGCGAAATCACCATGTACCCAGACCGGCAGCCCGCTCCATTGGGACTCGACCGCTTGCCTCCACACTTCTGTAGCCGCCGTCGCATCGATCGCCCCCGTGGAGCCTGTCGATGCATTCGAGGGTTTCACAGCAATGGCAATGCAGCGGGCGGCATCACCGCGAGTTCGGTTTGGGACTGGCTGCAAATCGGCACTGTACGTCAATGGTGTACGGAGCGATCATGGTAGCTTGAAGACACGTAGCCGCAGATCGGGATAATTTAGTCGTGATCGTCGAACAGATTTGGACCGCTAACCGCTTCCGCAATTTCAACTACCTGATTGCCTGCCCGGAAACGGGCGAAGCACTGGCCATCGACCCGTTGGAACACCAGCAATGCCTGAATGTCGCGACCGACAAAGGCTGGCAAATCACGCAGATTCTCAACACCCATGAGCATCACGACCACATCGGCGGCAACGCGGATGTGGTGGCTGCCACCAACGCCAGGGTTCTGGCTCATGCCGGCGCCAAGGGCCGCATTCCCGGTATCGACCGCGGCCTCGCGGCCGGCGACATCATCAAGGTCGGGAAAACTGTCGAATTGGAATGCCTGGATACGCCCGGCCACACCATGGCCCATATCTGCCTGCTGTCGCACACCGATCAGCCGGCTCTGTTCTGCGGCGACACGCTGTTCAACGCCGGCGCGGGCCATTGCAAGGGCGGCGGCCACCCGGATTCGCTATACGCCACATTCGCCAGCCAGCTCGCCAAACTGCTCGACGATACGCTGGTCTATCCGGGTCACGATTACATTGTGAACAACCTGAATTTCACCCTGGATCGCGAGCCCGACAATCAGCGCGCGATCGCGCTCAAGGCCGAAGTGCAGAACCAGGATACCAACCGCGCACTGGTCACGACGCTGGCGCTGGAAAAGGAAATCAATACCTTCTTCCGGCTCCACAGCCCCACGGTGATCGCCAAGCTGCGCGAAGCGTTCCCGGATCTTCCGGAGAATGCCGACGAGAAGGTGATTTTCCTAAGGCTCCGCGAGCTGCGCAACGACTGGTAACGGACTGATACTAAGGGGTGCTCCATCGCCCTCACGCCAGCGCTCGCTCGTCGCACGGGGCGAGAGAGCATGGCGCGATCTGGTGGAAAACCGGGACTATCCCAAGGCCGTTAACGGCTCGATCAGCTCTTCCGAAGGAGTGTCGCCTTAAGATTGCTGCTTAGCCGTCAGCCGGACTACTCAGCTCCAGGTACATCTTGTCGAAGTCTTCCTTCAAGAGACCGCTGAGGATCTCCACCAGGGAAGGCGGCGCAGCATCCTCGAACAAAGCCTCCAAGCTGTTTCCGTTAGAGGCCAGAACGACCAGCGTACCGTCGTCAGGGTTGACGGGCTCGAAAAGCAGAGCCGGATATCGCCCACGCCAGCTGCAAGCCCTGACTGAATAGCTGATCTGCATATAGCTTTCGATTCTTGGGGCGCCGCAATCATGGGTTATGTCGCGTAGCTCGCCACCCAACTGGCGGATCATGGCGGCGACTTCGCTCGGGCTGGGACGCGCCGTACTGCTCTCCAAGCGTACCGGGCTTCGAATCATCTCCGGCCCGTCGATGCACGGATCGCACGGCGGCTCCTGCGCGAAAGCGAGAGATACGGACATCAAGATAAGCATTCCAGGGAGTGACGTCGCGAGTCTCATCGTGCTCTCCCTTTCTGATGTCAGCTGGGGCTCGACGCCGGTCGACCGTTACGCTCAGAAACTATAGCATCCGAATGACGGCTCGGAGGAAAAGGCGCAGATGCGAGTACTCGTCATCGGCGGCACGACGTTCATCGGCCGCGAGATCGTCAACCGCCTCGTGGCGCGCGGCCACGACGTGGCGGTGCTTCACCGGCGCGGTGACCACGATCTCGGACCCGACGTGCGGAACGTTCAGGCCGATCGCAGCGACCTCCCGGCGCTCGCCGCCGCGCTGCAGCGCGAGCGACCCGAGGCCGTGTTCGACATCGCCTACGACTGGGAGAAGGGAACGACGGCTGCCGAGGTCGAGGCTGCTGCGCGCAGCTGCGGCGACCGCCTCGAGCGGTACGTGTACATGTCGAGCGTCGCCGCTTACGGCGCAGGACTCAACCACCAGGAGGGTGATCGCCTTGCGCCGGACGACTACCCGAGAGCTTACGCCGCGCATAAGGCATCGTCCGAGCGGGCCCTGTTTCGCATGCACGAGGAATCCGGGTTTCCCGTGGTGACGTTCCGCCCGCCGTATGTGTACGGCCCCTTCCAGCCTTTTTATCGCGAGCCGTTTTTCTGGGACCGGCTGCGCGACGGCCGCCCGATCGTCCTGCCGGACGGCGGTGACGCGCTGATGCAGTGGGTATACGTAGCCGATCTTGCCGAAGCGTGCGTGCGCTCGATCGAAGTACCGGGAGTGTCCGGGCAGGCGTTTAATATCGCGCATGAGCCGATCACGCAGCGCAGTTTCGTCGAGCTGCTGGCCCGGGTAGCGGGCGCTGAGCCAGAGCTCGTGGCAGTGCCGCGCGACACGATCCTGGCGGCGGGAGGACAACTCTCCGGAGAGCGCCTGTATTTCGGCGAGCTTCTCGACCAGCCATCGATGACGGAGCGGGTGGAAAAGGCACCGCGGCTTCTGGGCGTCGCGCTGACGCCGTTCGAGACGGCGTTGCGCGAGACCTTCGCGTGGCACGAGGCACAGGCGAGGCGCCCGATCGACTATGCGTTCGAGGACCGTTTGTTGGCGTTCCGTTAGCCGTGCGCACGGGTTGCCCGGCTGCAGACGACGTCCGTCATTCAGAGATAACCCACGCTCGGCGAAAACGGATTCGTCGCGTCATCTCGCGTCAACGTGTACCGTCCGTTCAGGACTCGCACGCATAGCCACCTGCTAAGTGGCTCTATCGGTTCCGCCAGTTTCTCGATGGCAGACGCCGAGAAGTAACCAGCCCCGTCCGTTTCGCGCTCATCAGGCTGAGGCTCGCCATCCAAATGCCTGCACAGGTACAGGATACCGACGTGCCCCTCCCAGGGGGCGGGGATTTCCTGTACGCCAAGCAGCCCTTCCAGTTGGGCCGTGATTCCCGCTTCCTCCCGCGTTTCCCTCAGGACAGCTACCGAGGGCGATTCACCCGGGTCGATCACGCCCCAGGGGATCGTCCACTGCCCTTCGAGTGAGTGTCCCTTCGACTGCCTCACGAGCAGTACCGACTCCCCTCGTAGAACCACCGCCCCGACGCACAGTGTCGTCTTTCCCACAGCCGCCCAGCCTGGTCAGTGCAAATCTGATGGCCAACATTCTAAGTGGGGCTGCCGTGAATTTCCCTTTCAGGGGTGCCCGATAGGTCGATTCCGTCAGACAAATTCACTGGGAACGCGGAGCGAAACGGTCAGTCATCGGCTCCGAGAATCTCGTGAATTACTCGTTTGACCGGCGCTCGAGCAGCACCGTAATCGCGATGTGTGTCCAGCGTCAGCAACGCTTTCCACAAGGCCCATCCGCGTCCTCTCATCCAAGTCGCGCCGTCGAGGTTAAGCTCATCGCGAAAAACCTCGCGGCTCTTGCCTGACAGGAACGTCCACGCTATCGCTAAATCACACGCAGGGTCACCCGCCGCGAGCTGGCCGAAATCGATAACCCCGGATAGTCTCCCGTTCGTAACCAAAAGGTTGGGCGCCGCGATATCACCGTGTACCCAGACTGGCGGGCCGTTCCATTCCGACTCGACCGCTTGCCTCCAGACTGCTGCAGCGGCCTTAGCATCGATCACCCCCTCGAGCCTGCCGATGCAGTTGATGGTTTCAGAGTCGTAGACGGACAGATGCGCACCTCGAAAGAAGTTATCGGCATCCGGCTCTGGCGCGCATGCGGCGTCGACTCCTTGTAGTGCCCTGAGCAACCCAGCCAAATCCGAGGCGAAGCGGACCAGATCGTCGATGGGTGACTCTTCCGCGCTGTTCCCGTCGAGCCAGCGATTGATGAGCCAGTGCCATGGGAAGTCTTGGTCCGGCTGTCCAAGCGCGAGCGGTTCAGGAATCTGGACAGGCAGGCGAGGTGCAAGCGCTGATAGCCAGCGATATTCGACTACTACATGTGGCGCATACGCTGGAGCGCTTGGCAGCCGGACACTCTTATCGTCGCCCAACCTGAACGTTCGATTGTCGTGGCCCTGGGGCTCGACAGCCCTTAACGGAAGCTTCGCCCAGCGAGGGAACTGGTTTGAGACGAGTCGCCGTACTAGGTCTGCGTCAATGTGAGCGATGTCGGCCAAGCCGCGTCTTAGAGCTCTTTGGTCAAATGAAACTGAGTGTGCCCAGACGGAAAGTCATCCGTCTGCCTGACGACTCTATACCCGCGTGCCTCATAGAATCCCCGCGCCTCGAAATCAAATGTGTTGAGGCGTGCATAGCGGCAATCGCACTCCCTGCCGAGCTGTTCGATTCTTTCCAGAAGCTGACTTCCATAGCCCCTGCCGCGTATCTCTTCCGGAATCCACAAAATCCCAATTTGAAGCCAGTCCCAAACCGTACTCGCGGTGATGCCGCCTACCGCATTCCCTTCGCTGTCCCTTAGCGCAACCCCGAGCTCGCGATAGTTCCGGGGCGTTGTAAGCCGGTCAGCGAATTCGATCAGCTTCTGCTGGACGTACTCAGTCTCATCCTTGGTCAGGTCATCATCGATTTCGTAGTCCATGAACGGTAGCCGCCGTGGGCGAGCTCGCAAGAAAACCTCTCTATATAACAAGCTTCAACCGGAAAAGCAGCAAACAAGCGGCAGTAGCGCCCGACTAGGAGCAACGGTAGGACACACATAAAAACCGGAGCCTCAGGGACAGCAGGGGGTAGCGCCTGAGGCCGCGGCGGTGTATCAGTCGATTTGCGCATTCTTGCGCATCCATCTCGACGACGTTCTTGCTCCGAAGCACGGCGAAAATCAGAACGAACAGGTCGTGCAACTCATCTGAGCGTCGGCCGGCACATGCGTGAGCGGGCAGACTCTGATATACAGCCTAACCCTCATCAGGCTACTCCAACTCAAACACGACTCTGGTCGTAACGCCATCGACCGGGATCGTTGCACCGTCCACGATTCTCGGCCGGTACCGGTACTTCTCCACCGACTCTATCGAGGCCTCCTCGAATTCCGTCGAGCTCGATTCGACTACTTCGATGTTTTCGGTCCGGCCCGTTGCATTCACCGTGTATGAGAGGACAACGTAGCCCTCGAGCCCGCGCTGCGCAGCCCTCGGAGGATACATCGGCGCAACCGTGACGACAGGAAGGTATTCGTCGGACAGAGGGGCTTCTTGATCCTGTTGCAGCTGTTGGGTGCTATCACTTGTCACTGATGCGACAAGCTCCTCTACGGCGCCCTGTTGCAGCCGCTCGGCCCCCGCAAGAGCGTCGGTCCACTCTTCCTTCGGCCAGCGCGCGTTGAGCGTTTGGAGCGTGCTCAACATGGCATCATGATCGTCGGTTACATATTGCAGCGCGTAGAGCAGCTGGTAGTAGCTTTCCGTCGGTTCTTCCGCTTCCGCTATTGCATGCTCCAGCGGGGCAAGCGCGTCCTGATACCGCTCGAGCTGATAGAGTATCGTGGCTTTGAGGTAGTAGTCACTCGGCTTCGGTGTGACGATCGGTAGCGCCATCCAGCGGTCGAACAAGTCGAGACCATCGTCAAAACGCCCGGTCTGTATGTAGAGCATCGAGAGACTTCTCATCGTCGACTGAATCATCCCATCGGGGATATCTGACCGGGGCAGAGCGAGGATGTTTTCGTAGGCTCTCGCCGCCTCTTCCGTATCGTCCCGATTGAAATGGGCGAACGCGTAAAAGTTATAGAGCTGGGCGGACTCGTACGCGTTCAGGTCTCTTATGTCGGCGACCTCATCGAGGACCCGGATCGCACAGCTTGTATCCTCTGCCTCGATACATGCTTGCGCCTCTGACAATCGGTCGTAGATAGCCGTTCTGATAGTCGGGAAATTCTTCTGGCTTATGGCGGCTCCGTTGCCTTCGGCGGGCTGTTGTGCGTTCGGCGCATTCACGGCGAGGGCAAGACCCAGCACCGAAAGGGCCAGCACGGAGCGTGCAGAGAAGCCTGCGAGACTGAAGCTGCGCGCCTTGTCCATCATGATCCTGATCCTCCTTTCCAGCTCCGAGACGGGCTCGGTCAGGGCAACCGAGCCGAACGGCGTGCGCACGGATTGTCGTCCTACGGTCAGCAGTGCTTCCGAATAGGCGCGAGCATTAGCGCCGTCGCGCAGGACGCGGCTGTCGCAGTCGATTTCCATCGCCGTACGCAGACGGCGCAGTTGCCACCAGAGCGCAACGTTCCATGGCATCAGGGCGATGAGAGCCAGCGCCCCGAGCAACGCGATGTGATCCCGAGCGGCGATATGCTCGCGCTCGTGGTTGAGTACTAAAGAGCGAAGGGCCGTCCCCTGTTCCGCGAGCCATCGCGGCAGAACAATGCGCGGCCGCAGGAATCCCAAGACGGCCGGCCCGAGGCGGTCGGACACCAGGACTTCCTGGTCCTCGATCGTCACCGGCTGCGATCGGCTCAAGACGCGATGCAATCGCCAGCCGGCTATGAGACAGAGCGTCAGCATCGCCGTGGACGAGCCGGCCCAGACCGCGACGATAGCGGAGTCAAACGCCTTCCAATCCGGCCAGCCGAAGGGCGTTGCTCCCGGCGCTGCCGCAACGACAGTATCAGTACCAACGCCTCTGATCGTCGGCAGGATGTCGAGCATGGGCAGCGAGAGGATCGGAGATCCGGCTGGGGTGTTCGCATCGACAAACATAGCGTAGACGGGAAGCGAAGCCGAAGCGACGAGCGCGATCAGCCAGGCGCTCCGTCGCGGCCGACCGAGCTCCGCGCAAAGGCGTTCGCCGAGCAACGCCGCAAGACCCATCAAGAGGGCGATCACGAACAGGTACGCCATTGTCAGAATCATTTCTTGGCTCCCCGTTTGGGTTGTTGGTCGAGCAGGCGCTGGATGCGCTCGATCTGCGCCTTTGACAGGTCCTTTTCGGCGACGAGGCGCGTCAGCAGCAACTCGGTCGATCCCTGGAACAGTTTCTGCTTCAGGGCCTTCAGCGCGCTACGCTGAGCGGCATCGCGGGCGACGAGGGCGGCGTATCTGTGTGCGCGGCCTTCCTCCTCGTGCGTCACATAGCCCTTGCCTTCGAGGTTGCGCAGAATCGTCAGCACCGTCGTGTAGGCCAGCTCGTCGGAGAGCTCTGCGCGTACTTCGGCGACGGTGGATGGGCCGCGTTCCCAGAGGACTTCCATCAGGCTCGCTTCGCGATCAGTCAAAGAGAATTCCATGCGCCTTCCTTCTACTATTCGGATAGTAGTAAATAACAGAATCGGGCCATTGTCAACTATCTACGTAGTAGTAAACTCGGGCGACGAGGTCCTCTAATGAGCAGAAGCGTACTCAGATTCATGGGCACGGCAGCGCTCGGCGCATCGATTGCGGCGACCGTCATTCACTTTCAGAGCGGTGAGTCGATGCCGGCGAAAGCGAGTGTCGCGCTCAATGATCAGCCGGGAGAAGCGCCAAGTTCGATCGGAATCCGGGAGACGGATGCCCGATACAGCGCGGCTCCCAGACCTCCGAAGACAGCCAGTATCGCGACTGTCAGCGATGGTCGATCGCAGACGCCGTCGGTGCAGGCGCACTCGCTACCGATCGGCAAGGACGGTGTTGCTCGCATACTCGATCGCCCGATCGGCTGGCCGACCTTCGATGAGGCGGAACAGCGGTTTGCGCTCGAGCAGCGGGACCCGGCCTGGTCCGCGCCGACGGAGGCGCGCATCCTCGGGAATCTCTCGCTGATCTCCAATCTTGCCCTGCTGCACGTCGACGTCGAGTGCCGGGAATCACTGTGCCGGGTCAGATTGCTGTTTCCGCCAGGCGGGGAGACTACGTATTCGATGCGGCAAATGTACGCGCGCGCCGACAGCATCGGCGTCGGTCCTGTATCGGCCGATGCCAGTTTCGAGTCTGGAGGGCTGTCGGTGCTGCGGCTCTTCTTGCGTCGAAAGGGGGCGTAGGCGGTTGCCAACCGCAGACACGACCGCGAGTGCCGGGCGGACTCAGGGACTGTAACCGGCCACATCTCTACTGAGTCAATAGCTTATGGGAGGCTCGGTCTTGCGGCCCGCCTTTCGCTAAGCTATGACCGAATCAGGGGAGAGTGACGATGTCCACCATCACGAGATTCGCCGTTCCCGGACTACTCGCCATCGCCGGGGCCGCCAGTGCCATTGCCCAGGAATCGCGGTCCGAGGTGGCTTGCGGTGACGACTGGTTCGGTGGCAATCGATCCATCCACGTTTGCGAGAGCCGCGAGTTCACGCTGACACGGGAAGAATCGTTGGAGATCAATGGCAGGCCGAACGGCAGCGTCAGCGTGACCGGAGGGGGCGGCAACGCGATTCAGGTACGAGCGCTGGTCCGCTCGTGGGATCGCGACGAGGCCGCGGCGCGAGACAGGCTGGATGAGATCGAGATCAACACGGACGGCGTTCTCCGTGCCTACGGCCCGGACGTTCGTAACTCCTGGTCGCTATTCGGCCGTCGCAATGGTGGCTGGAACGTCGATTTCGAGATCATGGCGCCGCCTGACACGGACCTCTGGATCGAGTCCGTCAACGGTCGGATCTCAGTCGCCGATATGCGGGGCAACCTGGACGCCGAGACCGTCAATGGCGGTATCAGTCTCGTCAACGTTTCGACATCCGCTCGAGGACGCACCGTCAATGGCGGCATCAGCGCAGAATTCGCAGACGGTACGTTCGACGGCGAAATATTCGACGTGCGCACGACCAACGGTGGGATCGTCATGCGGATTCCAGAGGACTTCTCGGCCAGGCTCGACGTCGAAACGGTCAACGGCGGCGTCAGCTCGGACTTCCCGGTGACTCGAGAGGGCCGCCGCAACCGCGAGGTCTCGGCGACGTTGGGCAACGGCGGACCATTGATCCGTGCCCGGACCGTCAACGGCGGCGTACAGATCAGACAATTCTGAGAACGGAGCCGCCTTGTGGGCGTCATCTGTCTCGAATTCGGGATTCTCGTATCGATCCCGGGACTATGGGCCGAAAGAGCCCGTGCTACTCGCTGCATCGTGGAGTGGCACGCGATTTGTATGGGCGAAGGAGCCTATTAGGGGGACGCTCCCTATGATCGCGCGCGACCTTTGCCTGAATGCACTGGCATAGAAGAATGTCGATGACGTTCACCGACATCAAGTACGCCATTCGGCTCCTTCTCAAGGGCCCATCCTTCACGCTCCTGACGGTCCTCGTGCTCTCGGGAGGCCTCGGCATCAGCCTCTACACGTTCGCAACACTCAACACGATGATCTACGGCGACCTGCCAGTGCCGGAAGGCGATTCGATCGTTCGCGTCGGCGTCGGCAGCTGGCCGAATTTCGAGCCGCTCGACGCTTTCGAGCTCGCCGCACTGCGGGACCAGGCCGAAAGCATCGAGGGGCTCGGCGCTTTCCGCGAGTCACGCGCGCGCGTCGGCGAACCCGGGACCGGCCGCAATCTGCGGACCGTCGAAAGCGATTGGCGCATCTTCGAGTTCAGCCGGACGCAGCCCGCGCTCGGTCGCGGGTTCGTGGCCGAAGACGGCGCGACGGGCAGCGAACCGGTTGCGGTCATCGATCACCAAACCTGGCAATCGGCCTACTCGGGCGATCCCGATGTGGTCGGCGAGATCGTCAGCGTCAACGGGCGGCTTACGCGCATCGTCGGCATCATGCCGGAGGGGTACGCGTTTCCGATCAACACGCAAATGTGGCTGCCGCTCACGCAAGACGTTCTCGATCCGCCCGCTTACCCGGGCGAGCCGCTCTCCGCTTACGCCCGACTTCGCCCCGGCGTCAGCGTCGGGGCCGTCGAGACGGGGCTCGCCGGGATCCTGCGGAGAGTCAGGCAGGTGCAGGCTGCCGGCGTCGAAGATGGAATTCAGGCGGTTTCAGTGCTGAGTTTCCAGGAAGAGTCCTGGGGAATTCTCGGCACGGTACTTTTCGGTGTCCTGAACCTGTTGTCGGTCTCGATCCTGCTGTTGGCCGCCGTCAACGTCGGCAATTTGATGCTGGCACGGACGAACGAACGCATCGTCGAGGTCGGCGTGCGCGTCGCGCTCGGCGCGCCGCGCTTTCGGCTCGTCGTTCAGACGACGCTCGAGAACCTGATCCTCTGCTCTATCGGTGGAATCGTCGCCGTATTCCTCGCGAGACGGGCACTCGAGTGGACGGACGGCTTCCTTACGGCGTTTCTCGGAGGGGATCTGCCGTTCTGGTGGACGTGGAGCCTGGATGGCGAGCTCCTCGCCGCGGCCGGTGTGTTTCTGTTTTTCACCGTGCTCATCGTTTCGGTATTGCCGGCGCTCTGCGTGAGCAGGGCGGATCCGAACTCGCTGCTTCGCGACGGCACGCGCGCAGGCGGCGGGCTCAGCATGGGCAGGATCTCGCGGGGGCTCGTCACGGTGCAGGTTGCGCTGATCTCGACCGTGATGATCGTTGGCGGTGTCATTGTCGTCCTGGCGCAGCGCGCGGTGAACTTCGACCCGGGCATGGACACGGACGATGTTCTGACGATGATCGTCGAAGTGCCGCCGGAGACTTACGCGACCGACGAGGAGCGCCTGCGAATCTACGAGCAGGTGCTTGCCGAGTTCAGGGCCGCGCCCGCCATCGAGGCGGCCGCCGCCATGTTTCAGCTAAACATCACGCAGTTCGGCGTGGAGGGCGTCGAATATGCCGTGCCGGAGGCGCAACCCGGTGCGTGGCTGGGCGTCCTGTCCGAATCGCCAACGCCAATCGGCCCGATATTGCTCGAGGGCCGCGGCTTCGACAGCAGCGACAACGCGACGGGCCTTCGAACGGCGATCGTCAGCGAGACGCTCGCGCGAACGCATTGGCCGAACGAGTCCGCGCTCGGACAGCGCATCGACGTGTCGATGGGCGGAACCGAGCCCGAGCAGCTCGTCATTGTCGGTATCGTCGCAGACGTCGGCAACGATCCGCTCGGGATGATGCCTGTCGGTCTTTCGTCGATCTACGTGCCGCTGCCGCAGGTCAATTTGCCAGCCATGCGTTTCCTCGTCAGGCACACGGGCGATACGAGCCGGGCGAGCGCCGCCATGTCCGAAGCCGTTGCACGGATCGATCCGGCGCTCGTGACCAATCAGATCAGCAGCTTCGAGTACCAGCGCCAGCAAGCGACGCTCGTCGGCAGAACGTTGACGAAACTGTTTGCCGGAAGCGGCGCGTTCGCGATCCTGCTCGCGGTCACAGGGATCTATGGCATGAGCAGCAATGCCGTCGTGCTCAAGCGCCACGAGATCGGCCTTCGCCGCGCGCTCGGCGCGAGCAACGGCAACGTTCTGACGGTCTTCCTGGCCAGAGGTACCAAGCAGCTCGCGATCGGCCTCGGGCTCAGCGTTCTGCTCGCCGGCGCCGTGCTCGCTGTCGTCGGTCAGGGACTCTCGATCGGCGGCTGGACGTTGGGCGTCATTGGCGCCAGCGTGCTCGTGATCGTCTCGGCCTGCGTCGTGCTCTCGATCTACCTGTCGGTACGGAGAGTGCTCCGCCTGGAGCCGAGCGCGGTCCTGAGGCACGCTTGAGCCACTGAGCAGCGATCCCGTGGTGAATCGGCCACTCGAGCCAGTCCTGCCTGAGCCAAATACGTGCTAGAAACGTTTTTCAAATCGTTTCTATAATAGTTTCATTAATCGTATAAGTGGCTTATTCTACTGGTTAAATCTGGAAATAATATCGTTTCATAATAATGTTGAACTTGCAGCCCCTGCTAGCGTCGGGCAGCCGCTCCTCAAGAGAGCTGATCGACACCGCCGGCGTCAGCCGGGCGACGCTCATGCGCGCCGTCCATGGCCTGGGTGACCAGGTGCTAACGCTCGGTCGGGCGCGAGCAACGCGCTATGCCCTGCGCCAAACAGTGCCTGGGCTATCAACCAGTGAGTTTCCCGCATTTCGGGTCGACGAGCAGGGCGCAATCAGTCAAAGCAACACCCTGATTACGCTCGCGGGCACCGAATCGGTGTGGTTTCCTGATGAGTCCGTCATCGATGGGCTGCCGGCCGAAATTCATGATGTCGCACCGCGTGGTTTTCTCGGTCGGTGTTTCGCGAGAGGCAATCAGGATCTTGGGCTACCCGAAGACGTTACAAATTGGTCCGATCATCATGTTCTTGCGGCTGTTACTCGCCGCGGCGAGGACCTGCCGGGAAACCTCGTCTTCGGTAAAGAGTCGTTCGAGCGCTGGCAGGAGCTGTCGCACGACGAGACCGGCGTAGCGGAATTTCCAGCATTGGCAGAAGCTGCTCTGGCTGGTGAGCACACGGGTTCGTCCGCCGGCGGAGATCGACCAAAGTTCACGTGTCTGCATCAGGGCGAGCATTGCATCGTCAAATTTTCCAACGCCAGAACGGACAACGCCCGGCGGTGGCAGGATTTGCTACGGCTCGAGCATCTGGCTCTAGAGACGCTTCGAGATCATGGAATTAGCGCGGCCCGCAGCGAGCTTGTCGACTATGAAGATTGGCGGTTCCTGGTTGTCTACCGATTCGATCGGGTCGGTGCCCGAGGACGAATACGGGCAATCTCAATGGCGGCAGCGAGTGAAATGGAAGGTCGAACGTGGATGGATGCAGCGCATGCGTTATCTCGCAATGAACTGCTGAGTGCGGAGAACGTTCGCCAAATCGCGCTCCTCGATGCCTTCGGTGCCCAAATCGCCAACAACGACCGACATCTGCACAACGTCTTGCTGTTTCCGCGGGACGATCGCTACGATCCGGCGCCCGCTTTCGACCAGTTGCCGATGGCCTACGCGCCGCAAGCTAGCGGCAATATGCTCGAGCAACCGGTAAGAGTCGCTCGCCCGAACGCTGACACGCTAGACGTATGGGAGGAAGCGACTTCGTTGGCGAGAGCTTACTGGCGTATTGCTGCAGATGCCGACCTGACGGACTCCATGCATGCGATCGCGGCGGCGCACGCCCAACGATAACCGGGCCGCGACGATTCGATGGCATCGATCGGCGATTTGACGCCATGGATCAGAAGTTCAACGCTCGATTCGACGGCATAGATCAGAGGTTCCACGGCATCGATCAGAAGTTCGAAGGCGTGGACCAGAAGTTCGAACGCATCGACAGGAGCTTCGAGTCAGTGAATCAAGCCATCGCGGCAACAAGGCTTTGGGGCATTTCGACTCTGGTCACGTTCACAGCCGTCATTCTCGCGACGATGGCGCGCGGATTCGATTGGCTCTAATCCCGACGCGCCGCGGGGTTTGGGTGTAGTGCCGACGCCGTTCGAGACGGGACTACGGGGAACCTTCGCGTGGTACCACGCGCAGCCTCGTCGGCCGATCGACTATCGCTTCGAGGATCGCTTGCTGGCCCTACGGTAGGGGTGGGTGATCTTCATCTGCTGGGTTACCTGCGAGTCGTGGCTCCGGGCCCGAAGGCAAGCTCGCAAGAAAATCCCTCTATATAACAAGCTTCGTCCAGAAAATCAGCAAACAAACGGCCCGAAAAGTCGGGCCGTTTTTCTATAGATTTTCGAGGCCAGTTCTGTATCTGATGTATTCGTCGAAAATTACAAAGGAGTGAGATATGCATCCAGATCAGAAGGCCGAGGCCGTCAGGCGGCTGGAGGATACGCTCGTCGAAAAGTACGGCGTGCTCCTGTCGCAGGTGCAACTGGCAAAGCTCCTGGACAGGACGCCTGGCGGGCTCAGATACAGCCTCTGCCACCCGCCAGACCTGCAAACCCGGCGGCTCAAGGCTTGTGGCCGCCGGATCGGCCGCCGGATCTACTATTCCGCGGCTGACGTCGCTCGAATCGTTGCTGCTGCTATAGCGTCCGACTAGGAACCGTGGTTGGACAGGAATAAGAAGGAGGGCCTCAGGCGTGGGGGCGTTGCCTGAGGCCGGCGTTGACGCCGTGGGGATCTCAACAAATTTGCGCATTCTCGCGCATGTGCTCCGTCAACGGTTCCGCTCCGAAGCGCAGCGAGGATCTCCGTGCGCAAAGACGTACGTCATTCAACTCGTCTAGTCAGCTACCTTCCAACGAAGACTAACACCGCCTCGCGGGACAGCGGTTTCGCGCGCAAAACCAATCTATATATCAAAGCGCGCAACGAAAAGCAGCGATAAAACAAAACTCCGTTTGTTTGAGTTTTTCGTAGACCTTCGAGGCCAGTTTTGTTTCTGATGCGTTCATCCAGAATCAACAAGGATGTGATAGATGAATCGAGATCAGAAGGCGGAAACGGTGAGGCGCCTGGAAGACACCCTCACCGAGAAGTACGGCGTGCTCCTTTCCCAGACCCAGTTGGCCGAGCTGTTGGACAGGACGCCCGGCGGCCTCCGCTACAGCCTGTGTCATCCGCCCGACTTTCAGACCAGGAAGCTCAAGGCCTGCGGCCGAAGAATCGGTCGGCGGGTCTACTATCCGGCGGCCGAGGTGGCGCGGATCATCGTGGCAGCCATGTCTCCCGAGTAGCGGTGCTGCGTTTAATATGGCGCCAGGGTCCTTCCATGCTAAACGCAGCGTCTAGTATGGACCGCCGTCGGACTGCTGTGCGCGGCGAGGAGCCTGGTGCCAGTGGCCTCGGGATCGGCCTGACGTCGCGCGGCTGAGGGCGGGGCTTCGACCAGCAGTTGTCCACTATTGATCTATGTCCACGGAACGTGGACAATATCGGATAATGGACAAACCGACCGAAAACCTGTTGAATGCCGCACTCGCAACCGCGAAGAAGCTGGGCGTTCCGGCGACGCTGCAGCGAGCGCCAGAGGGCGAAGCCGACGCCGTTATCCTGATCGGCAAAGGCCGCCGCGCTCGCCAATACCTCGCCGAAATCAAGCGCGGTCTCAGGCCCGCCACGTTGGGCGCCACGCTGCATCAGATCGAACGCTACGACAAGCCTGGCTTGCTGATCGCCGACTATGTCACGCCGCCCATGGCCGAGACACTGAAGGACCGAGGGATCGCCTTCTTCGACGCCGCCGGCAACGCCTTTCTCGATCAGCCGCCCATCTACCTCTGGATCAAGGGTGAGCGCCCGAGGGAGGAGACCTTGCCGCGCACGACTGTTGGCAGGGCCTTTCGACCAGGCGGCCTGAAAGTCATCTTCGCGCTCCTTTGCCATCCGGAGTGGGTCGATCGCCCCTATCGAGAGATCGCCGCCGAAGCGGGCGTTGCCCACGGCACTGTCGGCTGGGTCATGACGGACCTTCAGGACCTCGGCTTCGTCGCAGATATCGATCAGCATCGACGACTGCTCCAGCGAGAGCGGCTGTTGAAGCAATGGGCGGAGGCTTATGCTCGAACGCTACGACCGAAGCTCGTTCTGCAACGATACCGAACAGATTTGGCGGGGTGGTGGAAGAACCTCAACGTCCGGAAGTACGGCGTCCAATTCGGCGGCGAAGCCGCAGAAGCACAAGTGACCAGGCGCTTGAGGCCTGAGACAATCACGCTCTACACGAAAAAGATCGATCCCCGCCTGTTGGTGGACTTCGCATTGAAGAAGGACGCCGCCGGACCGGCGGAACTCGTCGAGCGGTTCTGGACCTTCGAAGACGCGGAAAATGCAACGGTGCCGTTGCCTCTCATCTATGCCGATCTCCTGGTTACCGGCGATGCCCGCTGTCTCGAAGCCGCTGACCTGATCTATGAGCGGATCGTCAATGGATTTGTCTGACAAAGGCGGCCTGCTTTGGTTGTCCGATCTGATTCGAGACATCCGTTCAGCCGCCCCGAATCACGATCCCCTGTTGGTCGGTGCGATGGCGCGGGATCTGGTCCTTCACCATGGCTACGGCGTGCCCATCAAGCGAGCAACAACGGATGTCGATATCGCAGAATGCCGCGCGCCTCTATGACGAGGCAGCACACCTACTCGAGGCCGATGACTTCGACTACGAGGCTGCCGGAGCCTGGCTGACCGGGCACGACGCTGCGGTTGGGATCGCAAGGACCAGCTCCAATCCTGCCCGAGTATTGGATGCGCTGGCCGGCATTCTCAACGACGAAACGGATACTGGCGGTCAGCTTCGCCTGGTCGGTGAATCTGGAGTCGAGCCTGGTTTGGCGCTCCGACTTCTCGCTTCATTTCGGGACGGAGTCTTTGCGCACGGATCGGAGTGAGCTGGTTTCAGCGGGTCTCTAACATCGGGAATGTTAGCGTTCAAATCGATGTTAGCTTCGGTAGCCGGCTACCCCGGCAAACTCGCCGGCCTCCCATCCTTCATCTCCCCACCTTCCCCCGTCGGCCTAACCCACGGCCCCTTCAACCGCGCCACCCAATCCTCACCCCTCCCAAGCGCATAAACCAGCGCCCGGATCGTCAGCCAATACCTATACCGCGTCCCCGGCCTCATCGCATCCGTCCGACACTCCAGATACCACCGCAAATGCTTCACCTGCCACTGCCAGGGCCCGATCTGCCACCTGCGCCAGATCACGGCCGCCACCCGCTCGGCGCGAATGACGTGCTCGCGGACCGTCGTCGGATCGAGGCCCGGCATGCGCCGCGAGAGCAGCTCGCGCGCCCGCCTGGCCGCCACGCGCTGATTCGGCGGCCGCGCCATCAGCGGGCAGACCCCACGTAGCTCGAGACGA
>DATKCK010000068.1:0-10501 GCA_035513215.1 Gammaproteobacteria bacterium | reverse complement strand
CGCGCGACGCTTGCGCGGGCCCGGCGCTTCATCGACACTCTGGCCGTCTCGAGCTCGGGGCATAGCGTGTCCGAAACAGAACCAAGGTCGTATCGTCCAGTCCAGCGGATCGGGCTCATTGCCGGAATCGTCGTATTCGGCGTCGTGCTTTCTCTGCCCCCGCCGAGCGGGCTCAGCGTCGAGGGATGGCGCACGGCGGCCGTCGCGCTCCTGATGGCGACCTGGTGGATGACCGAGGCCCTGCCGATCAGCGCCACGGCATTGTTGCCGCTCGGCGTGTTTCCTGTTCTAGGCGTGCTCGACGCTCAGGGCGCATCGACGGCTTACGCCGACCCCATGATCTTTCTATTCATGGGCGGATTCTTCATCGCAGCGACGATGCAGAAGTGGGGACTGCACAAGCGGATCGCGCTCAGGATCATCGCCTTCGTCGGCACGAGCCCGAATCGGCTAGTACTCGGCTTCATGCTCGCGACGGCATTTCTGTCGATGTGGATCAGCAACACGGCGACCGTTGCGATGATGCTGCCGATCGGCCTCGCCGTCAGCGAGATGTTCAAGCCGCTCGATCAGAAGGGCCCGTACGAGTTCGGCATTGCGCTGATGCTCGGCCTTGCTTACGCGGCCTCGATCGGCGGCGTCAGCACGCTGATCGGCACGCCGCCGAACACCGTGCTCGCGAGTCAGGCGAATCAGCTCCTCGATGTGCAGATCGGCTTCGTGCAGTGGATGGGCGTCGGGCTGCCGTTCACGATCGTCATGCTGCCTTTGACATGGTGGCTGCTGACGCGCGTGCTCTATCCGTCGGGAACGCTGTCCGGGGATGCGGGAGCGCTGATCGATCAGGAGCGAAAGGCGTTGGGCTCCATCAGCCGTGGCGAGAAGATCACGGCGCTCGTCTTCGGCCTGACGGCGCTCGCCTGGGTGCTGCGCCAGGAGAAGACCTTCGGCGACGTGACAATTCCGGGCCTCGAAACCTGGCTGCCTTTCGTGCACGACTCGACCATCGCGATGACGGCTGCCATCCTGCTGTTCGTTCTGCCCGTCGACTGGCGCAGAGGCGAGTTCGCGCTCGACTGGCAGACGGCGCGCAGGATCCCCTGGGGGATTCTCGTGCTCTTCGGCGGCGGCCTGTCGCTCGCGCGGGCCATGGACGAATCGGGTCTCGCGGCCTGGATCGGCGGCGCCGTCGGCGCGCTCGACGCCGTGCCGACCATCGTCATCATAGCGGCCGTCGTCGCGCTCGTCGTGTTCCTGACCGAGCTGACCTCGAACATCGCGACGACGAACATGGCCATGCCGGTCATGGCCGGCGCGGCGGTCGGGCTCGACATAGCGCCGCTGATGCTGATGGCGACGGCGGCGCTCGCCGCCTCGATGGCATTCATGCTGCCGGTGGCGACGCCGCCGAACGCGATCGTCTTCGGCTCGGGTTATCTCACGGTCCCGCAGATGAGCCGCGCCGGGCTCGTGCTCAATCTGATCGCGATCGTCGCGATCACGGCCATGGGGACCCTGCTCGTCCCGTACTTTCTCATCCCGTAGTGCTCGGCGGCTTTCCGCGAGCCAGGAGCGGATGCAGTTCCCCTTAGAGCCCGAGAAACCAGAGCAAGGTGTCGTTGTACATGATGAGCCGCCCGAAGAAGATGACGAATATCCACAGAACGATGGACGCTCCGGCAATGAGCTTGGCGCTCGCCGGCGCCTCGTCGGTCGGCCCGAGCGCCGCCGTTCGCTCGGAGATGCCCGTGAAGTAGAACGCGATCGCGTTGATGCCCCCGAGCAGGATCAGGATGATCTTGATCTGAAACGCGAGGTTGAGCAGGTATGCGTTCGCGCCGCCGTCCGGATTCGCGATGACGAACAGGATGCCGGTCGCGGCGTTTACGGCGAATGCCCCGATCGCGACGGGCACGAGCGCTTCGAGCCTCGATATCGGCAGGCCCTTGGCGAACCCGAGGACCCTGAGGTCGAGAATGCCGATCGATCCGATCAAGAGTGCCATGCCGACGAAATGGATCATCTCGCAGACAGGCCAGAGCCAGCTATAGGCATTCATCAGCTGATAGACGCCGAAGCTGTCGATCCAGTTGCCGAGTGCTTCCAGCATGATTCGCCCTCAGGCTCCGAACCAGGCGTTGACGAAATAGGGATAGGCCGTGAGCCGACCGGCGACGATCGCTCCGAGCCAGAAGCCGAGCAGGGCATAGGAAAGCCCGCGACCGCGTCCGGACCCGGCGGCGAGCCGCGGCTTCAGCAGCGACAGCGTCACGACGGCCGCGACGATGAACGCCATCTTGATGTAGAACATCGGCATCGACAGCATGCCGGTCGCGTTGGCGGCCAAGAGCATCAGCCCCGAGATCGTGTTGATCGTGAAGCCCACCCACATCACCGGATAGAACTTCAGCATCGGCGCGAGCGGTATCTGGCCGAAGCGGCCGATCGCCCTCAGCGCAACGACGGCGCTAACGCCGACGACGATCGCAAGCCCGATCGCGTGCAGCGACAGGACGAACGTGTAACCGAAAATAGACGGCGATTCGCGAACCCAGGTCGCTATCGCTGTGCTTTCGATGAATTCGAGCATCTGCACCACCTTCGCGCATCGTAGGCGCGCGACCGGGAGAGTATGTCAGAGTGTGGGCCCGATCCGCAGTCCCCCCTTTCGACAGCGCCGGGAATACAGGAGGTCTTGGATAATCCGGCCCAGACTCGCCTTGCCGGCGAGCGTGTTGCTTAGCCTTGCGGCGTCCGCATCGGCGTTCGCTCAGACGACCGTCACGCTGCTGGAGCCGGGCGCCCAGCCGCGCCACGAGTTGCGCTACAGCTTCGAGGAGGGCTACGCGCAGCAGGGAACGATGGAGATGGTGATCCAGCTCGGATCGGAGCGCGATGGGAAGTCGTCAGCAATCTCGAATCCGGCGGTTTCACTCTTGAGCAAACGGCGACGTACCAGCTTGAGTCATTCGACGGGAACGAGGCGCGCGTGACCGCTGACGCAAACGGCCGGGCAGCAGGCCCTCGAAGGCGCTGCCGGCTTGCCGCCGCGCGCGGAAGTGAACCTGATGTCGATGGAATCGACCGGCAGCGGCAACATGCGCGTCAGCCTCGGCAGGCTGATACCGGTCTCGGAAATGAGCATGTCGACGATGATGGTGATGAGCGTCGGGATGCAGGGCCAGTCCCAGCAGATGTCGATGAACGTGCAGACCGATATCTCGATGCTGCCGGGCGGGGTTCCCTGAGCGCGGGCGTCTCGCTCAGCGGGCGAGGCGCGCCGGCGCCTCGGGCCCGAAATCGAAAACGACCTCGGGGTCCGGCGGCTCCAGCTCGCCTGCCCGGGTCCCGTCTCGCAGCCGCGAGAGCAGATGGCGCATGACGTTGATGCGCGTAGTGCGCTTGTCGTTCGCGCCCACGAGGGTCCATGGCGCGCCGTCCGTGTGCGTCGCTTCCAGCATCTCGTCGCGAGCCAGGCTGTAACGATCCCAGCACTCGACGGCGGCTGCGTCGATGGGGCTCGATTTCCATTGCTTCAATGGATTGCGCCGCCGTGACGCGAGGCGTCGGATTTGCACGTCCTTGGAAATGTCGAGGTAATACTTCAAAAGCTGGATGCCCGAGTCGAGCAGCAGATTCTCGAATGGACAGACGTTGCGCAGGAAGCTCTTGTACTCGTCCTCGGTGCAAAACCCCATCACACGCTCGACGCCGGCGCGGTTGTACCAGCTTCGGTTGAACAGAACCATTTCGCCCGCGACCGGCAGGTGGGGCGCGAAGCGCTGGAAATACCAGGCGCTGCGGTCGCGGTCCGACGGCTTCCCGAGCGCGACGACCCGCGTCTCGCGCGGGCTCAGGTGCTCACGGATTCGCTTGATGGTGCCGTCCTTGCCCGCCGCGTCGCGTCCCTCGAAGATCACGAGGACCTTCAGACCCGATTCGATCAGATCCCGTTGAAAGCGGACGAGTCCGATCTGTAGCTGGCGCAGCGTGGACTTGTAGAGCGACTTCTTCAATCAACCTCGAGCCTCAGCACTCGTCGGCTTCGGGATTGACGAAAAGGTCGGACTCGTCCTCGTCGGGTCTCGCGGTCAGGCATTGAAAGTCCTTCTCGACGAGCAGCTTCAGCCGGTCTCCGCCGGGCAAATCGACGTCTCTCTCGAGCGATACGACAGTATCGTCGCCGGCCCAGCGCGAGATCTCCGCGGCCGGCAGCCGGACGACCATGCGGCCGCCGGCGCAGGTCGCGCTGGCCTTGCCCGACGGCTGCGACTCGAGTGCGAAGGTAAAGGCCGACCCGTCCGGGAAGCGAGTCCGGCCCTCGACGACGCCTTCCTCATCCGCGCAGCTCACGTCGGTCCGCGACAGGCGCAGGCGGATGGAGTCATCGAGCAGTCGAAGCTTCACTTCAGGTCACCTCCAGTCATGAACCGCAGCACGGACCTGGCTGCCGTAAGCGGCATCGAACGAAGGCCTCATTGTAATTGATCGGCGCTAGCCGGCCGAGCGCCAGTCCAGAATCATCGTGACGAGGCGCGGCTCGAAGCTCAGCAGCACGAGGATCAGCAAGGTTACGACGAGGAACGGCGCGAGCGCGACGAAGATGCGCCCCGGGCTCACTTTCGCCAGAGTCGCCGAGATGAAGAGGCCGGCGCCGACCGGCGGCGTCAGAATGCCGAGCACGAGATTGATGCAGACGACGACGCCGAAGTGAAACGCGTCGATGCCGTAATTGGCCTGCGCGATCGGCAACAGCAGGGGAACGACGACGATCAGCGCGGCAATCGAGTCGATGAATGCGCCGATCAGGAGCAGCGATGCGTTGACGAGCAGCATGAAAACGAAAGGATCGCTGGAGAGCTCCGTCAGCCAGATCGCGAGCCGCTGCGGCACGCCTTCGAAGATGATGACCCAGCCGAAGACGTTCGCCGTCGCGATCAGAAACAGCACCAGCGCCGAGTTCACGGCCGTCCTGAGCAGGATGTCGGGCAGCTCCCGGAGGTCGAGCTCCCTGTGGATGAATCGGCCGATCACGAGCGCCGCGAGCGCTGCCGCCGCCGCCGATTCCGTCGGCGAGAAAATGCCGAGCAGAATGCCGCCGACGATGATCACGGGGACGATGGCCGACGGCACGCCGCGTACCGCGGCGTGCAGCGCTTCGGAACGGGTCAGCCACTCGCCCTTCGGAAAGTCCCTGACGAGACCGAGCAGCGCGACGACGAGGATGAAGCCGAGCGCGAGCAGAATGCCGGGGACGATGCCGGCAATGAACAGATCCCCGATCGCGATCTGGCCGAGCACACCGAAGATCACGAACAGCATCGACGGCGGAATGATCGGGGACAGCAGCCCGCCGGCCGCCGTAGTCGCGGCGGCGAAGTCGCGCCTGTACCCCGCCCGCTCCATCTCCGGGACCATCGCCTGGGTCATGACCGAGATCTGCGCCGTCGCCGAGCCGATGATCGACGCCATCATCATGTTCGCGAGCAGATTGATGTAGGCGAGACCGCCGCGAAGCCCCCCGACGAAGATCCCGGCGAGCGCGATCAGGCGGCTTATCAGGCCCCCGCGATTCATGATCTCTCCGGCAAGCATGAACAGCGGGATCGCCATGAGCCCGTACTGCTCGATGCCGCCGAACAGTTGCTGGGCGAAGGACTGGAAAAGAACCGTGCTGTCCGAAAGCCCGATGTACGCGAGCGCCGTACCGAACAGGACGAAAGCGATCGGAACGCCGGCGACGAGTAAGAAGGCGAAGACGAGCGCGGTCATGGTGGGTTGGGGTTGGGGTCGGAGCGCTCGGGGTCAGACCCCTTGGGGTCTGACCCCGAGAACGGCATTCCTTCGCCAAGATTGGCGAGCGCATGGATCGTCATGCCAATCGCCATGACCGGCACGGCGAGCCAGACCCAGAACTTCGGGATACCGATCGTGCTCGTCGGCTCGCTATAGATGAATTTGAACGTGCTCTCGGCGAAACGCTCGAAGTCGAAACCGCTCCGGGCCAGGGCGATCGGGTCGTACCAGAGCCAGCACAGCACGAGCAGCGTGATCGCGAAGACGAGAACGATCGCGTCGACGAGCCGGGCGAGCCCCCGTTGCAGCACCGGCGGCAGCAGGTCGACTACGATCGTGACGGCGACGCCGGCACGCATCCGAACCATGGCCGACGCGCCGACGAAAGCCATCCAGACCATCGTGTAGATCGCAAGCTCGTCGACCCAGAAAAGCGCCGCCTGAAGCTCTCTGGTGACGATGTTGAGCAAAATCAGCGAGAGCAGCGCCGCGACGAGGAAGATTACCACCCGCTTCTCAAGAGCGAGCAGCCCGTTCGAGATCCGGGTCAGCCAGACCACGGTCGGTCCGGCATCGGCAGCGTTGGGGTCGGCAGCGCTGGCGGCAGCCCTGGGGTCAGACGCCTTTCAGGCCGGCTCGCCAACCTGAAAGGGGTCTGACCCCAATACTCAGTCGGCACGGCGGTCGGCGAGGCGCCTCAGGTCCGACAGCGCCGGAGCCCGTTCACGCCATCTGGCTTCCCATTCGTCGATGGCCGAACCGAAAAACTCCGGACCCACCTCGAGTATCTCGATGCCGGCGTTGCGCAGCTCACGCTCGTACTCGGCTTCGGCCTCGATATAGGTCGCGATGATGCGATCGAAGTGCTCGTTCATAGTCTCGTCGATGAGCTGGCGCGTTTCCGGATCGAGCGTGCGCCACTTGACCGCCGAGACGAGGCCCACCATCGGGAACATCATGTGATTGGAGAGAATGACGGTCTCGCCGAGCTCGTAGTACTTCTGCTTCCAGGTGTTCTCGAGATCCATGTCGATCGCGTCGATCTGGCCGTTCGCGAGCGCGTCGTAGACCGAGGCGATCGGCAGCGGAATCGGCGCGGCGCCGAGCAGCAGATAGAAGTCGCGAATCGGCTCGAGCGGCGTAACCCTGAGCTTCAGCCCGCTCAAGCTCGCAACCGAGGAAACGGGGCCGCGCGTGACGATCTGGCGCATGCCGCCGAGCGCAAAGCCTAAGCCGACGACGCCGATCCTGGCCGGCAGCCCGTCGAGCAGCGCGTTCGCCTCGTCGCTTTTGAGCAGACGGGCCGACGACTCGACGTCATCGGCGAGATAGGGCGCATAGAGCGCGCCGAGCTCGGGCAGTCGGTTCGTCAGCTCGGCGATCGGCATGAAAACCATGTCGAGCGCCCCCGTCTGGAGCTGCTGGAGCATCTGCGCGTCGTTGCCGAGCTGGCTCGCAGGGTACACCTCGACCGTATGCTCGCCGCCCGAGCGCTGCTCGAGACTGCGAGCGAACGCGTTCGCCTCGATCGTCCAGACATGACTCGGCGGCGTCGGCAAGCCCATGCGGAAGCGTTCCGCAACAGCCGCGCCCGGAACGAGCGGCAACAGTGCGATCAGATGTGCCAGTCGGTATGCGCGAAACTTCGTCATCCGTGTGCTCCGCGCTGCGGGCTCAGGCCGCGAGCTCGATTCTCCCGAGATAGGTGCTGTCGGCGAGCTCGACGTCGAGTCTTTTGGCTTCGGCTCCGTCGACCGCGATGCTGACGCGGTACATGCCGCTATGCGGCTTCAGGCCATCGAACTTGAACTCACCGTATGCGTCGGTGACGGTCTCACCGACGAGCGCGCCCGCGCGCTCGAGCCTGATCGCGGCTCCCGCGACGCAATCGGTCACGCCGTCGACCGTCTTGATGACAGTCCCGCCGATGAACTCGTGCGTGAAGCGATACAGGTTCTTGTAGTGAACCCGCGGCCTCGTCCTGGATTCCGGCTGCAGCTCCTCGAGACCCTCGCGGCTCTTGATCTCGCGCATCTCCTCGTCGGTGACCTTGACCGCCCTGAGCGCGCCGGATGCGCAGACCTGCGTGCATCTCGGCTCCACCCAACCGGCGTCGAGCAGATGCGCATCGAAGAACCAGTGCTGCGGCAATTGCAGCTCTTCGTTCCAGTGAATGGCGCCATACGGGCAGGCCTCGGCGATCGCGCGCTGGCCCCTGGCCTTGACGGGATCGATCAGCACGACGCCGTCCGAACGCTTGGTCACGGCGCCGTTCTGCGCCGCCTCGATGCAGGGCGCATCGTCGCAGTGCTGGCACATGACGGGCAGGTAGGCCACGTCCATCAGCGGCCCGTCGCCGCGCTCGTGGCAGCGGATCTCTATCCAGCGATGGTCGTGCCGCGGCATCGGTGCCGAATAGCCCTCGAACTCATTGCCGACGTGCTCGTCCTGATTGGCCAGCGTGCACAGATTGCAGTTCGTGCACTTGGCGACATCGACGATCAGATTCCATTTCTTCATGTCAGGCCACTTTCTCCTGCGGCTCGGGCAGCGATATCTCGCCGGCACTCCATCTCTCGACCTCGATCTGGCAGCAGCTCGCGGTCATCGAATGCGCCTTCTTGATCTGCGATTTCGGCGACGACAACAGATTGACGCAGCCGCCCCGATCGGTCGAGTTGCCGGGCTCGCCGATCGGATCGTAGACCGCGGAAGAGCCGTAGGAATGGACGACGCCGCGGCTGACGCGGTGAGTCAGCTTGGCGGCGCAGATGACGGCGCCGCGCTCGTTGTGCAGGCGGATCAGGTCGTGCTCGCGTATTCCGCGCTCCTCGGCGTCGATCGGATTCATGCGCGCGACCCAGTAGTAATAGCCGTCGACACGCACGCGATGGTCGGGGATGTCGTTCAGGAAACTGTCCTTTCCGTCGCCCTGCGTATGGAACGAGAAGCGCGGATGCGGCGAGATGAGCTGAAGCGGGAAATCCTCGAATCCGACGGCGTTCGGGCTTTCCTCGGGCCGCTGATACTTCGCGATCGTCGGCCGCTCCTCGCTGTCCGGGTCGAAGCGCTTCAGGCTCTCGCAATCGAACTCGATCTTGCCGGACTGCGTCTGCAGACCTTCGCGGTACTTGCCTGAGTAATCGGACGGTAAAGGCATCGGCTCCGGCACGTCCTTCTTGCGCCCCTGGGCGAACCAGTTCCACGAAACCGGCGCCCTCAGCTCTTCCTTCTCCCGCGGCACGACGAAATAACCGCGGCGAATGAAATCCTTCCACGAGATGAATTTCGGCAGATCCGAGCCGTCGAACTGGCGCTTGACCCAGCCGAGCTCACCGACGCCCTCGCAGAAATAGGCGCCGAGATCGAGCCGCTCGCAGATCTGCCGGAAGATCTCGATGTCGGTCTTCGATTCGCCGAGTGGCTCGATGCATTTGTGCTGGAACACGATGACGCGGTGGTTCAGCTGCATCTCGCCGTGATGCGCATAGCCGCCGAGGCCCGCCCACTCGCTGATGTCGTGGCGCTCGAAGTTCGTGCAGGCCGGCAGGATGATGTCGGCGAACTTCGTGTCGCCCTCCATCCAGATGTTCTGGCCGACCATGAACTCGAGATTCGGATGGCGGAACATTCTGACGTATCGGTTCGCGCTCGGCATGCTCGCGACGAGCGAGCCACCGTACTTGTAGAGCATGTGCACGGGAGAGAATCCGGGCTTCGGATACGTGATCTTGGTGAATTGCGCCTCGATGCTCGTGCCCTGCCAGAGGTAGCCCTCGGCCTTTTGCTCCATGATGGCCTCGGGAAGCTGCATCCTCGGAATGATCTGCGTGTTCGTATTGATCGACAGCAACTGAGGCATGCGCTGATAGAGCTGCACGCCCATGCCCGTGTGATGGATGTCGCCCGACATGCCGCCGTCGGCGTAACCCGGGAAATAGAACTGAAAGTCTTGCGGCGTCCCCCATTGCATGTTGCCCATGTTGACGCCGGGCTTGCCGAGCCCCTGCATCGAGATCAGACAAACCATCGTCCGCGCCCACTGGATGCCGGTCGCGTTGCGGCAGGCGCCGCCGTGGCCGTTGCCCCAGGCGCCGGCACCGAGATAGGTCTTCTTCGTGCCCCATTCACGGGCGAGCGCGCGGACGTCGGATGCCGGCACGCCGGTCTCCGTCTCCTGCCACTCCGGCGTCTTCGGGATGCCGTCCGACTTGCCGAGCACGTAGTCGGCCCATTTCTCGAACCCGGTCGTGTGAGTCTCGACGTAGTCTTTGTCGTAGAGCCCCTCGGTGATCCATACGTACGCGATCGCGATCGCGAGCGCCGGGCTCGACGTGGGCCGCGGCGCGATCCATTTGCCGCCGAGCAGCTGAATCGAGTCGTTGAAGTAAGGGTCGATATGCACGATCTTGATGCCGGCCTCATTGAGCCACTGCCGGCGGATCGTGCCCTCGAGCGCGCCGTAGGCGCCGCTGTTCGACTCGGGGTTGCTCGACCAGAACACCATCATCTCGCACTCTTTCAGCGCGTCCTCGACGGTGCCGTAGGTCTCGCACTGGCCAACGCGCATCGAGCCGCCCCAGTGATGCGTCGCGCCCCAGTACCAGCCTTCCCAGCTATCGGGGTTGTGGTGCACTTCGGTCATGCCGATCGCGTTCTCGAACTTGCGCAGCGCCGAGAGGTAATAGCCGATGTTGCCCCAGGT
>DATKCK010000067.1:0-37064 GCA_035513215.1 Gammaproteobacteria bacterium | reverse complement strand
TCGACTTTCGGGCGTTCAGCCCCTGGTGACCGCCCCAGACCGTCTCGTTTTCCGCCGTTCAGGGAATCTGCCTGCGTTAACATCTTTAACCGGTGAAGTCGGCCCCGATTCGGGACGGTCATTGGATATACTCTCGGGCAGCGGTGAATTCACCTTCTCGACCCATTCGAGACGTACTGCGATTTCGCTTCTTGCTGGTTTACGCCGTATGTCCCCGGCGGCCACCCAAATTCCCCCAGTTGTGGCCACCTGAAAATCCCCCACTGACCTGAGCCGGCAGGCGCCGGCTTTACCGCGCGGCGGGACGTTTACGCTGCTTCCCTTTTGCGGGGAGCGAGGAGTTGAACGTCTTGAAGTCGCATTTACGGATCACCATCGAGACGCTGCTGGGCAAGGGCGCGAGTCAGCACGAGATTGCGCGCCGGACTGGCGTCGACCGCAAGACGATCCACCGGTATCAGTCAAAATCCCCCATGGCCACCGGCTCTGAGCCCGGCGAGGGTCAAAATCCCCCATCCCGGCCACCGGGTCCGAAGCACGCGCGCTCAGCCTGCGAGGCGCACCAGGCCTGGATCGAGGAGCAGGTCGGGCTCGGCCGTAACGCGACGTCGATCTATCAGGATCTGGTCGAGTTGTTCGGCTTCGGGCACCGCTACAACTCGGTCAAGCGCTTTGTCCGGGGGCTGAAGGTTCGCGATCCGGAGCGCTTTGATGTGCTCGAGAGCGGGCCCGGCGAAGAGGCGCAGGTCGACTTCGGTCTCGGCGCGCCGACAGGCAAGGCCAACGGCCGATACGGCCGGCCCTATCTCTTCGTGATGACGCTGAAGTACTCGGGCAAGTCGTTCCGCAAAGTCGTCTGGAAAGCGGATCAGGAGACCTGGGCCCGGCTGCACGAGGACGCCTTCCGGACTTTCGGTGGATCGGTGGCTTACGCCGTCCTCGACAACCTGAAGTCGGGCGTGATCCGGCCGGATCTCTACGAGCCCGAGCTCAACGCCGTCTATGCAGCGTTTTTGGCGCACTACGGCGTCGTCGCCGACACCTGCCGGGTCGGCGACCCGAACCGCAAGGGGACGGTCGAGAACGCGATCCAGCACACCCAGGACACGGCGCTCAAGGGCCGGAAGTTCGACACCATCGAGGCGCAGAACGCGTGGCTCGAGCGCTGGGAGGAACGCTGGGCCGCCCCGCGCATCCACGGCCGCAAGAAGCGCCAGGTGCTCGCGATGTTCGCCGAGGAGCGGCCGTATCTGAAGCCCTTGCCGGCCGAGCGGTTCCGTTACTTCAAGCAAGAGACCCGCACGGTCGACGACAGCGGTCTAGTGCAGGTCAAGGGCGCCTACTAGGTCGCCCATCACCAGATGGACTTCGTCGAAGCCTTCGCCTGCCTCGTCCAGGACGAGCTCGATCGCCGCCGTTCGCGGCTGCTCGAGCGGCGCTTCGGCCAGTCCGGGCTCCCCGAGCGCAAGGATCTCAAAGACTTCGACTGGGGCTACAACCCCAAGCTGCCGAAACGCGCCGTGCTCGAGCTTGCGACCTTGAAGTTCATAGAGGCGCGCGAGGATGCGCTCTTCATCGGCCTGCCCGGCGTCGGCAAAAGTCACTGCGCCAAGGCGCTCGCCCAGCTCGCCGTGCAGCGCGGCTACAAGGTGCTCTACCGCGAGGCGCATCAGCTGGTCGACGAGATCCATGAGGCCCGCGAGCTCGGCGAGATGCGCAAGTATCGCGCGCAGATGAAAACCGCCGACCTCCTGATCATCGACGATCTGTTCCTGCGCAAGCTCCCGGCTGCCGCCGGCGAAGAGCTGGCCGACGTGCTCATGACGCGCTACGAAAAGCTATCGACGATCGTGACGTCGAACCGTCCCGTCGATGACTGGCCGAAGCTACTTGGCGACGTCGTGATCGTCACGCCGCTGCTCGACCGACTGATGCATCACTCGCATCTGCTCAAGTTCGACGGCAAGAGCTGGCGACTCAAAGAAGCCGCGGCTCGAGTTGCAAAGCGCGCTCAGAGCGCGTAAACAGTCCCCGCCCCGCCGCTGTCAGATGGGGGATTTTGACCCGGCCACGGGTGGGGGAATTTAAGGTGGCCGCCGGGGGTATGTTTCATAACCTCGGTGAGACTGGATCTGGGTGGGACCGGATGCGGTTCCTGTCACCAAACATCGGACTCTTCTGCGTTGCATGGTTCGCAATGCAAACAGCCTGCTCTCAGGAAAACCTGCCACCGACGCTTGGTGGGATCACGCTTCTCGAGCCATTCGATCCAGTCAGTGAGCCCCTAGGCCTGCCCCTCCAAGTTGTAATGAATGACTTCGCTGCGTTCGGATACGAGTACATCTACTCAGGGCTAACGCTATGGGCCGGGCTTTCAGTCGAAGGTAACGTCGATATTGTGTGGCAGATCGAAGCAACAGGCTCACAATATTGCACGCCGTCTGGCGTCTGTCCCGGCATGGAAGCGGCGGAAGTGCAAAGCATACTCGGTAATCCCGCTTTATCGGATGGAGTCTCGGAAGGGCGGAATCAATATCTCGTCAACGCAGAAGCCTGTTGGCTGGAAGTGAATATCGACGAGCAGATAGTGCGATCACTAGCCATTCGCTGCCAACCATGATCGGTGGAAATGGCGGCTACTGGCCGATCCTGCACGCTCGAACCCCGGGCGATGCGACGCAGTTGAGCGGCAGAACCAGCATCGAAGGAAGTCAGATCTTCACGTGGACGGCAACCACTTCAGGACATGACTGTCGGACCTCGTTCGTCGGGAAGAAATTCGCTATCTACTGAGTGTGTCGCCTCGAGATAGCGTGTCACGAGATCCGCGCGCGCGGCTCGGAGCAGGAAAAGCAACTCGCCTCGCAGGGCATGGTGAGGAACGACATCGGGGCCAATGTGCTCGATGCGCGCCAGGAGGACCATCTCAGGCTAGCCGGTACAGCCTCAGCCGTTCATACCAGGCGTCCGTCGGAGCATCGATATACTCCCAGTCATTTATCGTGCGGTCACCGTCGGCATCGACGGTCTCGAGCCGTATCAGCTCCTCCAGCACGTCGATCATGCCGTCCTCGGTGGCGGGCAGCACGGCCAACTCACCTCCTGACCTCGGCCGGACGGCGCTTTCCCGGCTCCTTGCCTCTGCGACGGCGGTGAAGCCGATTCCCATCCCGATCAGCATTGCCAGTAGCTGCCTGTTCATGACCCGCGTCTCCCTGCGCTCTCCCAAAGCTCATCCGATAAAGACGAAGCAAATCTCGTGCCAGCTTGCGAATACGCCGGAGACGGACGTCTGGACCAGGTACCGTCCCGCGCCCGGGAGCTCCCCTGTCGTCGAATCGCGACGGCCGTTTCGGATTTTGAGATCCCGATACTTGGTCCGGAGTGTTAGGATTCCCGTAACTTCGCCGGAGAGCAAAGGACGAAAACCAATGCGAATCCGCCTCCTTTCTCTGATCGCGATCTCCTCGCTGCTGACGGCGGGCCTCGCCTGGACGGCCGAGGTCCTCATACCGCGGGGCACGATCATTTACGGGCAGCTCGACGAGCGCATCACGTCGAACACGCGCAAGTTCCGCGTGGGTTTCGAGCCTTATGTGAGCATCTGGAGGGACGTCGAGGTCAACGGCGTCATCGTCATCGAAGCAGGCACTTCCGTTGCCGCGCAAATCACGCGTCTCTCGCCGCGCGGCGTCGGCGGCCGCGGCGCCGAGATCGAGATATCGGCATTGACGGTCGAGACGATCAGCGGAGAAGAGATCGACCTGCGGGGCGGCTACGGGCAGGCAACGCCCGATCGTCAGGGGCTCAACCGTGCGCTGTCGATGATCTTCTGGCCCACTTCGTTCATTCCGGGCCGGCGAGCCGTGCTCGATGAAGGCATGGTATTCGACATCGAGGTGCCGAACGATACTTACATCGAAGTGCCGGACGATCTCGTTCCCACGCTGAGCCTGAGACAACCGACGGGGCTTGTCGTCACGATCCTGTTCGAGGAGTTCACGGCGCGCTCCGAAGAGCTGCCGATCGAGATCCGGCTTTGCGAGCGCAACTGGACCAACGACATCGTCATCGACAGCGTCAACGATCAGCCCGTGCGGCCGATCGAGGTGTCCGTCCGGAGCAGGATCTACGCCGACAATTGCGACATCGCGCAGACGACCGTCGATCTCGAATCGCTGAGCAGGCATTTCTCGCGCGGCATCAATCGGTTCACCGTCCGGCTCGGCGACCTGACCGAGGAAGTCGTGCTCAATATCGAGATGTGACTGGCCGAGCGGCCGCTACTTGTACTCGCTGAATTTCTCGAGCTTGTCGGCGGGCGGCAGCCAGTCGACGCGCGAGTCCCAGAAGATCGCGCCCTCCGGCATGATGCCGGGATCCTCGTCGACGGTGCCGGCCGGAATCAGATACGCCTTGCCGGCCAGCGCCTGGCGCGGGACGGGCGAGCCGCAGTTCTCGCAAAAGCAGTTGCCGAAGCGGGCGCCTTCGAGGTCGTAGCGGCGCACGGCTTCCTCGCCCTGAAGCCATTTGAAGCCGGCCTGGTTGACGAAGATATTCGCCGCATGCGCCGTGCCGCGCTGCTTGCGGCAGCGCGAGCAGAAGCAGTAACGATAGGCGAGGTACTCGGGCGCGAACTCGTACCTGACCCGGCCGCAGAAGCAGCCGCCCGCCAGCGTTTTTTGGTCTCCCGCCATGGTGGGCTATCCTAACGGGCGCCGATCTATTCGTATACACTGCGCGCCATGCTCGACGCTCCGCGCACCGGCTTTGGCGAACCCGAACTTTACGAGGCGCAAAGCCACTTCGACGACCTCAGCGCCGATCTCGTGCTGCAAACGCGCTCCCTGCTGAATCGCATCGTCGGCGACGAGACGCTGCATCCGAAGCTGATGAATACGCTATCGATGCTCGAGCACATGGGCAGCCACAAGATCATGGCGACACGGCACGGATCCGCGATCGAGCAGGCGACGCTCCGGCATCTGGCAGAGGAGTGTCAGCATGCCTTCTTCATGAAGCGCCAGGCCGAAAAGGCCGCGAAGCGCGCGCTGGCCTACGAGCCGGACGATCTCCTCGCGCCGGTGGCGGCCAGGATGTATTTCCGGCGGCTCGAGGCGTGGATGTTGCGCGCCCTTCCGAGCGAAGGCAGCTCCGCGGCGACGTATCTATACATGTCGATGATCGTCGAGCTCCGGGCCGTCTGGTTCTACAGCCTGTATCAGCAGGCGTTGTCCCGCCACGGACATCCGCTGTCGCTGAAGCGCCTGCTCGGCGAAGAGCAGAACCACCTCACGGAAATGGCCGGGCGCCTCGGGCGTGCTGGCCATCTCAGCGACGCCCGCGTGGATCTCTTCATTCGCACCGAGCGAGCGCTCTACGGCCGGTTCCTGGATTCGCTGCGACGATCCATTAGCTAAGGAGTCAACGTCATGCTGAAGCGAGGCCCGATCATCGTCATCGGAATCGTCATCGTGCTCCTGCTGGCCGCTCCGCTCGCGATCGGCATGTTCATCGAGGGCGGGCTGCGTGACCAGATCGAGATCTACGATCGCACCGCGGCGTGGTCGGCCTCGGTCGAAAACTACGATCAGGGCTGGCTCGACAGCAGGGCCAACGTCAACATCGGCCTGAGCCCGGCCTACCTCGAGCAGATGGCGGCGGTCGATCCTTCGATGGGCATCGCGACGATGCTGGGCGACCTCAGCATTCCGATCATCGTCGACTTCTCGCACGGCCCCTTGCTGCTCGACGGCGGTTTCGGGGTCGGGAGCGCAACGGTCAGGGCCTACGTCGATCCCGACTCCCCAATGGTTGCCATGGCAGAGCAGGTTCTCGGGATGCCCTATCTTTTCGAGCTCCGCGGCCGCGGCGGGTTCGGCACGGGGTTTCGCTTCGAAGGCGAGATTCCCCCGTCCGAGAACGCGTTCCCGGATGGCAGCTACACGTTCTCGGGTCTTCAGTTCAGCGGCACGAGCGATAACGGCAATTTCGTGCTCGATGCCGTGATCGATAACCTGACGCTGCAAAGCGCGTTCTTCAGCGCGATTCTCGAATCGATGACCGTCGCATACGACTACCAGTATCGCCCCGACCGCATCGGGCTCGGCGATTTCGAGCTCGCGATCGCAAGCGTCGTCGCGAGCAACCCGCTACTTGGCTCCGAGCCGCTGCTTTCGGCCGACGGGGTGCGCATCGGATCGACAGTTACGGAGCACGAGGGTGGCGCTCATGTCGACATGCACGCGACTATCGATCTCGACGGGCTCAGCGTCATCGACGCGTTCTCGCTCAGCGACACCGCTCTCGGCGTCAGTTTCGAGCACTTCGATTCCGCGGCGATGTTCGACCTCAAGAGCCTCACAACGGCGATCCCGCCCGGGGCAGACGAGGCGCAGGTTCTCGCCCTGATGATGCCGATTTTCGACCGGATCGTCGCCGGCGATCCGGCCTTGTCGCTCGAACCGATGCGATTTTCGATGCCCGAGGGAGACTTCGACGGCAAGCTCGATGTCGCGCTCGATTCGAGCGTATTGCCGAACGGCAGCGTGGCGGATCTCGAGAACCCGCAGATCGCGATGGAGGCGATCAGCGCGAATCTCGAGCTGACCTGCTCGAAGACGCTGGCCAAGGACTTGATGACGCTCTCGCTCTCGCAGCAGATGGCGGCCCAGATGGGGCCCGACGCGCCGCCGCTCCCGCCGGAGCAGGTGGAAGCGATGGTCGACCAGCAGTTTGCCGCCCTCGTCGCTCAGGGCATGCTGACCGACAACGGCGACACCTATTCGACGACGATCGCGTTCGCCGACGGCGTTGCGACGGTCAACGGAACGCCGCTGCCGCTCGGGGCCATGGGACTTTTCTAAGCCTCGTTCTGTGAGTGCGGTCACGGCCCGTTCGGACCTGCGTCACTACAGTGGGCGGATGTCCGAGAAACGGATTCCCACCCTTGCCGACTTTGCCAACGCCGAGCACTGCGTGCTCGAGGACGTCACCGTCCAGCAACTGGCGCTGAACCCGGCCGAGTTCTCGCGCAGCACCGCGGCCCGCGAAGTCTGCGACGAGCTCGAGGTGCACGACAAGCTCCGCGGCCGGCGGACGCTCGTCAGAATTTTCGACGAAGGCTGGCTCGATCTCGAAGTCGAGCGCCGCGGCAAGGCAACGACCCACTACCGCGTCGACCTGCGCTATCTGGATCCCGTGCCGTCAATGACGCGGCATCGTCCGGTGCGGCTGCTGAAGGCGGCGGGCATCGCCGCCGGGGTCACGGCGGTCTGCTCGATTCCGGCCTGGCTCGGCTGGCTTCAGGGCTGGTTCCTGCCGGGCGCAGTCGCGGCCGCGGTCGTGACGACGGGACTCCTGTTCGTCGCCTTCTACCTGAGCCACGAGAAGATCCATTTCAAGACGCTGCACGGGCGCGCAGACGTGTTGCGCTTCGGCGCAGGGCTCGGCACGATCCGGCGCTTTCGCATGCTCGTGCCGACGATCGTCGATGCGATCGCTGATGCCGCCGAATCGGTCGGGGACGAGACGGCCGTCTATCTTCGCGCCGAGATGCGCGAGCACTATCGCCTGCGCAGCGGGGGCGTCCTGACCGAGGAGGAGTGCGCCGAATCGACCGGGCGCATTCTCGGCCAGTTCGACGGGCCGCTCTGAGGGCGATCGCCGCTATCATGCGGCCGTGACCGACCAGACCCCGCCGCCCGCCGTCGTCGAAGCCTACGATCTCGATCCCGCCTCGATCGAGACGCTCGGCGGCGGCCTGATCAATCTGAGCTTCGGCGTCGTTCGGCCCGACGGCAGCCGCTGCGTGCTTCAGCGCCTGAACCGGATCTTCCCGCCCGAGGTCGACGACGATCTCGATGCCGTCACGCGACACTTGAGCGGCAAAGGCCTCGCCACGCCGCGGTTGATTCGCACCGGAGGCGACGATCGGCACATAAGCGTGGACGGCGCAATCTGGCGCCTCTTGACCCGCATCGAGGGCGAGACGCGCGAGACCGTCGGCGCCGAAGCGCAAGCCGCCGAAGCCGGCCGGGTCCTCGGTGAGTTTCACCTGGCGCTTGCCGACTTCGATCAGCCGCTGTGCTCGACGCGCCCGCGCGTTCACGATATCGGCCGGCACCTGGCGGCTCTGCGCCGCGCGCTCGACGAGCACGCGTCGCATCCCGCGCACCGCGACGTCGTCGGCCTCGCCGCGACGATCTTCGATCTCGCGGGGAGACTCGATCCACTGCCGGCCGAGCCCGAGCGGGTCGTTCACGGCGACCCGAAAATATCGAACGTCGTCTTCCGGAACGGCCTCGGGATTTGTCTCGTCGACCTCGACACGATCGCGCGCATGCCGGTCGCGTTCGAGCTCGGCGACGCATTGCGCTCATGGTGCAACCCGGCGGGCGAGGACTCGCCAGAGGCGCTTCTGTCGATCGAGCGGTTCCGCCTGGCGCTCGAGGGATACCTGGCCGGCGCGCCCGGCCTGCTCGGGCCCGACGAATGGCGGGCGATTCCGAATGCGACCCTCGCAATCGCGATCGAGCTCGCCGCGCGATTCGCGGCCGACGCGCTGAACGAGAACTACTTCTCCTGGGACCGAGAGCGCTTTGCGACGGCAAGCGCGCACAACCGGGCCCGCGCCGCAGCTCAACTCGCCCTCGCCGAATCCGTTCGCCGCGCAATGCCGTCGCTATCCGCCCTCGTCGCGGCGGCTCCCGAGGCCGGCCCGGATTGAACGAGGACGCTAGTCGTCGTCGATGATCTCGACCGTGACCTGCGCGATGATCTCGGCGAACGGGGCTGCCGGCTACGCCGGAGTCAACGACCGGAAGCTGATGCGGTTGCGGCCGTTTCTTTTGGCGCTGTAGAGCGCCGCGTCTGCCGCCTGGACGAGCTTCGCGGGCAGGCAGGGGATGACCGACGCGTAAGACGTAGCGCCCACGCTGACCGTGACTCGCAGCGAGCGGCCCTGCCGATCGATCGGGATCGCCGAATCGGCGATGACCTCACGGATTTTGTCGGCGACGACCAGAATCTCCTCGGAATCCAGGCCCGGCATCAGCAACGCGAACTCTTCCCCGCCGTAGCGAGCCGCCAGATCGCCGCCCCGCCGGCATTGCCGGTCGAGAATTCGTCCGAGCGCCCTGAGCACGGCGTCCCCGGCCGCATGGCCCGACTCGTCATTGACACGCTTGAAGAAATCCACATCGCAGATCGCAAGCCCCAGCGGCCCGCCGGTGCGGCACGCGCGGCGGATCTCGGCGTGCAGCGCCGTGTCGAAGTGGCGCCGGTTGGGTAGTCCGGTCAGGCCGTCCACGAACGCAAGCTGTCGCAGGCGGCGGGCCGTGATCTTCAGCTTGCGGTTCTCCTGCTCGAGAATCCGGATTCGGTCAGTCGCGAGCAAGGACGGTTCCGGACGGATTGGCAAGTCCTCGCGGAAATGAAGTTTTTGCGCCATCAGAAGCCTCCCGTTCGCATCGACTGACTCGATCCCTAGCAAGATGCGTGCCATGCCGTCAGAGCGCGCCCGGAGCCCCGAGCAACGTGCCGCGGGCGTGCGCGATTTCGCAAGCTCCTGTCACCGATCTGCAACAGCTGCACAAATTTTGGATGCCACCCGTTGCGGCTGCGGACGCGAGCCATGTCGCGGAACGACGACAAGACTCGATGGTTTCGCGCCGCCGTGACAATGCGATGACACTGCCGGGTGCGGCATCTGGTAGCTATAGCGGTGTGGCGAGGCTTTCCAAAAACTGAGAGCGCGGTTCAACTATGCTCGACAATCTCGGCATGATCGGCGTCTCGTGGCGACAGGGCGGCACGGAGTCGCTCGCCGCCTTTACGCCGCCCGCCGAGGGCCTCGACGAGCGGCTCGATGCCTTCGCCGCCGCCCATGCGCTCGCGGAGCTCGCGCTGATCGTCACCTGCAATCGTGCCGAGATGATCTTCGTCCGAATGCCGGGAAGCGGGCAACTCGATTTGAGGCCCGCCGTCTTTACGTTTCTGACGGGCAGGGATGCCGCGGCCGGCGAGGCCGAGCGGCGGCTGCGCGCCTGGCACGGTGAAGGCGCGGCCGAGCATCTGTTTCTGATCGCGGCCGGGCTCGATTCGGCCTGCGTCGGCGAGACCGAGATCGTCGGCCAGGTCAGGGCGGCGCACGAAGCCGCGCGCGCGGGCAATCTCGCAGGTCCCAATCTCGATCTGATTTTCGACGAGGCGCTGCGCATCGCGGCCCGTGTGCGCGGCGAGACCGCCATCGGGGCCGGACGCGTCTCGCTCGCCGAGATCGCCGTCGCGAGAATCCGCGAGCGCGTCGAGCGCACGCCGGGTGCCGTCGCGTTGATCGGCGTCTCGCCGATGACCGAGCGCGCGGCGGCGAGCCTCGCGGCCGAGGGTCGAGCCTTCGTCGTCGTCAACCGCACTGCCGACAAGGCTAGGACGCTGGCGGAGCAGTTCGGGCAAAGACATATGGCGCTGGCCGAGTTCCGCGCCGACCCGCCCGCCGTCGAGGCGTTGCTCTCGGCGACCGGCGCAGGCGGCGCCGTGCTCGACAAGGCCGCGCTCGAAAGGATCGCGGCCGGAACCGGGTCGGGCGAGCCGCCGCTCGTCGTCGACATGGCGGTACCGGCCGACGTCGACCCGGAAGACTGCAAGGCGGTGGGCCTGACACGCATCGGCATGGATCAGATCGTCGGCGAAGCCGAGAAAAACCGCGCCGCCCGGCTGACCGAGGCCGCCGAGGCGCGCGAGCAGGTCGATGCCGCGCTCGACACGCTTCGGGAACGGCTTGCCGAGAGGCTCTACGGCCCGTTGCTCGGCGCCTTGCAGCGGCGTTATCAGCGCACGGCCGAGGAGGGCGTGCGAAGACTCCTGAACAAGGAGCTCAGCTCGCTCGGCGAGGACGAGCGGCGGGCGATCGAGACCTGGTCGCGCGTGCTGGCACGCCGCTTCGCGCATATTCCCTGTCTCGGCTTGCGCGGCCTCCTGCATGCCGGTCCCGACGGCTCGATCGATGCCTTCCTGAACGGACTCGAGCCCGAGTTCGCGGACGAGCTGCGCCAGGCGCTCGCGTCCTCGCCGGAGTCGCGGCATGAAGCTTAGGATCGGCACGCGCGGATCCGATCTCGCGATGACCCAGTCGGGCTGGGTGGCCGCGGAGCTTGCGAAGTCGGGGCTCGAAACCGAGCTCGTCGTCATCTCGACGAGCGGCGACCGGTCGAGCGCGCCTTCCTTCGGCGCGATCGGGCCGCAGGGTGTCTTCGTACGCGAGATCGAGCAGGCGCTGATCGACGGCGAGATCGACCTCGCCGTGCACTCGTGCAAGGACCTGCCGACAACGTCGCCCGACGCGCTCGTCATCGCCGCCGTCCCGCCGCGCCGCGACCCGGCCGACTGGCTCCTCTACCGGAAATCGGGTCAGACCCCTTTCAGGTTGGGTCAGACCCCATTGCGCTTCGACGGAAGTATCGGGCCCCAACCTGAAAGGGGTCTGACCCAACCTGAAAGGGGTCTGACCCTACCGCTGCCGGCCAACGCGGTGGTCGGGACGTCGTCGGCTCGGCGGCAGGCGTGGCTCGCGCACTGGCGGGGCGACCTCGACGTCAGGCCCCTGCGCGGCAACGTGCCGACGCGGATCCGGCGTCTTGCCGACGGCGACTTCGATGCGATTCTGCTCGCGGGCGCCGGCATCGAGCGACTGACGGAGAGCTCAGCCGTGCTCGAGAACTCGCTCGCCGGCGTCGAGCGGCTGCGGCTCGATCCGCGCGCGTTCGTGCCGGCGCCGGCGCAGGGCGCGCTCGCCGTGCAGTGCCGTGAAGGCGATAGTGCCATTCGCGAGGCGCTCGCGACGATCGAGGATCCCGCGACGCGCGCCGCCGTCGATCTCGAGCGCCGCGCGCTCGCGCTCGCCGAGGGCGGCTGCAACACGGCCTTCGGCGCCTACGCGCGGCGCATCGACGACGGCTTCGAGCTGATCGTCATGACCGAGATCGACGGGCGTATCGCGGCGACCGGCGTCGCCGGCAACGAGAGCGCGGATCTCGAGGCCGAGGCGATGCGGCGGTTGCAGGCGCAGGCCGGGAGCGCCGCCTGATGCCACGCCTGACCGGGCGCAAGGTGCTGCTGACGCGAAGCGCCGAGGATTCGGCCGACTGGGCGCGCGCGCTCGCAGCCGAGGGAGCGCGGCCGATCGTCCTGCCGTGCATCGCGACCGAGCCCTGCGGCGACCCGGACCTCGGCCAGAGAATCGCAGCGGCGCTCGACGGAGCCGACTGGGTCGTCGTCACGTCGCGGCGCGGCGTCGACGCCCTCGCCGATCTGACCGGATCGAAGCTGCCGGCCCCGACACGACTCGCCGCCGTCGGCGAGACGACGGCCAGGCGCCTCTGCGAGCGATTCGGGCGCGCGCCCGACCGCACCGGCAGCGGCACGGCCCGAGCGCTCGCCGGCATGCTCGCGGCAGCCGCCTCCCACGGCGAACGATACGTGCTCGTGCTCGCCGAGAACGCCGGCGACGTGCTCGAGCGAACGCTCGGACAGGCCGGCGCCGAGGTGACGCGTTTCGATGTCTACCGCACGGTGCCTGCCGGCAGCGGTTCGCCGAAGCGAGGCCTATCGACGCTAGGCGCGGACACGATCGTGTTCGCGAGCCCTTCGGCGGTGACGGGTTTCGGAAACCAGATCGACGTCGACATCGAACCGCAAATCGTTACGATCGGCCCCTCGACGAGCGCCGCCGTGCGCGCGCACGATTGGGCCGTCGCCGCCGAGGCGAAAACGCCGCAATTGTCGGGCGTCATCGACGCGATACTGGAGGCAACGCATGTCCGAACGCAGGCCTAAAGAGCAGGCCAACGAATCGCCGACGCCGGGCGCCGTGAGACCGAGGCGCCTGCGCCGGACGGCGACGCTGCGCGACCTGGTGAGCGAGACGCACGTCGAGGCCCATCACCTGGTCATGCCGCACTTCGTCATGCCAAAGGCCCGCGGCGAGGCAGCGATACCGTCGATGCCCGGCATTTCGCAGGTCGGCACCGAGACCCTGCTCGGTGCCGTCGAGGCGGATCTCGAGCTCGGCATACGCGCCGTGCTGCTCTTCGGCCATCCCGAAACCGGCGGCAAGACGCCCGACGGCGCGGCCGCTGCCACCGCCAACGGCGCCGTGCAGCAGGCCGTCGCGGCGCTGAAGCGACGTTTCGGTCAGGACCTCGTCGTCATCACCGACGTTTGCCTTTGCGCCTATACCGACCACGGTCACTGCGGCGTGCTCGGTCGAGACGGCTCGATCGAGAACGACGCGTCGCTTGAGCCGCTCGCCGCCGCGGCGCTGAGTCATGCCGAGGCCGGCGCCGACATCGTCGCGCCGTCCGACATGATGGACGGGCGCGTCGCCGCGATCCGCGCAAGGCTCGATGCCGCGGGCCTCGACGAGGTCGCGATCATGTCCTATGCCGTCAAGTACGCCTCGGCCTATTACGGCCCGTTTCGGGACGCGGCCGATTCGACGCCGTCCGCGGGCGACCGCAAGAGCTATCAGATGGATCCGCGCAACCTGCGCGAGGCGCTGCGCGAGGCCGAGCTCGACGCGGCCGAAGGCGCCGACTTTCTGATGGTCAAGCCGGCGTTGCCCTATCTCGACGTCATTCGCGCCGTGCGCGAGGCGACCCATCTGCCGCTCGCGGCCTACAACGTCTCGGGCGAGTACTCGGCTGTCAAGGCGGCCGCGGCGAACGGCTGGCTCGACGAGGCCGCGATCGTGCGCGAGAACCTGATCGCGATCCGCCGCGCGGGCGCGGACCAGATCATCACCTATCACGCGCGCGACGCGCTCAGGGAGAAATGGCTGTGAGCGCGGGGCCGGAATCGAAAGCCTGGTTCGAGCGCGCGCGGCGCGTCCTGCCCGGCGGCGTCGATTCGCCGGTGCGCGCATTCGGCGCCGTCGGCGGCGAGCCGCTCGTCATCGCGAGCGCCCACGGCGCGACGATCACCGACGTCGACGGCCGCGACTATCTCGACTTCGTCGGCTCCTGGGGGCCGCTGATTCTCGGCCACGCACACGCGAAGGTCATCGAGGCCATCGAAACGACGGCGCGGCGCGGAACATCTTACGGCGCGCCGTGCCGACCCGAGATCGAGCTCGCCGAGAAGGTCGTCGCGCTGTATCTCGGCATCGAGCAGGTCCGATTCGTGTCGTCGGGCACCGAGGCCGTGATGAGCGCGCTCAGGCTCGCGCGCGGCGCGACGGGACGCAAGCTGATCGTAAAGTTCGAAGGCTGCTATCACGGCCACGTCGATCACATGCTGGTCGCGGCAGGGTCCGGGCTCGTTACGCTCGGCCAGCCCTCCTCGGCCGGCGTGCCGGAGGCATTCACGGGACTGACGCGCGTCCTGCCTCTCGACGACGAGTCCGCGCTCGAGGGTCTTTTCGGCAGCGAAGGCGGCGAGATCGCGGCCGTGATCATCGAGCCCGTGCCCGCGAACAACGGTCTGCTGCTCCAGCGGCCCGAATATCTGCAAACGCTTCGCGATCTTTGCACCCGGCACGGCGCGCTGCTGATTTTCGACGAGGTGATCACGGGCTTTCGGGTCGGCCCGGACGGCGCGGCCGGGCGTTACGGCATTGAGCCCGACCTTGCAACCTTCGGCAAGGTCATCGGCGGCGGCATGCCGGTCGGCGCCTTCGCTGGCAGGACCGACGTCATGCGCGAGCTCGCGCCCCAAGGCCGCGTCTATCAGGCGGGAACGCTCTCGGGCAACCCGGTCGCGATGGCTGCCGGGCTCGCAACGCTGAAGACGCTCGAGCACGAGGACGGCTGGGTCCGGCTCGAAGAGCTCGGCGCGCATCTGGAGCGCGAGCTCAACGCCGTCATCGACACTGCGGGCGCGAACGCCGTGCTCGCACGACTCGGCTCGATCTTCTGGCTCGCGCTCGAGGCCGACGCGCTGCCGCGCGCCGCCGCGCAAGTCCCGGCGCGGGCTGCGGGCAGATATGCGGATCTGTTCCGATCCCTGCTCCGGCAAGGCATCGCGCTCGCGCCGTCGGCGTACGAGGTCGGATTCCTCTCCCTCGCCCATTCGATTCCCGACGTCGACCGGCTCTGCGCCGGCATCGGCAAGGCGCTCAAAGGATGATCATGCGACGCGATCCGAGCCGCTTCCTGCTGATCGGCATTCTGGCGCTATTCTCGCTGTGCGTGCTCATGGTCGGCTACTGGATCACCGAGAATCTGATCTATACGCGCACGGTCCAGCGCGAGCTCGCAGCGCTCGTGGCCGAGGCCTCGGGTGCGCGCGATGCGCTCGCCGCCATCGAAACCGCGAGCGAAGGACGCGCGAACCGCCATATCTGGGAAGGCGGATTTTTTCTCGTCGTGCTCATCGGCGGCATGGTCGTCCTGACGCGGACGCTGCGTCACGACCGCGAGCTCAGGCGCCGCCAACAGAACTTCCTCGCCGCCGTGTCGCACGAGTTCAAGAGCCCGCTCGCGAGCATGCAGCTTGCGGCCGAGACGCTGCTGCTGCGCGCCGTCGAGGCCGATGCGAAGCGGCTCGGCCAGCGGATTCTTGAGGACTGCGAGCGCCTCTTGCGCATGGTCGACAACCTGCTCGACACGACACGCATCGAGGAAGGACGGCACAGGCTCGCGGCCGAAGAGACGGATCTCGCGGCCGCCGTGCAGGCGGTCGCCGAATCGTTCGAGGAACGCGCGGCGCGGCAGTCGATCACGATCACCCAGAACATTTCCGCCTCGGTCTCGCTCGCGATCGACCGAACCGCCTTCGACACGATCCTGCGCAATCTGATCGACAACGCGCTGAAGGCATGTGCCGCCGGCGACGGGCACCACGTCGATGTCAGAATCGAGAAGGTGGGCGGCAGGATCGAGCTTCGCGTCAGCGACGACGGCCTCGGCTTCGCGCCCGAGGATGCAAGACTGATGTTCGAGAAATTTCACCGGCTCGGCGACGAGCTAAGGCGCAAGACGCCGGGCACCGGGCTCGGGCTCTACATCGTCAAGAAGCTCGCCGAGCTCTCCGGCGGCAGCGTCGGCGCGACGAGCGAAGGCCCGGGCAAGGGCGCCGAGATCGCCGTGAGCTGGCCGGCGGGAGGCGCCTCGTGAGCTGGCCGGGCGCGGGAGGCGCCTCGTGAGCCGGACGGCAGCAGGCGCCTCGTGAGCCGCGCGGCACGCATCCTCGTCGTCGACGACGAGACGCATCTGGCCGACGGCATCCGCGAGAACCTTCAGGCCGAGGGTTACGACACGGCCGTCGCCTACGACGGCGCGGCCGGGCTCGATCTGATCCGGGCGGACCGGTTCGATCTCGCCATCCTCGACGTCATGATGCCCGAGATGGATGGCCTCGAGCTTTGCAGCTCGATGCGCCGCGACGCGATACAAACACCGGTGCTGTTCCTGACCGTCAAGGGCGGACCCGAGGATCGCGTGCGCGGCTTCGAGGCCGGCGGCGACGACTATCTGACCAAACCGTTTCACCTCAAGGAGCTGCTGCTGCGCGTCGCGGCGATTCTCAGGCGCAACCGCTGGTACGAGGAATCGCAGGACACGATCGAGTTTGGCGGCAATCGCATCGATTTCAAGACCTACAAGGCCCACGCCTGGGACGGCACCGAGCACAACCTGACGCACAAGGAGGCGATGATCGTGCAGGCACTGGCCGAGCGCGCGGCCGAGATCGTGACGCGCGAGGAGATACTCGATCGCGTCTGGGGCTACGAGGTGTTTCCGTCGACACGCACGATCGATAATTTTATCGTCAGGATCCGCAAGCGGTTCGAGCGCGACGCCGAACGACCGGCGCATTTTCATACCGTGCGCGGGGTCGGTTACCGTTTCTCGAGAGATTCGGAGGAATATCGCGATGACGCATAACGGAGGGGAAAGGGTCAGACCCCTCCCGGGGTCTGACCCGGCTTCGCGGGACGCGGCTTCGCGGGAAAAGGGGTCAGACCCCAAGGGGTCTGACCCCATCGGCGCCCCCATCCGCGCGCCCATCGGCGCCAAGCCGCTGCTCGACGCGATCGCGCGCCGGCCCGTCGCGAAGCGCCCCGTCTGGATCATGCGCCAGGCTGGGCGCTACCTGCCGGAGTATCGCGAGTTTCGCAAGACGCACAGCTTCAAGGAGCTCGCCGGCCAGCCCGGGCTCGCGGCCGAGGTCACACTGATGCCGCTGAAGCGATTTACGCTCGACGCGGCGATCGTCTTCGCCGATATCATGAGCCCGCTGCCCGCGATCGGCGTCGAGTTCGATTTCGATCCGGGGCCGGTCGTCGCGCACCCGATTCGAAACGAGAACGACCTCGAGCGCCTACGCGCGCCCGACGAGCCGATCGCGCCCGAGGTCATCGCGACGCTCAAGCTCGTGCGCGAGGAGCTTGCGCCCGGCATCGCGCTGCTCGGGTTCTGCGGCGCGCCGTGGACGCTCGCCGCCTATCTCGTCGAAGGCCGCGGCGCGAAGGAGTTCCCGACGCTAAGAGCCTTTGCCGCGGCCGAGCCGCGCTTGCTCGACCGGCTGCTCGGCAAGCTGACCGACCTGATGGCCGATTACCTGATCGCCCAGCACCAGGCCGGCGCCGACGCCGTGCAGGTCTTCGATTCCTGGGCCGGGCTCCTGTCGCTCGCCGACTGGCGGCGACTGATCGAGCCGCATCTGAGGCGCCTGCTCGAACGCGTCGGCGAAGCGGGTGTGCCGAGAATTCTCTTTCTGCAGAACGCGCCGCATCTCGTCGATGCCTATGCCAGGCTGCCGGCCGAAGTGCTCGCGACCGACTGGCGCCTCGATCTCGGCGCGCTGCAAAGGCAATACCCGGATCGGGCCTTGCAGGGCAACATCGATCCGGCCGTTCTGCTCGCGGGCCCGGCCGCGACGCGACGAGCCGCCGAGACGCTGCTCGGCGGCGTCGACGCGACGGGCCACATCGTCAATCTCGGCCACGGCATCCTGCCGACGACGCCGATTGCGAGCGTCGAAGCGTTGATTCAAACCGTAAGCGAGGAATCGTCATGAGTGAAGCGTCAATCGATCCGGCTGTCATCCGGCCGCTCGACCTCAGCGAGAAGGGCCGGCGCGGCAAGGAAGTCATCTCGCTCGACCGCCGGCTGTTCATGAAGTTCACGGCCTTCACCAACGTCAGAGATACGGCTGCCGCCGTCAGGGCAATCGCATCGACCGGGCTCGCCGCGGCCGTTTACGCCGACGTCAACGATCCCTACGGCATCGGCATCATGGCCGCGAGCGAGGATCCGTCGGATTTCGTCACGAAGCTGCGCGACGCCTTCAACGGGGACCCGTTCGCCGACTGCATGCACAAGCCCGAATTCGACATGCTCGGCCGCAGCTACTCGATAGGCTATGAGCCCGATCTCGAGGACACGCTGATCCACCGGCCGCTCGGAAAGCTGGCCGATCCGCGCAACGCGTGGGTCGTCTGGTATCCGCTACAGCGCTCGAAAGGCTTTTACGTGCTGCCCGCGGAACGGCAGAAAAGCATCCTCGGCGAGCACGGCACGCTCGCGAAGCGCTACGGCGCGGGCGGCCATGCGACCGACATCAGGCTCGCCTGTCACGGCCTCGACAGGAGCGACAACGACTTCATCGTGGGGCTGCTCGGACCGAAGCTGCATCCGTTGTCGGCCGTGGTGCAGGAGATGCGCCGCACCGAGCAGACCTCGCAGTTTCTCGACCGGCTCGGCCCGTTCTTCATCGGCAAGGTCATCTGGCAAAGCACGGCGCCCGATGCCTGAGCAGCTCGATCCGAGGTTCTACGACAGCAAGGCGCGCGACTATGATGCCGTCCTCGTCGTCTCGTTCGGCGGACCCGAAGGGCCCGATGACGTCATGCCGTTTCTCGACAACGTCTTCAAGGGTCTGCGCGTCACCGACGAGACCAGGGAGAGGATTGCCGCCCGCTATCAGGCCTTCGGCGGCGTAAGCCCGATCAACGCCCACACGCGCGAGTTCATCGCGGCGCTTGCCGCGCTGCTCGATGCGGAGGGGCCGGCGCTGCCGATCTACTGGGGCAACCGCAACTGGCATCCGCTGCTTCCGGACACGCTGAAGCAGATGGCCGACGACGGCATCGGTCGCGCGGCGGCCTATGTCACGAGTACCTTCAGCTCCTACTCGGGCTGCCGCAAGTATCGCGAGGACCTGCACGAGGCTGTCTCGAACGTCGGGGATGCGCCCGTCATCGACAAGCTTCGCGTCGGGTTCAATCATCCAGGTTTCGTCAACGCGGTGGCCGATCGCCTGACCGAGGCGCGCGAAAAACTGCCGGCTAAAGCGCGCGAAGCCGTGCGCGTTCTGTTCACGGCCCACAGCCTGCCCGAATCGATGGCTGCGCACGCGCCCTATGTCGAGCAACTCACCGACAGCGCCGCATCGGCGGCAAAACGAGCGTCGATCGCCGACTGGCGGCTCGTCTACCAGAGCAACAATGCGCGCTATGGCGGGGAACCCTGGCTCGGCCCGGACGTCGGCGACGCGATCGCGCAGGAAGCGGAAGCCGGCAGGACGCACGTCATCGTCATGCCGATCGGCTTCGTCTGCGATCACATGGAGGTCGTGCTCGATCTCGACGTCAACGCGGCGAAGCGCGCCGAAGCCGCGGGCATCGAGATGGTCCGCGCCGAGACGGTAGGCACGCACGCGGCCTATGTCGCAATGGTTCGCGATCTGATCTTCGAGCGCATGGCGAGGACGCCCGAGCGCAAAACCGTCGGCAAGCTGCCGCCGAAGCACGACCTTTGCCCGGCCGATTGCTGCCTCTCGGGAAGACCGGGGCAGGCGAAACCCGCGCTTTGCGGCGCCCATGATGCCTTCGGCTACGGTGCGGGCGCGCGTGCCGCTCGCGATGGAGCCGATGCCTGATGAACGGGAGCCGGCTCGCCCGATGACGCGGCTCGACTGCGACGTTGCCGTCATCGGCGCCGGCATTTCGGGGCTCATGGCGGCGCTCGCGCTCGAGGCGCAGGGCTTGCGCGTGCGCGTGCTCGAGGCGCAGGAGCGAACCGGCGGGCGCATTCACTCGATGCGGCAGCTCAGCGACAATGCCGAGGCGGGGGCGACCTATATCGGTGCCGGCTACGAACGCTTCATGGCGCTCGCCGAGCGCTTCTCGATTCCGCTGATCGACGTCACGCCGATTCTCGAGTTCTTTCGCGAGCAGGAGCTCGTGCTCGGGCAGGAGATCATTCGCCAGCGCGAGTGGCCCGACCACGCGCGGAACCCCTTCCCCAAAGGCGACCGCGAGCTCATGCCATGGAACTTTCACCGCGTGCTGACGATGCGCGAGAACCCGCTCGCCGAGCCCGCCGACTGGCTCGCGCCCGAGCATCGCGGGCTCGATGTCCCGATGCGCGAATGGATGCTGGGCCTCGGCTTCAGCGAAGAGGTCGTCAAGCTCGGCTACGGCATCAACACAGCCTTCGGCCGCGATGCGAGCGACGTCTCGGCGCTGCTGCTGCTGTTCCGCGGCGCGTTCTCGAGAGCGCAGCGGCGGCGCGCGCCGGGCGCCAGCCTCGGCTTCACGGTCGAGCGCGGCGTCGAACGCGTGCCAAACGCAATGGCGGAAGCGCTCGCGGGGCCGCTCGAACTCGGCTCGCCGGTAACGGCGATTGCCGCCACGGACGCGAACGTGACACTGACCGCCGACGACGGCCACAGGATCACGGCACGGCGCGCGATCTGCGCGCTGCCGTTCGCGGCCTTGCGCCGCATCGCGATCGATCCGCCGCTCCGTGGCGTGCAGGCCGAAGCCGTCGCCGAGCTGCCGCATCAGGCGATCACGCAGGTTTACCTTGCGCCGAAGCGACCGTTCTGGGAGGACGACGGCCATGCGCCAAGCCTCTTCACCGATTCGCTGGCCGGCATGATTGCCGCGGTCAGAAGCCCGGCCGATCCCGACGCGATCAGCCACCTCTCGTGCTGGGTCATCGGGCCGCATGCGGAGCGACTCGAGTCGTTGAGCGATGCCGAGGCCGGTGACGCCGTCATCGCCGCGGTCGAGACGTTCCGGCCGGCGGCCCGCGGGCAGCTCGAGCTGATCGGGCTCAAGGCATGGGGCCGCGACCCTTATGCCGGCGGCGCCTGGGCCTATTTCCGGCCCGGGCAGATCAGGCGTTTCGCGGCCGATATGGCAAGGCCCCACGGCAGAATTCACTTCTGCGGCGAGCAGCTGGCGCTCGCCGCGCGCGGAGTCGAAGGCGCGCTGGAGACCGCCGAAACCGCGGCTTCGGAGGTCATCGCGGCCGAATCCGGCGTCTTATAGTTTTTGGCTATACCGCCATTCGAACTTGACCCTTCCCCTGCCCCTCAAGCCCCGCTTACTTTAAGCCTCCCCCAGGGAGTCACGGCACCGCGCGAGCGGCAGAACGACGAGTGAGCGCAGTCGAGAAAATCGTCCAGAGAGGCAACACGGTCGGAGGATTGATCGACTCGTTGGCCTATGACGAGGAAGCAACGCGCGCCGTCGCGCTCGAGCGCTGTAACTCGATCTTCGCCAGGCTTTCCGCCGAGGAGCGCGTCCGCTGGGCGTATGAGCATTTGCCGAGCCAGCACGTGCTGAGCTCGAGCTTCGGCGCACAGGCTGCGGTCTCGCTGCACCTGCTGTCGCAGGTCGATCCGGACATTCCGGTGATTCTGATCGACACGGGCTATCTCTTTCCCGAGACGTACCGCTTCGTCGACGAGCTGACCGAGCGGCTCAAGCTCAACCTCAGGGTCTATCGCGCCGAGGCCTCGCCCGCCTGGCAGGAGGCGCGGCACGGCCAGCGCTGGCAGCAGGGCGTCGAAGAGCTCAGCGCCTATAACGAGGAGAACAAGGTCGAGCCGATGCGGCGCGCGCTGCGCGAGCTCGAAGCTTCGACCTGGTTCGCGGGCTTAAGGCGCAACCAGAGCGAGTCGCGCTCGAGCATTGCGTTTCTCGACTGGGCGGGCGGCCGCTGGAAGGTACATCCGATCGCCGACTGGAACGATCGCGACATCTATCTCTATCTGAAGAAATACGACCTGCCCTATCACCCGCTCTGGGAGAAGGGCTATCTCTCGATCGGCGATCATCACAGCACCAAGCCGATTCACGAGGTCTCAACGCTCGAGCAGACCCGCTTCTTCGGGCTACAGCGCGAGTGCGGGATTCACGACATCAATCTCGCCGACTTGTAGAACGATCCGCCCGGATACGGGCACTTACCTCACGGCCGCGCGGGTTCGCGGGGACTCCTGGCGGTTGGTCGGCCCGATGTTAGACTGATCGGGAGATCGTCAATCCCGCAGACGGCCGCTGCCGGCCCTGGAGGTTTACCATGATCACGTTCGCCGCGCGCAAGACCCGCAAGGTCGCGGCCAGCGTCTCTCTATTCGCACTGATCGCTGCTCCCGCCGTCGCGCTGTCCCAGGATGCCGTCGATGAGCTCGCGCAACGCGAGCTTCAGATCACGGAGGCTATCGACAGTGTAACCCTGGAACACGGTCCCCAGGCCCGTGAGCTCATCGAGCCGCTGACGGCGCTCACCTTGCACTACGAGGAAACCGGCAACCTCAGGCTCGCGGACACCGCGATCGAACGTCTGCTGTCGGTGATCCGTGCCAACTACGGTCTCTATTCGCTCGAGCAGGTCCCCTCGATCCAGCTATTGATGGCGCATGAGCGCGAGAGAGGCAACGCAGCGGCTGCCTGGGAGCTCGAGCAGGAACTCATCCGACTTGGGCTGCGCAATCCCGACGACGTACGCACAGCCAGGATCTTCCGCGATGTCGGCGACGGCCGGCTTGACCTACTCGAGCGATACGATGCCGGAGAGTTACCGCCGGAGATCGAGCTCGGCTGCTATTACAACGACTCGAACGAATACCGCAGGGCTCAGCGCCGCGGGGCGCACTCGATACACACGGCGCCGGGCGAGCAGCACGGATCCGTATGCGCCGCCGGCAGCCGAAGCCAGGCCAAGCGATCGCTCACGAGCGATGCCTACAGGTTCTACATGGCGGCGATCGAAGTCTTTCAACGCAATGAGTTCGTTACCAGCGAGGAATTCCGTACGCTGCTCACCAGGATCGTGCACAGCAGCTATGAGCACATCGCCCCGAGCGTCGGACGACGCGGCCTCAACCTGCTGATCACATCGTACGAGCAGTCGGGGGACCATCTGTCGCGGCTCGAGACGCTCGTTCAGCTCGCGGACTGGGATCTGCTGTTCTCGTCCGTGCTCGGGACAAGATATATGGAAGAAGCACACATAAACTACCAGGCCGCATACACGCAGCTTCTCGAGCACGGCGCCGCGCAGGAATCGATCGATGCGCTGTTCTCGCCCGACATGCCCGTCATGCTGCCGGCGTTCAGGCCGAATCCGCTCGTTTCGCCGGAGACGCCGACGTCGAGGGCTCATCTCGATGTCGAGTTCATCGTCACGGCCGAGGGCGAGAGCGACGGGATCGAGATTCTCGAGACGACGTCGGCCGACGTGCCGCGCAACGTCAGGAACGATCTGCGCAGCGCCATCAAGCACGGCCGGTTCCGGCCGATCATGGCCAACGGCCGATTGGCCGATTCCGAACCGATCGTTATCCGGTATTTCGTGAACCCCTAGAGTGGGGTCAGACCCCCCTTTTTTGCGATCCGCGCCGGGCGGCGGTCGGTGCCTGCCACCGACTCGCCTGCCCGGGAACTTGATCTCGAGATCGCAAGATGACGATCCCCGCCGGATGGGGCGAATGCGTCCTGTACGTAGAAGGACCGCCCGACACCACCTTCGTCGTCTTCGAGCTCAGAGAGCTGATCGGCTGAGCCAGTCGAGTCGTTGCCGAACGCCGGCGCCGCCGGAACGGTCGATGCCACGCCGTCAGAAACGGAACGTATAGCTCATCTTCACGGTCGCTTCCGAGAAGGTCGAGTGCAACCGGTTGTCGCGGTCGAAATCCTCGAGCGTGTGGTTGATGACGAAGAAGACCTCGCGGCCGGCCTCCGGTATCCAGTGCAGCCGCATGTTGATGCCGGCCGTCTCGCTGACGTTATCGTACTGGATCAGGTTGACCCAGGACAGCGTCGACGAGAACACCCAGTCCAGGCCCGTCGTGATCAGCCGAGTCGTGAAGTCGCCCCACGGCAGCTCCACGTCCGTGACGTTGTAGCCGAGATTCGCGCGGAACTTCGGCGAGGGTCGCCACTGCAGGTTGCCGAAGACGCGCGTCTGATCGCCGTCGTAGAAGCTGCCATCCACATACGCGATCCGGCCCGACCACCGCCGATGATCCGAGCCCTGGACCTCGACGCCGTGGTTGTCGAACTCGTACTCGCCCGCCGGTATGACGACGCCCGGGTAGATTTCGAACGGCGCGGCCAACACCTCGGTATCGAAGTTGGAGCGCCAGAAGGCGACGTCGCCCTCCCGGCTCGTGAGCTCAAACGGCGTCAGGCTGATGCCTTCGGACTGCAGGCGGCCGGCGATCTCATCGAAACGCTCGACCTCGAGCTGAACGAACAGCGACTGCCAGCGGCTCCCGTCGGGACGGTGCGTATAGCCCACGTCGGCCGCCGTCTGGCGCACGCCGCGCCGCGTCACGAAACCGAGCGCCGGATTGAAGTTCCGCTCGAACTCCCGCAGGGTGGCGCCGGCGCGAACGCCCGCGTTGCTCGGCAGCGAGAAGCCGAGGCCCGCGGCCCCGTCGTCGCCCTGAAGGCCAGGCGTCTCGGACTGCTGATACCAGGCGAAGGTCTCGAGCGTGCGCCCGCCCGGCAGCCTCGAATTGCGGAACAGGTAATCGACGCCGACGACCGAGTTGTCGAGATCGCCGCCCGGATCGCCGTCCGTGTAGATCATGCCGACGGTCGACTCGGCGCCGACGGCCGCTTTCGCGCGGATGACCGACAGCGTGTCCGGATCCACGGTCTCGAACGCGTCCTGCCGGATCGAGAGCGCGCCGATCTCGAAGTTGCCGACGCGCCCGCTGAGCTTGGCGCCGTAATCGAGATCGACGACCTGCCCCGTGGCCGAAAGGCCGATGCGGCGCGAAAAGAACGGGCGGCCGTTCTGGCCGTCCGCGCCGCCGCCGCCGGGCACGCCCTGCGCGCCGATACGGCCGAACTCGAAGATGTCGGCCTCGCGCAGGAAGAAGTCGCGCTTCTCGGGAAAAAACAGGCTGAACCGCGTCAGGTTCACCTGGCGGTCGTCGACCTCGGTGGCCGAGAAATCCGTGTTGACGGTCAGCGAGGCGTTGAGCGAGGACGTCAGGCGGTAGACGAGATCTAGCGATGGCTCGAACTCCGACTCCGAGCTGGCAGGCGTGCCGAATTGGCGCACATTGCTGACGGCCACCGATGGAATGACGTCGAGACCGATGCCCTGCTGCAGGCCCGTGAACCCCGTCGCGAGCCCCGCGCTGCTCGGGTCCCAGCGGCGGTTGCGCGTGACCCAGGCGATGTCCTCGTTGCGGCTCTGGATCGTGCGCGAGATGTTGAAGCCCCAGGTATCGCTGCCCGGGTCGAACGAGATCGAGTTCAGCGGGATCTTGTACTCCGCCGTCCAGCCTTCGTCGAAGAGACTCGTCTCGACAGAGAAAATCGTGTCCCAGTCCGAGTAATACTCGGATACGTTGCGGTAGAGCCCGTCCATCCGCACGGCGTTCGGGTTGACGCCGAAGAAATAGCCGCTGCGGCGATTGTTGAACGGATCGATCGTGACGAAGAGCGTGTCGTCGGACGTCATCGGACCGTTCTGCCGGAGCACGTTGGCCGTGATCTGATTCGGATCGATGTAGAGCCTCGCGCCGACGTAAAGCGCCTCGTCGTCATAAAGCACATAGATCTCGGTCCGCTCCGAAGGCTCGGCATACTCGATCGGGTTGACCTGATGCAGGTCGTCGAAGAACGCGGCCTGCTGCCAGACGGCCTCGTCGAGCACGCCGTCGATCACGGGCGGCGTGTCGGTACGCACCATGCGCACCGACTTCTGCCCCGGATCGGCCGGGCCCTGCTGCGCGATGGCCGGCGCTGCCAGGAGCACCGACACGAGAACAGTGCTCATCAGTCTTGACATGAGATCCATCTCCGCCGCGATTATAGGCAACCGACCTCCCGGCGCCGCCCTGGTTCCTGCGCAGTCGCGGGCGCAATGCTAGGCTGTGCCCCATGACCGCCCTCCCAGCCACCACCACGCCCGACCTCTTCGGCTATCGGAAGCACTGGGCCCTGCGCCTGACGCCGGCGCCGTTTCTGCCGATGAGCCGCGAGGAGATGGATGCGCTCGGCTGGGATCAGTGCGACGTGGTCCTCGTGACCGGCGACGCCTATGTCGACCATCCAAGCTTCGGAATGGCGATCGTCGGCCGCGTGCTCGAGGCGCAGGGCTTTCGCGTCGGCATCATCGCCCAGCCCGACTGGCGCTCGACCGACGACTTCGAGCGGCTCGGCGAGCCTGCGCTGTTCTTCGGCGTGACGGCCGGCAACATGGATTCGATGGTCAACCGCTACACGGCCGACCGGCGCATCCGGCGCGACGATGCCTACACGCCAGGCGGCCAGGGCGGCAAGCGTCCCGACCGCAGCGTCATCGTCTACTCCCAACGTATTCGCGAGACCTTCGCGGCAACACCGGTCGTCATCGGCGGCATCGAGGCGAGCCTGCGCCGGATCGCGCATTTCGATTACTGGCAGGAGAAGGTGCGCCGATCGATCCTGCTCGACGCGCGCGCGGACCTGCTCGTCTTCGGCAACGGCGAGCGCCAGGCGGTCGAGATCGCGCAGCGGCTCGCGGCCGGCGAATCGATCGATGCGATCCGGGACATCCGCGGCACAGCGTTTGCCGGCACGCGGGCCGGCGCGGAGTGGGTCGAGATCGACTCGACGCATCTCGACTCGCCCGGTGAGATCGATCCGCATCCGGATCCGTATGCGTTCACGCCGAGGCATGCGGCGGTCGCGAACGAAGCTGAGAGCGCTTTTCCGAAAGACGACACGAAAGACGACGCGCGACGTTCCGAGGTCACCGACGCCCTCCGACCGAAGGTCGTTCGCTTCGCCCGCGACGTCGCGAACGCCGACCGCGAGCGAAGCTACATCCGGCTGCCGGATTTCGAGCAGGTCGAAAGCGATCCCGTGCTCTACGCCCATGCCTCGCGCATCCTGCACCTGGAGTCGAACCCCGGCAATGCACGCGCGCTCGTGCAGCGGCACGGCGACCGCGACGTCTGGCTGAACCCGCCGCCGATCCCGATGACGATGCCAGAGATGGACCGCATCTACGAGCTGCCCTATCGGCGCCAGCCGCATCCGTTCTATGCCAGCGCAAAAATCCCGGCCTACGAGATGATCCGCTTCTCGGTCACGATCCAGCGCGGCTGCTTCGGCGGCTGTACGTTCTGCTCGATCACGGAGCACGAGGGGCGCGTTATCCAGAATCGGAGTCAGGAGTCGGTCCTGCGCGAGATCGAGACGATCCGCGACACGGTGCCGGGCTTCACGGGCGTGATCTCGGATCTCGGCGGCCCGACGGCCAACATGTACCGGCTCGCCTGCAAGAGCCGCGAGATCGAGGCCGCATGCCGGAGGCCGTCCTGCGTCTATCCCGGCATTTGTCCGAACCTCGACACGAACCACAAGCCGCTGATCGAGCTCTACCGCCGCGCGCGCGAGCTCAAGGGCGTGAAGAAGGTGCTGATTGCGTCCGGCGTCCGCTACGACCTCGCGAACGAGTCGCCCGAGTACGTCAAGGAGCTCGCGCAGCACCATACGGGCGGCTATCTCAAGATCGCGCCCGAGGCGATCTCGGGGGGGCCGCTGTCGAAGATGATGAAGCCCGGCGTCGGCACGGATTACCGCTTCAGGAAGCTTTTCGACCGCTATTCGAAGGCCGCGGGCAAGGAGCAGTATCTGATCCCGTATTTCATCGCCGCGCACCCGGGCACGACCGACGACGACATGCTCGAGCTCGCGCTCTGGCTCAAGCAGAACGGCTATCGCGCCGATCAGGTGCAGGCCTTCCTGCCGGGCCCGATGGCGACGGCGACCGCGATGTATCACTCGGGCAAGAATCCGCTTAAGCGCGTGACGCGCAAGAGCGAGGACGTGCACGTGCCGAAAGGGCTCAAGCTGCGCAGGCTGCACAAGGCCTTTCTCCGCTATCACGATGCGAACAACTGGCCGATGCTGCGTGAGGCACTCCAGCGCATGGGCCGCGAGGATTTGATCGGCAGCGGCAAGCATCAGCTCGTGCCGCGCTACCAGCCGAAAGGGACAGGCGGCGAGCCCGAGGGGCGGCGCGGGCCGAAGCGCGCATCGCGACCCCAGGGAAAGGCCGGCTCCGGCAAGGGCAAGCGCTTCCGCACCCAGCACGTTCGCTGACCTTCTCGATTGACGTGAAACGCCCTTGATGAAACCACTGCTCGAAGATGCCCTGCGCCGGTCGGTTGCCTATCTCGACTCGCTCGAGGAGCGGCGCGTGGGACCGTCTCCGGCCGCCGTCGAGGCGCTTGCTGGACTCGACGAGCCGCTGCCGGAAGCGTCGACCGATCCCGCGGCCGTGCTCGCCGAGCTCGACGCCGCCGTCACGCCGGCGACGATGGCGATGGCGGGCCCGCGCTTTTTCGGCTTCGTCATCGGTGGCTCGCTGCCCGTCGCGCTCGCGGCGAACTGGCTCGCGGGCGCCTGGGATCAGAACACCGGCTACTACGCCTCGACGCCCGGTGTCTCGCACCTCGAGGACGTCGCACTGCGATGGCTGCGCGAGCTGCTCGGTCTGCCGGCGGACTGCGCCGGCGGTTTCGTGACCGGCGCAACGGTTGCAAACTTCACGGCGCTCGCGGCCGCGCGCAACGCCGTGCTCAGGCGCGCCGGCTGGGCCGTCGAGGCCGACGGCCTGTTCGGCGCGCCGCCGATCCGGGTGCTCGTCGGCGACGAATGCCATCCGACGCTGCTTAAGTCGCTCGGCATGCTCGGCCTCGGCCGCTCGCGCGTGACGCGTGTGCCGGTCGACGGCCAGGGACGCATGCGGGCCGACGCGCTGCCCGCGATCGCAGGTCCGACGATCCTGTGCCTGCAAGCCGGCAACGTGAACACGGGCGCGTTCGATCCGTTCGCCGAGATCTGTCCCGCGGCGCGCGCCGCGGGCGCCTGGATCCACATCGACGGCGCTTTCGGTCTCTGGGCGCGCGCCGTGCCCGCGCTCGAGCCGCTGACGCGCGGCATCGAGCTCGCCGATTCGTGGGCGACCGATGCGCACAAGTGGCTCAACGTGCCTTACGACTCAGGGGTCGCGTTCGTCCGCGAAGGCGACGCGCTGCGCGCCGCGATGGCGATCACGGCGGAGTACCTGCCGGCCGAGAGCGGGCACCGCAATCCATCGGACTACACGCCCGAGCTCTCGCGGCGAGCCCGCGGCGTCGAGATATGGGCGGCGCTGCGCGCGCTCGAACGTGACGGCCTGCGCGAGCTCATCGAGCGCAACTGCCGACAGGCGCGTCGTTTCGCCGAGCGCCTCGGCGAGGCCGGCTACGAGATCCTGAACGAGGTCGTCCTCAATCAGGTCATCGTGCGATTCGGCGACGCGGCGACGACGCGCCGCGTGATCGAGGCAATTCAGCGCGACGGCACGTGCTGGGCCGGCGTCACGGTCTGGCAGGGCCAGACGGCCATGCGCATCAGCGTCTGTTCGTGGGCGACGACGGACATCGACGTCGAGCGCAGCGCCGATGCGATGATCGACTGCGCGCACTCGGTAGCATCGCCGGCGTGAGCTAATCCGCATTGCGCGACAGCAGCCGCAGCACGCCCCGCCCGATCGCGCGGCGGCGCCACCGGACAGTACGTCACTGATTGCGCAATTTATCGCGTATAAAGCAGATTAATAGCAACTTGCGAGCATATTTTTGCGCATAATAGCTACCAATCGACATTGAGAGTTTATGCGTAATATACTGCGCAATAACCAGTTAATCCCATTTAAAAGGCAATATATGTCTCCAAAACTGGACTTCACGCTTGCCCCGATCCCGGAAATCGAAGCCGAGATCGGCCGGCGCCTCGAGGTCACGCGGCTCCAGCAGAATATCAGCCAGGAAGAGCTGGCGGGCGAAGCCGGCGTCTCGCGCCGGACGATCACGAGGCTCGAGAACGGCGGCGGCATCTCGGTCGAGACGCTGATTCGGCTCATGCGCGCGCTCGGTATCGCCAACCGTCTCGAAGCCCTGCTGCCTGCGCCCGGCGTCAGCCCGATCGACCGCGTCCGCCTCAAAAGTAAGGAGCGCCAGCGCGCCCGGCGCCCGGCCGGCGCCGAAACGGGCGAGTGGACCTGGGGCGACGACGAGGATCGCGCCGGCCCGCGATGACCGACGCCCGCGTCAGACTCTGGGGCCGCGACATCGGCGCCGTCTCATGGATTGCCGACCGCGGGATCGGCGTCTTCCAGTACGCGCCCGAGTTCGTCACGAGCCGCATCGAGGTCGCGCCGCTGACGATGCCGCTCGCCGCCCGACCCTACGAGTTTCCCGAGCTCGCGCGCGAGACGTTCAGGGGCCTGCCGGGGCTGCTCGCGGACTCTTTGCCCGACAAGTTCGGCAACGCGCTGATCGATGCCTGGCTCGCAAGCCAGGGCAGAGAGCCCGCGAGCTTCAACCCCGTCGAGCGGCTTTGCTATATCGGCACGCGCGGCATGGGCGCGCTCGAGTTCGAGCCCGCGGTCCCGCGCAATCCGGGCAGGCACAAACGCCTCGAGATCGACGCGCTCGTCGCGCTCGCCAATCGTGTGCTCGACGAGCGCATCGGTCTTGCGGGAAAGCTCACGGGCGACGACGACGCCGGCGTCATCGAGGACATTCTGCGCGTTGGCACATCGGCCGGCGGCGCGCGCGCCAAGGCAATACTCGCGTTCAACGAATCGACGGGCGAGTTTTGCTCGGGCCAGCTGCCGGCCGATCGCGGCGTTGGCTACTGGCTCATGAAGTTCGACGGCGTCGCCGGCAACCGCGACAGGGAGGTCGCGGATCCGCAGGGCTACGGTTCGATCGAGTTCGCCTACCACCTGACGGCCGTCGCGGCTGGCATCGAGATGAGCGAGTGCCGGCTGCATCGCGAAGGGGGCCGCGCGCATTTCATGACGCGCCGATTCGACCGCGCGGCCGACGGCGACAAGACCCACATGCAGTCGCTTTGCGCGATGCGTCATTTCGACTTCAACCAGCCGGGCGCCTACTCCTACGAGCAGGCGCTGATGACGATAAGGCAGCTCGACCTGCCGATGAGCGCCGTCGAGGAGCAGTTCCGGCGCGCCGTGTTCAGCGTCATCGCGCGCGACCACGACGATCACGTCAAGAACATCGCGTTTCTGATGAACCGGCGCGGAGAGTGGCGCCTGTCGCCGGCTTTCGACGTCGCCTACGCCTATAACCCCGACGGCCTCTGGACGAGCCGGCATCAGATGAGCATCAATGGCAAGCGCGAGGATTTCGAGCTCGAGGATCTCGTTGCGCTCGGCGCAGCGGGCGGCATCAAGCGGGCGCGCGCGCTCGGTATCGTCGAGGAAGTCGACGCGGCTGTCGCGCGCTGGCCCGAATTCGCGGCCGAGGCGGGCGTCGCCGAAGCGAGAATTACGCAGGTCGGCAAGGCGCACCGACGGGCCGCTTCGTTGCGGCCGGAGAACCGACGCTAGCTCAAGAGCCCCGCCAGAGCGCCGACTTCCGCGTCGTCGAGCTCGAACTCGAAGATCGCGAGAGTTTGGCGCATGTGCGTGACGTCGGTCGTGCCCGTCAGCGGCACCACGCCTTCGTGAGTCAAAAATCGAAACAGGACCTGTTCGGGCGTCCTTTCGTACCGCGACGCAATCGCCCGCAATGTCTCGTGCTCGAGCAAATGCCCGTTGGCCGTCACCGTCCAAAAGCTTTGATAGACAATGTCGTGCGCGCGGCAGAAGGCGCGGACCTCTTTGTCGTAGCCCGTATCGCGATAGAAGCGGTTTTGCAGGGCGGCGGGCTTGATCTCGGCAGCCTCATAGAGCGCCTCGAGCATAGCGAGCGAATAGAAATTGCTGATCCCGAGCCGGCGCGCGCCGCCCGTTGCGGCGATCGCTTCCAGTGCCCGCCAGGCCGCCAGCGTCTCGGCAAGGCTAGACAGCGGCGCATGCAGCAGCAGGCTGTCGAGATAGTCGGTGTCGAGATTCTCGAGCGATCTCGCGAACGACTGCGCGACCTGATCGGCGATCGGCGCCTTGGCGTCGTAGGGCAAGCGCGACGGATCCTGGGCATTCAGCGGCGAGTACTTGGTTTGCAGAAACAGATCGCCGCGTTTCAGGCCGCTGCCCAGGCTCTGCGCGACGCCGCGGCCGACGCCGGGCTCGTGGTAGTGCCGGGGCTGACACGCCGTATCGATACCGCGGAAGCCCTCGCTGATCGCGAGCGCGACGAGCGAAGCGGTGGCCTCCTTCTTCCACGCCGTTCCGTACAGGATCGGCGGCATCTCGATAGCCGCGCGCGACGTCACCGCGGCTCCGGCAGGAGCCTGAAGTTGGCGATGTCGGCATCGAGCCTCATTGCGTGATCAGGAGCTCGTCGAGATGGCGCTCGAGCCGATCAGAGTCACCGGCGCGGCAACGATAGCCGAGGTACCCGTCGGGCCGGATCAGCAGCAGCCGATCCTTGTCGTCGCTGCCGAAAGCGCGCGTCAGACCGTTGGCGGGCTCCAGCGCATGGCAATTCACGAGGTCGCCGTGACGCGAGCGCACGCGCTCGAGCGCCCGGTCAGAGACCTGGCCGTCGCTCGTGCGTCCGGGCAACGCGACCAGCGTGAAACCCGGGTGCCGCGCGAGCTCGAAGAGCCGTCGCCCGCCGGCGAGATCCGCGTCCGGCACACGGTCACCGATCATCGGGCCTTCGAGTCCTTCGCCCGCCCCGGGCTGATCGACGTAGTCGCGGTAGGTATAGGCGATACCTGAGCAGCGGCCGACGACGGCGTCGAGAAACGCCTTGTCGCTGATCTTCTTCGCGCGTTCGGCGATGTCCTTGCCGTGACCCATGAAGATCTCGTGCAGCGACGACGCCGCCCAGATGACCTGCTCGGCAATCGGGCGTCTTTCGACCTCGTAGCTCGCGAGCAGCTCCGGATGCGCGCGGCCTTCGACGACGAGCGCGAGCTTCCAGCCGAGATTGAACGCGTCCTGCATGCAGCAGTTCATGCCCTGGCCGCCCGTCGTCGAATGCACGTGCGCCGAATCGCCGGCCAAAAGCACATTGCCCTCGCGGTAGGTTTCGGCGAGACGCACCCAGCTCTCCCATTTCGAATGCCAGACGAGGTCGCCGAGCGACACGCCGTCGAAGTGCCGCTCGACGAGACCCATGAACGCCCGCTCGGGCGTGACGTTTGGGTCGGCCGCCTCGCCGCGGTCGCTGAGCAGCAGGCGAAAGTAGCCGCCGGGCAGCTTGACGACCATGATGAAGTGGTCGGTGCCGGCGCAGTAGTGCACGTAATCCTCGGCATCCGGAAAGCCGTTGAGAAAGACGTCCATGTTCTGGAGCACCGTGCCTGAATAGCCGCTCTCCTGCTGCGACAGCTCGAGACAGCGGCGAACGCGCGAGTTGATGCCGTCGCAGGCAACGAGATACCGGCAGCGGACGAGCTCGCGCTCGCCGTCGTCACCGCCGTGAACGAGCGTCGCCGTCACGCCGTCGGCATCCTGCGTCACGTCGATACAGCGCGTGTTCCACTCGATCCCGAAGCCGAATTCCTCGCGCATGTAGTCGCGGATGTGATTCTCGGTATCGCTCTGGCCATGGATCAGCATGTATGGGTAGCGGCTGTCTATGTGCGTGAAGTCGATGCCCGGCCGGACCTCGCTGCGCGTCCCCGCCGCGTCGACGAAGTGCAGGACGTAGCCGAAATTCGGAATGCAGCGCTCGAGATAGCGACCGATGAGTCGATCGTCGATGCGATCGAGCAGCTCGGCCGTGCGCGCATGCACGACGATCGCGCGCGAGGTGGCGGCCGCCGCCGGCAGCCGATCGACGCAGCGCGCCTCGACACTACGGCGAGCGAGCTCGAGCGACAGCGTCGTGCCGGCCGCGCCGCCGCCGACGATCAGGACTGGGACTTCGCTCGTCTTCATCCGGCATCCGCCGGCCGCGGCTCAAAGATCAGCCGCGGCCGGCGATGCTAGAGATCGCCGTCAGATCAGTCGATCGCGAAGCAGTAAAACATGCCGGCGCCGCCGGTCGGGATCAGCTGCTCCATGGCGCAGCCCTGCGATGCGTGGATCGCGTTCCAGGAGTTCAAGCCCGGATTGCGGCCCATGCGGTCGGCGTGACCGAGCATGGCCGTCGCGGCGCTCGTACCGTCGGTCCAGTTGTTGCAGGTCGCTTCGTTGGCCGTGCCGTCCTCGTTCGTGCCCGTCAGAATATCGTGCACGAGCGAATCGCCGGCGCGCTGAGCCTGACCATCGACCATGACGAGGTAGGCCGGCGTATCGCCGTTCTCGTCGATCGCCGTCTCGCCCGTCAGGTTGTTGTCGCCGTGGAGCTGCTCGACGTCCTCGGCGATCATGACGCCGTCGACGTTGTACCAGGGCCCGTCGCCGATGCGATCGCGCGCGTCGACCGTGCTCGTCGAGAGATAGGCCCGCCAGGTCGTGCCGCTGATGCCGGCGGCTTCGGCGAGCGCCTGACAGTGCGCGTCCGCGCCGTCGAGCCCGCCGAGATCGCCGCCGTTGCCGGGATTCTCGCTGGTCACGAAGAAGCTCGCGTTGTCCGACTGCGCGAGCGCAAGACCCGCGACTAGTGCTGCGCCCGCCGAAAGTCCTAGATATCGATTGATCTTCTGCATTTTCGTTTACTCTGTTTGGTTATTGCTCGATTCGAGAGAAGCAAATCAGTCGAGGCCCTTTGACATCGTCTCCCAGGTCGGGTTCGTGCAAAGGGAGCAATCCGCGCCGACGAACATCTCTCCGGCTTCGGCATCGTCCTTGAACACGTACTTGAGCCAGTTCGATGCGACGTTGGCGTACTCGCCGCCGCCCGGATGAAACACCGTCGCCGTGTGGCCCGCGTTCTCGCGCGCGCCATAGAAGGCCGGCACATGGTCGATGCGCTCGAAGTTGTCCTGCGCCGGCTCGTACATGAAATCGACCTCGCCGCCGTTGATCAGCAGCACGGGTCCGTGCAGATCGGCGAGCGAATCGGTGGTCGTCGCGTTGCCGCCGCCCTGCGCATCCGGATTCGGCGGCTGCACGCCGGAGTTGAAGACGCCGATCGTGCCGACACGCGAATCCGCGCCCGCGGCGACCGACATGAAGCCGCCGCAGGACTGGCCCATGGCGGAAATCTGACCGGTCGCGATCTTGCCGGCGAGCGGCGAGCCGTCACGGGCGTTCTCGGCTTCTGCCCAGTCGAAGGCGGCGATCATGTTCTCGGGCACCCCTCGCGCGCGTTCCTGCCCCTCGACCGGCACGGTCGTCATGACGAGAAAGCCGTGCGAGGCGATCGTCGACAGGAAGTCCCCGTAGCGCCTGCCGTCGATCGCGCAGCCGCCGTTGCCCCAGGCCATGACCGGCAGCGTGTCGCTACTCGGGAAGGCGCTCAAATCTGCGGGCCTGAATACGATATGGCTCGGCTGGCCGAATGCCGGTTCCGAGACCACCTCGTAAGGACCGGGGATCGCGAGCGGCGCGCCCTCGAGCGGCAGCTGACGCTGAATGTCTTCCATCGTCACGCCAGGCGGCTGCGCGACGGCAGCGCCGCCAATGCCAAACAAGACCAACGATACGAAGCCCTGGACGTTCTTATTCATTGCAGATTCCCCCTGCGGTTGAAGCGCCCATACTCGCCTCGCCGCGCCGCTCCCGCAAGCCCTCCGGCGGCGCCTCGCACCCCTCCGCGGAGGCGTGCGATGCACCATTCTGGTGCGAAACCCCTCCATGGAGGGGTGCCGACCGTAAGACGCCGGCCCGGAGACGTTCACGAGTCCGCCTCTTCGGGCAGAATGTCGGCCAGGCGACCCATCGCCCTCGCGATAGGCAATGAAACCACTCCGCACCATCGCCGCCGAGCTCATGCGCCGCAAGGTCATCCGCGTCGTCGGCATCTATCTGGCCGTCTACATCGGCTTCATCGCGACGGGCCTGAACTTCGCGGAGCCCTTCGGCATCGAGCCCGCGAGCCTGAGATGGCCCATCATCATCGGCGCCGCGCTGATCCCGCTCGTTGCGATCGTGTCGTGGCGCTACGACATCGTCCCGCCCCAGCTCGTGCGCGATCCCAAGGACGTCGCGCTCAAGAACCCGGCGCTCGGCTGGGCCACGGCGCGCCATGACGCCAAGGACGCGGGCTACGTCCTTTTGGCCTGGGTCGGGGAGGAGTCGCGAACGAACGAGCGGCGGTTCTTCCAGCCCGTCAGCATCGGCCGCGAGCCCGGCAACGATGTCGAGCTCTCGGACGCGCGCGTCAGCCGTTTTCATGCCATTCTCTGGGCCGAGAACGGCACCTGGCACATCCGCGACCTCGACAGCGCGAACGGCACTTTCATCGAGAACTCGCGAGTTTCGGGCACGGCGACGGTACCGCAAGACGGCGAGCTCAGGTTTCATCCGAACGGCCCCACTGTATATGTCACAGTGACACGGTCGCCCGAGACGCTCATAAGCTGACCGGATTCAGTATTCAGGGAGAAGTACTCATGCGCGCAATTCCACGGTTCGCCCTTTTCGCCCTTTTCGCGACCGTTCTCGCCGCCTGCGGAGGGCAGGACGGCAACACAACGGACGCTCAAGGCACCGCGGCGGCACCGGCACCGGCCACCCCCTACAAGCCCGTTGCGACCGTACTCGATCTGATGCGCGGGACCGTTACGCTCGCAGCCGAAGTCTACTGGGGCTCGGTTTCCGTCGTCGTCGACGCCGAAGGCGTGCACGAGAACCAGCCCCAGACCGATCTCGAATGGATCGAGGTCTGGTCGGCCGCGCTGACGCTGGCCGAGTCCGGCAATCTGCTGATGATGCCGCCGCGGGCACCGGACCAGGGCGAATGGATCCGGATCTCGACCGATCTCGTCGACGTCGGCCAGCGCGCGGCGCAGATCGCCC
>DATKCK010000066.1:0-15711 GCA_035513215.1 Gammaproteobacteria bacterium | reverse complement strand
CGACCGGCGCCGAACGATTTGCCTTATGTCAACATATTCATTATAGATGCTGGGAAGCTGACGATAGCTCAGCCGACGTTGCGTCTGTCCAGCGAGAGGGGGAGTCCATGAACGCCAATTCAACGGGGATCGGCCCGTCGTCGTACAGCAAGCTCGCGGCCGCGGTGGCTGCGTTTTGCGGGGGATCGGTTGTATTGCCGGCTGTAGCGCAAGAGCCAACGCAGGCGCCTGCGGAGACTGTCATCGTCACGGGCTCTTATATCGAGCGCGCTGCCGATCGGCCTCAGCCCGTCATCGTGCTCTCAGGCGCCGAAATCAGCCTGACGCAGCGCCAGAGCCTGGCCGAGACATTCAAGGTCATGCCGCAGGTACAGGCGACATCGGCCATCGTGAACGGCAACGAGAATTTCGTCTCACCGACCACCAACATCAATCTGCGCGGCCTCGGAGCGCGTGCAACGCTCGTGCTCATGAACGGCCGGCGCCAGACCGTGGACGGCAGCCCCGGCCTCGACGGCGTCGTCTCGGTCGACATCAACAATCTCGCTCCTTCGATCATGATTGAACGTGTCGAGGTGCTCACGGACGGCGCGTCTGCGCTCTACGGCAGCGACGCCGTGGCCGGCGTCGCCAATCTGATCACGCGCAATGGTTTCGAAGGCATCGAGCTCGAGACCGAGATGCAGTCCATCGATGAAGTCGGCTCGAACGATTTCACGTTCGGCGCGCTGTTCGGCTCCCAGGGCGAGAGCACCGACATCGTCGCCGGCTTCGAGTGGAGCAGCCAGGAGCGCATGAACAGCGAGGACCGGTATTCCGAGGAGCGGCTCGCGAGCTACGGCCTCACGTCGACCTTCGCAAACCCCGGCTCCTTCCGTCCGGTCGACCCCACGAGCGGGGCGGTCCTTGGCCCGAACGTCCCGGATCCGCTGTGCGAGACCGATACCATCACAAGCGGCCTCGCGGCCGGCATCGTCGCGCCGCTGCCGGGGCCGCCCGGCACGGGCACGGGCTGCATCATGTCCCTGAGCCTCGGGCGCGCGATCGTTCCCGAGTCCACGCAGGCGAACGGCCTCGCTGTCGTGACCCATGACCTCGGCAACGGGGTGACCGCCCAGGCCGAGATCGGGTTCGCGCGGGCGCGCTACGAATACGACTTCGGGTACGGCCTACCCATCATCGGCAATTTCATCATGCCGGGCGAGAATCCCGCCGTTGCCGCCGCAGGCTTCGACACGGACGTGGACTACGCGGTGCGTTACCGCATACGGAGCCCCTTGGGCGATGAGCCGACGAACACGCGCGCCGAGCAGGACACGTATCGATTCGCGGGAACGCTCGACGGCGCGATCGGCGACAGCGGGTGGAACTGGGCGGCGACCGCCACGTTTTCCGTGAACAACACGCGCAACGTCGGCGGGGATACGATCGGAGACCGGTTCACCGCGGGGCTTCAAGGCCTGGGCGGACCGAACTGCGGAGCGGGCGACGCGCCTGGCGTCGGCGACTGCTTCTGGTACAACCCGTTCGCCAATCGCTTCCTCGCAGAGCCCGGCGATCCGAACTACAACGACCCGATTCTCGCAAGCTGGATCTTCGCGCGCAGCAACACCGAAGGCGAGGCGGAGCTCAAGACATACGACTTTCTCGTAACCGGAGAAGTCGGTGAGATCGCAGGCCGTCCGACCGGACTCGCCGTCGGCGTGCAACGGCGCGAGCAGAGCTTTTTCCTGGACTTCGATCCGATCACCGAGGCCGGCGGCTACGCTTTCAACTCTACGCCGCAGCAGGACTACGGCGGCATTCGCGAGGCGGACGCCCTGTTCGCGGAGGTCGTGATGTTTCCGAACGAGACCGTCGAGATCCAGCTCGCGGCACGCTACGAGGACTACGGCAACGTGGATTCCACGGACCCGAAGATCGGCTTGCTCTGGACGCCGATCGAGGGGCTGTTCCTCCGCGCCACGGCCGGGACCTCGTTCCGGCAGCCAGGCGAGGTGCAGAGTTTCGGCACCGCATCGCAGGGCGGCGGTTCATGGTTCGGCGTCGCAACCAACGCTCGCGGCCTGCTGCTGGGCAACGAGAATCTGCAGCCCGAGGAATCGGAGAACTTCACGATCGGGGTCACCTGGGACGTGACCGACGCCTTCACGATGGACATCAATTACTTCGCTATCGATTTCGAGAATCTCATCGTGACCGAGGACGGCACCGTCATCATGCAGAATGATGCGGCGGACGGTTTCATCACCGACCCGCGCATCGAGCTGTTCCCCGGTGCTCCGAACGAGGTTTGCGAGGTCACTGGCAACGTCGGGCCGCAATGCATCAGTATCGACGACATCGCGTTGCTGCACCTGAGCTACGTCAATCAGGACTTCATGAAGACGTCCGGCATCGATTTCAACTTCAACTGGAGCTTCACGAGCGATGCGAGCGACTGGAACGTCGTGTTGAACGGAACCTACGTCGACAAGTACACGCTGACCAGCGAGAACCAGGTATTCGAGGGAGCGGGGAGCTACAATTTCGACAACTTCGGTTATCCGCACTCGGATCTGCTCGCGAACCTGCGGCTCGACTGGCGGCGCGGCGACCACCATGCCCGCGCCACGCTCCGGCACATCGCGGCGCTCGACAACGACCAGCCGGAGAATTTCGGCACCGAGGAGACGGGATTCCAGACGCTCGATCTGGTCTACGAGTACATGCTGCCTTCGGGAAGGGCCACGATCACGGGCGCGATCGTCAACGCGACGGACGAGGAAGACCCGATCAACCACGGCGACCTGAGGACCACGACGAGCTTCGTCTACGACTTGAGAGGCAGAATGTATCGCGTCGGCTTTCACCGGGGATTCTGAAGGAGCTCGGTCCGAACGCGATGCATCGATACCCGATTCTCCTCATGACGGCGCTCGCGGCCGGCGGCGCCGGTCTCGCCCCGCGCGCCGGCGCCGACACGATCGCGATCATTGGCACGGGCAACGTCGGCAGCGCGCTCGGGCCGAGGTTCGCCGAGCTCGGGCACGAGATCGTCTACGGCTCGCGCGACCCCGGCGGTGCCGACGTCGCCGCGCTCGTCGCGGCCACGGGCGAAGGCGCGCGCGCAACGATGCAGGCCGAGGCGGCGCAGGCCGCCGACATCGTCGTGCTGGCCGTGCCCTGGGATGTCGTCGAGCCGCTCACGCGCTCGCTCGGAGATCTCGCGGGGCGCGTCATCATCGATCCGACGAACCCGCGCAGCATCGCCGAAGACGGATTGCGCGACTATGCGTTCGACGGCTCGAACGCCGAGCGCATCCAGGCATTGGCGCCGGGCGCTTTCGTCGTCAAGGCCTTCAGCACGCTCGGGGCCGAGACGATGGCGGATCCGGCGGCCGCCGGCGGTCCCGTCAGCGTGCCGATCGCGGGCGACGATGCGGCCGCGAAGCGCATCGTGGCCGAGCTCGTGGCCGGGATCGGGCTCGAGCCCGTCGACGTCGGGCCGCTGCGCTACGCTCACGTCATCGAGGGACTACACTACCTGCGCTACAACGCGGGGCAGTTCGGCGACGCGGTGATCAATTTCTACTTTCCGGCGGATCCGCTTTAGCGGCTTGCATCGCGCAGCAACGGCGCGAGATCCCGCTCGATCGCCTCGGGCGTGACGTTCGGCGCATAGCGCTCGAGCACTCGCCCTTTGCGATCCGTCAGAAACTTCGTGAAGTTCCATTTGATCGCCTGCGTGCCGAGGATCCCGGCCTGTTCGCTCTTGAGCCACTTGTAAAGCTGATGCGCGCCGTCGCCGTTGACCTCGATCTTTGAGAAGAGCGGAAACGTCACGTCGTAGCGCGCCGAGCAGAATTCCTTGATTTCTCTCTCGTCACCCGGCTCCTGGTGCCCGAACTGATCGCACGGAAAGCCGAGCACGGCAAGCCCGGCATCGGGGTGCTTGCGCCAGAGCGCCTCGAGACCGGCGTACTGAGGCGTGAAGCCGCATTTCGATGCGACGTTGACGATCAGCAGCGCGCTGCCCTCGAACTCGCGCAGCGCTTGCTCGTTACCGTCGATATCGATCGCGCTGAAGTCGTAGGCCGTCGTCATGCGCGTAGCTTAAAGCGTCCGAGAGTCCTCGGCGAAGGCCCGGTGGCGTCTGGCGGCCCGTACGCCGCTGCCGGCGGCATGGTCCTGAGGAATGATTGCGACTTGACACAATAGTTAACAAATTATAGAAATATATCCAGGGCGCAACAGGAGAGCATGCGATGAGCGACAACACCTTCACGGCCTCGGTCTTCTACCAGGATCCGAAAGCCGCGCTCGCATGGCTCGAGAGGGCTTTCGGCTTCGAGATCACGATGCTCATCGAGTCCCCCGACGGCGACGTTCGCATGATGCACTCGGAGATGGCAGTCGGCGGGCGCGGCCGTCTGATGGTGGGCGCCGAGTGGAGCGAATGGGCGAAGAGCCCCAGGTCCGTCGGCGGCGCGAACACGCAGTCGCTGCACGTCGATCTGGAGGAGGACGTCGACGCGCATTGCGCTCGCGCTCGTGAGGCCGGCGCGACGATCGTCGCCGAGCCCGAGAATCAGTTCTACGGGATGCGCACTTACCGCGCGGTCGATCCCGAGGGACACGTCTGGACTTTCGGGGAGTGGGTCGAGGAAATGCCTTCACGCGAGGCGGCCGAGAAAGCGAGCGGCCTCAAGATCGAGGCAAAGGATTGGGACTGATGGCGAGCGCCGTCGACCTGGATCGCACGATCGCCGCACTGGCCGATCCATACCGTCGCCGCGCGGTCGAGCTTCTGCGCGAGCAGCCGCGGCGCGCGGGCGAGCTTGCCGAGCTCCTCGACCTGCCGCCGCCCGCCATGAGCCGGCACCTGCGCCAGCTACGCGAGGCGGGGCTCGTCGAGGAGACGCATCCGCAGTTCGACGCCCGCGTGCGGATCTATTCGTTGAATGCGGCGCGCATCACCGAGGTCAAGGCGTGGCTCGAGGAGACCGAGCGTCTCTGGACGCGGCAGCTCGGCGCATTCAAGGCGCACGTCGAAAGCGCGAAATGAGCTCACGCTTGCTCGTGGCATTGCGCGTTGCGGCAACACCCGAGCACGCCTTCGACGCTTTCACGCGCGAGATCAGCTCGTGGTGGGTACCCAACGGCTTGTTTCACTTCACGCGCGGACGGTCCGGGCAGCTTGCGTTCGAGACGAGGCTCGGCGGCCGCCTGACGGAGACTTACGACGACGGTGAGGTCTTCGAGATCGGCCGAATCACGATCTGGGAGCCGCCCGTGCATCTCGCCTTCACCTGGCGACAGGCGAGCTTCAGTCCCGAGCAGGAGACGCTTGTGAAGGTCCGCTTCGAGGCTGTCGGCGCCGAGACACGCGTTGCGGTCGAGCATATCGGCTGGGACGGAATTCCGCGCGAGCACGTCGCCCGTCACCGCTTTCCGCTCGATGTTTTTCAGCAGCGTCATGCCGAATGGTGGCGCGCGCTGCTCGAATCGCTACGCCGCACGGCTTGAGCGCCGGCGCCGCTGCGCCGGCAGCGGCGAGCTGGCTCTTTCAAGCGACCTTGAGCGCGAAGCGCTGCTCGATCGGATCGAAGTCGCGATCCCGGAAAGGGACGCTGGCGCTACAATCGGCGTCATGAACGACGCGAACGATCAAGCGATCGACCAATTCCTTGCGGGCGACAGCTTCGCCGTCGTCGGCGCGTCGGCGGACCGCGAGAAGTACGGCAGCAAGGTCCTGCGCGCGTATCTTCAGGCCGGCCGGCGGGTATTCCCGGTCCACCCGACGGCCGCGGAGATCGAGGGCCAGAAGGTCTATCCCGATATCGCCTCGCTGCCCGAGCCGGTCCACGGCATCTCGATCGTGACGCCGCCCGCGGTAACGGAGAAGATCGTCGCGCAGGCCGCGGCCGCCGGCATTCGCTACCTGTGGATGCAGCCCGGCGCCGAAAGCCCGGCCGCGATTCGAAGAGCCGAGGAGCTCGGGATTACGTTGATCCATTCAGGCCCCTGCGCGCTCGTGGAGCAGGGATTCCGCGATGTCTGACACGGAGTCCGCTTTGAAGACGACGCGTTGCGCCGCGATGCTTGGCTTTGCCTCAGCGTTGCTCGCGCTTGCGCCCGTTCGTGCGCAGATCGACGACTCGATCCGCGGCGCCCCTCGCGAGGCGAACCATTTCATCGCGACTCCGGCCGGCTGGCAGCATCCGATGACGCCCTGGCGTGAGCCCGACCTCGAAGCCTCGCTCGACATGATGCAGGCCTCGCGCGTCCCGCTCGAGCGCTGCGCCGACAGCTACGCGGGCAGGCGATTGCCGACGTTCCTGTTCGGCGATGCGCCGGGAACCGGCGGCGGCGCGCGGCCGCGGCCGTGCGACCCGCACAAGGCGTGGCTCACGCAGGCGGAATACGACGCGCGCATCGCGCAATGGCGCAATCAGACCGACCCGAGCCGCGAGGCGCTGGCCGAGGGCGACCTCGGCCGCTCGATGCAGACCGGCACGATCGACCCTGCCATTCCGCAACGACAGACCAACCTCATCGTCGATCCGCCGAGCGGGCTCCTGCCCGCGCTGACGGCCGAAGGCAAGCGCCGGGCGCTGACGATGCGAAGCGGCTGGACCTTGCCCGGCGAGAACCACACTTACGACAGGCCTGGGGACTTCGACAGCTGGGACCGCTGCATCACGCGCGGCATGCCGTCGTCGATGATGCCGTATCGGTACAACGGCGGATTCAGAATCGTGCAGGCGCCAGGCTACGTCGTGTTTCAACTCGAGATGATCCACGAGGCCCGCATGATTCCGACCGACGGCCGCGATCCGCTCGAGCCAGCGATCGAGCAGTACATGGGCGAGTCCCGTGGCCGCTGGGAAGGGACGACGCTCGTCGTCGAGACGAGCAACTACCGGGAAGGCCCGCCGATGATCAACCTCGGCGTCGTCGGCTCGCCGCCCGGCAATCGCTTTCCGTACAGCAGCGAGATGAAGACGACCGAGCGCATTGTCAGGCTCAACGACGACTGGTGGCTTTACGAGATCACGACCGAGGATCCGGTCGTCCTCACGCGTCCTTTCACGGTGCGTTATCCGATGCGCAACGATCCGGGCTACTTCGCGCCCGAGTACGCCTGCCACGAGCACAACACGATCGTCCCGAACTACGTGGCGGCCAATCGCGCCGAGCGCGAGAACCCGACGCCTATCCCCGAGGAGCCGGTCGAAGTCCCGATCGAGATCGCCGAAGCGCTCGCGGGCCGCTGGATCGGCCGGCCTCGGATCGCCACGCTCGACCTCGACATCGAGCTCGAGTTCGTCAGGCGATCGGACGACGTCGTCGTCGGCTCACTGATCGGCACGACGCTCGGCGAGATCGGCGAACCGCTCACGAGCGTCGCGATCGAGGCGCGGACGCTACGATTCGAGCTGCCGAACTGGCAGCCCTGGAGCTTTGCCGGCGAGCTGACCGACAACGGGACGATCGTCGGGGCGCTGAGCAGCGAGCAGGGCGGCGTGCCGGTGACTTTCAGGCGCCGAGCAGCGCGAGAGTGAAGTATTGTCTCGAATCACAATTACCGAAACGCAATTGCATTTCTTGAAAAGCGAACCCTCGATCCCGTCCGCGCTATTCCGTCGACTTGCTAGCCGTAGCATTCCAATAGCAGGTCATCTCCCGAGCCGGCCCGCGTGACGCGCAGGTGCGACGTGCTCGTCGGACAGTCGATATCCTGGCTGTCGGACGACGCCTGGCCGATGCAGGTCCATTCGACGTCTGCCTCTTCGTCGTCGTCCACGCGTACCCGGAACGTGGCGTTTTGGCCGCGTTGCAGAACGAGGCCCGTGCCGCTGCTGGATTCCTTGACCTGCACGTCGCCCGCGCATTGCTCCTGATCCGATTCGAGCAGCGTTACGCCAGTCGGCAGGCGCGCATTGACCGCGCTTTCGTCGGGCCCGCCGCCAGCCACACTGCAGCCGGCCACCACCGCCAGAGAAGCCATCAAGCCACCGACAAATCCTCGGTTCATAACCTTCTCCTGTCACTTCCAAGTCGCCTGTCATTGACGCTGCAACAAGCGTGCCAATGGTTGTACCCGGGGAGCGGGACGAGCCTGGGGCGATTGATATCGAAGCCAACCGGGCTGATCGAATCGGCGAGCTATCGCTCAAGCTTCGCGCGTGAACGCCGCTCGGTCGAAGACGCCGGTCTCGAGCGGGACCGAGGCGTGCGCCCCGGCTGTGCCCATTGTGCGGCGCCGGTATCGTCTAGAATCCGGGCCATGGCATCTCTCGGCGCATCACGACCGTCGGCGATCACCTCCCCCCGCGCATCGCTTGCGACGATGCTTTCCGGTTGCCTGTTGACGGTCTCCTGCGGCGGGCCGGGCCCTGACGACGTCGCGGCGGCGATCGATCGGCACTGCACCGAGTGCCACAACCCGATCGATCTTTCCGGCGAGCTTTCATTCGACGGGCTCGATCCGGCGCATGTCGAGAACGCCCCCGAGGTCTGGGAGCAGGTCGTGCGCAAGCTCAACACGCGCCAGATGCCGCCGAAGGACGCCGCATCGCGTCCCGACGGCGAGACTTACGACCGCCTCGTCGCCGCGCTCGAGACGTCGCTCGACGAGACCGCCGAGCTCAATCCGGGCCGCCCGGTGCTGCGCCGCCTCAACCGCACCGAGTACGCGAACGCGATCCGCGACCTGCTCGGTCTGACGGTCGACGTCGCCGAGCTTTTGCCGCCCGACGACTCCGCTTTCGGCTTCGACAACATCGGCGACCTGCTCGGCGTCTCGCCGGCGCTGCTCGAGCGTTATCTCGCGGCGGCCGACCGCGTCAGCATGCTCGCCGTCGGCGATCTCGCGACGCCGCTCGGCTCGAAGACCTACATCGTGCCGGGCGACCAGTCGCAAAACCTGCATCTGGCCGGGTTGCCACTCGGCACGATCGGCGGCATTGCCGTCACGCACAATTTCCCGGTCGATGCCGAATACGAGCTCAGCCTCGGGCTCTTCCGCAACAATCTCGAAGGGATCCGCGGGCTTCAGCATTCGCACGAGGTCGAGATCGCCATCGACGGCCAGCGGATTCTCCTCGAGCCGATCGGCCGGGGCCACGAGCCCGAGACGTCGCCCGGTACGATCATCACGGACCGATCCGATGCGACCGACGCCAGGCTCCGCGTCACGGCGCCCGTCAGTGCCGGCGAGCACACGGTCACTGCGGCGTTCATCCGCAGACTCGGCGCGAGCCCCGAACGCTTGCGGCCCTTCGACCGCAGCAACGCCAATACCTATGCCGGAGACGGGCACCCGCACATCGAGACGCTGACGATCACGGGACCGTTCGGGGCAACGGCGCCGGGCGAGACGGCCGCGCGCGAGCGCGTCTTCTCGTGCCGGCCGGCAACGGCCGCGGACGACGAGCCTTGCGCGCGCGAGATCCTGTCGCGGCTTGCAAGGCACGCTTATCGGCGACCCGTCGACGAGACCGATCTCGCGAGGCTGATGCCGTTCTTCGACGAAGGCCGCGCACGCGGCTCGTTCGATGCCGGCATCCAGTTTGCGCTCCGGCGCATCCTCGCAAGCCCGTCGTTCGTTTTCCGCATCGAGGCCGATCCGGCGGACCTCGCGCCGGGCGAGGCTTACGCCGTCAGCGACATCGAGCTCGCTACGCGTCTGAGCTTTTTCCTCTGGAGCAGCCTGCCCGACGACGAGCTGATCGATCTCGCCGCGGCCGGGCGCCTGCACGAACCCGCCGTGCTCGAGCGCCAGGTCGGGCGCTTACTCGCCGACCCGCGCGCCGATTCGCTCGCCGGGAACTTCGCCGCGCAGTGGCTGCACCTTCGCAACCTCGACACGATCCGCCCGAACACCGACTACTACCCCGACTTCGACAACAATCTGCGCCAGGCCTTCAATCGCGAGGCCGAGCTCTTCTTCCTGAGCATCGTCCGCGAGAACCGGAGCGTGACGGAGCTCTTGACGGCCGATTACACTTTCGTCGACGAGCGCCTGGCGAAGCATTACGGCATCCCCGGCGTCTACGGCAGCCGCTTCCGGCGCGTGGCGCTCGCGCCCGAGCTCGACGAGCGGCGCGGCCTGCTCGGCAAGGCCGGCGTGCTGATGGCGACCTCGCACGCCGACCGCACGGCGCCGTCGCTGCGCGGCAAGTGGCTGCTCGAGAATCTGCTCGGCACGCCGCCGCCGGCGCCGCCGGCCGACGTGCCCGATCTCGAGGCGGTTGCCGTCATCGCGCCGAGGACGATGCGCGAGCGGCTCGAGCTGCATCGCGAGAATCCGAACTGCGCCGGCTGTCACGGTCTCATCGATCCGCTCGGTTTCGCGCTCGAGAATTTCGATGCCGTCGGCGCCTGGCGCGAGTTCGATGCCGGTGCGCCCGTCGATGCGCGCGGCGGCATGGCGGACGGCACGAGCATCGAAGGCGTGACGGAGCTGCGCGAGGCGCTCGTGGCCACGCCCGAGCTGTTCGCCGCCACGGTCACGGAAAAGCTCATGATCTATGCGCTCGGCCGGGGACTACAGTATTACGACATGCCGGTCATCCGCGAGATCCTGCGAACGGCCGAGGCCAACGACTATCGGTTCGAGTCGATCGTGCAGGGGATCGTGACGAGCGCGGCGTTTCGCATGCGAAGCAAAGCAGGCTAACAGCCGCTCAGCCATCGCCGAGTTCACGATGCGGAGCGAGAGCCTGACGCCCAGCGCTGATGCCCGAGCAGCGCTTCGAATGCGCGCTCAGCGGCCGATCATCAGCTCGGGCAGGAACAGCGACAGCCTCGGCACATAGGTCACGAGCATCAGGAACGCGAGCAACAGCACGAGCCACGGCAGGCTCGCGCGAATCACTCGCGTCAGCGCGAGGCCCGAGACTCCGCTCGCAACGAACAGATTGAGGCCGACGGGCGGCGTCACCATGCCAATCTCCATGTTGACGACCATGATGACGCCGAGGTGCACGGGATCGATCCCGAGCCCAACGGCGAGCGGGAAGATGATCGGCGCGAGAATCAGCACGACCGACGTCGGATCCATCAGGTTGCCCGCGATCAGCAGGACGGCGTTGATCAAAAGCAGAAATGCCCAGGGCGGCAATTCGAGCGCGAGGATAGCTTCGGTCAGCGTCTGCGGGATCTGCTCGACAGTCAGAACGAACGAGAAGAGATAGGCGTTCGCGACGATGAACATCAGCATCGTCGTGACGCGAACGCTCTCGACGAGCACGCCCGAGATCTCGCGCGGGCGAAGGTCCCGGTAGACGAAGACGGCGATGATCATCGCGTAGACTGCCGATACGGCTGCCGCTTCGGTCGGCGTGAAGACACCGCCGTAGATTCCACCGAGAATGATCGCGATCAGGAGCAGGCCCCAGAAAGCGTCGCGACCGGTACGGAGCACCTCGCGCAAGCTGACGTCGTCGCGCCGCGGCAGAGCCTTGCGTCGCGCGATGACGTAGATGACGGCCATCATCGCGAGCGTCAGGATCACGCCAGGCACGACGCCGGCCAAGAACAGCTCGCCAACGGATGTCTCGGTAATCGCACCGTAGACGACCATGACGATCGATGGCGGTATCAGGATGCCGAGCGTCCCCGCGTTGGTGACGACGCCGGTTGCGAACTCGCGGCTGTAGCCTGCGCCGACCATGCCCGCGATCGTGATCGAGCCGACCGCAACCACGGTCGCGGGCGAGGATCCCGAGATCGCCGCGAACAGCATGCACGCGAGCACCGATCCCATCGCGAGACCGCCTCTGACCCAGCCCGTCACGGCGACGGCGAACGCGATGAGCCGGCGCGCGACGCCGCCCGTCGTCAGGAACGTCCCGGCCAGGATGAAGAAGGGCACGGCCAATAGCGGATAGACTTCCATCGCGTGGAAAAACCGCTGCGCCAGCGAGAGCAAGGATTGATCGCCGAACAGAACGAGCGTCAGCACGCTCGACAAGCCGAGTGCAATTGCCACGGGTATGCGAATCGCGAGAGACAAGAGCAGCGAGCCCAGCAGGAACGCGATCGTCATGGGCTCGTGCCCTCGCTATCGATCAGTGCCGACGGCGATTCGTTTCTAGGCCCAAGACCTTCGCTCGTCCCGCGGATCACGCCGATGCCGACCTGCACGATGCGCAGTCCGAACAGCGCGAAGCCGAAAGGCAATGACGACAACAGGACCCAGCGCGGCAGCGGGATGTCCTGCGCAAGGCTGCCGAAGAGGCGAAGCTGGACGATCAGCGTCCAGCTGCCGTAGAGCATCAGCGCGGTATAGAGGAGGCTCAGCGCTACGGCGAAGAGAGCCAGAAACCGGCGCCCGCGCGCCGGGAGACGCCCGGATACGAAATCGACGGCGATGTGGCTGTTGGTCCGAACGCCGGCCGAGATGCCGACGAGAACCAGCCAGCCGAAGAGATAGGTGGTCGCCTCGAGCGCCCAGATGAGCCCGGAGTCGAAAACGTAACGCAGGACGACCTGGGTAAAGGTCAGGAGCGTCATGGCGGCGAGCAGCGCCGCCGTCAGGTATTCCTCGAAACGGTCCAGGGTGCGCAGGACCATGCCGATCGAGGACGTCCGGCGCTAGCGCGAGGCCGAATCCGCGCCGGCGGCTTCGAGCAGCTCGGACCCGATGTCGCCGGAAAACCGATCCCAGACCGGGCGCATGGCGGCGCGCCACAGGGCGCGCTCCTCGTCGCTGAGCTCGATCAACGTATTCTGCCCCGATTCGAGCACGGCCGCGCGCGCGTCCTGATTGACCTCGAGCGCGATCGAATTGACGTGCTCGGTCGTCTCTTTCATCGCGGCATCGAGCACCGCGCGCACGTCGTCGGGCAGGCCGGACCAGAAGCCCGGATTGACGGCGACGAGATAGCCGATGTAGCCGTGATTGGACTCGGTGATGTACTCCTGCACCTCGAAGAAATTGCTCGAGTAGATGTTCGACCAGGTGTTCTCCTGGGCGCTGATCGCGCCGGTCTGCAGCGCCTGATAGACTTCGCTGTACGCCATCTTCTGGGGATTGCCGCCGATGGCCCGAATCTGCTCCAGCAGGACATCGGAATCCATGATGCGGAATTCGAGTCCGCGGGCATCCTCGGGCGTACGTAAAGGCACGTTTGCCGTCAGGTGCTTCTGACCGTTGTGCCAGTAGGCGAGACCCCGAATGCCTCTCGGTGTCAGCTCGCCGAGCAGGGCCTGACCGACGGCGCTGCCTTGAAAGGCTTCGACCTGCTCGATGTCGGCGAACAGGAACGGCAGGTCGAAAATCTGAAACTTCTTCGTCAGGCGGTCGAGCTTCGACAGTGAGATCGCAATCATCTGGATCTCACCGAATGCGAGCGCCTCGAGCGATGTCTGGTCGTTCATCAGGCTGCTCGAGGGGTAGACCTCGACGTCGACGCGCCCGGGCAGCCGCTCCTCGACGATGCGCTCGAAATACTCGGCCCCGAGCCCCTTCGGTGTCGTCGGCGCGAGATCGTGGGGAAAGCGGATAACGATCGGCTGCGCCAAGCATATCCCCGGCGCGGCCGCCGATATCAGGCCTGCCAACAGAAGCGCGAATCCGCTGCGCCTGATTCGCCACGTGTTCTTGTTCCGCTCGCTCATCTGCATGGACGCCTCCGCCTATCGAGGTGACGTTACTCGAGCGCCGAAGCTCCGGCCTCGGCGCACACTTCGTCCTCGGCGCTCGAGCCGCCCGAGACGCCGAGCGCGCCGATCAGCTGGCCGCCGACGACGATCGGCAGGCCGCCTTCGACCGGGATCGCATCTTTCAGGCGCAGCACGAGCAGCCCCGCGCCGCCGCTCGCGAGACGGTCCTGGAACGACTTCGTCGGACGCTTGTAAATCGCGGCCGAGTAGGCCTTCTGCTCGGCGATGCCGACGCTGCCGACTTGAGTCTGGTCCATCTTCTCGAGATAGACGAGGTGACCGCCGGGATCGACGATCGCGATGACCATCGTCCATCCGTTCTTTCTCGCCGGAGCGAGCGCGGCGTCGGCGACGCGTTTGGCCTGCTCGAGCGTGATCGAGGGCCCGTACGGCGGCAGCTTCGGGCCGGCGGCCGGTGGATTCGAATCGGATGCGCTCATGCCTTGCTCAACTCGTTACTGCGAAGCGCCCTTCAGTCTGCTTGTCCGCCGAGGCGCCGATAGACCTGGTGCGCGACGACGAAATCGTTGCCGTCGATGCCGAGACCGCGGCAGGCGTTCATCATCTCGTTCGCCGCAGCCGCGAGCGGCGCCGGGCTGCCGAGCTTGCGCGCCATCTCGAGCACGAGCAGCATGTCCTTCTGCTGCAGCGTCACGTCGGCCAGCGGCGTCTCGGGCATCTTGCCGGACAGAATGAATGGGCCACGATAGCCCAGCACCGGCGCCGCGGTCACGCTCTTGAGCACGGCGTCGAGCGCCACTTCGCGCGCCACGCCGCCTTTTTCCGCGAGCGCCACGGCCTCGCCGAAAGCGATGACCTCGACCATGAGCAGCAGGTTGACGGCGAGCTTCATCGTCGAAGCCTGGCCGCTGCCGCCGATATACGTCACCTTGGGTCCGATCGCGAGCAGCACCGGTTTTACGCGCTCGAAGACGGCCTCGTCGCCGCCGATCATCAGCGATGCATTGCCTTCGCGCACGGTCACGGGGCTTCCCGACAACGGCGCGTCGAGCATATGCGCGCCGTGCCTCGCGAACTCGGCCGCGACCTCACGCGTCACGTCCGGTGCGATCGTGCCCATGTCGATGTAGACCTTGCCTTTGGCGATGCCGGCGAGCACGCCCTGATCGCCGAGTGCTACGGCCTTGACAGCCGCGCCGTCGGTGACGATGGAAAAGACGATGTCCGACGCGGCGGCGACGGTGGCCGGGCTGTCGGCCCACTTCATGCCGGCCTCTATGAGTGACGAGGCCCGTTCCGGGGTCCGGTTCCATCCGGTCACCGCGTGGCCGGCTGCCATCAGCCGTGGAACGATCACCTGGCCCATCGCGCCGAGACCGACGAAACCGACGTTCAAGCCTTCCCCCCGAAACTGCTCGTCATCAACGCCGGCGCACGGCCCGGCGTCGGCCCGACTATACCTGACAATCGGCTAAGAGGTGTCGCCGGAGCGGCGCGACCGAGCGCTCTCTATCAGGCCGTCTCCGCGTCAGCCCGCGCCGCAACGAGCGTCGGCTTCGCCCGCCCGATGTAAGACCCCTGCGCGTAGTCGATCCCGTATTTCGCGATCAGCTTCATCACCGCTTCGCTCTGGACGTACTCGGCCACGGTCCGCAGACGCATCTCGCGCGCGAGCTCGGCCGTCATCCGCACCATCGCCTGGTCGACCTTGTCACGCGCCATATTGCGCACGAAGGTGCCGTCGATTTTCAGGTAGTCGACGGGCAGGCGCTTCAGATAGCCGAACGAGCTGTAGCCGGTGCCGAAGTCGTCGATCGCGAGCGCGCAGCCGAGCGAGCGGAGCTGCTCGAGCCGCTTGTCGGTATCGGTCGCGAAACGAACGGCGAGGTGCTCGGTGAGCTCGAGGATCAGCCGATCGCCCGACACGCCGTGCGTGCCGAGCAGCGTCTTGACTCGCGGCACGAGCGCCGTCTCCTCGAGCGCGTAGCCCGAGACATTGACCGACAGCTTCAAGCCCGACCCGGCGGGCCCGAGCTCGGCGAGCGTGCGGATCGCTTTCTCGATGACCCAGAAGTCGACTTCGCTCATCAGGCC
>DATKCK010000065.1:0-62618 GCA_035513215.1 Gammaproteobacteria bacterium | reverse complement strand
CAGAAGAACGCCGCGGGCTCGTGACACTTGAGCCAGGCCGAGACATAGACGAGCAGCGCGAAACTCGCCGAATGCGACTCGGGAAAGCCGTATTCGCCGAATCCCTTGATCTGATTGAAGATCTGCTCGGCGAAAGCGGGCGCAAAGCCCCTTTCCAGCATTCCGCCGATCAGGCGGTCCTTCAGGGGCCCAAGTCCCCCGCGCCGCTTCCAGGCCGCCATCGCGCGGCGCAGCCGATCGGCTTCGCCCGGCGTGAAGCCCGCGGCGACGATCGCAAGCTGCATGACCTGCTCCTGGAAGATCGGCACGCCGAGGGTTCGCTCGAGCACGCCCCTGACGGCTTCGCTCGGATAGGTCACGGTTTCCTCGCCGTTCCGGCGTCTGAGATAAGGGTGCACCATGCCGCCCTGAATCGGGCCCGGCCGGATGATCGCGACCTCGATGACGAGATCGTAGTAGCACCGAGGCTTAAGGCGCGGCAGCATCGCCATCTGCGCGCGTGACTCGATCTGAAACACGCCCATCGTGTCGGCCTCGCCGATCATCCGATAGACGGCCGGGTCCTCAGCCGGAATGTCGGCGACCGTGAGCTTGCGTCCCGAATAGCTCTCGATGAGCTCGAGGCTCTTTCGGATCGCGCTCAGCATCCCGAGTCCGAGCACGTCGATCTTCAGAAACCCGAGCTCGTCGAGATCGCCCTTGTCCCACTGAATCACGGTGCGATCGGGCATGGCCGCGTTCTCGATCGGCACGAGCCGCCCCAATGGCCCCGCCGAGATTACGAAGCCGCCGACATGCTGCGACAGATGCCGCGGAAATCCGATCAGCGTCTCGACGAGCGCGAAGAGCTGCCGCGCCTTGAGGCCCTCGGGATCGAGCCCGATCTCGAGGAATCTGGTTCCGGCCAGAGCCGCGTCGTCCCACCATTGCAGCGACTTCGCGAGCGCATCGACCTGATCGAGCGTCAGGCCCAGCGCCTTGCCGACATCGCGAATGGCGCTGCGCGGCCGGTAGGTAATCACGGTCGCGGCGAGTGCCGCGCGCTCGCGCGAATACTTTTCGTAGATGTACTGAATGACTTCCTCACGGCGCTCGTGCTCGAAGTCGACGTCGATGTCGGGCGGCTCGTTGCGCTCCTTCGAGATGAAGCGTTCCATCAGCATCTCCATGCGCGCCGGATCGACCTCGGTGATGCCGAGACAAAAGCAAACGGCCGAGTTCGCCGCGGAGCCGCGTCCCTGGCAGAGAATGCCCTCGGACCTTGCGAACCGAACGATGTCGTGAACCGTCAGAAAATAGGGCTCGTAATGGAGCTCGGCAATCAGCGTAAGCTCATGCTCGATCTGCCGGCTGACTTTCGGTATGACGCCCCCGGGCCAGCGCCAGCGCGCGCCGGCTTCCGTCAATTCGCGAAGATGCGTCGCGGCATCGAGCCCGTCAGGGACGATCTCGCTCGGATACTCGTAGCGAAGCTCGGTCAGCGAAAAGTCGATGCGCTCGGCGATCGCGAGCGTCTCGTCGAGGAGCCCGCGCGGATAGATCTCGTCGAGGCGTCCGATCGGCCTTAAGGCGCGCTCCGCGTTCGGATAGAGCGCATGACTCAAGTCCGCGACCGATTTTCCGAGCCGGATCGCGGTCAGCGTGTCCTGCAGCATGCGCCGCGAAGGCTCGTGCATATGCACGTCGCCGCCGGCGACGGCGCGAAGACCGAGCGCATCGGCCGCCGCAAGACTGTCGGCGAGCACATGATCGTCGCGGCCGCTGCTGAAGAGCTCGACAGCGAGCCACAGGCGGCCGTCGAAGCGTGCCTTGAGCCACAGGCCGTCGTCGGGATCGGGCGGCTCGCGCGGCAGCCAGAGCACGAGGCAGCCACTTTCTTCGAGATGACGCTCGAGATCGCCGCGGCTCAGGCGATAGCCGCCTTTGGCGGCGTTTCGGCGCCCGACACTGATCAGCGCCGACAGATCGCCGTAAGCCTCGCGATTCGGCGCCAGGACGACGAGCTTGAGCCCATCGGACAAGCGAAGCTCGGCACCGACGATGAGCTTGAGCTTCAGACCCTTCGCGGCCGTGTGCGCCCGGACGATACCGGCGAGCGAGCATTCGTCGGTCAGCGCGAGAGCCGAGTAACCGAGACCGGCCGCTCGCTCGACGAGCTCCTCGGGATGCGAGGCGCCGCGCAGGAAAGTGAAGTTGCTGAGGCAGTGGAGCTCTGCGTAACCGGCCGACATCGCGACTGCCCGACCTAGCCGAAAAGGCCATGCAGATACCACTCCTGCGTCAGGCAATCGCGATAGAGCCAGAGCCTCTCACCGGCCGCGCCGACGACGACGTGGTAGTCGCGCCTGACATCGAAGCCGTCCCACCAGCCGCTTTCGATGCGCTCGGGGGAAAATGGGGGGGAAAATGGGGTCAGACCCCTTTCAGGTTGGGGCAGTAGCCAGAGCGGGCGTCCGTGGGGCGGGCAGGCCGGGCCGGGCTGCGTTCCGGCGTTCGGGCGGTCGATCCAGCGGCGCCAGGCGCGCTCGGGCCGGTGCTCGGCGACCCAGTCGATGCCGTGGACGCGGCGCGTGCCGAAACGTCCGCGCAGACATTCGACGAGGGCATATTCGGGCACGGTCCTGGCGGCTTGCGCATTCGACAGCGACAGGAGCCCCGGCACATCGGCCTCGAGCGGCAGCAGGCGCGAAGTCGTCAGCGAAAGCGCAATCGCAGGCTCGCAGAGGCCCAGGCGTTCGATGCGCGCGAGCAGGGGATCGAGAATGCGCTCGCGCGCATGCACCGGATCGACAAAGCGAATTCGCGTCCGGGTGGCCTCGGCGCGCAGATGCCTGAATGCAAGCGTGACTTCCCGCACCTGCATCTGATGCTGTCTCAGCGTTTGCTCGAACGAGGCCGCGATGTCGCTTAAGGTGCCGACGAAGGCGGCCTGATCGATCGTCTCGGTGGCGAACTCGACGACGCGGCAGAGTGTTTGCGGTGCCTGATAGGCTTCCCGGAAATCGGGTTTCTTGCCGAGCGCGCGATCGAGTTCGTCGAGCCGCTCCCGGCCGACGCGACGCGCAAACCCCGCACGCGGCAGACGCAGACAATCGGCAATCGAGGCAAGGCCCATCTGCCGGAGCATGAGTTGCACCTCTTCGGGCCAGTCGGTTGCCGCAAGCGGCAGGCGGCCGATGGCGCCAGCCAGCGCGCCCTCGTCGGCGATGTCGACGCTCTCGTATCTGACGAGCCACGAGGCCGCCAGCGGCGTCGGCGCCGTTGCCACCCGGCAATTCAAGCCGCGCCGCGCAAGCTCAACGCTCAGCCGCTCCTTGATGCCGGCGAGACCCGAGAAGATTTTCAGGCTGCCCCGAACCTCGAGCAGCAAGCCTTCGCGGGGCCTAAGAACGACGATCGGCGTCAGCGACTGCGCGAAGCACGCGAGTGACTCGAGCGCCGCCGGATCGGGCGGCGGACCGAGCACCTCGAGCGCAAGCCACAGCGCCCTCGCCCGCCGGTAGCGTGTCTTTGGCTGTTCGATCGGCAGCGAATCTGCCGGCAATGCGGGATGTGGCAGCGCAGCCATGCCGAATACCGGTTCTAGAGCAGAAAGCTTCGGGGCTTGCGGCCGCGGCATTTTTGAATATCGATCCGAATCCCGGCCGGACCCCCGCCAGGCAGCAATCGGAAGCGCAACGCAGCCGGCGAGCCCTGCCCAATCGCCTCGGGCGGACGGAACAGAACCGTCCAGCAACGATGCGCCTCGGCGCCGAGCTGCAAGCGTCTCAGCGCCGTCACATCGGCCTCCCTGACCCAGGCGAATGTCGCAGCGCTCGATTGCGAACGGATCGCCTGCTCCACGGCCCACAACGCATCGGGGTCAGAGCCCTTTTGCCTCCCGCCTTTGGGGTCAGACCCCAGGGGGTCTGACCCCTTCCTCGGCGGGTGGACCAGCAGGATCCGACGGAGATCGACGCCGTGGTGCGCAAGCGCCGGTGCGTAGGGCACGAAAGGCGGCGCAATCCAGACGATCCATTGCCTCGACTCGACGGCGCGCCGGCTCAGTGCCGCCAGCGCCGGCATCAGCACACGAAGCTCGCCGAGACCGTAATGCTCGACGAAAATCTCGCTGATGCCGGCAAGCGGCCAGCCGCCGCCGGGCAGATAGCGATCGAGCGCATCGAAACCGGTCGCAATCGCGGGCGTGTCGGCCAGACCCGCACCCTGCCCGCGCCAGAGCAACGGATGGGACAACAGCTCCTCAACACCCGCCATAAACAAGACTAGCGCGGTGTCCCGCCAGCATGCAGCGTGTTGTCGGGGCGCTCGCGCGCAGCTCGGCGGCAAAGCGCGCCTGAGACGCGCGCGCGCGAGCCTCCACGGACGGATTTACGGCGTTCCCGGCAACACGCTGCATGCTGGCGGGACACCGCGTTAGACCTTTTCCCGCACGACGCCGACGACGACGCCCTCGATCGTCAGCTCCTGCTCCTTGAGATCGACCTCGATCGGCTCGAACTCGGGGTTTTCCGGCATGAGCCAGACTCGTTTTCCCTCCTGACGATAGCGCTTGACCGTGACCTCGTCCTCGAGACGCGCGACGACGATCTGCCGATTACGCACATCGGTGGAGCGATGCACGGCGACGAGGTCGCCGTCGAGAATGCCGGCATCGCGCATGCTCATGCCGTGCACGCGCAGCAGGAAGTGCGGAGAGCGCTCGAAGAGGCCGGTATCGATCTGATAGCGGGCCTCGATATGCTCCTCGGCCAGGATCGGCTCGCCGGCCGCAACCCGGCCGACCAGCGGCAGCCCGAGCTGATCGCGCAGCGAATCCTTGAGGCGGATGCCGCGCGAGGTGCCGGGTAAGAGCTCGATCACACCCTTGCGCTCGAGCGCGCGCAGATGATCCTCGGCCGCATTGATCGAGCGGAAGCCGAGATCCTTCGCGATCTCGGCCCGTGTCGGCGGCATACCGCGATCCGCTATAACCTTTTGAATGAGAAAGAGAACTTGCCTTTGTCTCGGGGTCAGTTCGCGCATGGTACACCTGTATATAAACTCATACTGAGTTTATATACAGATTCAAGGCTGTCAAGCCTTGCCGGCTCCGCGGATCACTCGCCGGCGATCCGGGCAGTCCGCAATCGGAGACGCAGCGAATCGACCCCAACGACTAAGTTCGCAAATCGTCGCCGTCAGGCGACACACAAGGCCCCGATCACGCCGAGCTCGCATCCAATCTCAGCCTCATTCAACCCAAGAATAATTGCAGTACGCCGGCCTTTGGGAAATAATGCGCGGTGATTTACTCACTCACTTGCAAGGTGCATCAAATGACCAAGAAACTAGCGGCACTCATTGGCGTCGTGCTTCTCGCTGCCGGATGTGCGCATCCCGTCTCAGTAGACGATCTCGATGCTGTGCGCAACACGGCTGAAGCTGCACAAAGTGCCGCCAATGACGCGCAGCGCGTGGCTAACGAAGCCCGACAGCTGGCTCAGCAGGCGCAGACCACGGCCAACAATGCCCTCCGGGCGGCCCAGGACGCGCAGGCTTGCTGCGATGCGACGAATCAGCGCATCGATCGTCTGGTCGAGGAAGGCCTCGCCAAGTAAAACAATCGACTAATAACCAGCGATTTCTGAATATTGAGATAAGCCGCCAGGGAAACCGGCGGCTTATTTTTTTGCCCGAGCCCGTTTCGGCCTATTCGATGATTTCGGGCTCCTCGAGAACCTCGGCCACCGTGATCGTGCCCTCGACGGAAACGAACCGGGGAATCCCCCTGCCTTCGTGCATGACGGCTTCGGCCTCGCTCCAGCGCACGTCGACTCGCCGCTCTTCCCGGGTAGCCGCAACGTAAAGACGCGTCAGCTCGGTGGCCGTCCACTGCTCGCTCTCTTCGACGAGCGGCGGATGCGCCTCCATGTAAAGGCCGCCCTCGCCCCAACCGAGCTTGTACGGCTGGTTGACGATCGTGACCGGCGTACCGGGCTCGACCATGCCGAACAAGGCCTCGATGTCCTCCGGGAACATGCGGATGCATCCGTGCGACACGCGCATGCCGACGCCGGCCGGCTTGTTCGTGCCGTGAATCAGGTAGCTTGCGAAGCCGAGATAAAGGGCATGCTCGCCGAGCGGGTTATCCGGGCCGGGCCGCACGACGGGCGGCAGTATGTCGCCGCGCGCGGCATGTTCCTCGCGAACCGATTGCGGCGGCGTCCAGGTCGGCAGATGCTGCTTGCCGACGACGGTCGTTTGTCCATAGGGCGTGGTCCACCCTTCCCGCCCGGTGCCGATCGGATGCGTGATGACACGGTTGCTGCCGTCGTCGGGAAAATAATAGAGCCGGTACTCGGGAATATTGAGGACGATGCCGCGCCGCGGCGCATCGGGCAACACGTAGCGGGTCGGTATCACGATCTCGGTGCCCTCGCCAGGCACCAGGTAATCGACGCCGGGATTGGCCCGCCTGAGATCATCGACGCCGACGTTGTAACGCCGCGCCAGGCCGAAGAACGTGTCTTCGTAGGCCGCCGTTATGACTTCGACCTCGCCGATCACGTCGCTGTCGGGGTCGAGCACGAACTCGCGCGCCTCAACCGTGGTGGCGACTGCAAGCGTCAGCAGCCCGAGAGAAAAGCCGCGTAACCTGTTCATAAGGCGATTATATGCGGAAGGTTGACTGTAAACATCGGTCGCATCACGGAATCGGCCGGCCGATCAGTACCGAATCAGATTCGCCCCCCAAGTGAACCCGCCCCCGAACGCCTCGAGCAGCAGCAGATCCCCGCGCTTGATGCGTCCATCGCGGATCGCGGTATCGAGCGCCATCGGCACCGAGGCCGCCGAGGTGTTGCCGTGCTCCCGGACCGTCAGGACGACGCGTTCCATCGGAAGCTGGAGCCGCTTGGCCGTGGCCTGGATGATCCGGATGTTGGCCTGATGCGGAATCAGCCAGTCGATCTCGCCCTTCTTCAGGCCGTTGGCCTCGACGACCTCGTCGGCGATGCTTTCGAGAGTCTTGACGGCGACGCGGAAAACTTCGTTGCCCTTCATGCGAAGCACGCTGTCGCTCGGGTCTTTCGGCCTTGCCGAGACGCCGCGCGAGGCGTACAGCAAATCGCGGTACCGCCCGTCGGCGCGGATCTTCGAATAGACGATGCCGGGCTCCTCGGCGGCCTCGAGCACGACGGCGCCGGCGCCGTCGCCGAACAGCACGCAGGTTTCGCGGTCGGTCCAGTCGATGATGCGCGACATCGTCTCGGCGCCGATGACGAGCGGGCGTTTGGACTGCCCTCCCCGCACGAACTGATCGGCGACCGCGAGCGCGTAGACGAAACCGCTGCACGCCGCTTCTATGCTGAAAGCCGGCACGGGAGGAACGCCGAGACGCTCCTGGACGAGCGTGGCGACGTTCGGAAAGATCAGGTCCGGCGTCGTCGTGCCGACAATGATGAGATCGATCGCGCCAGGATCGGTGCCGGCATCCTCGATTGCAACGCGGGCCGCCTCGAAGGCGAGATCGCTGGTCGCCTGATCGTCGGCCGCGATGTGCCTGCGCTCGATGCCGGTGCGCGTTCGAATCCATTCATCCGACGTCTCGACCATCTTCTCCAGATCGAAATTCGTCAACACGCGTTCCGGCAGGTACTTGCCGGTGCCGGCTATGCGCGAATACATTCGACTGTGGGTTGCTTGTCGAGCAATCGGCCGATCTGCACGGGCACTCCCTTGCGCGCCTCGACGATTGCCATCTGAACAGCCGTCTCGAAGGCGACTTTGTCGGCGCGGCCGTGGCTCTTCAGCACGATGCCGTTGAGCCCGACGAGACTGGCGCCATTGTAGCGCCGTGGGTCTAGCCTTTTCTTCAGCGCCATCAGCGCGGAGTTCGCGGCGAGCCCCTGTATACGTCGGAGCGTGTTGCGTTCGAATTCCTGCTTCATGAACGAGCCGATCAGGCTCGCGACGCCTTCCATCGTCTTGATCGCGACGTTGCCGACGAAGCCGTCGGTGACGACGACGTCGAAATCGCTTTCGAAAATCCCATTGCCCTCGACGAAGCCCTGATAGTTCAGATTGCTCTGCGCGAGCAACGCTCCGGCCTCGCGGACGATCTCGTTGCCCTTGATGTCTTCCTGACCGATATTGAGCACTCCGATCTTCGGATTGTCGATGTCGAGGATGTCGCTCGCGACAACCGACCCCATCAGCGCGAACTGCCTCAAGTGCTCCGCCGTGCAGCCGACATTGGCGCCGATATCGAGCATGAAGGTCGGGCCCGTGATCCCGGGCACAGCCGATATGATCGCCGGCCGGTCGATCCCGGGCAGCATCTTCAGAACATAGCGCGCCGTTGCCATCAGGGCGCCCGTGTTGCCCGCGCTGACGCAAGCCTGCGCCTCGCCGTCCTTGACGAGCGTGATCGCGACCCTGAGCGAGGAGTCTTTCTTGTGCCGCAGCGCTTCGGCCGGCGGCTCGTCCATGGCCACGACCTCGGTCGCGGCCCTGAACTGCAGACGCGAGCCGAACCGTCCCCTGGCGGAGCGCTCGGCCTCTTCGAGGACGCGGGGCAAGCCGACGAGCACGAGATTGACGGAGTCGTCTCGTTCGAGAATGGCCAGCGCCGCGGGCACGACGACCTCGGGACCAAAATCACCGCCCATGGCGTCGAGCGCGATCGTGACCTTGCCACTCATTGAGCTGTCTGAGGAACGGTAACGGTGCAACCAGCCTGAGCTATCGGCGGCCTTCGGCCGCGCGAACGGCTCCGCTAGTCTTCGTCGATTTCCTGCGCGACTTCGATGACCCGCTTGCCGCGATAGAAACCGTCGGCCGTGACGTGATGACGCCTGTGCGTCTCTCCCGTCGACGAATCCACCGAGAGCGTCGGCCCCTTGAGCGAATCATGCGATCGGCGCATATTGCGCCGCGAAGGCGACTTGCGGCTCTTTTGAACAGCCATCCTACATCTCCTGGTCCTGATCGCTGCCGTGTTTCGGAACGAGCGGCAACGACACTATCAATTCGTCTTCGATCAGAGTTGCGGGCTGCAAGCGATCGCCTTCGAGCGCGATCAGCTCCAGACCCTGCGGCAATACCGCGAGCGCCTCCTCGTTGTCCGCAACCGCGAAATCGACCTGCTCGCGAACCTCGTGGATGACCGGCTCGAGACACCGCTGGCAAACGAGCTCGAGATCGGCCTCGCACTGCAACTGAAGCAACACCATGTCGTCATGGCGCAGGCTTAAGCTCATCCGCGCCGTGGCGCGGCCTTCGCAGGAATTCAGCAAATCCTTGAGCCGACCGAGCTTCGCGAACTCTATTGTGCCCTCGAGCACGGCACCGCGCTCCGCCAGCGACACGAGATCGGGCAGACTGTACCACGAGTGCAACGCGCCGGACATAAGCGATTTATGATAAGGATATGACTTTCTACCGTCAAAACCGTGGCTTACGTGCCTTTTTGCTGGCAGGGTAGCACTGATGAAGAAGCTGCTGCTGGCCTCCGGCTCTCGCTACAGGCGGGACCTATTGAACCGTCTCGGGCTCCCGTTCACGGCCGTCGCACCCCTCGTCGACGAAACGCCGGAACCCGGGGAGCATCCGGCGGCGCTCGCGGCGCGGCTCGCGGCCGAGAAAGCGATGAAGCTGGCCTCTGCCGGCACCGTGGCCATCGGCTCGGACCAGGTCGCCTCGCTCGACGGCGAGCTGCTCGAGAAGCCCGGCGGCCGCGTGCTTGCGCTGGCCCAGCTCGAAGCCTGCCAGGGGCGAATCGTCGTCTTCCACACGGCCGTGGCCGTCCACGATGGCGCCGCCGACCGACTGCACGAGCATGTCGATCTGACCCTCGTTCGTTTCGCCTGCCGTTCCAGATCCGAGCTCGAGCGATACCTCGAAGTGGAACCGGCCTACGACTGCGCTGGTGGGTTCAAGGTCGAAGGGCTCGGGATCACGCTGTTCGAGTCGATCGAGTCTAAAGACCCGACCGCGCTGATCGGCCTCCCGTTGATCTGGCTCACCGGCGCTCTTCGCGAGGCGGGCCTCGATCCACTGGGGCCGGGCGTATGAGGATGGGAGCCGCCGGCTAGAGGTCCAGCCTATCGATTGCCCGGTGCGAGCAGGTCCCCGGAGATGACGATCTCGACGCGGCGGTTGCGGGCGCGGCCATCGGGTGTCGTGTTGTCGGCGATCGGTCGGTACTCGCCGTAACCCTCGACGCCGATGCTCCTCGCTGAAACGCCGTAGTCGATCAGATAGTCACGAACGCTGATCGCGCGCCGTAGCGAGAGCTCGTTGTTCATCGCCTCGGACCCGACATCGTCGGTGTGTCCTTCGATCTTGAATTGCAATTCCGGGTACGACGCCACGATTCCGGAGAATCGGGCGAGGCTCTCGCGCGCCGGCGCGTTGAGGTTGGCCGTGCCGGTTGCGAACTGGACGCCGCCGATCTCCGATACGAGCCCGCGCTCGGTCTCGCGCGTCGGTAGAACGGCGCTGAGGCGGTTCAAAAGCCCGGCGCGCGCCTCGGCTCTCGCCCTGGCGTCCGCTTCCCTGGCGGCGGCTCGTGCAATCGCATCGGCCTCGAGCTGCGCGGCGCGCGCGGCTTCGGCCGCGGCAGCCGCCGCGCGCCCTCTCTCGGCCGCGAGCGCCGCTTCGGCGCGCTCGCGTTCGGCTGCCGTGGCCGCCTCGACGGCGGCCTCGCGCTTGGCCTCGGCCCTCGCGTCGACGCTCGCGACGAGCGCGGCCCGGCGCGCGTCCTCGCCCGCGATCACGGCTTCGCGAGCAAGACCAGGCGCCGTCCTGCGGTCCCGGTTTCTGCTCGAGGCCCAGGCGACGCGCGCCGCCTCGAGCTTGGCTTTGGCCGCATTGAGGTGATTCGGCACGAACGTCTCCGCACCCGCCGCGCGTGCGATCGCAACGGCATACTCGGCCTGGATCAACTCGATCGGCCGGTCGTCGAACCCGATGAGCGCCAGCGCGGAATAGTCCGCGCTCTCGAACAGCGAGGAGATTTTGGTCTCCGTGCCCCTGACCTTATCGGCGACGTTGTACAGGACGATCATTGCGCTCGGCGCGCTGACGGCGAAATGCGGCTCGGCGGTCACGATGAGTGTGAATTGCGATGCCGGATGCTGTGTCTCGATCGATCCGCTATCGCCTTCGGGTCCCGTCAGGACACCCTTGTTCTCCGCGCGCCCGTCCGGCGTCAGCGTCCACAGCACGTACGTCGTATAGGGCCCGAGCGATACCGGCGGCGGCATCCTCTTGATCTCGACCACAATCCCGGCATTGCCGTTCTCGTATTCGACTTCGGCCTTGCCCTCGCCCGACGATATCGCCGGCGTGGGCCTGAGAAACAGATCGGATTTGCGGCGCTCCTGATAGGCGAACATCGAGATGTTGCTCAGCACGTCCGAGGTTGCGATGAATCTCGACCGCTCGAGATCCTGCGCGGATCCGAACGCGGGGAAGAGGCTCAGAATTCCGGCGGCGATCGCCGCCATCCGTGTCATTGACCGGTGCATGGTTCACATCCCGTTGAACGATTCGAACCGATTATGCAAACTCGGACTGGTCCGAACGTGGTGCCGGATCACGTTTTATGCAAAAAGCGCCGGAGCTCGTCGGGCAGCGGCGTGCTGACGATGAACTCCTCGTCGCTGTCCGGCCAGACGAACTCGATGAGCTGCGCGTGCAGGAACATCCGCCTCAAGCCCAGCGTCTCGCAAGTCGAGTTGAAGTCCCGGTCGCCGTAGCGATCGTCGCCGGCGATCGGATGGCCGGCCTCCGCCGCATGCACTCGAATCTGATGCGTGCGGCCCGTCCTGATCTCGACCTCGACGAGCGAGGCCAGATCGCCGTACTGATTGACGAGACGAAAGACCGACAGCGCGGCCTTGCCCGAGGCGTCGGGGCGCACTCTGGCGGCCGAGCCGTCGCGGCTCACGGCGAGCGGCGTATCGATCTCGATCTCGCCGTGTTCCCAACGTCCGGCGACCAGCGCTAGGTAGCGCTTCGTGACGGATCCCTCGCGCAGCAGCGCATGCAGTCGGCGCAGGGCGCTGCGCCGCTTCGCGACCATGATGCAGCCCGACGTCGCGCGGTCGAGCCGGTGCACTAGCTCGAGCGTCTCGAGCCCGGGCCTCAAGCTCCTCAGGCCCTCGATCAGACCGAAATCGAGCCCGCTGCCGCCGTGCACGGCGAGTCCGGCCGGCTTGTCGACGACGAGAAGCCGGTCGTCCTCGAAAACGATCCGCTCGGCGAGCCAGGCGAGCCCCGTGCCGGGGTCCGCGAGCGCCGGCGCGGCCCGCCGGCGCACGGGAGGCACGCGGACCGAATCTCCGGCCTTCAGCCGGTAGTGGGGGCGGACCCGGCCCGAGTTGACGCGTACCTGCCCCGAGCGGATCAGCTGGTAAACGTGGCTCCGGGGCACGCCCTTGAGCCGGGTCATCAGATAGTTGTCGAGACGCTGCCCGGCCGTGTCTGCGTCGATCTCGGAATGACTGACGCCGGCGCGTTGCTCCTTGTCGGTCAATTCTCCGGCCCTGACGGAACCGCAACGATCCTATGTTATAGTAAACGGGCGGAGCCGACCGCGAAGCGAGCCGGTTCCGGCAGAGTTTTCGAGCCGCTCTCGATAGAGCGACCCCTTTAATCCTGCATATTCAGCCGGCACCTCTTAGCAAAGCCCGCGAATCGAAAAAAGATGACTCTCGACTGCCAGACAAGCGGCGTCCGCCGATCAGCGCTCGATCGAGTCCCTCAAGCGTTCGCGTACGTGCAGCGAAATCACGGGCCGGCCGTCAAAGGACCGACTCTTTATGAAACGAATGTTAGTCAATGCGACTCAGCGAGAAGAGTTGCGCGTGGCCATGGTCGATGGCCAGCAGCTTTACGATCTTGATATCGAGGTTCCATCCCGAGAGCAGCGCAAAGCCAATATCTACAAAGGCCGCATTACCCGGATCGAGCCCAGCCTCGAAGCCGCTTTTATCGACTACGGAGCCGCAAGACACGGCTTCCTCCCGCTCAAGGAGATATCCCCCGAGTACTTCCTGAAGGGACCCGACGCCGACTCGCGCGTCAACATCAAGGATGTGCTCAGGGAAGGCCAGGAGATCGTCGTCCAGGTCGAGAAGGAGGAGCGCGGCAACAAAGGCGCGGCGCTCACGACCTATGTCAGCCTGGCAGGACGGTTCCTGGTGCTCATGCCGAACAATCCGGGCGCCGGCGGGGTGTCGCGACGGATCACGGGCGAGGAACGCGACGTCGTCCGGGAGTCGCTGGACGAGCTGAACCCACCCGAAAACATGGGCTGCATCGTGCGCACGGCCGGTGTCGGGCGCGATGTCGAGGAGCTCAAGTGGGATCTCGACTACCTGCTCAAGGTATGGGATGCGATCAAATCGGTCGTCGTGACGCGGCCGGCGCCGTTCCTGATCTACCAGGAAGGCAACGCAATCGTTCGAGCGCTTCGCGACTACTTCAGCAACGAGATCGGCGAGATCCTGATCGACGATTTTCAGGTCTACGAGGACGCCAGGGACTTCATGTCGCGCGTCCTGCCGCAGAGCCTGCGCAAGCTCAAGTACTACGACGATACGGGCGTGCCGCTGTTCACGCGGTTCCAGATCGAGAGCCAGATCGAATCGGCCTACTCGCACGGCGTTTCGCTGCCGTCCGGCGGCAGCATCGTCATCGATCACACCGAGGCGCTGACGACGATCGACATCAACTCGGCCCGATCGACGAAGGGTGAGGACATCGAGCAGACCGCGCTGACGACGAATCTCGAAGCGGCCGACGAGATAGCCCGGCAGCTTCGAATCCGCGACCTCGGCGGCCTCATTGTCGTCGATTTCATCGATATGGGTCCGCACCGCAACCAGCGCGAGGTCGAGAATCGCCTGCGCGAGGCCGTGCGAACCGACCGGGCCAGGATACAGATCGGCAAGATATCGCGCTTCGGCCTACTCGAGATGTCACGGCAACGGCTCAGGCCCTCGCTCGAGGAATCGACCCAGCTCGTATGCCCGCGCTGCGGCGGCAACGGCGTCGTTCGCGGTGTCGAATCGCTCGCGCTGGCCGTGCTGCGCCTCGTCGGCGAGGAGGCGCGCAAGGACCGCACGTCCAAGGTCATCGGCGTCGTGCCGGTCGAGGTCGGCAACTACATGCTGAACGAGAAGCGCGAATGGGTGCAGAGCATCCAGCAGTCCAACGACGTCGACGTCGTCATCGTCAGCGATCCAGAGATCGAGACGCCGAACTACTCGATTCGGCGCGTGCGCGACGACGAGACCGTGCTGCCCGAGAATACCGGCGTCAGCTACGGCATGGTTCAGGCGAAAGAGGACGTCGGCGCCAAATACGAGCATGCCAAGCCGCCGCCCAAGCCCGAGGCGCCTGCCGTGGGCGAGGTCCTGCCGGAAACGCCGGCGCCGGAGCCCGCGCCCAGGCCCGCGCCTAAGCCCACGCCGCAGCGAAAGCCGCGCCCGTCTCTTATCGCCCGTATCGTCGGCTGGCTCGGCGGCGGAGCCGAACCGGCGAGCGCCGAGCCGGAACCCACCCGCAAGCCGTCGGCCCCGCGACGCGGCAAAGAGTCGGGACGCCGCCCGGACCAGCAGGGCGAGCGCCGCGGCCAAAGCTCGCCGAGCCGCAAATCGCGCCCCCGCTCCGATGGGAACCGCGGTAGCCGCGGCGGCCGCGGCGGCGGTCAGGGCGGCTCGCAATCGGGAGGCGGCGATGGCGGGAGCCCGCGCGGCCGGCGCTCCCGTGGCCGGCGCGGCCGGGGCTCGGGTTCGCAATCGCAGCGCTCGCAGCCGGGCAAGTCGCCGGACGGCGCTCCGGACGGCGGGCAATCGGCCGACTCACAGGCGCAGAAGACGAACGGCGGCGCGAATGCAAAAACCGCGGTCGAGTCGCCACCTGCCGCCGACCGGCGCGAGACGCCGCCGTCGGCTCAGACACAAGCCGCGCCGCGAACCGAGCCGACCGCCCCGGTGCAACAACCGCCGAAGCCCGAAGCCGGCACGGCGGCCGCGGCACCGACGCCAAAGACCGAGAACCAGACTGGTCCGGCCGAAACTCAGGCCCCGCGGCCGCCGCCCGCGACGTCGGAGCCCGATCGCGGCTCGCCCGGTTAGCGGGGCTTAAGCGTCGACTTCAGCCACTCGATCAGCCCGACCGACGCCTCCTCGGCCAGGTCGAGCACATGCTCGAAGCCCTTGCTGCCGCCGTAGTAAGGGTCCGGCACGTCGTCGCGATCGGCGGACCGGGCAAACTCCATCAGCAGCCTGATCCTGTTCCGGTACTCTGGCGGGCAGATCTCGTCCATGACCGCGACGTTCAGGGAGTCCATGGCCAGAACGAGATCGAACGTGGAAAAGTCGGCATCGATGACTCGGCGCGCGCGCAGCGCGCTCAGATCGATGCCGCGCTTGAGCGCCGCCCGCTGAGCGCGCGAGTCTGGCGGCTGGCCGAGGTGATAGGCGTGCGTGCCGGCGGAGTCGATCCGGATCACCCGGTCCGGCAGCTCATGCGCCGCGGCCTGCCGAAACACTCCCTCGACGGTCGGCGACCGGCAGATGTTGCCCATGCAAACGAACAGCACGGAGTAGTCCGGCGCCGCCGGCGGCGACGGCGCCTCATCCCTTCCGGCGATCTTCGACCTGATACGCTCGACTATCGAGCTCATTCGGGAACCCTCTTGGCGCGCCTGACCATGTCACGAATGATTTCGAGATCCTCGGCCGTGTCAACACCGCGCGGCGGGGCCTCGCAGGCATCGGCGACGGCGATACGCAATCCGAGCCATAGCGCGCGCAATTGCTCGAGCTTCTCGGCGCGCTCGGGCGGAGCCGGGTCGGCGCCGGCAAGCTGCTTCAACGCCGCAACGCGGTAGGCGTAGGTCCCGATATGCCGGCGCGCTTCGGCCGGGATGCTGCCGTCGCGGCTCGCCGGAATCGGCGCGCGGCTGAAGTAGATGGCACGGCCTGCCGCATCGGCCACGACCTTGACCATGTTGGGATCGCGATACTCGGCGGCATCGGCGAGCGGCGTCGTCAGCGTCGCCATCGAAGCGAGCGGGTCGTCGGCCAGAAGGTCGGCGACCTGATCGATCAGCACAGGCGGAATCAGGGGCTCGTCCCCCTGCACGTTGACGACGATACGGTCGTCGGGCCAGCCCGATCTTGCCGCCACCTCGGCGATACGGTCGGTGCCGCTCGCGTGATCGGGCGATGTCAGCTCGACGCGGGCACCGAACGACGCGCATGCCGATTCGATCTCGGCCGAATCCGTCGCGACGATGACCTCATGCGCCCGGCTGGCGAGCGCCTGCCGATAGACGCGCTCGATCATCGGCCGGCCCTCGATATCGACGAGCGGCTTGCGAGGCAATCGCTCGGATGCCAGACGCACGGGGATGACGACGACGAATCCGCTCATAGGTTTTCGGGCTGCCGCTCCAGGGCGTGCACGAGCATGCCGATCAGACGTTCACCGTCACCCGGGGAGAACTCGAGCTCGGTAACGACAGACCAGACATTGCCGATGTTAAAGCGCTCGCATTTTACCGCGTCTTTTTCGGTCAGCATGACGGGCGCCTCGTCGTCGAAGCCGAGGTCGTCGGCACCGAGCGCCGCATGGTCGGCGAGAGGTCTCGGGTCGACGTCGAGCCCGTGCCGGGCCAGAAGGTCGAAGAAGCGGCCGGGATTGCCGATGGCCGCGACGGCATGCACAGCTCGTCCGCGGAAGTCGTCGAGCGGCCTCTCGTCGCCGGTCGCGATTTCGCGCACGCAAAGCGCACGGACCGACGCGTGCAAGGCACCGGATCTCCCGAAGTCGCCTTCGTTGACGACGACGGCATCGACCTGTTCGAGTCTCGTTTCGGGCTCGCGCAGCGGACCTGCCGGCAGGCAAAGCCCGTTGCCGAGCCCGCGCGTGCCGTCGATGACGGCGATCTCGAAGGCGCGTCGCAACCGGTAGTGCTGGAGCCCGTCGTCGGACAGGATCACGTCGAGCGACTGCCGGCGCTTGAGCGATTGCACGGCCTCCACCCTGTCCGGTCCGGCCACGGTGGGACAGCCCGTGCGCGACGCCAGCAGCTTCGCTTCGTCGCCGACAGCCGCAACGTCGCTCGCGGCGTCGACGACCTGCGGCCAGTCGGCAGCCTCGCCGCGATAGCCGCGACAGACGATGCCGACGCGAAACCCGCGTCCACGCAGCGTGAGCGCAAGCCAGATGACGAGCGGCGTCTTGCCGGTGCCGCCGACGGTCAGATTGCCGACAACGACGACGGGTATCCCGACATCGATCGATTCGAGCCAGCCTTGCCGATACAGGAGTCTGCGGAGCGCGACGAGCTTTCCGTAGACGAAAGCGGCCGGCCAGAAGACCCAGCCGAGCCGGTTGCCGCCGTACCAGAGCGAGTCAAGGCCCTTCGCAGCCAGATCGGCGGATCGGCTCACGGGCTGACGCTCATCTATTCGGCAAACTGGAGCCGGTAGAGGCCGGCATAGTGCCCGGCCGCAGCGAGCAGCTCGACGTGCGTACCGGATTCGACGATGCGCCCGTCGCGCATGACGATGATCCGGTCGGCCTTCTCCACCGTCGACAGCCGATGCGCGATGATCAGCGTCGTCCGGCCTCGCATCAAGCCCCTGAGCGCCGACTGGACCTGGCGCTCGGCCTCGAAGTCGAGTGACGAGGTGGCCTCGTCGAGCACGAGGACGGGCGCATCCTTGAGCAAGGCGCGCGCAATCGCGATGCGTTGACGCTGGCCGCCCGACAGCAAGGCGCCGCCTTCACCGACTTCGTAGTCGAGGCCTGCGGGCAGCTCGTCAACGAAGCTCATGACGTAAGCCATCTCGGCAGCCTGCTCGATCTCGGCGCGAGAGGCGCCCGACAAGGCGCCGTAGGCAATGTTGCCGGCTATCGTGTCGTCGAACAGCACGACGTCCTGGCTGACGAAACTGAACTGGCTCCTGAGTGTCTGCAACGGATAGTCGCGGATATCCCTGTCGTCGAGCCGAATCATGCCGGCGGTGACGTCATAGAAACGCGGCAACAGACTCACGAGCGTCGATTTTCCGCTGCCCGAACGGCCGACGATCGCGAGCGTCTTGCCCGGTTTCAGCCTGAAACTGACATCGCGCAGCACGTCGTCCTGGGTCGACGCGTAGCGGAAGCTGACGGCGGAGAACTCGACGGCACCGCGAACGCGGACGGGCGTTGCCGCCGACCCGGCGGGCTCCGCCGGCTCGTCGAGTATCTCGAACACGCTCGCGCCGGCCGCGATGCCGCGTTGCAGGGCCGCGTTCGTGCTGATCATTCGCTTGAGCGCCGTCAGCAGCACGGCCACGGCCGTGATGAAGCCGATGAACTCAGGCGAGTCGATCGACTCGCTCAGCCAGCCCGAGAAGATCAGGAACACGATGACGGCCACGCCGAGCACGACCACGTATTGGGTAATGGCGTCGCCGAAGGCACGCGCGGCGACGAGCCTCAGATGCAGGCGAAAATTGCGGCCGTTGATCGACTCGAATCTCGCGGTCTCGTACTCCTGCCCCGAGAAGATCTTGACGATCTGCTGCCCCTGCAGCGCCTGCCCCATGATCCGCGTCACGTCGCCCATGGAGTTCTGAATCTTGACGCTGTAGCGCCTGAACGCCCGGCTCATCGTGCCGAGCAGCAGCGCGACGGCGGGGCCGACGATGGCGAGAATCAGGGTCAGCTCGACGCTGTAATAGAGCATGACCCCGATCATGACGACGACGAGCAGGCAGTCGCGCACAATGACCACGATCGAGGTCGAGATTGCTTCGGCGATCTGCTCGGTATTGAACGTGAGCTTCGATATCAGGTCGCCCGTGGCATGGCGGTCGTAGTACGAGACGGGCAGATAGAGATAGCGGCGGAAAAGATCCGTCCTCAAATCGCGGACGGCGGAGCGCCCGACCCAGCTCAAGCCATAGATCGTCAGGAAGTCCATCGCGGCCCTCAACGCGAAGATCCCGGCGAGCAGCAGCGGGATACGAAGCGCGCCGACGGCGCTTACGCTCCCCTCGCCCGATTCCAGCAACTGGTCGCGGAACTGATCGAAGACGTCTTCCATGAAGAACGGCACGACACCGGTCACGAGCGCATAGATCACGATCCCGGCGGCGGCGGGCAGGATAACGTGACGATACGGCCGAAGGTATTGCAGCAGCCGCTTCAGAACGCCGCTGGTCTCGGCTGAAAGCCTTAGGGTCATAGCCGGCACGCTCTTCGCTCAGTCGCCAAACTTGCCGTGCACGCTAGCAACGACGAACGCTAGCGCGACTCGGCAGTGGTCACCGTTGCGATGTTGATCGAGGTGAATCCGAGCTCCCCGGCAACGTTCATTGCGGTAACGGCCGCCTGGAGCTTCGACTCGGCGTCGGCGCGAACGATCACGTCGACATCGCGCCGATCGCCCATGACGCGCTCTATCGCAGCCCGCAGGCGCCGTCGATCGCTGTTCAGCAACTGACGGCCGTTGAGCAGGTAGTTGCCGTTCGCGGTGATTCCGATCTCGAGCACGTCGGGAGCCTGCTCGTCGAGGGGCTCTGCACTTGCTTCCGGCAGACGGATATTGATCTCGGCCTCGCGCACGAAGCTCGTCGAGACCATGAAGAAGACGAGCAGAAGCAGCACGACATCGATCAGCGAGGTCAGATTGATCTCAGGCTCTTCTTTTGACCGGCTCAGCAAGTTCATTTGTCAGCGCCTTGACCTCGGCGGCACTCTGATAGGCAACCACGGTTTCGAGGAATTTGATCGTCTCCTTCTCCATTCGCACGACGAGGGCATCGACGCGCGCTCTCAGGTATCGATAGGCTATGAGGGCGGGAATTGCGACGCAAAGGCCGGCCGCCGTCGTAATCAGCGCCTCCGAGATGCCGCCGGCGAGCACGCCGGGGTTGCCGACGCCATTGGCCGTGATCGCGGCGAATACCTTGATCATGCCGATGACGGTGCCGAGCAGGCCCATCAGCGGAGATATCGCCGCAATCGTGCCGAGCGCCGTCAGGTAGCGCTCGAGCTCATGCACGGCGTGGCGGCCGACGTCCTCGATGCTCTCCTTGATGACCTCCCGCGGCGCATGTCGATTAGCAAGACCGGTGGCGAGCATCTGGCCAAGCGGCGAGCTCTGGTGCAAGCGCTGAAGGTGCTCCGGGTCGAGCCTGTCGTTGCTGACCCACTCGCGCACCTGCGTGGCGAGATTCACGGGCAGGACGCGCTTGGGCTGAAGACTCCAGAGACGTTCCAGGATGATCGCGGCGGCAATGATCGAGCAGCCGATAATCGGCAGCATGAGCCAGCCGCCAGCCTGGACGATCTCGAGCATCAGCTATCCGTCAACCACCGATAACGCGCGAACTATAGCGCGGACACGTCGATGGCACCAGAAACCGGCTTCGGTTGCCAGTAACGGCGCCGCATCCGGCGCATTCCGGCGATCTCGATACCGTCGACACCGAAGACGACGTCGATCGCGCCTGCTTCTCCTGTGACGAGCACCTCGGCGCCGGCAGCGTTCCAGCGACGGCGCACATCCGGTCGCGGAAATCCCCAGCGATTGTTGTGTCCCGCGGAGACGATCGCGGCACGCGGCGCGACGGCCGCGACGAAGGACGACGTCGACGAGGTCTGACTGCCGTGATGCGGCACGACGACGATGTCGGCCGCGAGCCGGCCGCTGCCCCGAACCACCGTTTCGCCGCGCACTTCGATGTCGCCGGTCAGGAGCAGTTTGCCCGCGGCCGTCTCGACCAGCACGACGCAGGAGCTGTCGTTGCCGGCAAGGATTGTGCTCTCGGGTGGATGCAGGACGCTGAAGCTGACGCCGTCGAAAGTCCAGGCCTCGCCGGCAACGCAGCGCTCGAGGGTGCGCCCGCCGACATCGGCCGCTGAAACATCCGGCCCTCCGATGACGCGCGCCGCGGGATAGCGAGCGACGATGGCCGGGACGCCCCCGGCGTGATCGCTGTCGCCGTGACTGACGATCACGAGATCGAGTGTGTGCCCGCCGAGCGCGGCCAGCGCGGGACCGACGATCTCGGCGCCGGCATCGAAGCCCGATTGATACAGCGGTCCCGCGTCATAGAGCACACGATGCGTCGCCGTTTGCATCGCAACGGCAAGCCCGTGACCGACATCGAGTATCGTCGCGCGCATGAAGCCGGGCGCCGGCGGCACGCTGTGGTCGGCCGCCAGCGGGACAAGACCGAGCAGCGCGAGACGCCGGCCCGGCAGGCGATGTCGCGTCAGCGCCATTGCGATCGCGGCGATCGCAAGCAGCAGAACGGCGGGCGGCGGACGCGGCAATTCGAACGCGGCGAGCCGGTGCCCGGCGGCAATCTCGAGGCCGATCCATGTCCACTTCGCGATGATGCCGGTCACCGACGCGATGCCGAGGCCGTCGCCGCCGAGCGCGGCGGCAAGCGCCGTGACGAGGCTCGCCGGCACGACCGCGCTGGCGAAGACCGGGATCGCAACGAGGTTGACGACGAACGAAGCGACGGAGACCTGCCCGAAGAACCAGATCACGAACGGCGCGAGCCCGAGCGTCAGCGCAAACTGTAGTCGGCAAAACCCGGCCAGGGCGCGGAGCCGCCTTGACCGGCCCGGCGGCCCGCGCCGCTCGACGCGGGCCGAGGCCAGAAGTATCAGCGCAACGGCGCCGAACGAGAGCCAGAACGACGCCGTCAGGCTCGCAAGCGGATCGACGAGCAGGATCAGAATCAGAGCGAGGCTCAAAGTGCCGCCCAGCGGCCAGCGCCGGCGCGCGATCACGAACAGCTGCACGGCAAGCAACATGATCAGCGCGCGCCGCGTCGGCAGCGTGAAACCGGCGAGCGCAGCGTAGACGGCAGCCGGCACGATGCAAAAGCCCGCCGCCAGCGCATTCGCATGGCGCGCGATCGCATAAGGCAGGAAAAGCGCGAGCCGCAGCACGAAGCCATAGGCGAGCGCCGCAATCATGCCGATGTGCAGGCCCGATACGGCAACGAGATGACTCGTCCCGGTTCGTTGCAGCACGGTCCAGTGCCGGTCCTCGAAGCCGCCGCGCTCGCCGAGCGCCAACGCCCGGATCAACGCCGCCGCATCGTCGTCCTCGACGAGGCCGGCAATGCGCGCCGCAAGCCCGGCACGGACCTCGAGCCAGGATTGAGCGACACCGAAGCGCCGCCCCGTGCCGGCCTCGCCGTCCCTGACGTAGCCCGTGGCATCGTAGGCTTCGACGAGGAGCCAGCGCTCGTAATCGAATCCGCCGGGATTGGCGAGCCCGCGCGGCGACCTGAGCCTGGCCTCGACCTCGAGCGCCTGGCCCGCAACGAGCACCGGCGCCGGATCGTACCAGCTCAGCCTGACGCGCCGCGGCGCCTCGGTGTTCGCGGCGTCGACGCGAGCATCGACCACGCGGAACGAGAAGACCGTCCGACCTGAATCCCGCACCGGCATCCCGTCGATCCACCCCGCGAGCGCGACATCGCGCCCGTCGGCTTCCGCCGGCCACCGCGTCTCGAGCCGCTGCCCTGCCGCCCAGCAAGTGAAACCGAACGCGAGCAAGCCTGCCGCCGCAACGGGTAGCCGGCGACACGCGATCACCCCGATCAGGCCGACGAAGGCGAGCACAGCAGGTGGCGGCAGGACCGGCAACTGGTGCACGATCAGGTTGCCCGCGAGCACGCCGGCCGCGATCTTCCACAAACCGCTCACCACCCAGCCTCGGCATGCCGACGCTTCTAGATCAGCAGGCCGTCCTGCAACGTGAGCCGCCGATCGAGCCTCGCGGCCAGCGCCATGTCATGCGTAACCACGACGAGACTCGTGCCCTCGGCCGCGTTGAGCTCGAGCAACAGATCGAAAACGCGCTCGCCGGTCGGCCGATCGAGATTGCCGGTCGGCTCATCGGCCAGCACCACGGCAGGCCGCGTCACGAGCGCCCGCGCAACGGCAGTGCGCTGACGCTCCCCGCCCGAGAGCTTCCCCGGCCGGTGCTGAGCGCGCTCGGCGAGCCCGACGCGCTCGAGCAGCTTGCCGGCCTCGCTCAACGCGCGCCGCGGCGCGTCGCCGCGCACGAGCAAAGGCATCGCGACGTTCTCGAGCGCCGTGAATTCCGGCAGCAGATGATGAAACTGATAGACGAAACCGAGCGCGGCGTTTCTGACTCGCCCCTGCTCGGTCTCGCTGAGCTCGCTGATCGGCTTGCCGCCGACGATGACGCTGCCCGACGTCGGCCGGTCGAGCCCGCCGAGCAGCTGCAGCAATGTCGTCTTGCCCGACCCCGAGGCGCCGACGATCGCGATGCGCTCGCCGGCGCCAACGGCGAGATCGACACCGCGAAGCACGTCGAGCTTGCGCCCGGCTTCGTGAAAGACCCTGGTCAGCGCGCGCGCCTCGAGCACGACGCGATGTTCGTCCGAAGGTCTTGCGGCCGGATCATTCATGACGCAGCGCCTCGGCCGGCGGCTGCCGCGACGCGCGCCAGGCCGGAAAAACCGTCGCCAGAACGGCAAGGCCGAAAGCCAGCAGACAGATACGCGTAATCTCGCCGGCGCGCGCCTCGGTCGGCAGGTCATCGATCGGATAGACGTCGCCCGAAAAGAGCTCGACCGACAGCGCGGCCTCGATCCAGCCGACGATCGTGCCGAGACTCGCGACGAGAGCAAGACCGAGCGCGAGTCCGCCGACGACGCCGATGAGCCCGATACCCGAGCCCTGAACGATGAAAATGCTCAGGATATTGCGCGGCGCCGAGCCCAGCGTGCGCAGTATCGCGATATCGCCGCGCTTCTCGCGGACGACCATGAACAGCGTCGAAACGATGTTGAACACGGCAATCACGATCACGAGCGACAGCATGATGAACAGAAGCGGCTTCGTCAGCTCGATCGACCGGAAGACGTTCGCGTGCCGGAACGCCCAGTCCTCGGGCACGTAGCCCGTTCCAAACCGGTCGCGCATCGCGCGCCCGTAGTCGACGACGATCGTCGCCGCCTCGTAGATGTCGTCGACACGGAGACTGACGCCATGCGCCCTGCCGCCGGTTCGATAGAGCGTCGTCGCCGTGTCGAAGTTGACGAGCACGAGGCCGCGATCGAATTCCTGCATGCCGACCTCGAAGATACCGGCGATCTCGAACGTCTTCAGCGTCGGCATCATGCCGGCCGGCGTCACCCGCGCCTGCGGCAACAGGATGATCGCCGTGTCGCCGACTGTGGCGCCGAGCGCGCGCGCGAGGCTTGCGCCGATGACGATGGCATCGTCTCTGTCAAGCGCTGCGTAATCGCCGCCGACGATGTGCTCGTCGAGGCTCGAGACGCCGGTCTCGAGCACCGGGTCGACGCCTCGCACCGTGACGGCGAGCAGCTCGTCGTCGACGATGAGCATCCCCTGCCCTTCGACGAACGGCGCGGCCGCCTCGATATCGTCGCGCTCGAGCGCAGCCTCCCGCAGCTCCGGCCAGTTGTCGACCGGCGCCTCGGCGCGCCCGTCGTAGCCCATCAGCCACGCATCGGGCGTCACGCTCAGAATCCGCCGCTCGAGCTCCGTCTCGAAACCGTTGACGATCGCCATGACGATAATTAGTACACCAACCGCGAGCGCCACGCCGAGCATCGAAACTGCCGAGATGAACGAGATAAACGCGATATGCGCCCTCGCTCTCAGATAACGCAGCGCAATCGAGACCGTGTAAGGCTGTCTGATCATTAGTAGCGCAACACGTCGGCCGGCTCGATTCTTGCCGCCCGCCGCGACGGATAGACCGTCGCGAGCAGCGAGATCGCGATGGCAACGGACGGGATCAGGAGCAGATCGCCGAGACGAAGCTCCGACGGCACCTGGCTGACGTAGTAAACGTCGCCCGGCATGATGTCGAGGCCGACGGTCTGTTCGAGCCACGCGAGAACCACCTCGAGATTCGCGGCCAGCAGCACGCCGGTAACGAGCCCCGCGAGCGTGCCGCCGATGCCGATCACCGCGCCCTGAATCAGGAAAATGCGAGTCACGCGATGGGGCTCGAGCCCCATCGTTCTCAGTATCGCAATGTCCTTCTCCTTCTCGTTCACGACCATCATCAGCGACGCGACGATGTTGAATGCCGCGATGCCGGCAATGAACATCAAAACGATCGTGATCATCACCTTCTCGATCGCCATCTGCTGAAACAGGACGCGATTCTCGACGGCCCAGCTCGACCACTCGTAGCCATCGCCGAGCTCGGCCTCGAGCTCGCGGCTGACGCGCCCGACCTGCATCGGCTCGTCGATGCGAATCCCTATTCCCTGGGGCGCGCCGTTGAGGCCGATCAGCCGGCCGGCATCGGCCAGATGCGTCAGAGCGAGATTGTCGTCGTGCACCTCGGTGCCGGCACCGAAGATGCCGGCGACCGTGAAGCTCGCGCGGATCGGCCGCGGCAAACCGCCGTCGTCAATCTCGGCGCGCCAGAGCGTGATCCGATCGCCCTGCTGCACGCGCAGATCCGAGGCCACGAAGCGGCCGAGCAGAACGCTGTTCGTTCCCGGAACGAGCGAGGCCAGGAGGTCCGGGCCGACGACAGCGGCCATCTCGGAGGCCGGACCCACGGCACGCGGATCGATGCCGCGGACGAGCACGGGCCGAAGCTGCCGGCCGGCCGCGACCATGGCCTCGAGCCGAACGAACGGCGTGACCGACACGACCCCCTCGGCCGACTCGATGATGCCGCGCACGCCGTCGAGATCGGCGCCGGCCCCGGCCGCGCGAACCGTGATGTGCTCGGAGAGGCTCAGGAGCCGCGAGCGGGATTCGGCCTCGAGCCCGTTCATGGCCGACAGAATCACGATCAGCGCCCCGACCCCGAGACCGATGCCGAGGAAGGACACTGCGCTCTTGAAGGAGATCAGGCCGCCGCCGCGCCCGGTGCCCAGATATCTGAGACCTATGAAGCATTCGAGCGGCCGGATCATGGACCGGCATTAGACCATACGCGGCGCGCCCGGCGCGGGCCGTTTCGAACTGTGACGAAACCCACATTATTCGCCGGGGCGGGAACCTGCGCGGCCGACGGCGGTGCTAATATCGAATCTCGTTCTGGAGGATAAGACTATGTTTCGCAAGCTCCTGCCCGGCCTTTCGCTGATCGGCGCGTTCGCCGTCGCGGAGGCCGACACGTTGCTGATCGACGGCGTCGAGATCTCGCAAACGACGCGCACCGACCGTCCGTCGCGGGGCGAAACCAAGGCCCGCGTCGAGGAGCGTTTCGGCCAACCGTCGCTGACGGTCGCGGCGGTTGGGGATCCGCCGATCAGTCGGTGGGAATACCCGAGCTTTGTCGTTTACTTCGAGCACGACCACGTCATTCACGCGGTGCCGCGGCGGTAGCGCCGATTAGCCTGGCCTGAGTCCCGGGTGCCCGCAGATGGGCGCGCCGGCTCAGACAGTCCTCGCGCGCGAAGACGCGCGCTGCGGAACTCGTCTTCGCACCCCCATCTACGGGCACCCGGGACCGTCACGCGGATCGGAATCGCCGACACGCCACGATCAGCATTTCGGATCAGGAATGAGGGCTGTGGGATAATGCGATTTTACGTCACGCTCGAACCCCTCGATGTCTTCCACTTCCCGTGCATTGCTGTCGCTCGAGGTACCGACGGCGGAGCGGCCTCGTATCGTTTGGCGGGGGCTCCACGGGGCGGCGGGTTCGCTGGCGATCGCGGAGGCGGTTGCGGCGGCGCGCGGTACTGTCGCGGTCGTTACGCGCACGGCGGCCGCGGCGGAGCAGCTCAGACGTGAGCTCGATTTTTTCGCGCCCGGAATCGAGGTCGCGCTCTTCCCCGACTACGAGACGCTGCCGTACGAGCCGATCTCGCCGCCCAGGGATCTGCTCGCGGATCGCCTCGCGGCGCTGTACCTGCTCGCGACCGGGGAGCCGGTCCGGCTCATCGTCAACGCCGGGGCGCTGCTCGGCCGTCTGCCGCCGCCGGCTTTCGTCGTCTCGCGGTCGCTCGAGCTCGCGAAGGGTCAGGAGATCGATCGCGACCGGCTGACCGCGTCTATGATCGAGCATGGCTATTTCCGCGTCTCCCAGGTCGCAGAGCCCGGTGAGATTGCGATCCGCGGGGCCGTCATCGACATCTTTCCCGCGGGCGCCAGACGTGCCGTCAGGATCGATCTCTTCGATCGTGAGATCGAATCGCTGCGCCTGTTCGATCCCGAGACGCAAATCGCCGATACCGACCAGGACCGCATCAGCGTTCTGCCGGCGCGGGAATTCCCCTTCGACGCCGACGCGATTCGGAGCTTTCGCCAGCGCTTTCGCGAGGCGTTTCCGGTCGAGCCCGGCCGCTGCCCGGTCTACCGCGACATCTCGGACGCGCAGCTCCCGGCCGGGATCGAGTACTACCTGCCGTTGTTCTTCGACGAGACCGTGTCGCTCTTCGACTACCTGCCCGGCGACGGCCTCGTCATCGTGCTCGGCGACGCGCTCGACGGCCTCGTCGACGCCGGCGAGCTGATCGGCCAGCGCTACGAGCAACTGCGTCACGACGCGGAGCGTCCCGTGCTCGGCCCGCACGAGGCCTTCGTGGCGCCGCAGGACATCGTTCAGTCGCTCGGCGCGCGCCGCACGATCAGGCTGACCAACGATCCCGGAGCCGCCGACGGCGACGTCGTCGACATCGAGACGTCGCACCCGTTGAGCGGCGGCGTCGTCGACGACATCGACCGCATCAGACGCTGGATCGAGGCGCCGGGCGGGACACGCAGCCTGTTGCTGGCCTCATCGCCCGGCCGCCGCGAGGTGCTGCTCGAGCTCCTGCGGGGCCGCGCTTACCACGCCGTCGCGGCGCGGTCCTGGCAGGATTTCCTCGACCACGACGATGCGCTGATGGTTGCGGCCGGCGAGCTCGAGCAAGGACTCAATCTGCCCGCGCGCGGCATCCGGATCGTCACAGCCGAGCAGCTCGGCCTCGAGCGCCCGCGGCAACAGGCGCGCCGCAGGCGCCGCGCGCGCGATCCCGAAGCGATCATCCGCGAGCTGACCGATCTTTCGATCGGCGCCCCCGTCGTGCACGAGCATCACGGCATCGGTCGCTACCAGGGGCTCAAAACGCTCGAAGTCGACGGCACGGCAACGGAGTTCCTGCTGCTCGAGTATGCCGACAGCGACAAGCTCTACGTGCCGGTGCTGAGCCTTCATCTCGTCACGCGCTATACGGGCGCGTCGCCGGACGAGGCGCCGCTGCATCGTCTCGGCTCCGATCAGTGGCAAAAGGCCAAGCGCAAGGCCGCGCGCGAAGCGCGTGACGTTGCGGCCGAGCTCTTGAATCTCTATGCCCAGCGAGCCGCGCGCGAAGGCACGCGCATCGCCGGCATCGACGACGACTACCGGCGCTTCGCGGCGCAGTTTCCGTTCGAGGAGACCGACGACCAGCAGGCCGCGATCAACGACGTGTTCGCCGACCTCGCCTCGGGCAAGCCGATGGATCGCGTCGTCTGCGGCGATGTCGGCTTCGGCAAGACCGAGGTCGCGCTGCGCGCCGCCTTCATCGCCGTCGAGGCGGGACATCAGGTCGCGGTCCTCGTGCCGACGACGCTGCTGGCGCAGCAGCATCACCAGACCTTCGCCGACCGCTTCTCCGACTGGCCGGTCGAGGTCGAGTATCTCTCGCGATTCCGGGGCCGCAAGGATGCGGCCCATGTCGTCGACCGGATCGCCGGTGGCGCGGTCGACATCGTGATCGGCACGCACCGGCTGCTGTCGGGCGACATCCGATTCAGGAATCTCGGCCTCGTCGTCATCGACGAGGAGCACCGCTTCGGCGTCAAGCACAAGGAGATTCTGAAGCGCTACCGCGCCGACGTTCACGTGCTGACGATGACGGCGACGCCGATACCGCGCACGCTCAATATGACGCTCGGCAGCCTGCGCGATCTGTCGATCATCGCGACGCCGCCGGCGGACCGGCTTTCGATCCGGACCTTCGTCGGCGAGTGGTCCGACCAGGGCATCCGCGAGGCCGTCCTGCGCGAGGTGCGCCGCGGCGGCCAGGTCTATGTCGTGCACAACCGCGTCGAGAACATCGAAGCAATTGCCGAACGCCTCCGTGATCTGTTGCCCGAGACCGAGATTCGCGTTGCCCACGGGCAGATGTCGGAGCGCGAGCTCGAAACCGTCATGCTCGATTTTTATCACCGGCGCTTCGCCGTGCTGCTTTGCACGACGATCATCGAGAGCGGCATCGACGTGGCGACGGCCAACACGATCGTCATCAATCGCGCCGACCGTCTCGGTCTCGCGCAGCTCCATCAGCTGCGCGGCCGCGTCGGCCGATCGCACCATCAGGCCTATGCCTACATGCTGACGCCGCCGCGGCGCGCGATGACCGACGACGCGGCAAAACGCCTCGATGCCGTCGCTTCGCTCGAGGCCCTCGGTTCCGGGTTCGCGCTCGCGACCCACGATCTCGAGATCCGCGGCGCGGGCGAGCTCCTCGGCGAAGGTCAGAGCGGGCAGATACAGGCGATCGGCTTCACGCTCTATAACGAGCTCCTGGCGCGGGCCGTGGCCTCGCTCAGGGCGGGTCGCGAGCCCGCCCTCGACGATCCGTTCCGGCATGGACCCGAGGTCGAGACGGGGCTCCCCGTGCTGATCCCCGAGCACTACATGCCCGACGTCTACATGCGTCTCGTGCAATACAAGCGCATCGCCAATGCCGCGACCCGGGAGGAGCTCGAGGATCTCGAGGTCGAGATGATCAATCGCTTCGGCCTGCTCGAGGCGCCGACCAAAGCGCTGTTCGGAGTGACCTGGATCAAGCTGCTGGCAGCCGAGCTTCGCGTCGAGAAGCTCGACGCCGGCCCGAAGGGCGGCTCGATCCGGTTCAGCAAGGATGCGAGCGTCGATCCCGAGGCGCTGGTCAGGCTCGTTGGCGACGGCTACGGCGGCTACTCGCTCGACGGGCCGTATCGGCTCAGGTTCCGTTGGGATCCGCCGGTGCCGGCAGAGGCCAGGCTCGAGCGGCTCGAGCGGCTGCTGATCCGCCTCGGCGCCGAGCCGCCCGACGCGGCGAGGGTTGCCTGAGGCCGAGGCGCTATAATCGGCCGATGCGTACGCTGACAGCCATCGTCCCGGCTCTGCTTCTGGTCACCGCGTCGGCCCAGGAGAGCAATCGCACGGCACCGGAACCCGAACCGGATCCGCTCTATCACGTCGAAGTCATACTGTTCGAGTGGGTCAACGGGAATCGGGCCGAGGAGGACTTCTTTCACGGCGTGGACACGCCGCTTAACGCGCCGTCGCCGACGCTGCTGCGGCTGCCGCGCCTCGAGCTCGAGAGTCTCCGCGATTTCGATCCGCGCCGCGGCCTCGACGATCGCGAGCCGCCGGCGGTCGAGGCGGCGCCGGCCGCCGCAGACGCCGTGCCCGCCGCGGCGGGTGACGCGACGCAGCCGGTCGCGATCGGGCAACCGGCCGGTGACGGGCAGGCCGTCGAGACGCTGCAAGAGCCGCGCGACCGGCTGCAGCTGATCGAGCCGTGGACCGACCAGGACCGCGATCCGGCCTTCGCGGCATCGGCCGACGACGCCGCTCTACCGGACGGGTTTCGCATTCTCCGGGCCGACGAGCTCCAGCTGATCAATGCGAGCATCAGGCTCGATCGCAATCCTTACCGGCTGCTCGGTCACGTCGGCTGGGTGCAGACCGGCGTCGATTCCAATCGGGCCGTGCCGCTCGATCTCGCCCGCCTCGGCATCGTCAATCTCCGGGGCACGATCAAGGTCTATCGGGGAACTTACCTGCACGCTGCCGTCGACCTCGAGTTCCTCGACGGCCGGGGAACATTGTGGACGTCCACGCCCGGTTTCGGTCCGACGCCGCTCGAGTATGCGCAGCGCTATCGCCTCGAATCCGAGCACAATGCGTTTCGCAGCGGCGACCTGGTCGCGATCGACCATCCGCTGTTCAGCGTCCTGGTTCGGGTCACGCAGGCGCCGGAGGCCGAGGACGGGACGCAAGCCGGCAACGCCGGCGGTCCGGCCGGCTGAGCGCAACGGGACTCAGGCGGAGCCGCGTCCCGCAGCCGCCTGCGACGCCCCGTCGCCGCGGCTCTCGAGCGCCGCCTTGCCGCGGGCTATCAGCGCTTCGACATCATCGACGTCGGGATCGGCCGCGACGGCGACGCCTTGAACGAAGACATAGCGCCCGCTGCGACCGCGCGGATTGTGCAGGCCGAGATTGCGCGCTTTCTGTTCGACGAGCGCGATGCGTTCCGCGGCCTCGTCCGCCTCGTAGCCCGCGACCGAGACGGCGAGCGTGCTCTCATCGATGCGGGCACTGAGATCCCCGGCTCTGCGGAATGTTCCCGCGATCTGCGCGCCGATCATCCTGAGACAGGAGTCGGCCGCGTTGTTGCCATAGGTCTGGCGATAGACGTCGAGCTCGGGGATAGTGAAGAGCATCAGGCACAAGGTCCGCTCCTCGCGCCGGGCGACAGCGATCTCCCTTTTCAGCATCAGCGAGAACTGCGTTCTCGACATCAGGCCGGTGACCGCATCGGTCCGATCGAGGCTCGCGATGCGCTTGCGCGCGATGCCGAGCGCGCGCTTCATCAGCTCGGCGTCCTCGACGGCCGGCCGCTCCTCGCTGCGATGCTCGACGAGCACGAGCCTGCGCTCGTCGCCGGAATGCTTCAGCGGAGTCAGGCGCATGCGCCCGAGCCAGATGTCGCCGTCCTTGCGAATGAACGGGAGGCTCAGCGACTGGGCGTCAGCCGCCGCCATGCTCTGCTTGAGCCGGATCAGCTCCTGGGATCCCTCGTCGACCGCGAGATAGGACAGCCACGACGTGCCGACGAGCTCGTCCGCCTCGAAACCCGAAGCCGTCTCGTAGGTCGGGTTGGCGTAGACGATCTCGATGCCGGGACCCGAAGCGTCGACGACCAGCAGACCTGCGGCGCTGATCGAGACAATTTCGGAAAAAAGATCGTTGTCCAACGGGTCCACGCCACGGCTCAGGCCTGCTTGAGCCGACGATCTTGGATGAGCCGGCAACCCTCGTCGGTGAACGCGATCACAAACTCGGGCCGGCCCCGTCGGGAAACTCGTCGAATGCCGCTCCGGACGTGCTTTGCCTTCAACCTTCGAGCGTCAGCGAAGGCTTTGCGACGAGGCTCTCGAGCGATCGTTTCGACTGGATCCAGCGCGGCGATCGCCGTAGCGTTTCGAGGTCCGGGCCGGCGCGGCCGCGAAGGCGCATCAGGCGAAGTTGCGCCGCCGGATCCTTGAACGGCTCGAGACTGTCGATGACGCCCGGTACGGCCTGGGGGCAATTGCAAAGCAGCACGAGATCGCAGCCGGCGTCGAGCGCGAGCGCGACGCGCTCGACGATCGAGCCCTGCCCGGCAGCCCCTTCCATGCTCATGTCGTCGGAGATGACGGCGCCCGAGAACCGCATCCGGCCGCGAAGCTCGGTCTCGATCCACCAGCGCGAGAGGCTCGCCGGCAACTCGTCGAGCAGGGGGAACGAGACATGCCCGACCATGATCGAATGCAGCCCGGCCGCGATCAGCCGGCGATACGGCAAGAGGTCGTCGAACAGCACCGGGTAATCGCGCCGATCGACGGCGAGGTCCGTATGCGAATCGGCATGAGCGCCGGCATGCGTCGGAAAGTGCTTCGCGGTCGGCACCATGCCGGCCGCCTGCATGCCGTCGACGAAAGCATCGGCAAGCTCGGCAACGACCTCGGCGTCGGCGTGCAGGGCGCGGTCGCCAATGACCTCGGCAAGCCCGAGATCGAGATCGACGACCGGAGCGAAGCTTAGATCGATGCCGAAGGCCAGAAGCTCCGCTGCCATCAGCCAGCCGAAATCGACGGCCGCCTTACGCGCGGCTTTCGGATCGATGTCGTAGCGATGGCCGAGCGAGCGCATCGGCGGCAGCACGGTGAACGGTTCCCTGAACCGCTGGACGCGGCCGCCTTCCTGATCGACGGCGACGAGCAGCGGAGGCGAGCGGATCGCATGGATCTCGGCGACGAGCGACTTCAGTTGCGCCGGGTCTTCGAAACTGCGCGTGAACAGGATCACCCCGCCGGCAGACGGCGACTTAAGCCACTCGCGCTCGTCGTCGTCGAGCGTCGAGCCTCTCAGGCTGAACATCAAGGGGCCAATCGACAAGCATTCACCTCACTGATGCGAAGACAGCATCTACCTGATATCGACCACCGTGCCCACTTCCACCCGATCGAAGAGCTCTATGATGTCGTCGTTGCGCATTCTGATGCATCCGATCGAGCCGGGCTCGCCACAGAGCTCCGTGTCCGGCATCCCGTGAATATAAATGTAGCGGCGCATCGTATCGACATTGCCGAGCCGATTGACGCCCGGCTCGAGCCCCGAGAGCCACAGGATCCGCGTCAGTATCCAGTCACGATCCGGATACGCCGCCGCGAGCGCCTCGGACCAGATCTCCCCCGTCGGGCGACGCCCGACGAAGACGGTGCCCGGCGGACAGCCGGCGCCAATCCTGGCCCGGATCTGGTGCCGGCCGCGCGGCGTCTGGTAGCTGCCCTCGCGTTCACCGGCGCCGTACCTCGACGTCGAAACCGGGTAACGGCGCGCCGCGCCGCCGGCATCGGTCAGCGTAAGCGCTTGCGTCGCGACATCGATGACGATCACCGGCGTCGTGCCCATATCGCTCCCGCGAACCACGCTAATCACGATCGAACACCGCAATCGCCTCGACATGATGCGTATTCGGAAACATATCGAGTGCCTGCACGGATGTCAGCCGGTAGCCGTGCCGATGGACGAGCTCGCCCGCATCGCGCGCCAGCGTGCCGGGATGACAGGACACGTAGACGATGCGGCGCGGCTGCATGTCCGGAACGGCGGCAACCGGGATCTCCGCGCCCGCGCGCGCAGGGTCGAGAAAGACGACATCGTACGGCCGTTTCAGGAAAGGCCAACCGGGCTCCGAGAGATCCGCCGCCAGAAAGCTCACGTTGCCGATGCCGTTGCGCCTTGCGTTGGCGCCGGCGCGGGCAACGAGCGGCGCTGCGCCGTCGACGCCCGTGACCTCGGCCACGCGCGTTGCGACCGGCAGGCTGAAGTTACCGAGCCCGCAGTAAAGATCGAGCACCTTGTCGCTCGCGGCAAGACGCGCCGATTCGATCGCGGCGGCGACCATCGCGCGATTGACCTCGGCATTGATCTGGATGAAATCGCCAGGCTCGAAGACGATGCGCACGCCGCCGGGCCCGAGCGAATATCCGAGCTCGCGCGGCGGACGGCCGATCGGCGCGATCGTGTCCGGACCGCCCGTCTGAAGATAGACGTCGACGTTGAGCCGCTCGTTGAGGGAGGCCAGGACGTCGACGTCGTTCCCCGCGGGCCGGTCGAGCACACGCAGGACGACAGCGGCCGCTTCATCCCCAACGGCGATCTCGGCCTGCGGAATGCGGCCCCTGATCGAAGTCGCCGCGACGAGCTCGGCAAGGACCTCGGGCAGGCGGTCCATCGGCGGCGCGAGAATGCGGCAGGCCTGCATGTCGGTCAAAAGCGGTGCGGCGCGCTCGCGGAATCCGACGAGCACGCGGCCCTTGCCGGCGACATGCTTGATGCCGAGCCGGGCGCGACGGCGATAGTGCCATTGCGAGCCGGTGATCGCGGCCTCGAACGCGGGCGGCTCGAAGCCGCCGATCCGGCGCAGGGCTTCGGCGACGACCTCCTGTTTGAACAGGATCTGGGCGCGGTAATCGAGGTGCTGGAGCGCGCAGCCGCCGCAGATGCCGAAATACGGGCATGGCGGCTCGACCCGATCGGCCGAGCGCTCGATGATCTCGACGAGCTCGGCCTCGTGATAGCGCCGCCGGCGCTTGCGCGTCCTGATCCGCACGCGCTCGGCCGGCAAGGCGCCGGGCACGAAAACGGCGCGACCTTCGACCTCCGCGACGCCGCGGCCGTCGTGACTGAGATCGGTGACGTCGGCAACGACGGATTCTCCGAGTGCCTCCTTCGTCGCCGCCTTGACCGCTCCCCTAGACGGCATCGCCATCGGATTGCCAGGCGGCCCTGAACTCCCGCCAGTGCGGCTCCTCGGCGCGCTCGATTTTCTCCCGGACGCGGCCGACCTCCTGCTCGTAACGCGTCCGATCGAGCGTGCCGCGCATCAGCTCGAAACGCAGATAGATCAGATACGTGTTCAGCGCATCGGTCTCGCAATAGTGCTCGATCTCCTCGTGGCGCCCTTCGAGATAGTAGTCCCAGACATGCGCTCCGCTCATGCCGAGCTTTCCCGGCAACCCGAGCAGCAGGGAGACATGCTCGAGCGAAGCGCGGCCGCCGAACTGGTAGCCGGACAGGACGTCCATCAGATCGATGTGACGCCAGTGAAACCGGCTCAAATAGTTGTTGTAGCGGTAGTCGCGATCCGTGTCGCCGATTTCCCAATAGCGCGCGGCCGTGATCCCGTGCTTCAGCGCCCGGTAATGCAGCACCGGAAGATCGAAGCCGGCGCCGTTCCAGGAGACGAGGTCCGGCGTCTTGCGCTCGATCCCGTCGAAAAAGCGCTGCACGATTTCGCGCTCGCCGCCCTGCTCGTGCCCGAGGCTGAAAACGTGCAGCCCATCGGCATTGCGCAGCACGGCTGAGATCACGACTACGCGGTGCTGCAGCAGCGGCAGAAAGTCCGAATCACGCGCCTGCATTTGCTTGAACCGCATGACCTTCGCCACCGTCTCGTCGTCGAGATCGCCGAGGTCGTAGAGCCTGCGGCCGAACTCGGTATCCGGCACGGTTTCGATGTCGAAACAAAGCACGTTCATCGTCGCCGGCCTCAAGGCGTTCCGCGCAGCAGAACGGCGACGGCGACGACGAGTCCGGCCTCGTCGGTCAGCGTCAGGAACCCCTCGCCGACACCGAGCCGCTCGCAGACCTTGCGGCCGCGCTCGGAATAGATGACCTGCGGCTGGCCGAGCGCGTTCGGGACGGAGCCGACATCGCGTACCCAGATGCCGTTGCCGAAGCCCGTGCCGAGCGCCTTGGCCACGGCCTCCTTGGCCGCGAATCGCATGCCGAGAAAGCGCGTCTTGTTCTTCGCCTTGACGAACAGCGCCCGCTCCTCGTCGAGCAAGAGCCGCTCGACGAAGCGGTCGCCGTGGCGGCGATAGACCCGCTCGATGCGCTTCAGCTCGAGCACGTCGGTGCCGATGCCGAAAATCATGCGCTTCGCGCGCCCGTCATCAGCGCCTTCATCCGACTGACGGCGTTGGCCAGCCCGTCGAAAACGGCCTGGGCGACGAGGGCATGGCCGATGTTGAGCTCGACGATCTGCGGTATTGCCGCGATTGGCACGACGTTGTGGTAAGTGAGCCCGTGGCCCGCGTGCACGGTCAGGCCGATGGCCGCCGCATGCTCGCTCGCGGCGCGGATTCGCTCGAGCTCCTTCGCCGTTGCGCCGCGCGTCGCGGCATCGGCGTAGGCGCCGGTATGGAGCTCGACGACCTCGACCCCGATGGCCGCGCTCGCGTCGATCTGGGCCGGGTCCGGATCGATGAAGAGCGAGACGCGGATACCCGCCTCCTTCAGCTTCGCGCACGCGCGCTCGAGCGCCTTGGCCTGCGAGACGACGTCGAGACCGCCCTCCGTCGTCAGCTCTTCGCGGCTTTCCGGCACCAGGCAGCAGTCGGCCGGGCCGGCCTCGGTTGCGATGTCGATCATCGCGTCGGTCGCCGCCATCTCGAGATTGACGCGCGTCAGCAGACTCAGCTGCATGAGCTTCAGATCGCGCTCCTGGATGTGACGCCGGTCCTCGCGCAGATGAATCGTGATGCTGTCGGCGCCGGCCTGCTCGGCGATCAGCGCGGCCGTCAGCGGGTCGGGATAGCGCGTCAGGCGCGCCTGCCTGAGCGTCGCCACATGATCGACGTTGACGCCGAGATGGATCGGAGCGGCCATGGCTAGCGCGTTAGCTTCCGGTCGACGATCTCGCGCATGACGCGGCGAGTCTTGAGCGGCCGGCCGCCGAGATGAAAGCTCAGAATCCCGCCGAGCAGGCGCCTGGCGGTGCCGAGACTGCCGGAATCGTCGAGCCTGTGCTCGCGCAGGGAGATCAGATGTCTGCCGCTGAATACTTCCATCGTCGTGCCGGCATTCGAGGCCGTGAGCCCGTTTTCGTGCTCGAATACGTAGTCGCAGTCGGGCGCGATCGGCTCGCCGGTGCGAAAGTCCTGTTCCAGATCCACGCGATAGCCCAGTGCTTCGAGCAGCTCGAGCTCGAAGAGTCGCAAGGGCCGCGTCGCGTCGCAAGTCTCCGCCAGTCGGTCGAGACAGCTACTATAGCAGCTCAGGATAGCGTCGCTCTGATCCCCGCTCGGCACGAGCCGCAGCAGGAGCTCGTTGAGATAGAACGCGGCAATCAGCATGTCGCCGGCCAGGGCCCGCCCCCCGGCCACGGCTTCGACGTAAGTGAGACGTCCGAGCTCACCGCGACTGATCCAGGAAAAAAGAGCCGGGCGAAACGGTTGCAGGGCGGCAGCCTGACGCGAGCCCGGACGGCGCGCGCCCTGCGCGACCAGCGTCTGTCGCCCATGGCGCGCGGTCAGGCAATCGACGAGCAGGCTCGTATTCCGATAAGGCCGCTGGTGCAACACGTAGCCGCGCTCGAGCAGAACCTCCTGACGTTCGCTCATAGCGAATCGAAACCGAGGCGCCTGAGCTCCTCGGCATTATCGGACCAGTGCTCCCGCACCTTGACCCAAAGCGTAAGATGCACGCGCTCGCCGAAAAGCCGATTGAGCTCCGGTCGCGCGGCGCTGCCGACGCGCTTGAGCACCTTGCCTTCGCTGCCGATGACGATCGCCTTCTGGCTTTCGCGCTCGATCCAGATGACGCCGCGGACGAGGCGGCGGCCGTCGTCCAGGGTCTCCATGCCCTCGATCTCGACGGCAAGCCCATATGGAATTTCCTGGTGGAGCTCGTTGATCAGCTTCTCGCGAATGATCTCGGCCGCGCGAAACTGAACGTTCTTGTCGGTCTTGAACTCGGCCGGATAGAGCGCGGGCCCGGCCGGCAGATGGCGCATGATCGCTTGCTCGAGCGCCGCGAGGTTCGTGCCTTTTCGCGCGCTGATCGGAACGAATTCCTCGAACGCGTGACTTCGCAGCGCATCGAGCATGGGCAGCAGATCCTCTTTGGACTTCAGGCGGTCGACCTTGTTGATCGCGACGATCACCGGCTTCGAGCCGCGCTCGAGCACTTCGATGACCTCCGCATCGGCCTCGACCGGCCGCGTCGCCTCGGTCACCAGCACGATCAGATCGGCATCCTCTTGCGTGTGGCGCAGGCTTCTCGCCATGAGCCGGTGCAGCACGCGGCTCGACCGACGCGAGAATCCCGGCGTATCGATGAAGACGGCCTGGCCCGCTGGGCGATTGAGCACGCCGAGAATCCGGTTGCGGGTCGTATGCGGCTTATGGCTTACGATGCTGAGCTTTTCGCCGACCAGTGCGTTCAACAGGGTCGATTTGCCCACGTTCGGCCGCCCGAGCAAAGCGACATGCCCGCATCTGAACTCGCTATCCGTCTCCACCTTGCAATTCAACCAGCATGGCCTCCGCCGCCGCCTGCTCTGCGCGACGCCGGCTCGACCCGGTGCCTTGCGCGGTTTTGCTTTTCTCGTCGACGCGGCAGCTTACGGCAAAGACCCGATTATGATCGCTGCCGCTGACCCCATCCACATGGTAGCCGGGCAGGCCGAGCCCCCGCGCCTGCAGCCACTCCTGGAGCCGCGTTTTCGGATCCTTCAGCGCATGCGTTTCGGGCAGCGCCGCGAGCGGCTCGGCCAGCAGCCGGCGCACGAGCTCATCGCCCGCTTCGTAGCCTCCGTCGAGCACCACGGCCCCGATGACGGCTTCGACGGCATCGGCGAGCGCCGACGCGCGCTGCGCACCGCCCGTGCGCTGCTCGCCGGAGCCGAGCACGAGCTGCTCGTCGAGCTTGAGGCGCCGTCCGACCTTGGCCAGCGTCTGCTTGTTGACGAGCGCCGCGCGGGCACGGCTCAAGGTCCCCTCGTCGGCTTCGGGCCTCGTCTCGTAAAGCACACGCGCTATTGTCACGCTCAACATCGCATCGCCGAGAAACTCGAGTCGTTCGTTGTTGTCCTTCGACGCACTGCGGTGCGTCACCGCCTGCTCGAGCAGCGATGGATCGGAAAAGCGGTAGGCGAGCTCGCGTTCGGCCCAGCGGGCCCGGTCGGTCACCGACTTATCTCGACCTGCTCATTGATGACGACGACGAAATAGAGGTCGGCGAGAAACGACGCGCGGCTTTCGCGATTGACGGTGACCGTGAAGCCTTCGCCCTGGCGCACGATAGCGACCTCGTCAGGGGTCAGGTCCTTCAGATTCTCGATATAGAAGCGGCTGTTCAGCGCGTTCATGATGCCGGGGACGCTGTTGCCGCCCGTGCCGAGCTCTTCCTGAAGGTCCTCGAGCACTGCGGCGACCCGCATCTTTTCCATGTACAGCGGGACGATTTTGAGAACCGCGAGGCCGACCGTGCCGAAAACAGCGGCCAGCAGCAAGAAACCGATCAGCGTTATGCCGGCCTGACGCCGCTTCCGCGGCCGACCGATCAATCGATTGCCATTCCGATGCGATTCCATCGAGGACCTCCTTCCGACGGTGCGCGCCAACTCATCCACACACGAGAAGCCCGGCCGACCAGGTTTTCCTCAGGCACGAAGCCGACGATATCGAAGCGGCTGTCCTGGCTGTTATCCCTGTTGTCACCCATCATGAAATAGTGCTCCTCCGGTACGCGGTAAACGCCGCCCGTCCCGAACCTGTTTCCGGTGAGCAGCACTTCGTGCTCGTGCTCGCCGAGGACTTCCCGGCCGAGCTGGTACCGAGTCTCGTCCGGATAGGGGCCCATCGGCTCGATCTCGACGAGCTCGCCATTGATCGTAACGCGCTCCTGCCTTGCATCGTACTCGACGACATCACCCGGCAATCCGACGACACGTTTGATGTAGTTCACCGACGGGTCCGACGGCAGCCTGAAAACAACGACATCGCCCCGCGCAGGCTCCCCGATTTCCACAACCTTCGTATTTAGAACCGGTAGCCTGAGCCCGTAAGCGAACTTGTTCACAAAAATGAAGTCGCCGGTCAGCAAGGTAGGCATCATCGAGGCCGAAGGAATCCTGAACGGCTCGAAAAGAAAGGATCTGAGTAACAGAACCAGCAGCAGCACGGGAAAGAACGAGCGCGAATACTCGACGATTAGGGGCTCGCCGGCCGCGCCACCGGCGAGACGTCGGCGCCTGAAGAGCAGCGCGTCGGCGAGCCAAATGAAGCCGGTCGCGCCGGTCGCGACGACGAGTATCAGCGCAAAATCCAAGGGATTATTTCCTGTTCGGGGAGCTCAACGAGTGCACGAGTATTCGTCATTTCCTTTCACCCTGCAAGACGGCGAGAAACGCCTCTTGCGGAATCTCGACGGAGCCCAGTTGTTTCATCCGGCGTTTGCCGGCCTTTTGCTTCTCGAGCAGCTTGCGCTTGCGGGTCACGTCGCCACCATACAACTTTGCCGTCACGTCCTTGCGATAGGCGCGCACCGTGCTGCGCGCGATGATCTGTCCGCCGACCGCCGCCTGAATCGCCACCTCGAACTGCTGCCTCGGAATGACATCTCTCAGCCTTTCGACGAGCTTGCGGCCCTTCCTTTCGACACCGGAGCGATGAACGATCAGCGCCATCGCATCCACCCGCTCCTTGTTTATCAGAATGTCGAGCTTGACCAAAGCCGATGGCTCGAATCTGACGAAGCGGTAATCGAAAGACGCGAATCCGCGACTGACGGATTTCAGCCGATCGAAGAAATCGAGCACGACCTCCGCCAGCGGCAGCTCGAATTCGAGCGACACCTGCCTGCCGAGATACTGTAGCCGCTTCTGCCTGCCGCGCCGCTCGATACAGAGCGTGATGACGTTGCCGAGGAATTCCTGTGGAACGAGGATGCTGGCAAGAATGATCGGCTCGCGTATTTCTCTGACCTCGGACGTTTCGGGGAGCTGCGCCGGGTTCTCGATCGAGACCGTCGTGCCATCGGTCAGCTCCACCTCGTAGACTACCGTCGGCGCCGTCGACAGCAGCGACAGTCCATGCTCGCGCTCGAGGCGTTCCTGAACTATCTCCATGTGCAGCAGCCCGAGGAAGCCGCAGCGAAACCCGAAGCCGAGCGCCACGCTGACTTCGGGCTCGAACTTCAGCGAGGCGTCGTTGAGTGCGAGCTTTCCGAGCGCATCGCGAAAATTCTCGAATTCCTCGGAATCGATCGGAAAGAGGCCGGCGAAAACGCGCGGCGGGATCTGCTTGAAGCCGGGCAGCGGCGCCGCCTCGGCGTTCGCCGCATCGACGACCGTGTCGCCGACGGGCGCGGCGTCGATCTCCCTGATCGGGGCAATCAGGAAACCCACCTCGCCGGCGGAAAGGGAATCGCGGTTCGTCGGCCTCGGGGTGAAGACGCCGACGCGATCGACCGTGTAGCGGCGGCCCGTCGAGTACATCCGAATCCGGGCGCCGCGAGCCAGGCGCCCGTCCACCACCCGGATCAGCGACACGACCCCGACATAGGAGTCGAACCAGGAATCGATGATCAGGGCCTTGAGCGGCGCGTCCTCGTTGCCGCTGGGCGGCGGGATGCGGCGCACGATCGCCTCGAGCAGCGGCTCGATACCCTCCCCGGTCTTGGCGCTGATCTTGAGAGCGTCCTTCGCGTCGATACCGATGATGTCCTCGATCTCGTCAATGACGCGGGCGGGATCCGCGGTCGGCAGATCGATCTTGTTGATGACCGGCATGACTTCGAGCCCCTGCTCGATGGCCGTATAGCAGTTGGCGACGCTTTGCGCCTCGACGCCCTGACCCGCATCGACGACGAGCAGCGCTCCCTCGCACGCGGCAAGCGATCGCGAAACCTCGTACGAGAAATCGACGTGGCCCGGCGTGTCGATAATATTGAGCTGGTAGCTCTCGCCGTCGGCCGCCCGATAGTGCAGGGAGACGCACTGCGCCTTGATCGTGATGCCGCGCTCGCGCTCGAGATCCATCGAGTCGAGCACCTGATCGGCCATCTCACGATCGGTCAAGCCCCCGCAGCGCTCGATCAGCCGATCGGCGAGCGTCGACTTGCCGTGATCAACGTGAGCGATGATCGAGAAGTTGCGATTTTTCACGGCGCGCTAGGGCGATCGATCGAGGAGCTCGACGACGCGGCTCGAATCGAGAAGGAGCCGCGACAGCTCGTCGTCCCCGTGCATCAGCACGGGAATGATCTGGCCGAAGCGAAGAGTCAGCGCCGCGTCGGTATCGATGTCGACGATTTCGATCCGCGCCCTGCCCTCGATGAGCGGCGTGAGCTCGACGAGCATCTCCTCGCAGAGATGGCACTCGGCGCGCGTGTAAAGCGTCAGGACGATCACGGCTTCGGCGTGACGATAAGCCCGGCCACCGTCGCTGCCTCGAGACGCCCCTTGAGGCGTCTTGTCCCGGCGATCGCGGCGGCAAGCGCAAGCACGGCGCCCGCGAGCGTGCCGGGATCGGAGCCCGCGATCAGGCTGCCTGCCGCGGCGCCGGCCAGAATCGCGGCCAGTGGCACGCCGTGCACGAGCATCGACGCGACCAGCAGGCGCTCAGGGGGAAGCTCGACCGTGACCGCCGTTCCGGGCGCAAGCGCCAAAGGCGTGCGCAGCCGCTCGAGCCGGGCGGCCTGAAGGCGCTTCCAGAGGCAGGTGCCGGCGCATCCGCTGCACGCGGGGGAAGGCGCGAACTCGAGATCGACGGAGCCGTCCGGCCGCGTCGCGAGAACCACGGCGTCGACGGTCAGGCGGCAATGACTCCCGGACGTCGGCTTCGGGGTCCTACCGGGCATTCAGCGAGGTCGCCATCCCTTGCACGGTACGGCCGGGCACCTCGCCGATGGCCGTCGCCCGCCGTCCGTCTAACGTCAGCGAGTAGGCGTTCGTGCTGCCGAAGCGGCTGAAGCCTTCGGGTATGTCGGCATCCGCTTTCGGATGAGCGATGAAGATCGAGACCGTGGCGAGACCGTCGGTGTAGACCAGATGCTGCAGCGGATAGCGCGAACCGGGCGTGCGGCCGGCCGTCGAAAGGTAGAACCCGTTCGGCAGCCGCGTCGCGCGCCAGATTTCGGTGCCCGCCTCGTCGTCGTTGGCATGGGCGGACTGCTTCAGCGTGAATCCTTCGAGGCTGATCGACGGCGCCACGGCAAACTCCGGGATCGAGTCGAGCACCTGAATCTCGGTGAACAGAATCGACTCGATGACGCGCGCATTCTCGTCGCGAACGTGAATCTTCAGCGGCAGCGCCGTCTCGCGGTCGAGCCACAGCAGATAGCCGTAGCGAAACTCGTCGCGGGGATGAATGAGCACAACCTGAGTCTCGCGCCCGGCGACGCTCCCCTTGGGGAAAGTCGTCATCTGGTAATAGTCTTCGAGCTTCTCGGCATAGCTCAGCGACGGCGCCACGGGTATCGACGAGTGCTGCGGCTCGACGATGACGACGAGCCGCTTCTCCGGAAACACGGAGCGCACGAGGTCCTGCGTCCTCAGAAACTCGCGTCCGTTCTCGGCGTTCGAGCTGATCTTCTCGCCAACGACGCCGTTGGCATAGCGATGAACGATCTCGAGCGTCTCGGGATTGCCGTCGACGACATGCACGTAGGTCCCGCGATAGTTCAGCTTCTCGACCGCCGCGTTCATGCGGTCGAGCCAGTTCTTGACCTCGCCGCTCGACTCCTGCGCCGCGGCCGAAAGCGCGGCCAACGCGAACGCGGCCGCGAGCGAGATGCTTGCGATGTGGCGAGGCCTATTCAACGACCTCCTCCTCGGTGCTCTCGGTCGGATCCGATTCCTGACCGGCGACGACGCTCGACTGCATGATGGTGCGGCTCAGACCCGACGAGTACCTGGCGTGATGGATCAGGTACTGAATGCCGGTGGCCTCGCCGCCGACGCGAACCAGGGGCTGGATCTCGGCGGCGGCGGACGGCATGACGTAGCTGGGCGCGTCGGCGAGATTCGACGCGGCAGCCGGCGCGTCCGAGAAATCCGACGCGGCAGCCGGGTCGGCCGCGAGCGAGTCGGATCCCAAATCGGCGAAGCGGAACCCGAAGAGGGCGACGACCGCGACGCTGGCCGCGATTCCGACGCCGGTGGCAAGCCTTGTCGCCGATCGCGACCGGGCCGCTGATTCGTCGCGATCGATTGCCTGTCCCAGACGAAGGCCGAGCTCCGTGGCACCCGGGTGAAAATGCTCGCCACGCATCGCGGCGCCGATGAGCTGATAACGCAGGTACCGGCGGCGCGCTTCGACATCGCGCTGTAGTCGGCGGACAAAGAACTCGCTTTCGTCGACCGACATCTCGTCGTCTATGAACTGGGAAATCTGCTCGTTGAACTGATCGCTCATGGTGGCTTCACATCAAGGGTTTGAGTTTCTTGTCGATGGCCTCGCGGGCCCTGAATATACGCGACCGCACGGTCCCGACCGGACAGTCCATCGCTTCGGCGATCTCCTCGTAGCTCATCCCCTCGATCTCGCGCAGCAGGATCGCAGTCCTGAGCTCGTCCGGCAAGCCTTCCACGGCCTCGTTGATCACCTCGCCGATCTCGTCGGTCAGCGCAAGGCTTTCCGGCGAATCGATGTCGCGCAGTGCGGCGAACGGCTCGAATCCCTCGCTGTCGGACAGCTCGATCTCGAGGCTCATCGGCCGGCGCCGGGCCGCGACGAGATGGTTCTTTGCCGTATTGATCGCAATGCGGTAAAGCCAGGTATAAAACGCGCTGTCCCCGCGAAACGCCGGCACTGCCCGATAGGCCTTGAGAAAAGCCTCCTGGGCCACATCCATCGCCTCGCTGGGATCCTTCACATAGCGCATGATCAGATTCAGGATCTTGTGCTGATATTTCGCCACCAGCAGGTCGAACGCCGCGCGGTCGCCCTGCTTGACTCGTTGAACGAGCACAAGATCGGCGCTGCCGCCGCCCTTGCCCCCGGGGTTCACCACTTTCCTACCGGTAGACTGCATATCGCACCGAAAAGTTCGCCGGATTGTAGCACCCGGGTCTTAAGCCCGTTCACGCAGGGTCAGACTGAGCTGCCGCCAGTCGGGTTGCTCGAGCTGGTCCTTCAGAATCAGAAAATGCGCCTTCGGGCGATCCCGGAACACGAGCTCGGCCCAGAAGGCCCCGATCTGCGTCGACTCCGCGAGCTCGAGATCGAATCGCCCCGCGACGGGCAGCGCGAAGCGCCCGCCCGGACTCACGATCAGCAGCGCGCCCCGGATCGGGTAGAAGCGCCGGTAGTGCCAGGCCAGCGCCGGCAGCAGTGAGACGCCGACAGCCGGCGGCGGATTTGCCATAAGCGCGGCGAGGCTGAGAACGAGATGCAGCCCGATCCACCAGGCGCGCAGCCAGCGCGAGGGCTCGAGCTTATAGAGACGAGCTCTGGCGAATGATCCTGATGAGTCGGGCAAGCTCGGCGTCCGGCGGATCGGCCTTGCCCAGAAGATAGGCATGAAGATCGGGATCCGGAAACTCGAGAATCTCCGCGAAGCGCGCCTTTTCGGGTGCGCTCAGGGCGCCGTAGCCTTCGCTGACGAAGCCCTCGAGAATCCGGTCGAGCTCGCGCATCCCGCGCCTGCACCGCCAGCGCAGCCGCCGGAACATGGGGTCAGACACCGTTGGGTCGGCCACCGTCGAAATGAGGTCTGTCGAAATGGGGTCAGACCCCGTTTCCGTGGAAACGGGGTCTGACCCCATTTCGACACCCCCTGTCAATGTTGGCGCGCGAGCATGAGCTGCTTGATCTTCGCGATGGCACGGCCCGGATTCAGGTCCTTGGGGCAGACGTCGGTGCAGTTCAGGATTGTGTGGCAACGGTAGAGCCTGAACGGATCCTCGAGCTGGTCGAGCCGCTCCCCGGTCGCCTCGTCGCGGCTGTCGACGATCCAGCGGTAAGCCTGAAGCAGCGCGGCCGGGCCGAGATAGCGATCCGGGTTCCACCAGTAGCTCGGACAGGCCGCCGAGCAGCAGGCGCAGAGGATGCAGGCCGATGGCTCGTTGATCTTTTCCTGATCTTCCTTCGACTGCAGCCGTTCCCGATCGGGCGGCGGCGTCCTCGCCTTGAGCCAGGGCTCGATCGAGGCGTACTGGGCGTAGAAGTGAGTCAGATCCGGCACGAGGTCCTTGACGACCGGCATGTGGGGCAGCGGATAGACCGCGACGACTCCTTTTATATCCTCGATCGGCTTGAGGCAGGCGAGCGCGTTCTTGCCGTCGATGTTCATCGAGCAGGAACCGCAGATGCCTTCGCGGCAGGAGCGGCGAAAGGTCAGCGTCGCGTCGATCTCGCTCTTGATCTTGATCAGCGCGTCGAGAATCATCGGGCCGCAGTCTTCGAGATCCACGTGATAGGTATCGAGACGCGGATTCTCGCCGCTCGCCGGATCGTAGCGATAGACACGAAACTCGCGCAGCTTGCCGTCGCCGGCTTTAGCGTCGCCGTGAGTCTTTCCGGCCTTGACTCGCGAGTTTGCCGGTAATCGAAATTGTGGCATCTGTCTCCTCCAAACGGGGTCAGACCCCATTCAGGTTAACCTGAATGGGGTCTGACCCCTTTCTACTCCTTTCTACTCCCACCTCAATACGTTCGCGCCTTCGGCTCGATCGTCTGCACCTCGCCGGTCAGCGTTTCGAGCTCGACGGGGCGGTAGCCGAAGCGCGTCTGGCCTTTGTCGTCGACCCACACGAGCGTGTGCTTCATCCAGTTCTCGTCGTCGCGATCGGGATAATCCTCGCGCGCCTGCGCGCCGCGGCTCTCGGTGCGATTGATCGCAGACTTGATCGTGCCCATGGCCTGAAGCAGCAGGTTCTCGAGCTCGAAGGTCTCGACGAGATCGGTGTTCCAGACGAGACCGCGATCGGAAACGCCGACATCGGCGAACGAGGCGAAGACCCCCTCGAGCTGATCGATGCCCTCCTGCATTGACTCGCCCGTGCGAAAAACGGCGGCATGAGCCTGCATCGTCCGCTGCATCCTGAGCCTGATGTCGGCCGTGGGGCTCGATCCGTTCGCGTTGCGCAGGCGATCGAGCCGTGCCACGGCTTCCTCGCCGGCGCCTTGCGGCAGCGGCGGCTGGCGGCTGCCAGCCTCGATGAGCTCGCCGCAGCGGCGGGCCGCCGCCCGTCCGAACACGACGAGATCGATCAGCGAATTCGAACCCAGACGGTTCGCGCCATGAACCGATACGCAGGCGGCCTCGCCGACCGCCATGAGCCCCGGGACGATGTACTGATCGCCCGACGCGTTCGCCGCCACGACCTCACCGTGGTAGTTGGTCGGAATGCCGCCCATGTTGTAGTGCACGGTGGGCAACACCGGAATCGGCTCTCTGTTGACATCGACGCCGGCGAAAATCTTCGCCGTCTCGGCGATGCCAGGCAGGCGCTCCTCGATGACGTCGGTGCCGAGGTGCTCCAAATGCAGGTGGACATGGTCCTTGTGCTTGCCGACGCCGCGCCCTTCGCGGATCTCTGTCGTCATCGAGCGGCTGACGACGTCGCGCGACGCAAGATCCTTGGCATTGGGCGCGTAACGCTCCATGAATCGCTCGCCCTCGGAGTTCGTCAGATATCCGCCCTCGCCGCGCGAGCCTTCGGTGATCAGGCAACCCGAGCCGTAGATGCCGGTCGGATGAAACTGGACGAACTCGAGGTCCTGTAGCGGCAGCCCCGCGCGCAGCACCATCGCGTTACCGTCGCCCGTGCAGGTGTGCGCCGACGTGCACGAGAAATAGGCGCGCCCGTAACCGCCGGTCGCGAGAACTACCATGCGGGCGTTGAAGCGATGCACGCGCCCGGTGGAGAGATCGAGCGCGACGACGCCACGGCAAACGCCGTCGACCATGATCAGGTCGATGGCGAAGTACTCGATGTAGAACTCGGCATCCTGCTTCAACGATTGCTGATACAGCGCATGCAGCATCGCGTGCCCGGTACGATCGGCCGCCGCGCAGGTCCGCTGCGCCGCCGGCCCTTCGCCGAAGTGCGTCGTCATGCCGCCGAAAGGCCGCTGATAGATCCGTCCTTCCTCGGTGCGCGAGAACGGCACGCCGTAGTGCTCGAGCTCGATGACCGAGGCCGGCGCCTCGCGGCACAGATACTCGATCGCATCCTGGTCGCCGAGCCAGTCCGACCCCTTGACCGTGTCGTACATGTGCCAGCGCCAGTCGTCCGGACCCATGTTGCCGAGTGCCGCGCTGATGCCGCCCTGCGCAGCAACCGTGTGGCTGCGCGTCGGAAACACCTTCGTGATACAGGCGGTCGCAAGGCCCTGCTCGGCCAGGCCGAGCGTGGCACGCAGGCCGGCGCCGCCGGCGCCGACGACGACGACGTCGTGACGATGCTCGATGAATTCGTACTCGGCGCTCATGCCGCCGCACCGAAGGCGATCTTGAGGACGGCGAAGAGACTGGCGGCGAGCAGAAAGGCGTGCGCGAACGAGGACAGGAGCAGGGCGACGATGCGCGCGCCCTTGGGGCCGACGTAATCCTCGACCACGACCTGGATGCCGAGCCAGGAGTGATAGGCGAGACAGGTCACCGAGAGGCTGAGCAGCACCGCTGTCAGCGGGTCGCGGATCCACTCGACGAGCGCGTCGTAGGACCCAAAGTCGAGCCCCAGCAGCGCAATTGCAAACCAGAGCCCGAGCGGAACCAGCGCAACGGCCGTGAGACGCTGATGCCACCAGTGCGAGGTGCCCTCCTTGGCCGAGCCGAGCCCGAGAACCTGATTCAGCGGTGACTTCATCGAGGTGCCCCGTTCACAGCATTCCTATCGCGATATAGAGGGCCGTCGCGGCGACGGCGAACACGACGACGGCAATGCCGGAAGCCCTGATCTCGGCATGACCGAAACCGCGGCCAGCGTCCCAGGCCAGGTGTCTGACACCGTTGGCGAGGTGATAAAAGAAGCAGAACACCCAGCCTGCCAGCGGCAGCTTGAACCAGGCACTGCCGTAGAACGCCGCGACGCCCGCGTAGGGCTCCGGCCCGCTCGCGAGCGCGAGCAGCCACCGGGCAAGCGCGAGGAAACCGAGCGCGAGATACACGCCCGTGAGCCGATGAAGGATCGACAGTGTGTTGGTGATGCCCCAGCGATAATTCAGAAACGGTGAGAGCGGTCGCTTGGAGCCTTCCATTGTCCGGTTATTCTATCTCGTCGGCGCCGCACGCGACGACTCGCGAGCACCGGGCCCGCGCGACATCTCGGGCGTTTTAAGCCAAATCTAGAAGTCGATGCAGCGACCGGCCCTCTCCCAGTCGCCGTAGCGCGTCGGCTCCGGCCCTTTCGGACCGCCGATCTCGCGGGCTCCGTCGCCTATCCGCTCGCTCTCGACCGGCTGCGATTGTGCGTCGGGCTTCGCTTGTTCACGCTGATCGCCCATAGTTAAAGTGTGCCAGAAAGGGCCAACCTTCGCACCTTCGGAAAACCCGGGAGATGACAGAGCCAAGTTATTGCCGCGCGAACGATCTCGGCCTGATTCGCGTCGCGGGCCGGGACGCGCGGCAGTTTCTGCACGCCCAGACGACGCAGAGTCTGATCGACCTCCCGGCGAACGGGACGCGCCTCGCGGCCTGGCTGACAGCGAAAGGTCGCGTCCGCGCGTTGTTCGACGTCGTGGCCGAAGACGACACGCTGTGGCTCGTCACGGAAGCCGAAAGCGCGGACTGGCTCACCGCAGAGATGGCGCGATTCGTGCTCCGGTCCGACGTCAGGCTCGAAGTGGTGAACGATCGTGCCGTCTATTCGCTCCTCGGCGATTCGAACCGCTGGCTGCGCGACCGCGGCATCGGCCTCGCGCCTCGGGCCGCGGCCGCCGCGCTCGGCGCGCTGTGGTTCCGAATGGCCCCGGGCCGCATCGACGTCGTCGCCGATCCGGACACGCTCGAGCCCGAGCTTGCGGGTCTCGCCACCGCGAACCCCGACGCCGCGGCACTCGCGGCGATTCAAGCCGGACGACCTGCCGTGCCGGCCGTGCTACGCGAGCGCTACATCCCCCAGATGCTGAACCTCGAACGCCTCGACGCCGTCTCGTTCACCAAAGGCTGCTACCCCGGCCAGGAAATCGTCGCCCGCACGCAGAACCTCGGCGAGGTCAAACGCCGCCTCGCGCGCTTCCGCTGCGGCCCCGGCCCGCGCCCCGAACCCGCCGCCCCCATCGTCGATCAGGCGTCGCAGGACGCAGGCGAGATCAACCGCGCCGCCGCCACCGATGACGGCTACGAGCTCCTCGCCGTCACCCGCATCGACGCCGCCGGAACCGAGCTCGCACTCGCATCCGACGGCCGCACCCTGCAACCACTCCCGCTACTGTGATTGATGCGTCGTGCCATCGCCACCCACCCGGACGGGGTTGGCACGACTCATTTCAACTGCGGAAAGAGAAGAACGTCGCGGATCGACGCGGAATCGGTCAGCAACATCGCGAGTCGGTCGATCCCGATGCCGAGACCAGCGGTCGGCGGCAAACCGTGCTCGAGCGCGACAAGGTAATCCTCGTCGAACCGCATCGCTTCCTTGTCGCCGCCCTCGGCCGCGTCGACCTGCGCCCGAAACCGCTCGGCCTGATCCTCCGGATCGTTGAGCTCGCTGAACCCGTTCGCCATCTCGCGCCCGCAAACGAAGAGCTCGAAACGATCCGTCAGATACGCATCGTCGTCCGAACGCCGCGCGAGCGGTGATACCTCGGCCGGGTAACGCGTCACGAAGGTCGGCGCGCGCAGCGTGCTCTCGACGCCCTTCTCGAACAGCTCGAACTGCATCGTGCCGGGCCCGGCATGATCGGGCAGCTCGATGCCGCTCACTTTGCAGACCTCCGCCAGCGCCGACGCGTCGCGCAGCGATTCGGCGTCGAGCGCGGGATAGGCGTCGAGCAGGCTGTCCTCGAATTCAACGCGGCGGAAACGGGTGCCGAGATCGATGGCCTCGCCCTGGTACTCGATCGACGTCGATCCAGCGATCGTCCTCGCCGCCTCGCGCAGCAGGTTCTCGCTCAAGTCCATGAGATCCTCATGACGCGCATACGCCTGGTAGATCTCGACGATCGTGAACTCGGGATTGTGCCGCGTCGAAAGCCCCTCGTTGCGAAACGCCCGATTGAGCTCGTAGACGCGCTCGATGCCGCCGATCACGAGACGCTTGAGATAGAGCTCGGGCGCAACCCTGAGATAGAGCGTCTTGTCGAGCGCGTGATGGTAGGTCTCGAACGGCCGCGCCGTGGCGCCGCCCGGTATCGGATGCATCATCGGCGTTTCGACCTCGACGAAGTCGAGCGAGTCGAGATAGCGGCGGACGAAGCAGATCAGCTCGCTGCGCCTTGCGAACACCTCCCGCGTCTTCTCGCTCATGATGAGATCGAGATAGCGCTGCCTGAGCTTGAGCTCGTGATCGACGATGCCGTGCCATTTCTCGGGCAGCGGTCGCAACGACTTGACGAGCAATCGCAGGGACTCGACCGCAACCGACAGCTCGCCGGTCCTCGTCTTCATCAGCGTGCCGGTCGCCCCGACGATATCGCCGACATCCCATCTCTTGAAATCATCGTAAGCCGACTCACCGATCGCGTCGCGCTGGACGAAAAGCTGAAGCTGTCCCGACCGGTCCTGAAGCTTGGCAAAGGTGGACTTGCCCATGACGCGCTTGGCCATCATGCGGCCGGCGACCGAGACTCGAACGGCTTCCTCGTCGAGCTTCTCGCCGCTATGCGCGGCATATGCGGCGTGCAGCGCGCCCGCGAGATCGTCGCGCACGAAATCGTTCGGAAACGCATTGCCCCTTTCGCGCAGCCCGTCGAGCTTGCGGCGCCTTTCGGCAATGAGCTTGTTCTCGCCGCTTTCGTCCGCCACCGTCTAAAGCCCCTGCTTCAGGCTTTCCTCGAGGAACTCGTCGATATCGCCGTCGAGCACCTCTTGCGGCCGACTCGTCTCGATCCCCGTCCTCAAGTCCTTGATCCGCGACTGATCGAGCACATAGGACCGGATCTGGCTGCCCCAGCCGATGTCGGCCTTGCTGTCCTCGAGCGCATCGGCCTTCTCGCGCCGCTTCTGCTGCTCGAGCTCGTACAGCTTGGCGCGAAGCTGAGACATCGCCTGTGCCTTGTTCTTGTGCTGCGAGCGATCGTTCTGGCACTGCACGACGATGCCCGTGGGCAGATGCGTGATACGCACAGCCGACTCGGTCTTGTTGACGTGCTGACCGCCGGCGCCGCTCGCGCGATAAACGTCGATCCGAAGGTCCGCCGTGTTGATCTCGATGTCGATGTCGTCCTCGACCTCGGGCGAGACGAAAACCGCCGCGAACGACGTGTGCCTGCGATTGCCGGAATCGAACGGCGATTTTCTGACCAGCCTGTGCACGCCGGTCTCCGTTCTGAGCCAGCCGTACGCGAAATCGCCTTTGAGATAAAACGCAGCGCTCTTGATGCCCGCGACCTCGCCCGGCGAGACCTCGAGCACCTCGACATCGAACTCGTGCCTTTCCGCCCACCTGAGGTACATGCGCAGCAGCATCTCGGCCCAATCCTGAGCCTCGGTTCCGCCGGAGCCCGCCTGGATGTCGACGAAGGCGCTGTTCGGATCCAGCTCGCCCGGAAACATGCGCCGGAACTCGAGCTTTTCGACCGACGCCTCCACCGACACGAGATCGCGGGCGATATCGCCGAGCGTTCGCTCGTCGCCCTCGTCTCGCGCGAGATCGAACAGCTCACGCGCGTCGGTCAGCGTACGATCGAGCTTCGCAATCGCGTCTACGACGTCTCTTAGCGATGCTCTCTCCCTGCCGAGGCTCTGTGCCCGCTCGGGCTCCGACCAGACCGTCGGATCCTCGAGCTCGCGCTCGAGCTCCTCGATCCTTTCGAGCTTGACGTCGTAGTCAAAGATACCCCCTTAGCGCCGTGACGCGCTCGGCGAGGTCGCCGATGAGATGATCGATCTGGTTCGTTTCCATTGCGTGAGTCGGTCGTCGGGCAGCGCGCAGTCTAACCGATCCACACGCTCGATGAACTAGTCGCTCGCTTCGATGTGCTCGATGATGAGTTGGACCTTGTCGTCGGAGAAGTAGTCGTTGACGGCCAGGCGATAGGCAATGCGGCGGACGGTGCCGACGGACCAGGTGGCGTCGGCCTGATGGAAGGCGATGGCGTCGAGGACGCAGCCGCCCGCGAGGGTCTTGAGTCGGAGCCTGAGGTGGGCGTCCTTGAGAGTGCGGGACTCGACGAGCTCGAAGCGGTCGTCGAAGCACGGTTCCGGGAAGCCCTGGCCCCAGGGCGCGGCATCGCGCAGGAGTTTCGCGACTTCGAGATTGAGGTGCTCGGGCTCGAGCGCGCCGTCGCTCAGGATCTGCCTGCCGAGCGAGTCCGGCGAGAGCTTCGACCGCGCGACGTCGAGCAAGGCGATCGCGAAGCGATCGAAGGCGCCGGCCTTGAGCGAAAGACCGGCAGCCATCGCGTGTCCGCCGAAGCGGTCGATGAGGCCGGGATTCGCGGCATCGATCTCGGCAAGCGCATCGCGCAGATGAAAGCCCGGCACCGATCGGCCCGAGCCCTTGAGGTCGCCGGCTTCGGCCGCGGCGAAAGCGAAGCACGGCCGATGAAAGCGCTCGCGAATGCGCGAGGCGACGAGCCCGACGAGACCCTCGTGCCATTCGTCGCGGCGAAGGCAAATGGCATGCGGCAGCGACGGCTCGTTGAGAGTGAACGCATCGACGATCGCGATCGCGTCGGCTTTCATCCCGGCCTCGAGGTCCTGCCGGCTGCGATTCAACGCGTCGAGCGTCTCGGCCAGAGACCTCGCCTCGGCCGCCGATTCGCTGATCAGGCACTTAACGCCGACCGACATGTCGTCGAGGCGGCCGGCCGCGTTCAGCCTCGGCGCCACCCTGAAGCCGAGCGTCGCGGTCGTCACGGACCTCGGATCGGAGCCTGCAAGCTCGAGCAGCGCGCTGATTCCGGGCCGGCAGCGGCCGGCGCGAATCCGTCGTATCCCCTGATCGACGAGTATCCGGTTCGACTGGTCGAGCCTGACGAGATCGGCCACCGTTCCGAGCGCTACGAGATCTAGATAGGCCGCAACGGCCGACGGACTCCCGAGCGCCCTGCCGAGCGCCGCGAGCAGGTAGAAGGCGACGCCGACGCCCGCGAGCGACTTGCCGGGGAAGGCGCTGCCGCGGAGATTCGGATTGACGATGACGTTGGCATCGGGCAGCACATCGGGCGGCAGATGGTGATCGGTAATCAGGACATCGATGCCGCGCGCCCGCGCGCGCGCCACGCCTTCGTGGCTGCTGATGCCGTTGTCGACCGTGACGAGCAGCGCGGCTTCGGACGCGTCGAGACTGTCGACGAGCGCTCGACTCAGTCCGTAGCCCTCGCGGAACCGATCCGGGATTCGGTAAGACACGCGGCGAAAGCCGAGGCCTCTCAAGGTCAGCAGCATCAGCGCCGTGCTCGTTGCGCCGTCGGCATCGAAGTCGCCGACGATGAGCACGGGCGAATCGCGATGGGCGAGCAACAACGCGACTGCGGGCTCGAGGTCGCCGAAGCGGCCGATCGGCACGAGCGATTCGAGCTTCAGATCGAGCTCGGCCGGCGAGGCCACGGCACGGCGCTCGAAGACCCGGCGCAGCACCGGATGCAGGCCTTCGGGCCACTGCCGCGAGCCCGCGGCCACGCCGCGTCTTACGATCGCCGTCATCCTATAATGAGCTCATGCAGTTCTCGCGCGAAGAATCGACGAGGAACCTGATCCGCGCATGGGAACCCGGACGCATTCGGATCGGCGAGCGGTGGTTGACGGGTAATCTCATCGTGTCGGCCGAGACGATTGTAAGTGATTGGACCCTCAGGGACCGAGGCCGCATCACGGTCGAGGACCTCATGCCCGCGCTCGAGCTCGGGCCCGAGGTGGTCATCGTCGGTGCGGGGCTTGCGGCCGTCTCACCGGACTTCGATCTGATGCGCGAGCTTGCCGAGCTCGCCGTCGGGCTCGAGTACATGCAGACTCAGGCTGCCTGCCGCACCTACAACGTGCTCGTCCACGAAGGCCGACGCGTCGCGGCCGCGCTGATTCAGCAACGCGATTCAGTCTGAGCCTCAGAGGAAAGCGAGCGGATCGAGCGGATCGCCGTTGCGGCGGATCTCGAAGTAGAGCCGGGGGCCGCGGCCGGGACCTTCGCCCATCTCGCCGATCTTCTGACCACGGGCGACGGCGTCGCCCTGCGCCACGAGCACCCTGCGGTTGTGCCCGTACGCCGTCAACCAGCTCTCGTTGTGCTCGATGATGACGAGCTGACCGTAGTCCGGCAGGCCGCCGCCGGCGTAAACGACACGCCCCGCGGCGGCCGCGAGGATGTCCTGGCCGGCGCTGCCGGCGATCCCGATGCCGGTCGTCAGCACCCCCTGCTCACCGAAGCGCGCGACGATGCGTCCGCGCGCGGGCCAGCCGAAGACGGGCGGCGGTGCGTCCGCCATCGAAACTCCGGGCGGCGGCGATTCCCGCCGCGGCGTGCTGCGCGACGCCGAACCGCCCGGGGACGCCGGCGGCGCCGACGCGCCCGCCGGGCTCGACGGCCGGACCGACTGCGCGGCGACCGCCGGCGGATGGAGCTCCAGCCGCTGGCCGACATAGATCCGGCTCGGGTCGGCCAGACCGTTCCAGCGAGCGAGATCGCGATGATCGACGCCGTGACGCCAGGCGATCGAGTACAGCGTGTCGCCCGATCGCACGAGATAGCTTTGCGGCTCGTAGCTCGTCAGGCTGCTGCAGCCGGCGGCCAGCCCCAGCACGAGTGCGAGCCCAGCCCTCATTCGAGCAGCCACCAGACGATCGCGAGCAGGATGACGCCGACCGAGATCCACCCGAGCGCATCGATGTTGCGACGCAATGTCTGCTCCATGCGCGCGCCGCCGAACACGAGAATCCCGGCGACGAGAAAGAATCGCCCGCCGCGGCCGAGCAGCGAGGCGAGCAAGAAGCCCGGCAGGAACATCTGCAGGGCGCCGGCGGCGATCGTGAATATCTTGTACGGCACGGGTGAGAAGCCGGCGACGAGAACCGCCCAGAAACCCCAGCGGTCGAACCAGTCGGTGGCCCGCTCGTAGCTCTCCCAGTAGCCGAGCTCGATCAGCAGCGGCTCGATCATATCGAGCGCGAACCAGCCGATCGCAAAACCGGCAAGCCCGCCGGCGACGGACGCGATCGTCGTCAGCGTGGCAAGCCACCAGCCGCGGTCGGGACGCGCGAGCGTCATCGGCGCGAGCAGCACGTCGGGCGGAATCGGAAAAAACGACGATTCGGCGAAGCTCAGCGCAGCAAGGTAGCGCTCGGCGTGACGGTGGGTCGACCAGCGCAGGACTCGGTCGTAGAGCGGCCCGAAGAGTCTCACGATGCGATGCTGGTCATTGCGTCTTGCCCGCGATCAGCGGAACGAAACTGACGGCGCTCAACGATTCGGTCTTGAAATCGTCGCCCTGGCGCGTGATTCTGACCAGCGACTGCCGGCCGCTCGGCCCGACGGGGATCAAGAGCCGCCCGCCTTCGTCGAGCTGAGCGAGCAGGGACTTGGGCACCTCGGTAGGTGCCGCGGCGACGAGGATGCCGTCGAACGGCGCCTGGCTCGCCCAGCCTTCGAAACCGTCCGCATGCCTCAAGCTCACGTTGTTGATTCTGAGCGTCCGCAGGCGTTGGCGACTCGGCCGGATCAGCGCGTTGATGCGCTCGATGCCGTAGATGTGGCGCGCGAACGCGGCGAGGACGGCCGTCTGGTAGCCGCATCCGGTCCCGATCTCGAGCACCTTGGGCAGCGGCAGCTCGCGGTCTTCGATCAGCGCCTGGGTCATCAGCGCAACGATATAGGGCTGTGAGATCGTCTGGCCGAAACCTATCGGCAGTACGGTGTTCTCGTAGGCGCGGCTCGCAAGCGCCTCGTCGACGAAAAGATGGCGCGGCACCTGCCGCATGCGCTCGAGCACAGCTTCGTTGCCGATACCCTGAGCGCGCAGCGTCTTGATCAGCCGTTCACGCGTCCTGGCCGACGTCATCCCGATCCCGCTCGTGCTCGTCGTCAAATACGTCTCCGGAGCCAGTCCGACAAAGGCGCGATTCGAGCGTGATCGGTCAGGTCGACCTTGATCGGCGTCACCGAGACGTGGCCGGCCCGGATGGCGTGAAAGTCCGTCCCGGAGCCGGCATCCTGCCCGTCCCCGGCCGCTCCGATCCAGTATATAGGCTCGCCCTTTGGATCGTGCGCGCGGATCACGGGCTCCGATTTATGCCGGAACCCGAGGCGCGTCACGGCGATCTCGCGCCGGGCCGTCGCCGGCCCGTCGGGCACGTTGACGTTCAGGATCGTGTCCTTCGGCAGCGGGTCATCGACGATCTGGCGCACGAGCTTCGCCGTGATCGCCGCGGCCGCGTGAAAATTCATCGCGTCGCCCGTGACGAGCGAGACCGCGATCGCCGGCAGGCCGAGAAAGCGCCCTTCCATCGCGGCCGCGACGGTGCCCGAGTAGATCACGTCATCGCCGAGGTTTGCGCCATGGTTGATCCCCGAGACCACCATGTCGGGCTCCGTATCGAGCAGGCCGGTAATGGCAATGTGAACGCAATCGGTCGGCGTGCCGTTGATGAAATAGACATTGTCCGAGACCTGCTCGACCCGAAGCGGCGTATCGAGCGTCAGCGAGTTGCTCGCTCCGCTGCGGTTGCGATCGGGCGCAACGACCGTGACGGTGGCGAACTCACCGAGCGTATCGGCCAGGACGCGCAGGCCCCGGGCGAGGTACCCGTCGTCGTTCGAAAGCAGAATGTGCAAATCAGTCCCTGGAACCGGAAGGCGGCGATTAACTATACTCAAAACCCGGGCGCGTCAATGGCACGCGGTCCGCGGGAGGCAGCGGTGAGTATCTCGGACGACGATCGCGAAGCCTTTGCAGAAGCCACGCGGGATGTCAGGCGCCTCAAGCCCGGCAACCGGGCCCGCCTCGAGAAGCCGCGGCCCAAGCCCAAGGCCCGCCAGAGCCGCGCGGCGCACCAGGCAGTGCTCGAGCAATCGCTCGAGGGCCCGTTCGCCGCCGAGACGCTCGAGGAAGTCTCTTTCCGCCGCGACGGCGTCTCGAATCGCGACCTCAAGCGCCTGAGGCGCGGCGAGTTCGCGATCGAAGCCGAGATCGACCTGCACGGCATGCGCCTCGAGCAGGCGCGCGAGGCGCTCAAGCAATTCCTGCGCGAATGCATCGACCGCCGCTTCGCCTCGGTGCGCATCGTCCATGGCAAGGGCACGCGCTCCGGGCCCGACGGCCCGATCCTGAAACCGGGCGTCCAGCACTGGCTCGCGATGTGGGACGAGGTCCTGGCGTTCGCCTCCTCGCAGCCGCGCCACGGCGGCACCGGCGCCGTCTACGTGCTCCTCCGACGCCCCTGAGACGGATTAACGGCGTTCCCAACACGGGTACAGGCATGACCGAGCGCGGCGCCCACTACTCGCGGTCGAACCGATCTTCAGTTTCGACGATCTGGTAATAGGTCTCGCCGGGCTCAATGAGCCCAAGCTCCGAGCGGGCCCGTTCCTCGGCAGCCTCATCGCCTGCGCGCAAACTCGTGATTTCGGCCCGCAGATCGGCATTGGTTTCGGCCAGGACCCGATTGGTGGCGCTCTGCGCGGCAACCTCGCGCTCGAACTGCTTGAGCCGCGGCCGCCGCTCGTCGCCGAACCATAGCTCGAGCTGCATCGCAACGAGCGCGAAAGCGAATAGCGCGATCGTCCAGCGCATCCTAAGTCGAAGCCGCCCCCTACAGCGTCACGGGAAACGCGGCCGGCCCGGCGTACCGCGCGCGGCCATCGAGTGCCCGCTCGATCCTCAATAGCTGATTATACTTGGCCAGCCGGTCCGACCGCGACAAAGATCCGGTCTTGATCTGCGTCGCGTCGGTCGCAACAGCGATGTCGGCAATGGTTGCGTCCTCGGTCTCGCCCGAGCGATGCGAGACGACGGCCGAGTAACCGGCGGCGACCGCCATGTCGATCGCGGCGATCGTCTCGGTCAGCGTCCCGATCTGATTCGGCTTGATCAGAATGCTGTTCGCGATCTGCCGGTCGATACCCTTGGCGAGGATCGCGCAGTTGGTGACGAAGAGATCATCTCCGACGAGCTGCACGCGATCGCGCATGCGGCGGCTGAAATACTCCCAGCCGTCCCAGTCGTCCTCGGCCATGCCGTCCTCGACGGAGACGATCGGATAGCGCGCGAGCAGATCCTCGAGATAGCCCGCGAACTCCGTCGAATCGAACCGCCTGCCCTCGGAAGCGAGCTCGTAGCTGCCGTCGGTGTAGAACTCGGTGCTCGCGACATCGAGGCCGAGGAAAATCTCGCGGCCGAGCGTGTATCCGGCGCGATCGACGGCCTCGGCAATGACGCGCAAGGCATCCTCGTTCGATTCGAGATCGGGCGCGAAGCCGCCCTCGTCGCCGACGGCCGTGTTGAGCCCGCGCGCCTTGAGCACCTGCTTCAGCGCGTGAAAGACCTCGGCACCGTAACGCAGGCCCTCGCAAAAACTCGGCGCACCGACGGGCAGGATCATGAACTCCTGGATGTCGACGCTGTTGTCGGCATGCGCGCCGCCGTTCAGGATATTCATCATCGGCACCGGCATCGTGTATTCGTCGCGCTCGGCCAGGCTCGCGTAGAGCGGCAAGCCGCGCTCGGCAGCCGCCGCCTTTGCTGCGGCGAGCGAGACGGCGAGCGTCGCGTTCGCGCCGAGTCTCGCCTTGTTCTCGGTGCCGTCGAGCTCGATCAGGCGCCGATCGAGCGTCGCCTGATCGGGAATCTCGACGCCTCTGATCGCCGCTCTGATTTCCCGTTCGATATGAGCGACCGCCTTGGTAACGCCCTTGCCGAGATAACGCTCGGCGTCGCCGTCCCGCAGCTCGATCGCCTCGCGCGAGCCGGTCGAGGCGCCCGACGGCACCGCGGCGCGCCCACGCGCGCCGCCGTCGAGCAAAACCTCGGCCTCCACCGTCGGGAATCCGCGCGAGTCGAGGATCTCGAGCGCCGTGACGTCGACGATCTTCATCCGCGCGCGGCCCGGGGCAGCTTCAAGCCCTGACAGGCTCTCGCGGCGCCGACGAAGCTCGAGAAGAGTGGGTGGCCCCTGATGGGGCTCGACGTGAACTCGGGATGAAACTGCGAGGCGAGAAACCAGGGATGCCCGGGCAACTCGATGACCTCGACGAGACCGTCCTCGGAGCGGCCGGAAAAGACGAGGCCGGCTTCCTCGAAACGTTTCAGGTAGTTGTTGTTGAACTCGTAGCGATGCCGGTGGCGCTCGAAGATCTCGGGCTGACCGTAGCTCGACGCGGCCAGCGTTCCGGCCGCGAGCAGGCAGCGCTGCGCGCCGAGCCGCATCGTGCCGCCCTTGTCGGAGTCGGCGCTGCGCATCTGCACGGCGCCGTCCGGATCTTCCCACTCCGTGATCAGCGCGATTACCGGGTCCGGCGTCTTTTGATCGAACTCGGTCGAATGCGCCTTGCCGAGCCCGAGCACGTCACGCGCGAACTCGATGACCGCGACGTGCAGGCCGAGACAGATGCCGAGGTAGGGAACGTTCTTCTCGCGCGCGAACCTGGCGGCCGCGATCTTGCCTTCGATGCCGCGCTCGCCGAAACCGCCCGGCACCAGCACGGCGTCGACCTCGTTGAGCCGGCCCGTGCCTTCGCGTTCGATGTCTTCCGACTCGAGATAGAGGATAGTGACACGCGTTTTGGTCTGTATGCCGGCGTGCTGCAGCGCCTCCGTCAGCGAGATATACGAATCCCTGAGGTCGACATACTTGCCGACCATCGCGATTGTCACTTCGCCGTCGGGGCTTTGCCGCGCATCGACGACGGCGCGCCAGGCCGAAAGGTCGGCGGGCGGCGCGGTCAGACCGAATTTCTCGACGACGATGTCATCGAGGCCCTGGGCTTCGAGCAGCATCGGAATCTCGTAGAGATCGCCAACATCGACGGCCGAGATGACGGCGCGCTCCTCGACGTTGGTAAAGAGCGCAATCTTGCCGCGCTGCTCGGGCGGCAACGGGTGCTCGGAGCGGCAGACGAGCACGTCGGGCTGGATGCCGATCGAGCGCAGCTCCTTGACCGAGTGCTGGGTCGGCTTGGTCTTGATCTCCTTCGATGCCGCGATGAACGGAACGAGCGTCAGATGCAGGTAGAGTGTCCGGTTGCGACCGAGCTCGGCGCCCAGTTGCCTTATCGCCTCGAGAAACGGCAGGGACTCGATGTCGCCGACCGTGCCGCCGATCTCGACCATGCAGACGTCGGCATCCCCGGCGCCGCGCAGGATGCTCGTTTTGATCTCGTCGGTGATGTGCGGAATGACCTGGACCGTCGCGCCGAGGTAGTCGCCGCGGCGCTCCTTGGCGATGACGTTCGAGTAGATGCGCCCGGTCGTGAAGTTGCTGTGGCGCCCGGTCTTAGAGCTGACGAAACGCTCGTAGTGACCGAGATCGAGATCGGTCTCGGTGCCGTCCTCGGTGACGAAAACCTCGCCGTGCTGAAACGGGCTCATCGTGCCCGGATCGACGTTGATGTAGGGGTCGAGCTTCAGCATGCGGACCTTGAGTCCGCGCGCTTCGAGAATGGCGCCGAGGCAGGCGGCCGTAATGCCTTTGCCGAGCGACGAGACCACGCCGCCGGTAATGAATATGAATCGAGTCATCGTCCGCCTTAACAAAGCCGCAGCCCGCGGCTACGCGCGGAGCCGATCGAGCGCGGAATGAGTGAATCAAGACGGGATTACAAACTATCAGGTTTGCGCCTGAGTGGAAAGCTTGCATTTGGGGTCTGACCCCTTTCAGGTTCGGCGCGCGAGCATTTGGGGTCTGACCCCTTTCAGGTTCGGCGCGCGAACACGGGGGTGCTCAGGCGAGTTCCGCAGCGCCCTCAATACGTGCCAGATGCGTTCGGCTCGCAAAGACTCCGCCCCCAATGCCACCACACGCGAGGACTGTCTGAGCCGGAGCACCCACCCTACAGACCCACAGGTACCGGTGTCCTTCGACGTCACCGCGTCCGAACATGCTCAATGGGTTCGCGCATTCGCAGCTCATAAAGGTCGGGCCGGCGGTCCCGCAGCGGCCGAACCGACCCGAGCTCGCGCTGGATCGCGAGCGCATTGAGGTCGAGATCGTAGATCACGACGGTCTCGGAGTTCGGGTCGGCCTCGGCCGCCGTCGCGCGCGGCGGAAATGCCACGTCGCTCGGCGTGAAAATCGCCGCCTGCCCGTAATTGATCAGGAAGCTTCTGACCTGCGGCAGATTGCCGATGTTGCCGGCGATGACGGTGTAGATCCAGTTCTCGACCGAGCGCGCCTGCGCGCAGTACTTCACGCGCAGGTAGGACTTGAGCTCGTCGGTGCTGAACGGCACGAACAGGACTTCGGCGCCGGCCAGCGTCAGCATGCGCGGGATCTCCGGAAACTCGAT
>DATKCK010000064.1:0-62118 GCA_035513215.1 Gammaproteobacteria bacterium | reverse complement strand
GCTTGCCCTCGGGACGCCGCACCTGGCAGTAACACCCGAGATTGAAGTAGAGCTTGTTCGGCTCGATCGGATAGAGCGTCGGCTGGCTCGGCGTCTTGATCGGCACCGCGGCCCATGGACGGCCGTCGAGATCGACTTCGTTCAGGCAGGTTTCGACGAGCGACGCCGCGTGCTCCCACGGCACCTCCCAGTCCTGAATCAGCGGCTCCGTGTCGCCGCTTTTCAATCCCAGCGCCGTCCGAATCCTCGCCTTGCGCGCGATATGCTGCGTATAGAAGCCCGAGTTTCGAAAGCGCGCCGGCGCGTAACGGCGGAACAACGCAAAGAGCGCCGTGTCCGGGACATTCCAGAACCACTCGGGGTCGTAGCGAAAGATATAGTCGCGCGTCGTCAGCCGGATCACGTTGCGCGTCTCGACGAGCTTGTAATAAATGTCGCGGCGCAGAATGTCGTCGACGTTGTCGAGACTGTCGCGCATGAACGCACACTTGAGAAAAAAGCGCCGATCCTCGAAAAACAGCCCCTCGACGAAGTCGACGTCGTCGCGCTCCGTCGCGGCGCGCATGGCGTCCAGGTAACTGCCGGCATCGTCGAACCGCTCGATGCGAAGCTCGACGAAGGGCTTCGCCGGCACGAGCCTGATCTTCGCGCGCAGAATGTACCCGAGCGTGCCATAGGAATTCGGCAGCGCGTGGAACAGATCGCTGAACTCGTTGTGCGCCGTGCAGGTCACGACACGCCCGCCCGGCAACAGCACGTCCGCCTCGATCAGCGCGTCGTGCACGAAACCGTGACGAAAGCACGACGATTCGATGCCGATGCCGACGGTCGCGCCGCCGATCGTGATGTGCTTGAGCTCGGGCGCGACGGGCGGCAGAAAGCCCTGCGCGAGGCAGGCGTCGACGATGGTCTCGAACGTCGTGAGCCCCTCGACGTCCAGCGTGCGAGTCTTGCGATCGAGCGCAACGACCTCGTTGAACTGCCCGAGCGACACGCGGCGCTCCGCGCGCCCTCGCGGCTGATATCGAAACAGATTCGAGATCGTCGATTTCGCGAGGCGGAGCTGCCCGCCGCTCGAGTCCCAGCCGTCGAGCAGCGCGGCTTTCTTGCGCTCGTAGCTCGCGCTCGAGGCTATGTCACGACTCTCCGTCGACGTAGATGTGCTTGCGCGAGGGTGGAAGCTCGTTCATGCCCGAGCGCGCGTAGACGACCTGGAAGAGCTGCAGCGTGCCATGGACGAACGCGATGATCGAACCCGCGAGATATAGCCGCCAGGCGCGCACGAAAGGCTCGTCGAACATCTTGCGGACGGTCTCGACATTGTCCTCGTAACGCGCGAGCCAGCCGCGAAGCGTCTCGGCGTAATGCAGGCGAATGTTCTCGACGTCGAGCACCGACAGCCGCGATTCCTCGAAAAGATCCATCATCTCGCGCAAGGTCGGCGGATGCGCGCCCGGGAAGATGCGCCTGTCGATCCATTTGTTCAGGCGTCCCGGCCGGTCGCGGCCGATCGAATGAACGAGCCCGCGGCCTTCGCGCGTCAGCACGCGGCCCATGAGCTTGCCCATCTCCTTGTAATTTCCCGGTCCGACATGCTCGAGCATACCGATCGAGACGAAGGCGTCGTAAGTGCCCGTGATGTTGCGGAAGTCGTCCTCGACGAATTCGACGAGGTGCGTCAGCGACTCCCGCTCCGCCGACTCGCGCGCGTATTTCACCTGCTCTTTCGAGATGTTGAAGCTTTTGACCTCGACGCCGTAGTGTTTCGCCATGAAGAGCGCGAGCCCGCCCCAGCCGCTGCCGGCCTCGACGACCCGCTCGCCCGGCTTCAAACGCAGCTTGCGCGCGACGTGATGCAGCTTCGCGGCTTGCGCGGCTTCGATCGTCATCTCGGACTCGGGGTAATAGGCGCAGGTGTATTGCATCCAGTCGCGATCGAGCCAGAGCTTGTAGAAGTCGTTGCCGAGGTCGTAATGGTGGTGAATGTTGCGCTTGGAGTCCGAGAGGCTCGGCGTGACGAGCCTGGCACCTGCGTGCGGCCTGCCATTCGACTCGAGCTCGCGGATATAGCGGTATGCCTCGGCGAGCACGGCGAGCAGGTCGCCATGAACGGATATGCGCCCGGCGCTGTATAGGTCGCCGAAATGCAGCCCCGGGTTCATCAGCGTTTGCCACAAAGCGCCGCGATCGTTGAAGCGGACCGTGGCCTCGGCGCGCTTGTCGTCGGGCTCGTCCCAGAGCGCGATGGCGACTTTCGACTCGCCGAGGCGTGATCTGAGCTGCCCGACCAGCCAGCGATCGATGCGGCCGGGCTCCGAGCGCCGAGCCTTAAGCTCGATCTCGTCGCCGAAGTCGTAGTCGCTGTGCGGCACGCCAAGCGGCTCAAGGCGGTTCTTATTCATTAATTCATCCTCCAGCCTTGCCTATTGTGCCATGCCGCCGCCGAGGCGTGAAAGGCTAGTACAATGCATGCATGAACGAGAACGAGTCGTCAGTGCGGCGAATCGCGGCGGCCAATGCCGTGCAGGATACGCGGGGCCGGGCCCTGCGCGACCTGCGGATTTCCGTCATCGATCGCTGCAACTTCCGCTGCCCCTACTGCATGCCGGCCGAGATTTACGGCGATAGCTACCGGTTTCTGCGGCGCTCGGAATGGCTGACGGCCGGCGAGATCCGGCGCGTCGCGGGTCTATTTCAGCGCCTCGGCGTCAACAAGCTGCGCATCACGGGCGGCGAGCCGCTGCTGCGCAAGGATCTCGACGAGATCGTGGCCGGCCTCGCGGCGCTCGAGGGAATCGAGGACATTGCCCTGACGACGAACGGATCGCGCCTCGCCGAGCGCGCGCGCGAGCTGAAGCGAGCGGGTCTCAAGCGAATCACCGTCAGCGTCGATTCGATCGACTCCGCGACGTTCGCCGAGATGAGCGGCGGGCGCGGCAACCTTGCCGTGACGCTCGCGGGTATCGAAGCGGCGACGCAGGCAGGTTTCGATGCCGTCAAGGTCAATGTCGCCGTGCTCAAGGGGCAGAACGACGAATCCGTTCTCGACCTCGTCGATCACTTCCGCGGCTCCGGTGTCATCGTTCGCTTCATCGAGTTCATGGATGTCGGCACGCTGAACGGGTGGCGCTCGGATCAGGTCGTGCCGTCGCGGGTGCTGCGCGACCGGATTCATGCGCGCTGGCCGCTCGAGCCGCTCGAGCAGAACTATCGCGGCGAGGTCGCGAAGCGCTACGCCTTTGCCGACGGCAAGGGCGAGATCGGGTTCATTTCCTCCGTGACCGAGCCCTTCTGCGGCGACTGTCACCGCGCGCGCCTGGCGGCCGACGGCACGCTCTATACCTGTCTTTTCGCCAACGTCGGCACGGAGCTGCGCACGCCGCTGCGCGCGGGTGCGAGTGACGCCGATCTGATCGCGCTGATGCAAAACGTCTGGCGCAACCGCGCGGACCGCTATAGCGAGATCCGCGGCGAGGAGATCAAGGACAGCGAGCGCGTCGAGATGTATCGAATGGGCGGATGAGCGGGTGAGCAAGCTCAGTCACGTGGATTCGCGCAATCGGCCGACGATGGTTGACGTCGGCGACAAGGCCGTGACGGAGCGCACGGCCAAAGCCAGGGCCGTCGTCGTCTTCCCTGTCGATGCGGCGCCCGAGCGCGACGCCGAGCTCAGGACCAAAAAAGGTCCGGTATTCGACACGGCCATCGTCGCCGGCGTCATGGCGGCGAAACGCACGCACGAGCTGATCCCGTTCTGTCACTCGCTCCCGCTCGACGGCTGTGAGATCCGTATCGATTGGGGCGCCGACGGCGAGGTCGAGATCGAATGCAGCGTCCGCGCGACGCACAAGACCGGCGTCGAGATGGAGGCGCTGACCGGCGCCTCGGTCGCGGCGTTGACGGTTTACGACATGTGTAAGGCGCTGACTCACGGAATCCGGATCCGCGAGGTCGTTCTCGTCGAGAAGACCGGTGGTAAGCGTGACTACAGGCGGGCGGAAAGCCGATGATCGACGTCACCGCGCACTACTTTGCCGTCTTTCGCGAGCGTGCCGGCTGCGAAAGCGAGGCCGTCAGCACGTCGTCGCAGACGGCGGCCGAGTTTTTCGACGAGATCGCCGGCCGCTATGGTTTCGCCGACCGCCGCGACCGCTGCAAGGTCGCGATCAACGGCGCGCTCGCGGCCTGGGACTCGGCGCTCGCGAGCGGCGACGAAGTCCTGTTCTTTCCCCCCGTCGCCGGCGGCTGACGTGGCGAAGACGTTTGCGATCACGGCCGAGCCGATCGACCCGGATACGCTGAAGCGCCGGCTCGAAGCCGACCACGCGGGCGCCTGCGTCACGTTCGAAGGCTGGGTGCGCAGTCTCAACGAAGGCGAAGCCGTCGATGCGCTCGAGTACGAGACGCACTCGGCGATCGCCGCGAGGGAAGGCGAGGCCGTCATTGCCGAGGCGCGCGAGCGATTCGCGCTCGTCGCGGCCGAAGGCGTGCACCGCGTCGGCAAGCTCGCGATCGGCGATTGCGCCGTCTGGGTCGGTGTCAGCGCTGCGCATCGCGGCGCCGCCTTCGACGCCTGCCGCTACATCATCGACGAGATCAAGCACCGGCTGCCGATCTGGAAGAAGGAGCATTACGAGAAAGGCGCGACGGCCTGGATCAACTGCGCCACGCAGGCGACGAGCGAGCCCTCGCCCCTCGAATAGAACGCTATCGCGCTTCAAGCGCCGAGCGATTCCGCATCGGCCGGCAGATCGACATCGAAAGCCGCGGCCGGCATGTCGACGAGCGAAACGTCATCGAGACGGCGCAATACCTGCCGCGCGCCGACGTCGCCCGTGAGGCTCGCGAGCGCGGGGAACCAGCGTCGCGGTATCACGGCCGGGACACCGGCCCGCTCGAGATATCGCGCCGCCGCGGGCTTCGAGGGTCGCTTCTGCCACGCGGCAACGAGCCGCTCGATATCCTCTGCATCGAGCCGCGCCTGATCGACGACGAGAATCAGCGCGGCTTTCGCCGTCGTCGGCACGGCGCCGATCCCGACGTTCAGCGACGTCGCGAGCCCCGCGGCCCAGCGCGCGTTGCCGACGATCGTCAGACGCCCGTCGTCGGCACGCCGTTGCTCGCGCCGACGCAACAGGCTCCGCAGGCGCTGCCGCTGGTCGCCGACAACGACGACGATGTCGCAGGCCGCGCCGCGCCGCGCCAGCCGCACGGCCCGTTCGATCAGCGTCGCGCCGCGGTAGCGCAGCAGTTGCTTCGGCCGGCCGAGTCGGCTCGATCCGCCCGCGGCGAGGATGACGGCCGCGAGCCGCGGGTCGGCTGGCGCTGACGTTCGGGACATCGAGCTACTATACTGAAGCGTAAGTGCTCGAAGAACGACCATGAAGATCAGCGTTGCCCGCTCAGCCGATGCGCTTCCGATCGCCAGGATGTCGAGAATCCTGATCGAGCAAGATTTGCCCTGGTCGTGGACCGAGGAGCGGGTGCACAGGGCGATTCGCAACGCCGAGACCGCGGTCATCGTCGCGCGCGACGGGCGGCGGCTCGCCGGCTTCGCGATCATGCAGTTCGCGGACATGCACGCTCATCTCAATCTGCTTGCCGTCGCGCCCGCCCACCGCGGGCGCGGTCTCGGCCGCAAGCTCGTCGACTGGCTCGAGGCCTGCGCGCGCACGGCCGGCATCTTCGACGTGCGGCTCGAGCTGCGCGCGGGTAACGATCGCGCGCGTACGTTTTACGAGCGGCTGGGATTCACCGAGACCGAGTGCGTGCCGGCGTACTACGCGGGCCGCGAGGACGCCCGCCGCATGCGCCACGATCTGCGGGTCTGAAGGCGCGGCCATGACCGAAGCCGAGTTCGAGCCATTGGGCGTTGCCGTGCTGACCGTCTCGGATACGCGCGACGAGACGACCGACGCGTCGGGCGCGGCTCTCGTCGAGATGCTGACGGCGGCGGGACACAGGCTCGCGGAGCGCCGTATCGTCGGCGACGACATCTACCGCATCCGCGCCGTCGTCTCGGCATGGATCGCGGCCGACAACGTCGACGTCGTGCTGACGACGGGTGGAACGGGGCTCACGGGCCGCGACGGCACGCCGGAAGCCGTGCTGCCGCTGCTCGACAAGACGATCGACGGCTTCGGCGAGCTGTTCCGCGCGATTTCGTACGAGGAGATCGGGACGTCGAGCCTGCAATCGCGTTGCATCGCGGGTGTCGCGAACGGAACCTACGTCTTCTGCCTGCCGGGCTCGACCAATGCCTGCAGAACCGGCTGGGAAAAGCTGATCGCGGCGCAGCTCGACAGCCGCACGCGGCCGTGCAATCTCGTCGACCTGATCCCGCGCCTTACGGAACGCTAGGTCTTACCGAACGATACGAAAAAAAGCGCCTGCCGGCTCCCGAGGGGTTGGGGACGGGAGCCTGCAGGGCCAGAGTTGGCGCGATCCGCGGGCATCCTTACTTCGCGGTCGTGCCCATGTGCAGCTGCCGCCAGACGGGAGGGGGGACTTCCGTCCAGCGGGCCGCGGCAAGCACCTCGCGCCGGCTCGCCATGACCACGACGACTTCCTCGACGTAGCCGGGCTCCTGCCAGGCAAGCACACCGTCGGCGGCCGCCATCGCAGGCTCCGGCGCTTTCGGGCGCGGGGCGGTCACGATGACGACCTCCGTGACGTATCCAGGCTGCTGCCAGGCGAGCTCCGACGTGGCTTGCTCGGCGTTGGCCGAGACGCCCGCGAAGGCGCTGAGTGACAGCGCGGACAAGGTGGCAATCAGTCTGGTGTTCATTTCGTCTCTCCCACGTGCCGTGACCATTCTCGGCACGGGTACAGACTACCGAGGGGCATCCAAAGAGTCTCTTTAGCTCGACGGAGTTTTATCGAGTCCAGGTCAAGAATGCTGAAGGCAGTCGCGCGATTGCCAGCGCGCCGTTTTCGTAATAGGGTTTCGGCGAGTCCTTGAGGAGGTAAAGCGCTCGTGATGTCCCGGGCAGCGTCGTTTTTCCTGGCAGCGCTACCAGCGCTACTGACGATCCCGCCGGCGTCGGCTCAGCCGCCGCCGGCGGATGGCGGCGCGACCAGCGTCCGGCCGCCGCCCGGCATCGAGCCCTTGCCCGTCGATCTGTTTACGACCGGGAACTTCTATCTCGATCGCGAATACTGGCTCGACGAGCGCTATCAGCGCTGCAACTCGCCGCGCCAGCTCACCGACATGTGGACCCAGAATCGCGTCGGCGAGTGGGGCGACTGCGGGACGGATCGCGCGATCGAGGACATCGTGAGCCCCTACGACTATGAGTCCGCCGCCGAGCATTTCGCGGCACTCGAGAGCGCCGCCGAAGCGCGCGGCGGGCCGACGGCACACACGCGCGAGACGCTGCCGGAATGGGACGGCTGGTATCGCCGCGGCGGACGCGAGGACCAATGGATCTACGGACGCAATCTGCAATCCGCGACACTGCTCTCGCTGCTTACGCCCGAGTACCGCGAGCGGATGACGCAGATGCAGTACCACGAGGCCGTCAGCAATGCGCCGCAATGGATGGCGGCATTCTGCTACCCGGAAGGCCTCATGCGCTTCTGGTCGGAGTTTGCGATTCGCGAGATCGAGGTGCTGGCGACGCCGCAGCAAGTGCAGATGCTGACCGGCGTCGCGGACAACTTCCTGCGCAAGTTCCTGATCGGCCGCGAGCACGTGCAGCAGGTACCGCAATGGTACGGTGAGACGATCGCGTTCTGGGACGGCGACACGCTCGTCGGCTGGACGGCGAACGTTCAGGGCTGGACGATCTCGCACAGCATGATGGAGTACAGCAACTCGCTCGAGGTCATCGAGGCTATACGGCCGATGCCGGACGGCGAGGGGATCGTCGTCGAGGCGACGTTCTACGATCCGGAGGCGTTCCTCGAGCCGCTGCACACGGTCACGCCGTGGATGCGTGTTGCCGGGCCCGGCGATGCCGAGCTTCGCTACACCTTCGTCGAATGCCGCACGCAGAGCACGATCATCAACGGTCCCGACGGCCGCCCGACGCAGCTGACGTTCTTCGACGAAGGCTATATCGATTACTTCGGCCGTCCCTGGGCGCAGAATTGGGAAGAGCATTTCGAGCAGGGCTGGGAGAGGCCGCCGCCGGAATGAGAAGACGCATCGCACTCCGTACGGGCGCGGCGGCGGCTGCCTTGCTGATCGCGCTGCCGGCAGTGAGTCACCATTCGTTCGCGATGTACGACCGCACGCAGTCGGTGACGCTGACCGGCAAGCTGAGCCGGTTCATTCCCGGCGCGAATCACGCGCAGCTCATCTTCGAGCTCGTCGACGAGAACGGCGATACCATGATCGGCGACGACGGCAATCCCGTCGCCTGGGGCGTGGAAACGGGCCCCGCCGCGCAGATCGCCGATGAGGGAATCACGGTGCGAAGCTTTCCGGTCGGCACCGTCATCACGGTGACGCTGAACCCGCTTCGCGACGGACGGCCGTTCGGCGCGCTCGCGAGTCCCGTCATCAGCTGCGGCATGGCATTGCCGGAGGGCGGCTGCACGGCCGCGACGGGCGAGAGTTTCGGCAGCCCCTGACGCGCGCCATGAGAAGCGCCGTCACCGCGGTCGTGCTTACGCTGTTGCCGGCGCCGGTGCCCGCACAGGACAACCGAAGCGAACCCGCGCGCCCGGAACAGACCGAAATCTGGGAGCCCGTGCCGGCCCCGGTCGAGACCGGGGCCGGCATCGGAATGACGCCGCCGTCCGATGCGATCGTCCTGTTCGACGGAACCTCGCTCGACGAGTGGGTGGCGTCGCGCGACGGATCGCCTGCGGCATGGACCGTCGCCGACGGCGCTATGACGGTCGTGAAGTCGGCCGGCAACATCGAGACGCGGCGGCGCTTCGGCAGCTTTCAGCTACACCTCGAGTGGCGAAACCCCGAGGTGATGACGGGAACGGGACAGGCGCGCGGCAACAGCGGCCTGTTTCTGGCCTCGACAGGCCCGGGCGACGCGGGCTACGAGCTGCAGATTCTCGATTCATACGAGAATTCGACCTACGTCAACGGCATGGCCGGCAGCGTCTACAAGCAGTCGATTCCGCTCGTCAATCCGAGCCGGCCGCCCGGCGAATGGCAGAGCTACGACGTGATCTGGACCGCGCCCGGGTTCGACGCCGGCGGCGAGCTCGTTGCGCCGGCGAGAATCACGGCCTTCTTCAACGGCGTTCTCGTTCAGAACGATTTCGAGCTGCGCGGCGAGACGGGCTACATCGGCTCGCCGCGCTACCGCGCGCATGGCGATTCGCCGATCAAGCTTCAGGCGCACGGCGAGCCGAGCCCGCCGATCAGCTTCCGCAATATCTGGGTCAGACCGCTGCCCTGAGTCAAGCTCGCTGCCCTGAGTTACGGCCCCCTGCCCTGATCTGCGCGGGCTGCCCCCGCCGCGGCTGGCGACCGCGTCCGGCCCGCGTTATCATCGCTCCTGTAACCGAGGGGCGGCCCTTGCGGCCTGAGATTTCGGCGATGAGCGCCGATGACCCTTTGAACCTGATCCGGGTAATACCGGCGAAGGGACGGATTTCAACAGAATTTCGCACCCAGCCGCATTGCCCGTTACACGGAGCCTGCAATGCGGACACGAACACCCCCTGTCCCAAAGATCGCCGCGCTCGTCGTGGCGGGCTCTTGCATGAGCCCCTCCGTCCGGGCTCAGACCGAGCAAGCTCCAACCGAGCAGGCGCCGATCGAAGCCGACGAGGTCGTCGTGACGACGGGCTTCAGGCCAAAGTCGCTCGCCGACAGCGTCGGCAACACGTCGGTCATCGCCGCCGGGCTCATCGAGTCGCGCGAGGCCCAGCATCTGGAAGCCGTCGTCGGCACGGCCGCCAACGTGACGACGACGAGCGGAGCGTCGCGCGGCCGCTTCGTGCAGATTCGCGGCATCGGCGATCTCGAACAGTTCGTCGACCCGAAGCACTACCCCTCGGTCGGCTTGAGCATCGACGGCTTCGACGTCGGCGGAATCGCAGGCGCCGCGATGCTGTTCGATGTCGAGCAGATCGAGGTGCTACGCGGACCGCAGGGAACGACATTCGGCGCGAGCGCGCTCGCGGGCCGGGTCAACGTCATCTCGGCGGCGCCGGCCGAGACCTTCGATGCCTATCTCGATGCCGGCGTCGGCGATTACGGCACGGCCATGCTCGGACTCGCGGCGGGAGGCGGAATGAGCGAGACGGTCTCCGGGCGCGTCGCCGTGCAGCATCATCGAGGTGACGGCTACATGAAGAACGCCTGGCTCGGCCGCGACGACACGAACGGATACGAGGAGACCATGCTGCGCGCGAAGCTCGCCTGGTCGGCCAGCGACTCGGTCACGTTCGATTTCACGGCGATCCGTTTCGACAGCGACAACGGCTACGATGCGTTCTCGCTCGACAACACGCGCACGACGCTCTCCGACGAGCCCGGACGCGACGATCTCGGTTCGAGCGCGCTCGGCATCAAGGGCACCTGGACGCTTGCCACGGGCGGTATCGTCGAGGCCAAGCTCAACCGGCTCGAGAGCGAGGTTGATTACGGCTTCGACGAAGACTGGACCTACGTCGGCATCTGCGACGGCGCGCAGTGCGACCCGGTGCTCGATTTCTTCTCGAACACGGATCGCTACGTTCGCGAGCGCGACGACACGTCGCTCGATCTGCGCTGGCTCGGCGAAAGCGTCTCGAGCGCCGGCCGTGCGCGCCGCTACGTAGTCGGTGTCTACGTTCAGGATCGTACCGAGGCGCTCTTGCGGCAGTACTACGGCCCGTTTGCGAGCGATTACGAGTCCGACCGCCTCGCGATTTACGGGCAGGCGGAAATCGCGCTCTCGGACCGCCTCGAGCTGACGCTGGGATTGAGGCGCGAGCGGTTCGACGATCGCTACAGCGACAGCTTCGCGTTCGAAAGCGAGAGCGACGACGATCTGAGCGCCGGAGAGATCGCGCTCCGCTACGCTTTCAGCGCCACCGGCAACGTCTTCGCCGTCGTCTCGCGAGGCGTGAAGCCCGGCGGCGTCAATGCCGAGGCGAGCAGCGTCATGCCGTTCGTCCAGCCGCGTTTCCAGGCATTCCTCGAGCCGCGGCTTCTGATCGGCCGCGAGCGGCTAACGAGCACGGAGCTCGGTCTGAAGAACGCGCTCGCCGGCGGGCGACTCGCGCTCCGGGCCGCCGTCTTCCGCATGTCGCGCGACGACGCGCAGATCGAGTCGTGGTTCTGGGATCCGGTGAACTTTCTCTGGGTCGGCACGCTCGACAATGCCGACGGCGAGAATCTCGGCGCCGAGCTCGATCTCGACTATCGCGTCTCCGATCGCTGGCGGCTTCGCGCGTCGCTCGGCCTGATGAACACCGAGGTCGATTCATTGACGACCTTCGATCTCGATCTCGACGACTTCGTCGTCCGCAACGGCATCGATCAGACCAAAGCGCCATCCTGGCAGGCCCATGTCGGCGGCGAATGGTCGCCGGACGCGAACTGGACAGTGGCGGCCGGCATCGATGCCAGCGACTCGCATCGTTACGGCTACTACCACGATGCGAGGATCGGTCGATCGACGATCGTCAACGCGAGCCTGAGCCGCAGGCTCGGCGCGACGGAGCTCACGCTCTGGGCGCGCAACCTGCTCGACGAGGATGTCGCCGTGCACGGGCTCTATTTCGGCAACGATCCGCGCAAGGGATGGGTTCCCGAACGCTACCTGCAGTTCGGCGAGCCTCGCCTCGTCGGCTTGTCCGTCAGGCACAACTTCTGATTTCGGGCGAGCGTCGTGGACCTGCCGGACCGTTTGGCCCTGTACCTCGAGGTCGTCAGCGTGCTGTTCGCGCTTGCCTACTTGAAGCTCGCGATTCGCCAGAGCCAGTGGTGCTGGCCTGTCGCCCTGGTCTGGGTGGCGCTCGGCGCCATCGTCTATTTCGACGCGAAGCTCTACATGGAGTCCGCGTTGCAGATTTTCTACGTGGCAATGGCGATTTACGGCTGGGTTCTGTGGCGGCGCGGAGCCGGGGACGGGCCGGGCGTTCGGGTGCACTGGTGGAGGGCCCGAACGCATATCCTTGCCGTGACGGCCATTGTGATCGCGAGCGTCGGTTTCGGGTGGGTTATGAGCCGCACCGACGCGGCGTTTCCCTATGTCGATTCGTTCACGACCGTTGCCGCGATCGTGACGACATTCATGGTCGCGCGCAAGGTGATCGAGAACTGGATCTATTGGCTCGTCATCGATTCGATACTGGTCTACGTCAACCTCGCCCGCGAGCTCTATTGGTATGCGGCGCTGTACGCCTACTTTCTGATTCTCGTTGTCCTCGGCTTCCATGCCTGGTGGAAGAGTCTCAACGCCGAAGGCCACGTCGCCGATGGCCGATCGCCCACCTGAGATCGAACGTCTCCGGCCGAGCCTGGCTGCGATGCTCGGCGACGTACTGTCGATCACCTTGCTGCCGTCGGGGTCGACCGGTTCGAGCTACCTCGTCGCGACCGGGTCGGGGCGCTTTGTCGCGAAGCAGTTCGACCACGGTTCGGACGCCCTGCTCGGGCCGGCCGAGCAGTTCGCGCTTCTCGGCGTGCTCGCGGACGTCGGAATCGCGCCGCGGCCGATCGCCTTCGACGAGGGCGCAAGAGTGCTCGTGACCGAGTTTCTCGAGGGCGCCGCGCCACTGTCTTCCGAGTCGTTGCGCAGGCCCGGCTGCATCGAGGCGGCCGCTCGGTGTCTGCTTCGCCTGCATGCCGTCGACGTCGACGTGCCGCGCTTCGCGCCGGCCGTCTATGCCGAACGCTACGTCGCGAACGCCGGCGGTCCGCAATCGCTGTCGAAGCGCGATCGCGAGCGTCACGAGGAGCTCCGTGACCTGGCGCTCGCGTTCGACGGGCATCCGGCGACGCTCTGTCACAACGATCTCCTCGCCGAGAATCTGCTCGTCGGGGATGACGGCCTGAAGCTCATCGACTTCGACTATGCCGTCACGGCGCCGCCGGTCGTCGATCTCGCCTCGCTCGTCGTCATGAACGATTTCTCCGAGGGCGAAACCTCGGCGTTGCTCGACGCCTACTTCGGGTGCCAGGTGCCGTCGCTGCCACTCGAGTTTGCTAAAGTGAAACGCGTCGTGCGCCTGCTGGCGCATTTCTGGGCGCTGGCATCGGGCGATGCCGGTGCTGCTATAGTCGCGCGGTACAGGATCGAAGATGACCGTTCGAAATGACTGAAAGAGTCGCATTCATCGGCCTCGGTGTCATGGGCTACCCGATGGCCAGCTGGCTGGCCAAAGCCGGTCACGACGTGACCGTCTTCAACCGCACGCGAGCGAAAGCCGTCGCCTGGGCCGAAGAATACGGCGGCTCGGCGGCCGCGACGATTGCCGAAGCCGCGGCGGGGGCCCGCTTCGTCATGACCTGCGTCGGCGACGACCCCGACGTGCGCGAAGTCGTGCTCGGGGCGGGCGGCGTCATCGAGTCGATGGCATCGGGCGCCGTCTTCGTCGATCACACGACGGCATCGGCCGGTGTCGCGCGCGAGATCGCGTTCGCCGGCGACGCGAAGGGCATAGGTTGCGTCGATGCGCCCGTCTCGGGCGGACAGGCCGGCGCCGAGAACGGGCAACTGACCGTCATGTGCGGCGGCGGCGAGGCGGCCTATGCGCGCGCCGAGCCGATCATCAGCGCGTATGCGAAAAGCGTCCGCCGGATCGGCGACGCCGGCGCCGGGCAGCTGACGAAGATGGTCAATCAGATCGCCATCGCCGGCGTCGTGCAGGGCCTGGCCGAAGCGTTGAATTTTGCGACACGAGCCGGGCTCGACGAAGCGGCCGTGGTCGACGTCATCTCGAAGGGCGCCGCACAGTCGTGGCAGATGGAGAATCGCTGGAAGACGATGGTCGGCGGCGAGTTCGAGTTCGGGTTCGCCGTCGAATGGATGCGCAAGGATCTCAGAATCTGCCTCGACGAAGCGCGGCAAAACGGCGCCGCGCTGCCGCTCGCTGCGCTAGTCGATCAGTTCTACGCCGACGTCGAGGGTATGGGAGGCCGGCGCTGGGACACGTCGAGCCTGATCGCGCGGCTCAACCGAACCGGCTGAGCGAGTTCGACATGCAACCGACACTTGCGGACCTCTTGCATCTGCTGAAGCTCGAGCGCATCGAGGACAACATCTTCCGCGGCGAGAGCCGCGACGTCGGCAGCTCGCGCGTCTATGGGGGGCAAGTGCTCGGCCAGGCGCTCCGGGCGGCGAGCGCGACGGTCGAGGACGGGCGCGAAGTGCATTCGCTGCATGCGTACTTTCTGCGTGCCGGCGACGTCGAGGCCGATATCGTCTACGACGTCGACCGCGCGCGGGACGGCAAGAGCTTCAGCAACCGACGCGTCACGGCGATCCAGCACGGCCGGCAGATCTTCAACATGACGGCTTCGTTCCAGAAGATCGAGCAGGGACTCGAGCATCAATGCAAGATGCCCGAGGTGCCGCCGCCGGAGAGCCTGAGCGACATGCGGGAGCTGACGGCGACCGCCCTCGGGAACATTCCCGAGAAGCTGCGCCGCCATTACACGCACGAGCGCCCGTTCGAGATCCGGCCCATCAAACCGGTTGCGCTGCTGTCGGCCGAGAAGGCAGAGCCCAGGCAGCTCTTCTGGTTCAAGGCCATCGATCGCCTGCCGGACGATGCGGAGATTCACCGCAACCTGCTCGCCTATGTTTCCGACTATCAGCTCATTGCGACCTCGACGCTGCCGCACGGCGTCCGCTTCGAGGAAGGCACGCTGCAGCTTGCTAGCCTCGACCATGCGATGTGGTTTCATCGCCCGTTCCGGATCGACGAGTGGCTGCTCTACTCGATGGAGAGCCCCAATGCCTGCGGCGCGCGCGGGCTCGCCCGCGGCGAAATTTTCTCGCGCGACGGCACCCTGGTCGCATCGACGGCGCAGGAAGGACTGATCCGCATCTGGTCCTAGCTCGTCCCGCGCGGAAAATCCGGCGCATCGGCGCGGGAAAAAGTGCTACGCTTTCGCCAAATAACATCGAGGCATGCCCGGGGGGACACATCTCGTGAATAAAGATCCACGCGAGCTCATCCTGAATTCGCCGATGAGCCGGATGCAGATCATGGTCGTTGTGATCACGATTGCGCTGAACGCCCTCGACGGATTCGACGTCCTCTCTATCAGTATCGCCGCCGGGTCGATACGCGATGAGCTCGGGATCGCTGCCTCGTTGACGGGGCTCCTGCTTTCGATGGAGCTCATCGGCATGGCGATCGGATCGATCTTCCTCGGACGTTATGCCGACCGATGGGGCCGGCGTCCCCTGATGCTGTTCTGCCTGGTCCTGATGACAGCCGGCATGTTCATGGTCACGACCGAGCCCGGCATCATGGCGCGTCTGCTGCATCCCGTCATGACTGCCATCCCGTGGTTCAATTTTCCGGATTGGCCCATCGAGCTCGTTCACATCTCGATCTGGCGCATCATCACGGGGCTCGGCATTGGCGGTCTGCTCGCGGCCATCAACGCCTGCGTCGCCGAGTACTCGAACAAGAAGAAGAAGCACCTGAACGTCTCGCTGATGGCGATCGGCTATCCGGTCGGCGCGTTCACCGGCGGCTTCATCGCGGCCGAATTGCTCGAGGTATACAGCTGGAATTCGGTGTTCCTGCTCGGTTTCGGCATGACGCTCGCGATGATCCCGGTCGTCTACTTCTTCGTGCCCGAGACGGTCAGCTGGCAGGTGCGCAATCCGAAGCCGGGCACGCTCGAGAAGGTCAACGCGACGCTCGGCAAGATGGGGCATGCGCCCTTCGATGCCTTGCCCGACGTCAGCGGCGAGCGATCCGAGGCAGTGAACAACAGTATCTTCACTCCGAGGTTCATTCGGACGACCGTGATCCTGACAGCCGCGTATTTCTTCCACATCATGACGTTCTATTTCATTCTGAAGTGGACTGGTGTGATCGTCGAGGACCGCGGATTCGATCCATCGAACGCCAGTCGCGTACTGAGCTGGATCAATGTCGGCGGCGCAACCGGCGGCGCGCTGCTCGGCTTCCTCACGCTCCGCTACGATCTCAAGCACCTGACGATCGGCGCTATGGTCATGTCGACGATCGGCGTCGCGATCTACGGCAGCGTCGGATCGGATCTCGTGCAGATGACGCTGATCTGTATCGTCTGCGGATTCTTCATCAACGCCGCGATCAACGGCATGTACGCGATCTTCGCCCACGCCTATCCGACGCAGGTACGAGCCGCCGGGACGGGGTTCGCCATCGGCGTCGGGCGCGGCGGGTCTATACTCGCGCCGATTGCGGCAGGCTTTATGTTCGAGGGTGGTATCGGTATTCCATTCGTCGCCGTTGTGATGGGCTGCGGCTCGCTGCTCGCGGCGGTCGCGCTACTGTTCCTGAAGCTCGATCCCGAGCCGCCGGAGGCGATCGAGGCGCAGTCGGCCGAGCAGCCGACGCCCGGGCGCTTACGTGAGTCGACGGCGTAGCTTCGAATCGGGGTCAGAGCCCAGGGGCTCTGACTCCAAGTTAGAGCCGCTTGAGCTCGCCGCGATAACGCTGGCCGAGCGCGGCGTAATGCGCCGCGCTTAGCTTCAGCATTTCGACCTCCTCGTCGGTGACCTCGCGAACGCGTTTCGCGGGAGCGCCGATGATCAGCGAGCGGTCCGGAAACTGCTTGCGCTCTGTGATCAGGGCGCCGGCGCCGACGATGCAGAAAGCGCCGATGTCGGCATGACTCAGTATCGTCGCGCCGATGCCGATCAGCGATCCGCTGCCGACGGTGCAGCCGTGCACGACGGCCGAGTGTCCGACGGTGACGTTGTCGCCGAGCCGCGCCGGCGCGTCATCATCGACGTGCACGACGGCGTTGTCCTGAATGTTGGTGCTGTCGCCGATCTCGATCTCGTTGGTGTCGCCGCGCAGCACCGCGCCGAACCAGACGCTCGCGTCACGGCCGAGGTGAACGCGGCCGATGACTGCTGCGCTGGGCGCGACGAAGTACTCGCCGCTGGCCGATACCGGCGAATGGAATCCGAGCGCGTAGAGCATGCCGTTCCTCGCCGGCCGACGATCAGCCCGACCCGGCGCCGGCCTGCTCGGCGACGGCCTTCGCCGCGGCCGCGATCGCTTCGGCATCGCCGAGATATTCACCGCGAATCGTCGTCATGGCGGCATCGAATTCATAGATCCGCGGCGCGCCGGTCGGGATGTTGAACTCGGTGATGTCGCTGTCAGAGATGCGCTCGAGCATCTTGACGAGCGCGCGCAGGCTGTTGCCGTGGGCCGCAATCAGCACGTTCCTCCCCTGGCGAAGCTCGGGGACGATCCGGCTCTCCCAGTAGGGGCGTACGCGGTCGAGCGTGGTCTTCAGGGACTCCGTCGCCGGCAGCTCGGCGGGGTCGATGTTGCGATAGCGCTTGTCATGGCGCGGGTGGCGGTCGTCTTCGTCGGCGAGCGGCGGCGGCGCGATGTCGTAGCTGCGCCGCCAGATCTTGACCTGGTCGGCGCCGTGCCGCGCGGTCGTCTCGGCCTTGTCGAGGCCCTGGAGCGCGCCATAGTGGCGCTCGTTGAGGCGCCACTGACGCTCGACCGGGATCCACATCGCATCCATCTCGTCGAGCATCAGCCAGAGCGTGCGAATCGCGCGCTTGAGCACCGAGGTGAACGCGATATCGAACTCGAGCTGCTCCTCGAGCAGCGTCCTGGCGCCTGCGCGCGCCTCGGCCATCCCCTGCTCGGTCAGATCGACATCGGTCCAGCCGGTGAAAAGGTTCCTGAGATTCCATTCGCTCTGGCCATGGCGGATCATGACCAGCTTGCCCGGGGTCTTCGTGCCTGTCATGCGCTTATTGTACCGGTGACTCAGCGCAGCCGACCGACTTCCCTCAGCGCGATCGACAGCGTCGCGAAGTCCATCTGCCCCGATGCCTGCATCTCATCGAGCGTTCGCTTGAGCCGCGCAATCTCGGCAGTCGTCGCCGCGAGCCACTCGGCCAGCGCGGCACCGTAGTCGCCGTCCGTGGCGCTCTTCAACACGCCTTGCAGCAGCATCCTCTGCTCGCGATCGAGCGTTTCGCGCAGCGTGCCGCGAGCCAACGCGCGCCATTGCCCCTCGACCTCGAGATCCTCGATCTGCTCGCGAATCCAGTCCAGCCGCAGCCCGCGGCCGAGCTCGAAATACAGTCGCGCGACCGTCAGCGCATCGACGGCGAAATCGCTCGCGAGCTCGGCAATGTCGAGCAGCGGCGTCATCGATCGAAGCGATGCGATGCGTCCGGCGAGCCGGCCCGGCACGCCGAGCGCCTCGAAGCTCTCGACGTCGCGCTCATAGCTGCGGCGCGACCAGCCGCAGAGCACGGCTGGCAGCTCGCCAAGCACGGCGGCGACTTCGGCTCGCCTGCGAGCGATGCTTTGCTCGATATCGAGGCTCTGGTTCCGCCGGTGCAGGAACCAGTAGACGGCGCGCCGGATCATTCGGCTGCATTCGTTGAAGCACTCGTACTGCACCGCGGCCTCGACGTGACCATCGAGCTGCTCGACAGCGCGCCAGATCTCGCGCGTGTCGAATATTCCGCGGACGATCGCATAGGCCCGAGCGACATCCGCAGCATCGGCGCCCGTGTCGTGCTCGGAACGCAGCGCAAAGACCGGCCCCATTCGGTTGACCATGCTGCTCGAAATCAGCATGGCGGCGATCTCGCGCCGCAATCGATGCGCGCGGATGGAATCCGCGAACCGCTTGCGCAGACGCTCCGGGAAATAGGCGAAGACCTCGGCCTGGCAGTATTCCTCGTCGGGAATGTCGGTGGCCGCGAGGCTGTCGTAGAGCTCGATCTTCGCGTAGCTCAGAATCACGGCGAGCTCCGGGCGCGTGAAGCCCGTACCGTTGCGCCTGCGCTCGTCGATTTCTTCTTCGCCCGGCAGAAACTCGAGCGTGCGGTTCAGTAGCCCGCGCGACTCGAGCATGCGGATCAGCCGGGCATGCTCGCCGATGCGCTCGCGCGCCTTGGTCTGCATCATCGACAACGCCTGCGTCTGCGCGTAGTTGCTGGCCAGCACGAGCTCGGCGACCTCGTCGGTCATCGAGGCGAGCAGGGCGTTGCGGCGGCCCGGTGCAAGCTGCCCACGGCGGATCGCGTCGGCCAGCAGTATCTTGATGTTGACTTCCCGATCCGAGGAATCGACGCCGCCGGAATTGTCGATGAAGTCGGTGTTGATCCGGCCTCCTGCGAGCGCGTACTCGATGCGGCCGCGTTGAGTGAGCCCGAGGTTCCCGCCTTCGGCGACGATTTTCGCGCCGAGCTCGTTGCCGTTGATGCGCAACTGATCGTTGGCCGGATCGGCGGCTTCGCCGTGCGGCTCGGTCGATGCCTTGACATAGGTGCCGATGCCGCCGTTGAAGAGCAGATCCACCGGCGCTTGCAGGATGCGCCGGATGAGCTCGGGCGGGGTCAGCTCGGATTCGGCGATACCCAATGCGGCGCGGGCCTCCGGCGACAGCTGGATCGACTTGGCCTTGCGATCGTAGGTGCCGCCGCCCGGCGACAGCAGCTTCGGGTCGTAGTCGTCCCAGCCGGAGCGCGGCAAGGCGAAGAGCCGTTTCCTTTCGGCATAGCTTCGCGCGGGGTCGGGATTCGGGTCGACGAAAACGTGCCTGTGATTGAACGCTGCAATCAGCCGAATCTGATTGGAAAGCAGCATGCCGTTGCCGAAGACGTCGCCGCTCATGTCGCCGATGCCAGTCACCGTAAAGGGCCTTTGCTGCGTATCGATGCCGATCTCGCGGAAATGCCGCTTGACCGACTCCCAGGCGCCGCGTGCCGTGATGCCCATCTTCTTGTGGTCGTACCCGGCCGAGCCGCCCGACGCGAACGCGTCGCCGAGCCAGAAGCCGTACTCGGCGGCGACGGCATTGGCCGTGTCGGAGAAGGTCGCCGTGCCCTTGTCGGCCGCCACGACGAGGTAGGGATCGGGAGCGTCGCGGCAGACGGTCGAGGGTGGAGCGACGGTCCGGTTGTCGACGATGTTGTCGGTCAGATCCAAAAGGCCCCGCAGGAAGTTGCGGTAGCAATCGACGGCGTGTTGCTGCAGCGCCGGCCGGTCTTCCGGCGGATTCTTGAGAACGAAGCCGCCCTTGGCGCCGGTCGGAACGATGACCGTGTTCTTGACGCGTTGCGCCTTCATCAGGGCGAGTACCTCGGTCCTGAAATCCTCGCGCCGGTCCGACCAGCGCAGGCCGCCGCGCGCCACCGTGCCGCCGCGCAGGTGGGCGCCCTCGACGAGCGGCGAGTAGACGAATATCTCGAATTTCGGCCGTGGCTCCGGCATGTCGGGAATCCGCGCCGGGTCGAGCTTGAAGGACAGATACGGCTTGGGCTCGTCGTGCGGCCGCTGATAGAAATTCGTGCGCAGCGTTGCCTCGATCGCGGCCGAAAAGGATCTCAGAATCCGGTCCTCGTCGAGGCTATTCGCCCGATCGAGGGCGTCGCGAATGATCGCGAGGTATTTTTGCACTTCGCGCTCGCGCTCGGATTCCTCCAGCGACGGGTTGAAGTGGCAGTCGAAGAGCGCAGCGAAAGCTCGCACGATCGCGGGATGCCGCCTGAGCGTCTCGAGCATGTAAGCCTGGCTGTACTGCGCGCGGCACTGGAGCAGGTATTTGCAGTAGGCTCGCAGCACGACGACCTGCTGCCAGTCGAGACCGGCGGAGACGATGAGCTGATTGAAGCCGTCGTTCTCGATCGAGCCGCGCAGCGCTCCGGCGAAGCATTCCTTGAATCGCTGCTCGAGATCCTCGGAGTCGAGCGCCTCGCCGTGGCCGGATTCGATGATGAAATCCTGAATCCGGATCGCCCGCTCGGAAAGGTCGACCTCGTAGCTCGTCTCCTGGAGCAGCCTGACTCCCATATTTTCGAGCACGGGATTGGTCAGGTAGAGCGGCGCCGGGCGGTCGCCCGAAAAAACCGTAAAGGTCGCCTTCGTGCCGTCGGCGACGAGCTCGTAGTGCTCCGCTTCCCTGCCGTCGGCGATCTCGGCGACCGCGGCGAAATCCCGGCTGATCCGCTCGCCGCGCACGGTCTCCTGGTAAGCGACAGGAAAGCCCCCGGCGAAACGATGGTGCAGCTCGAGCGCCTGCTGCTCCGGGAAGCTCGCGAGCAGCGCGAGCCTTGCCCTGTCGATCCAGGACGTTGCCACCTCGACGAGCCGCCGCTCGAGCCGATCGACGTTGCCGAGGCGCGAGCCGCGATCCTTCCGGTGAATCGTCAGCGCCAGGCGCGCAAGGGTCGACTCGGAAATCGACGGCCGACTCTCGACGATGTCGCCGCCGAGAGCTTCCATCAGGAATGCTTCGATTCGCAAGCGGGACTTCGTGCTGTATGCATCGCGCGGCAGATACACGAGACAGAAATAGAAGTCGCCGTAAGCGCTTTCGCTGACGAAGAGCCGCGTCTTTCGCCGCTCCTCGATGTTGAGAATCGAGATGCCGATCCGTTCGAGCTCCGGTATTCGTACCTGAATCAGCTCGTCGCGCGGAAAGGTGTCGAGAATGTGTGTGAGCGACTTGCCGCGATGGGAGCTCGGGTCGAGGCCCGACCGGCGCAGTACCGCCTCCACTTTGGATCGCACGAGCGGGATGTTTCTCGGGCGCTCGCTGTACGCCGCCGACGTGAAAAGCCCCACGAAGCGGTGCTCGCCGGTGATGCGGCCGGCATCGTCGTAAGCATCGACTCCGATATCGTCGAGCAGGGCAGGGCGGTGGACCGTCGATCTTATCGGCGCTTTGGTTATCGTCAGCGGTCCCCTGCCGCCGGTCTTGCTGCCTTTGTTCCGGCGCAGCGCATCTCGCCGCTTCGAGCTCTTGAGGAGGCCGAGAGCGGTTTGCTTCCGCTCCGTGGCGAGCTCGCAGTAACCGAGCAGCGTGAAATGATGATCTGCGAGCCAGTCGAGGAACATGATGGACTCCTCGACATCCTTGCCCTTCTCGAATTGGCCGAGATGCTTGGCGGCCTGTCGCAGCTTCCTCAGCATGCTCGGCCAGTCGCGCACGGCCGAACGAACGTCACGCAGGCTGGCGGTCAATCGACGCTCGATCGCGCGGCGTTCGCCGGCTTCCGGCACGCGCGGTATCTCGAAGTGCGTCCACGATTCCACCGTCGCTGCCGCGGAAGGCTCGCCGGATCCCGGCGGCCCGCAGGCTCTGACCTCGCCGTTCTCGTCGCGCTCAACGGCGAGCACACAATGGAGCTTGACGTGCACGCCCTGACTCAGGGCATTGAGCTGCATCGTCAGCGAGTCGACGATGAAAGGGCTGTCGTCGGCGACCGTTTCGATGACGGTATGAGACGATCCGTAGCCGACCCCTGCCGGATTGAAGACGCGGACCTTGATCCGGCCGCGGGCGCGATTCCTGCCCCAATCGAGATGGCCGAGAGCCAATGCCCTGCGCGCGTCGGCGCTTTCCGGCACGTCCTCGGGTGTGGCGAATCGATAATAGTTCTCGATAAATGCGGGCTCGAGAGCGTTCGGCGGGCCGCTCATATTGCGTCCGGCGTCTTCATTGCGGCGTAGCAGGTGTCAGTTGCGTCGATGAACGTCTATGATGCGCAGTCTACCTCCAAACGGGGTGAGTAGTGGGAAAGAGACGATGACGACCGGCGCAGGCAAGGGCGAGAACGAGCCCGTCACCGAACCGAAGGAGATCGATACCGGCGGCGTTCGGTACGATACCTATCTGCAGCTCGACAAGCTGCTCGATGCGCAGCGTCCTATCAGCGACCCCGAGCATCCCGACGAGATGCTGTTCATCATTCAGCATCAGGTCGCCGAGCTTTGGCTCAAGCTGTTCCTGCACGAGCTCGACGCCGTCATCGATTGCCTGCGGGTGGATCAGGTTGCGCGCAGCATCAAGATTCTGGCCCGCATCAACGAGGTGCAACAGCAGCTCGTATCGCAATGGTCCGTGCTCGCGACGCTGACGCCGCATGCCTATGCCGACTTTCGCGAGCTCTTCGGCACGGCATCGGGATTTCAGTCGCTCCAGTATCGCCTGGTCGAGTTCAAGCTCGGCAACAAGGACCGCAACATGCTGCCGGTGTTCCGGCACAAGCTGCCCTACTATCGGGCGTTGAAGCAGGCTCTGGAAAATCCTTCGGTCTACGACGAGTTCCTGCGTTATCTCTATCGAGTCGGTCATCGCGTGCCGGTGGACCGGGTCAGGCGAGACTGGACCGAGCGCTACGAGCAGCATTCCGGCGTCGTCGATGTTCTGGAGGTCATCTACCGGCGCCCCGACGAGCATTGGGCTGCCTACGAGATCTGCGAAAGGCTGGTCGACATCGAGATCAGCTTTCAGTCCTGGCGCTTCCACCACATGAAGACCGTGGAACGGATCATCGGCAACAAGGCGGGCACCGGCGGAACGGCCGGCGTCAGGTTCCTGAGGAAGAACCTCGACATCGCTTTCTTTCCGGAGTTGACTGAGGTCAGAACGCGGATCGGCGCCTGATCGCTTCCTCTCAGGGGCGATGCGCGGAGGCCAGATACCCGTGGCTTTGCATCTCGACGAGGCGGCTTCTCGTTCTCTGAAACTCGCGCCTTAGCTTGCGGCCGTCGTATAGCGCCTCGAGCGGAACATCGGCCGACACGATCAGTTTGACGCGCCGGTCGTAGAATTCGTCGACGAGAGCGATGAACCGGCGTGCCTGATTCTCGAGCTCGGGCCTGAACTGCGGCACGCGCGAGACGACGACGGTCTGAAACTCCCGTGCAAGCTCGATGTAGTCGTCCTGGCTGCGCGGGCCGTCGCAGATGGCGCGAAAATCGAGCCAGACAACGCCGTCGCTGCGGCAAATGTATTCGACCGGCCGGCCGAGGATTTCCATGCGGCCCGCCTTATCGGCGCGGTCCGGAGCTATCGCCGCGAAGGCGCTTGCCAGACGCGACTCGGCGGCCTCGTCGGCCGGCGACAGATAGACCGCCGCGTCTTCGAGCACTCTGAGCCGGTAATCCCGGTTGCCCTCGAGCTCGATGACGGCCGTGTGAGCTTCGATCGCTTCGATCGCCGGCACGAAGCGCAAGCGCTGAAGGCCGTCGCGATAGAGATCCCGCGGTGCGGTATTGGAAGTCGCGGCGAGCGTCACGCCGCGCTCGAACAGTGCCGAGAACAGATTGCCGAGGATCATGGCGTCGGCGATGTCGCTGACGAAGAACTCGTCGAAGCAGATGATTCGGCATTCCGCGGCAATGCCGTCCGCAACGAGATCGAGCGGGTTCTCGGCATCGCGAAGCCGGCGCAACCGGTCGTGCACGGACGCCATGAATCGATGAAAGTGCTGCCTTTTCTTCTCGTCGAAAGGAAGGCAGTGAAAGAACAGGTCCATCAGCAGCGTCTTGCCGCGACCGACGCCGCCATGGAGATAGATGCCGCGCACGGGCGGCAGTGGCCGGCCGACGAGCTTCGCGAGCCTGCCCGTCAGCGAGCGCTCGTGCCGCCGCGCCGACTCGAGGTCACGATAGAGGCGCTCGAGCTCCTCGACGGCCGGTCGCTGCGCCGCGTCCCGCTCGAGCGCGCCCGCGGCAACGCGGCGCTCGTACTCGGCCCGCGGGCCCGTCATGTTCCGAGCTCCGCCCTGTTCCTGAACTCGGCAAGCGCGTCGGGATTGGCCAGAGCCGTCAGGTTCGCGACTTCGCGGCCGTGAACGGCATCGACAACGGCGCGTTCGCTGATCTTGCCGCTCAGCGTTCTCGGAATGTCGCTGACGGCGACGATTCTCGCCGGCACGTGATGCGGGCTCGCGCCCGAGCGCAGGGCATCGCGAATCGTTGCGATCAGCGCGTCATCGAGCGGGCGTCGAGCCGCCGGAACGACGAAGAGGACGATGCGCGTATCGCCGTCCCAGCACTGGCCGATTACGACCGAGTCGGCGATTGCGGGCAGCTTTTCGAGTATGCGGTAGATTTCGGCCGTGCCGATTCGGATGCCGCCGGGATTCAGCGTCGCATCCGAACGCCCGTACATGACGATTCCGCCGTGCTCGGTCAGCTCAGCGAAGTCACCGTGATGCCATACTCCCGGATAGCGCTCGAAGTAGGCGCTCCGGTACGCCGATCCCGTCGGATCATTCCAGAAGCCGACCGGCATCGACGGGAACGGCGAGGCGCAGACGAGCTCGCCTTTCGCGCCGCGGATCTCGCTGCCCGTCTCATCGAGGATGCGAACATCCATGCCGAGACCCTTGCATTGAATCTCGCCGCGATAGACGGGCAGCATCGGGTTGCCGAGCACGAAGCACGAGATGAGGTCAGTGCCGCCCGAGATCGAGGCGAGATGCAGATCAGCTTTGACGTGGCCGTAGACGAAATCGAAACTCGAGGGCGCGAGCGGCGAGCCAGTCGAGAAGATCGTCCTGAGACACTCGAGCGACGCGTTCCTCGCCGGCTCGAAACCCGTCTTCTCGAGCGCGCTCAGGTAGCGGGCGCTCGTGCCGAAGGCCGTCACGCCCTCGTCCTCGATCAGACGCCAGAGCACGCCGGGATCCGGATCGAGCGGCGCGCCATCGTACAAGACGAGCGTCGCGCCCGAAGCGAGAGTCGACAGCAGCCAGTTCCACATCATCCAGCCCGTCGTCGTGTAGTAAAAGACACGGTCGCCGGGCTTGATGTCGCAATGGAGCTGGTGCTCCTTGAGGTGTTGTAGCAGCGTGCCGCCGACGCCGTGCACGATGCACTTCGGCGGTCCCGTCGTGCCCGAGGAGAACATGATGAACAGCGGATGTCCGAATGCGACATCGGCGCAGGCTAGTGGCGCATCGGCCTTAAGAAGCTCCGGGAACGGAACGGCATCCGGCAGGCTCGCCAGGCCTGAGCCGAGGTAAGGGCTGACGACGACTCGATCGACCGACGGCAGCTCGGCGGCGACCTGCGCGAGCCTCGGCAGGCAATCGATCGTCTTGCCGCCGTAGCGGTAGCCGTCGACGCCGAAGACCGCCTTCGGCTCGATCTGCCGCAGCCGGTCGAGCAGGCTCTCGGGTCCGAAATCCGGCGAGCAGCTCGACCAGACGGCGCCGATGCTTGCCGTCGCGAGCGCGGCGATTACGCAGTCCGGTGAGTTCGGCAGGATGCCGGCGACGCGGTCGCCCTCCCCGATACCGAAAGACTCGAGCGCCGTCGCAACCGCCGCGACCTGGCGCCGCAATTCGCCGATCGAGAGCTCGCGCCGTTCGCCGCGCTCGTTGACGAAAGCGATCGCCGTTCGATCGGCGTCGCCGGAGAGCAGATTGTCGGCGTAGTTGAGCCGCGCGCCTTCGAACCAGCGCGCGCCCGGCATCCTGTCGAAATCCTCGACGATCGATCCCGGCTCGCTCGCGAGCCTGAGACCGCAATGATCCGCCACGGCCTGCCAGAACCTGGCCGGCTGCGTGATGCTCCAGTGATGCAGCGTGGAGTAGTCATCGAGGCCAGGCGCGAAGCGATCGATGAAACTCCTGAGTCGAGACGACTCGACGCGGTCGGCACTCGGCGACCATACGGCATCAGCGGGCATTCGCGAATGTTACAATGGCGCCTTCCCGCCGTGAGCCCCAAGGCAGCTTCGACTTGATCCGGGAATCGCTCGATTTCGACGTCGTCATCGTCGGCGCAGGACCCGCGGGCCTCTCGGCAGCCTGCCGCCTGCGGCAGCTTTCCGCCGAGAAAAGTCTCGAGCTTTCGATCGCCGTCGTCGAGAAGGGTGCCGAGGTCGGATCGCACATCGTCTCGGGCGCCGTGATCGATCCGCGCGCCCTCGACGAGCTCTTTCCCGATTGGCGCGAGCGCGGCGCGCCGCTCGGACCGGCCGTGGCCTCCGACCGCTTCGCGTGGCTTCGAAGCGAGACCGGGTCCGTCGACCTGCCGGCCTGGCTGGTTCCGCGGCCGCTCAGAAACTCGGGCTGCTACATCGCGAGCCTCGGACGGCTCTGCCGCTGGCTCGCGGATCAGGCCGAGGCGCTCGGCTGCGACGTCTTGACGGGGTTCGCCGCAACCGAGCTGCTGCTCGACGAGGCGGGACGCGTCACGGGCGTTACGACCGGCGCGCGTGGCATTGGCGCCGATGGCCGCGCCGGACCCGAGTCCGATCCCGGTTACGAGCTTCGCGCGCGCTATGTGCTGCTCGCCGAAGGCTGCCGCGGTCATCTCGGCCAGGAGGTCGAGCGGCGCTTCGGCTTGAGGCAAGGCCGCGATCCGCAGCACTACGGCATCGGCTTCAAGGAAGTCTGGAACGTCGCCAACGAGCACTACCGGCCGGGGCATGTCGACCACACGCTCGGCTGGCCGCTCGACAACCGCACCGAGGGCGGCGGCTTCGTCTATCACGCCGAGGACAACCGCGTTTATGTTGGGTTCGTCGTCGCGCTCGGCTACCGCAACCCGTACCTCGATCCCTATCAGGAGTTCCAGCGCTTCAAGCAGCATCCGCGCGTCAGAACGCTGCTCGAGTCGGGTCGGCGCATCGGTTTCGGGGCGCGCGCCGTCAACAAGGGCGGGATCGGCTCTTTGCCCAAGCTCTCGTTTCCCGGCGGGCTCTTGATCGGCTGCGATGCCGGTTTCCTCAACGGCGCGAGGATCAAGGGCACGCATACGGCGATGAAGTCGGGACTTCTGGCGGCGGAGACGATTGCCGCCGCGCTCGCCGAAGGCGCCGCCGGCGGGCGGGAGCCCGCCGCATTCGATGCGGCATTCCGCGGTTCCTGGCTCTGCGAGGAGCTCGAGCGCGCGCGCAACTTCAGCGCCGGCATCGCGCGTCTCGGCGTACTCGGCGGCGGTGTGCTCGCCTTCATCGAGCACAATCTGCTCGGCGGCCGCTCGCCGTTGCGCCTCCGCCACCGGCTCCCCGATCATGCAACGCTCGTTCCGCGCGGCCGGGCGGAACCGACCCGATACGGGCGGCCCGACGGCATCGTCAGCTTCGATCGCCTGTCGTCGATTCATCTGGCGAGCATCGAGCACGACGAGGACCAGCCCTGTCACCTTTTGCTCGGGGACCCCGAGCTACCGCTCGCCGTCAATCTCCCGGCCTACGACGAGCCGGCGCAGCGGTATTGCCCGGCGGCCGTCTACGAGATCGTCGACGGCGAAGGCGGCGAGAAGCGGTTCCGGATCAACGCGGGCAACTGCATTCACTGCAAGGCCTGCGAGATCAAGGATCCGGCCCAGAATATCCGCTGGGTGCCGCCCGAGGGTGGCAGCGGACCGCGCTACGCCGATCTCTAGTCGAGCGCGGCAACGGGATCGGGCTCCGCGTCGGCGAGGCTGCCGTCGTCGAGATCCGGTTCATTGAGACGGCCGAGAATCGCGCCGCGCGCCGCCCGCATCAGCGCCGCGGGATCGGAGAAGTCGCCGGCCGCGAGCCTAGGGCAGAACTCGACGGTCAGCGGTCCCGGGCGTGGCATCCAGGAGTCCGACGGCAGTTTCGCTCGCGCTCCGGTGACGACGACGGGGGCGATCGAAAGCCCGCCGAGCCAGGCGGCGCGAAACGCGCCCGTCCGAAAGGGCTTCAGGCCCGGCGCGGCGTCGAAGGTGCCTTCGGGGAAGACGGCCAGGGCCTTGCCCTCGATCGCCGCCTGAACGAGCCGCCGCGCGCTGCGGAGGCGAAGACCGGCATCGGAGCGATCGACGAACTCCGAGCCCAGTCGTGACAGCACGAAACCGGCGATCGGCACGCGCACCATCTCGCGCTTGATCAGGAACGTATAGTGCGGCGGCAGCACGGCCGTCAGGATGATGCCGTCGAGATAGCTCTGATGGTTGGCGACGACGGTGGCGTTGTCGCCGGCAACGAGCGGCTCGCCGAGGATTCGCACCGGGCTCCCGATCATGCTGAGCACGGTCCCCGCACCCAAGCGGGCAACGGCCCGGCGGCGCTCGACGCCCGGCAACAGCAGGCAGCAGGCCGCGATCGGGACGACCAGAAACAGCAGCACGAACCACGCATAAGCCGCGTAGATCAGGCGGTAAGGGGTGCTGGTGGTTGCGGTTGGGGGCATGATTATGTCAAATAATAGATGCCAGGCGCCGGCGAATCGGGGCCGAGCCCGCGTCTTTTCTGTGACTTGATTCTCTTTATGTTAATGCTCTGGGCTAATTGTGATTCTGGTCACGCTGAACGCGCCGCCCCCAACGCATACTGCCGGCTCAAGCTCATAGGACATGGACGCTCGTCAAGCCCCGATACAACGCGCTGAATTATATCGGAATTACCGCAGGCATCAGGGTTTGCGTCACGAATGCTAGGCCCGGCGAATCGAGGGTGCTCAAGCTGAAGGTCGGGCGACACGGAAGGGCCACGGTGTACGGATTAAACGACTAGATGGCGCATAAGCTTTTTCATCACGACAGTGCCGGGGTGGTGGCCGACCAAGCTCAGGACCCGAAGGCAATGATCGATCGATTTCTCGACGCGATCTGGATGGAGCGCGGGTTGTCCGAGAACACGCTCGGGGCTTATCGGGCGGATCTCGTCGCACTCAATCAGCGCCTCGAGTCGAAGGCCGTGCCGCTGGTCGAGGCGCGCCGCGCGGACATCATGGATTACATCGCCTGGCGTGTCGAAGGCGGCGCCAAGCCGCGTTCGACCGCGCGCCAGCTCTCGAGCTTCCGCCGCTTCTACCGCTATCTGCTGCGCGAGGGGACCATCGGCGAGGACCCGACGGTCAATATCGCGATGCCGAAGATCGGCCGCTCGCTGCCGCAGTCGCTGACGGAGCAGGACGTCGAGGCCCTGCTCGCGGCGCCGAAGGTCGCCGAGCCTCTCGGGCACCGCGACCGCACGATGCTCGAGGTGCTCTATGCTACCGGCGTCCGCGTGTCGGAGCTGATCAACCTGACGCTCGGCCAGATGAACCTGAATCAGGGCGTCCTTCGCATCATCGGCAAGGGCGATCGCGAGCGTCTGATTCCGCTCGGCGACGAGGCGCAGGACTGGATTCGCGAGTTCATCGACGGTGCCCGCGGCGAGATCCTGCTCGAGCGCCAGACCGAATACCTGTTTCCGACCCGCCGGGGCGATCGCATGACCCGCCAGGCGTTCTGGCACATCATCAAGCGTTATGCCAAGAAGGCCGGGATCAGCAAGAAACTCTCCCCGCATACGGTGCGTCACGCCTTCGCAACGCATCTACTCAACAATGGCGCGGACCTCCGGGTCGTTCAGCTATTGCTCGGCCATAGCGACGTCTCGACGACCCAGATCTATACGCACGTGGCCCGCGAGCGGATGAAGGAGCTGCACGAGCGCCATCACCCGCGCGGTTGACCTCCCGCAGTAGTGCTAGAATCTTGCCAGATCCGCGACTGAGTATCCGATCGTGAAGACTAGCTGGCTGCTGACATCTCTGGTTCTCGTGCCCGCCCTGGCGTCGGCCCAGGAGGAGGCTCCTTCGCGGGCGGACATCGCGGCAAGGCTCAACGGCGTTGACGCATCCGATCTGAAGGATTCCGTGATCGAGGGCTTCTACGAGGTCAATGTCGGCTCCAAGGTTGCGTACGTCAGCACGGACGGCCGCTACCTCCTCGAAGGCGAGCTGTACGATCTCGACTCGAAGCAGAATCTGACCGAAAACTCCCGCGAGCGCGCGCGGGTCGGGTTGCTCGACGGCGTCGAACCGAGCCAGATGATCGTGTTCTCGCCCGAGGAAGGGCCCGTCGAGCATGCGATCACGATCTTCACCGACATCGATTGCGGCTACTGCCGTCAGTTTCACCGGGAGATCGAGCAGGTCACCGCGCTCGGCATCGAAGTGCGATACCTTTTCTATCCCCGCACCGGTCCGGCCACCGACTCCTGGAGCAAAGCCGAAAAGGTCTGGTGCGCGTCCGATCGCAACACGGCGCTGACCAATGCCAAGCTCGGCGGCCGCGTGCCGGACGTGGCCTGCACGTCGAACCCCGTGTCTTCACACTACGACCTGGGTCATCAGGTCGGCGTTGCCGGAACGCCGTCGATCTACACGGCCGGTGGCGTTCATATCGGCGGCTACCTGGCGCCACAACAGCTATTGACGACGCTCGAGCAGCTCGAAAACTAAACCGCTCCAGTCTTCGCGATGGAGTGGATAAGCTCACCCGAAGCCTGGGTGGCTCTCGCGACACTGACGCTTCTCGAGATCGTTCTCGGGATCGACAACATCGTCTTCATCAGCATCCTGGTCGGGCGCCTGCCGGAGGCCCAGCGCCAGCGCGCCCGGGTCCTCGGCCTCGGCTTTGCAATGGCGACGCGCATCCTGCTGTTGCTGCTGATCACCTGGATCATGCGGCTCGATGCCGGGCTCTTCACCTTGTTCGAGGTGGAATTCTCGGGTCGCGACCTGATTCTGATCGCCGGCGGCCTGTTCTTGCTGGCGAAGGCCACGCTCGAGATCCATACCGGTCTCGAGGGCCACGAGAAAGGCGCCGCAGAGGTACCGGCCGCGAGCTTCGTCTCGGTGATCGTCCAGATAGCCATCATCGATATCGTCTTCTCGCTCGACTCGGTCATCACCGCGGTCGGCATGGCGGATCACGTTCCGGTCATGATCATCGCGATCATGCTCGCCGTCGGCGTCATGATGTTCTCGGCCGGCGCCATCGGTGAATTCGTCGACAGGCACCCGACGGTCAAGATGCTCGCGCTGAGCTTCCTGGTTCTGATCGGCATGGCGCTCATTGCCGAGGGCATCGAGCTGCGCATTCCGAAGGGCTACATCTATTTCGCCATGGCCTTCTCGGTTGGCGTCGAGATGCTGAACCTCAGGTTGCGCAAGGTCCGGGATCCGGTGAACCTCAGGAAGAAGCAGCCCTGAAGGAACAACGCGAAAGAAAAAGCCCGGACGAGCCGGGCTTGGAATGGGTCGGGTCAACGACTCTGGGGGAAGGGTCGTATCCGACGTTTCGCTTTGTTTTCCTTGAAACCGCGGTAAAAGAGTCAGGTCAGGCCTTAAGCTCTTCCTGGTACTGCGCATATTCCGCGGCATCGATCGCGCCGTCCTCGTTGGCGTCCGCCGTCTGGAAGTCGAACTCCGTGTCCGATTCCTTCAGCACTTCCGCCAGGACTTCGGCTTCGGCCTGATCGATCTTACCGTCCTGGTTGCGGTCGACCGCCGCGAACTCGGGCAGCGCGCCTTTCTCGGCAGGCTCCTGGGCAACGTCCTGTGCCAGCGCCGCGCCGCCGAGGCCGGCCGCGATCAGAAATGTCGTCAATAGCTGCTTCATGTTCCTGTCTCCCTGTGAGTGGCTTGTTTTGACCAAGTCACGATAGGCAGAGCAACTTCCATGCCATCATCCGGGCGGGGCCGAAATCAGGGGGTTACGATGGATTGCTCACGTCAGGCTCAGGTGCCGGTGTTGTCGATCGACGACGCGCGATCCCGCCAAACGGTCGTCGGCGGAGCAGGCAGGCCGGGCTCGTCGCGTCGCCGATAGGCGACAGCGCTTCCATTCCGAGTAAAATCGACCCAACGAAGAAGGCATTCCGCGTGGTGCCGAGGGAGAGACTCGAACTCTCACGGGTGTAACCCCACCGGATTTTGAGTCCGGCGCGTCTACCAATTCCGCCACCCCGGCAGGGCCCTGGCTTCGGCCGGCAGTGTGCCACAATCCGCCGCCCATGGACCGCGCCTCCTTTCATTATGACCTGCCGACCGAGCTGATCGCACAGGCGCCGCTAGCCGAACGCAGCGCGAGCCGGCTGCTGGTGCTCGACGGGCGAACGGGCGCGATCGCCGACCGTCATTTCACGGACCTCGTCGCCTGGCTCGCGCCGGGCGATCTGATCGTCTTCAACGACACGCGCGTCGTGCCGGCCAGGCTCCGCGGCGCGAAGGCCACCGGCGGCCGGGTCGAGCTTTTGCTCGAGCGCCCGCTCGGCCGGCGCGCCGGGCGATTCCACGTGCGCGCGAGCCGGACCCCGGGACAGGGGACCGAGATCGTGCTCGTTGGAGGGGCCAGGGCGCGCGTCGAGGGCCGCAGCGAGGATCTGTTCGACCTCTCGTTCGATTGCGATCTGATGCCGTACCTCGAAGCGCACGGCGCCGTGCCGTTGCCTCCGTACATCGAGCGCGAGCCCGAAGCCGCCGACGCTGAGCGGTATCAGACGGTCTTTGCGAGCGAGCCCGGCGCCGTCGCGGCGCCGACGGCAGGGCTGCATTTCGATCGGGAGCTGCTGGCCGCGATCGATGCGCGCGGCGTCTCCCGCGGGCACGTGACGCTGCATGTCGGCGCCGGCACGTTCTCGCCGGTGCGCTGCGACAAGATAGAGGAGCATCGTCTCCACGCCGAGCGCGTCGAGGTGTCGGCCGGTCTCTGCGAGCAGATCCGGCGAGCGCGCGACAGCGGCGGGCGTATCGTCGCCGTCGGCACGACGACGGTCAGGGCGCTCGAAAGCGCGGCGCGAGACCGGCTCGGGCCTTATTCCGGCGAGACGGATCTCTTCATCTATCCGGGTTTCGAATTCCGGATCGTCGATGCCATCGTCACGAACTTTCATCTGCCCGAATCGTCGCTGCTGATGCTCGTCGCCGCGTTCGCGGGCCGCGAGCAGGTCCTCGGCGCCTACCGTCATGCCGTCGCCGAGCGCTACCGCTTTTTCAGCTATGGTGATGCAATGCTGCTGACTTCAAAGGCCGGCGTCTGATGCGCTTCGAGCTGATTCACGAGAACGGCGGGGCGCGGCGCGGCCGGCTGACGTTCGCGCGCGGCACGGTCCAGACGCCGGCGTTCATCCCGATCGGCACCTACGGCAGCGTCAAGGCCGTGACGCCCGAGGAGCTCGAGGCCCTCGGCGCCGAGATCGTGCTCGGCAACACGTTTCATCTGATGCTGCGGCCGGGTGTCGATGTCGTGGCCGCGCACGGTGGATTGCACGAGTTCATGCACTGGCGCCGGCCGATCCTGACGGACTCTGGAGGGTTCCAGGTCTTCAGCCTCGCGAAACTGCGCAAGCTGTCCGAGCAGGGCGTGACGTTTCGCTCGCCGGTCGACGGCGACGAGATTCTGCTGACGCCCGAGCGCTCGATCGAGGTTCAGCACGGCCTTGATTCCGACGTCGTCATGTCGTTCGACGAATGCACCGAGTACCCGGCAACGCACGCCGACGCCGAAGCGTCGATGGAGCTTTCGCTGCGCTGGGCGCGGCGCGGCCGCGACGCCTTCGACGGTCTCAAGGGCGCGAAGTCCGACGCGGCACTGTTCGGTATCGTGCAGGGCGGTGTCTATCCCGACCTGCGCGAGCGCTCGCTGGCCGGCCTCGTCACGATCGGGTTCGACGGCTACGCCGTCGGCGGGCTCGCGGTGGGGGAGCCCGAGGCCGAGCGTCTTGCCGTGCTCGAAGGCCTCGCGTCGCGGCTGCCCAAGGCAGCGCCGCGGTACCTGATGGGCGTCGGCACGCCGTCGGATCTCGTCAAGGCCGTCGCCCGCGGCATCGACATGTTCGATTGCGTGATCCCGACGCGGCACGCCCGCAACGGCCAGCTCTTCACGAGCGAAGGCCGGATCAACATCCGCAATGCCCGGTTTCGCGACGACACGGGGCCGATCGACGCGGCCTGCGATTGCTATGCCTGCGGGCACTACAGCCGCGCCTATATTCGTCACCTGCAGCAATGCAACGAGATTCTCGGCCCGCGGCTCGCGACGATCCATAACCTGCGCTTCTATCAGGCCGTGATGGCCCGGATTCGGGATGCGATCGGGAACGGGGGGCTCGATTCGCTCGCGCGGGAGCTTGAAGCGGCCGAGCCCGACCCCATGTAGCCTGTGTAATAATACGCGGCCACTTCGACTTAGGCCGCCCCGGTGGCCGACGCAGGAAGCCAAATGCATTCAGTTCTCGACTTTTTCATTGAGCCGGCCTACGCGCAGGCGGCTCAGCAGCAAAGCCCCTGGATCACCTTTCTTCCGCTGATCGCGATCTTCGTCATCTTCTACTTCCTGATCATTCGTCCGCAGAACAAGAAGCAGAAGGAGCACCGCGAGATGGTCGCGGCGCTCTCGACCGGCGACGAGGTCGTCACCGCCGGCGGCGTGCTCGGCAAGGTGACGGCCGTGGGCGAGCAGTTTCTCGACGTCGAGATTGCGAGCAACGTCACGATCAAGGTGCAGCGGCACACGGTCGCCGCCGTGCTCCCCAAAGGCACCGTCAAGAGCGTTTAGAGGGCAGGTAGGCAGCCGACGATGAACCGCTACCCGAAATGGGTCAACTGGCTGGTGCTGATCGTCGTCGTCGCCGGCGGCATCATCGCGTTACCGAACATTTACGGCGACGACCTCGCCGTTTTCGTCGGACGCAGCGACAACCAGCCCGTCGCCGAGACGCAGTTGTCCGAGATCAGGCTGATGCTCGACGAGGCCGACATCCAGTACCTCGGCACCGAAATAGACGACGGCGCCGCAATCGTCCGATTCGCATCCGGCGCGGAGCAGTTGCGAGCGAGCGATCTGCTGAGCCGGGAGCTTTCCAATTACCGCGTCGCGCAGACGCTCGCCCCGCGCGTGCCGGCATGGATGGCGGCGCTCGGGCTCGAGCCGATGAATCTCGGTCTCGATCTTCGCGGCGGCGTGCAATTCCTGTTCGAGGTCGATCTCCAGGGCGCGATCGGTACGCTGCTCGAGAACTACGAGAACACCTTACGCACGGAGTTTCGCGAGGCCGATATCAGGGCCAGGGTCGAGCTCGGGGATGGCACGCTGAGCGTGACGATGGTCGAAGGCGAGGCGGACATGGACCGCGCCGAAGAGATCATCGAGGACCTCGACGATCCCGGCGTGATCGTGACGACGCCGCGGCTTCTCGTCGATCGCACCGAGATTGACGGCCGCCCGGGGTTTCGCATCCGGCCGACCGAAGTGCTCTTGACGGAGCGGCGCAATTTCGCCATCGAGCAGAACATCGTCACGCTGAACAACCGCGTCAACGAGCTCGGTGTCGCCGAGACCAACGTGCAGCGGCAGGGGCTCGACCGCATTCTGGTGGAATTGCCGGGCGTGCAGGATCCCGCCCGGGCCAAGGAGCTGCTCGGCGGCACGGCGACGCTCGAATACCGCCCGACCGACGAGGAGAACGATCCCTACGAGGCCGAGCGGCGCGGCCGGCCGCCGCTCGGCTCGGAACTACTGTACGACCAGGACGGCCTGCCCATTCTGGTGCGGCGCGACATCATCGTGACGGGCAACCAGATCATCGACGCGACGCCGGGCTTTGACGAGAACCGCTCGCCGGCCGTCAACATCACGCTCGACGGCCCGGGCGGCGACCGCATGCTCGCCTTCACGCGCAACAACGTCGGCAACCGCATGTCCGTCGTTTTCATCGAGGAGATTCCGGAAACGGTCGAGCGCAACGGCGAGGAGGTCGTCGAGACGCGGACCGAGAGAACGGTCATCAGCAACGCCGTCATTCAGGGTGTCTTCTCGAATCGCTTTCAGACGACGGGTCTCACGGCATTTCAGGCCCGGGAGCTTGCGCTTCTGCTGCGCGCCGGTGCGCTCGCCGCGCCGATCGTCATGGTCGATGAGCGCACGATCGGTCCGAGCCTCGGCGCCGACAACATCGAGCGGGGCCGGCTCGCCATTGTCGTCGGCTTCCTGCTCGTGATCGTGTTCATGGCCGTCTATTACCGATTCTTCGGGCTCGTGGCCAACATGGCGCTGCTGTCAAATCTCGTGCTGATGATCGCCGCGCTTTCGCTGCTGCCGACGGCGCTGACCCTGCCCGGCATCGCGGGCATCGTGCTGACGGTCGGCATGGCCGTCGACGCGAATGTCCTGATCTTCGAGCGCATCCGCGAGGAAATCAGAAACGGCAACTCGCCGCAGGCGAGCATCAAGGCCGGCTACGAAAAGGCTTTCTCGTCGATCGCGGACGCCAACATCACGACGCTGATCGCGGCTTTGGTGCTCTTCGCCTACGGCACCGGGCCGATCAAGGGCTTTGCCGTGACGCTCTCGATCGGCATCGTCACCTCGATGTTCACGGCTATCGTCGGCACGCGCGTCGTCGTCAACCTGATCTACGGCCGGCGCAAGAATATCGAGAGGCTCTCGATCGGAGCGGCGGCTTAAGATGCGGCTCTTCCGGCGCCAGCCGAACTTCGACTTCATGGGCCGGCGCCGCACGGCGGTCCTCATCTCGATCGTCGCCGTCATCGTTTCGATCGTTTCGCTCGCGACACGCGGATTGGAGCTCGGCCTCGATTTTACGGGCGGCGTCCTGATCGTCGTTCGTTACGACGAGCCGGCCAACCTCGAGAGTATCCGCGGCTTGCTCCAGACAGAGGGCTATGGGCAGGCCGTGGTGCAGAACTTCGGCACGGCGACCGACGTGCAGATTCGCCTGCCGCCCGCCGGGACGGATCCCGCCGAGGGATCATCCGACGAGATCGAGGCAGTCTCGAATTTCGCCGATCGAGTCGTCGCGCTGCTCCGGACGGCCGACAATAGCGTCGAGCGGCTCGCGGCTGACACCGTTAGCACGCAGATTGGCGAGGAGCTCGTCGAGAACGGCGGCCGTGCGATGCTGTTCGTTCTCGTCATTGTCTTTCTCTATATCGTCCTTCGTTTTCGCTGGAAATTCGCGGCCGGCGCAAACGCGGCGCTCGTGCACGACGTCATCATCACTTTCGGATTTTTCTCGCTCGTCGGGCTCGAGTTCAACCAGTCGGTCCTCGCGGCCGTGCTCGCCATGATCGGTTACTCGCTGAACGATACGATCGTCGTCTACGACCGGATCCGCGAGAATTTCAGGCTCATGCGGCGCGGCACGGCCGAGGCGATCATCAATACATCGATCAATCAGACGCTGTCGCGCACGATCGTCACGGGGATCACGACGCTGCTCGTGCTCACCGCGCTGTACGTGCTCGGCGGCGAAACCGTCAAGGGATTCTCGCTTGCTCTGATCGTCGGCATCGTCGTCGGCACCTACTCCTCGATCTACGTCGCAAGCGCCGCGGCGCTCTTCCTAGACGTCTCGCCGATGGATCTGATCCCGCCGAAGCGCGAGGAAATCGACTCGATGCCGTGAAGGTCAATCCAGGCCTTTCGCCATCGGCGCGAGCAGCTTCGACAGCGCGGCGTATACCTTGGGCGTCCCGCCGACGACATTGCCGCTCTCGAGGAAGTTGTCGGTGCCGCGGAAATCGCTGATTCGCCCGCCGGCTTCGCGAATGATCAGGGCGCCTGCCGCGACGTCCCACTTGCTCAAGCCGAGCTCCCAGAAGCCGTCGACGCGGCCGGCCGCGAGATAGCACAGATCGAGCGCCGCGGAGCCGGGACGCCTGACGCCGGCCGTCTCGATCATGACCTGACGCAGCATTTTCAGATAGGAGTCCATGTGCGCCTCGGTCATGCGATAGGGGAATCCCGTCGCGATCAGCGCGCCCCGGAGCGCGGTCTGCTTGCTGACGCGAATCCGGTGGCCGTCGAGCTGGGCGCCCTGGCCGCGCGTGGCCGAGAAGATCTCCTGCCGCAACGGATCGTAGACGACGCCGTGCTGAAGCTCGCCGTCCTCCATGACGCCGATCGAGACCGAGAAGACCGGAAAGCCGTGCATGTAGTTCGTCGTGCCGTCGAGCGGATCGATGATCCATTGCACGGCGTGATCTCCCGATGCGCCGCTTTCCTCGGCGAGTATCGAATGATCCGGGTAATGGTCCCTGATCACTTCGATGATTGCGGCTTCGGCAAGCTGATCGACGCGCGTGACGAAGTCGTTGCGGCCCTTTTCGGCAACTTCGAGCGTCTCGAGCCGGTTGAGCTGGCGAATCATGATCTCGCCGGCTCGCCGCGCCGCCCGGATCGCTATGTTGACCATCCCGTGCATGAGGTCGTGCAGCGTAGAATACTCGAGGCTTTCAAACAAACTTGACTTCGCGTGGATATACCCGTTCGCATCGTGCTCGTCGAGACGTCGCATCCCGGCAACGTCGGCGCCGTGGCTCGTGCTATGAAAACGATGGGGCTCGACGAGCTTTGCCTCGTGGCGCCGAAGTCTTTCCCCGACGCCGAAGCGACGGCGCGCGCGTCGGGGGCCGACGACATTCTGGCCCGCGCGAGGATCGAGAGCGACCTGCCGGCGGCGATCGGCGATTGCAGCTATGTCGTCGGCGCCTCGGCGCGCACGCGTGGCGGCCGCTGGCCGGTGATCGATCCCAAGGCCTGCGCGCTTCGAATTGCAGCCCGGCTGCCGGACGAGGTCGTCGCGATCGTCATGGGTCCGGAGCAGGCGGGACTGACCAACGACGATCTGGCGCGCTGTCACGACCTCGTGCATATACCGACGGCTCCCGAGTACGGATCGCTGAACCTCGCGATGGCGGCGCAAGTGCTTTGCTACGAGCTTCGGATGGCGATGCTCGCGCAGTCGAACGGCAAGAGGGCGGCCGCGATTCCCGAGCAACGCGAGGCGCCGCCGGCAACAGCGGCCGAGATCGAGGGCTTTCAGGGCCAGCTCGAGGCGCTTCTGACGCAGTCGGGCTTTCTGAGACCTGATCATCCTCACCAGCTCAGGCGGAAGCTCCGCCGCCTTTTCATGCGCGCGGAGCTCGATCGCAACGAGGTGAATATCCTGCGCGGCGCGCTGAACTCCTTGCGTCCCGGAGGCTCTTCGTCGTGGCGCGATATCGATGACTGAGGGCCTCATCTATCTCGACTACGCCGCGACTTCCCCGGTCGACCCGGCGGTTGCCGAGGCGATGGCCGCTTGCCTCACGCGCGATGGCGTCTTCGCCAATCCGGCGTCGCCCCACGCCGCCGGCGCCGCAGCGAAGGCCGTCGTCGACGCCGCGCGCGAGCAGATCGGCGCGCTCGTCGGCGCCGCGGGTGAGCGACTCGTCTTCACCTCAGGCGCCACGGAGGCGAACAATCTCGCGCTCAAGGGCGTTCTGCCGGCAGGCCACGGGCCGAGTCATCTCGTGACAACCGCCATCGAGCACCGATCCGTGCTCGACGCGGCGGGTGCGCTCGAGGACGTCGGCATCGCCGTCACGCGTGTCGGCTGCGATGCGAACGGCATCGTCGCGACCGACCGGATCGCGGCCGCGCTGAAGCCGCAGACGCGACTCGTCTCGGTGATGCTCGTCAACAACGAGGTCGGCAGCATCCAGGACGTCGAAGCCGTGGCACGAGTCTGTCACGATGCCGGCGTGCTGCTGCACGTCGATGCGGCGCAGGGCGCGGGCAAGGTCCCGCTCGACATCGAGGACTGGGGCATCGATCTTTGCTCGCTGACCGCGCACAAGCTCAACGGGCCGAAAGGCGTCGGCGCGCTTTACGTTCGCGAAGGTCTTGCGCTCGCGGCGCTGATTCACGGCGGTGAGGCGGCGCTCGGCGCGCGCGCCGGCACTTTGCCGACACATCAGATAGCGGGCTTCGGCAAGGCCTTCGAGATCGCCGCCGCGCGGAACGAAACCGGCGGGCTCACCCGCCTGCGCGAGCAGCTCTGGCAGGGGCTCGCCCGCATCGAGGGCGTCCGGCGCAACGGCGATCCATCGCGTTCGGCGCCGCATATCCTGTCGGTCAGCTTTCCCGGCGTCGAAGGCGAGAGCCTCCGGTTTGCCCTGGCCGACGTTGCCGTCTCGGCCGGATCCGCCTGCACGTCGAGCCATGCCGCGCCCTCGCACGTGCTTCGTAGCCTGGGTCTCTCCGATGCGCTTGCCGAGAGCACGCTCCGATTCGGCGTCGGCCGGTTCACGACCGAAGCCGAGATCGACCGGGCCGTCGAACGTGTCGGCGCCGAGGTTGCGCGACTGCGGGCAATCGCCGCCGGAGCGCCCGATTGGTGCTCTACTTGAGTGCAGAGTGCTTGGGCTTTCCGTTAAACTTCGTGCTTAAGTCTATGGAATACAGCTCCGAGGTGCGGCGGCGCTTTTCTGCCCCAGCCATGGCCGGGGCGATCCCGCCGGATGCCGGCAGGACCGTCGCCGCGGCGGCCGAAGACCGGAGCCTCCGCTTCTGGGTCCGGTTCGAGGTCGAGCTCGAGCAGGCGGAAATCGGCCGGGTGCGCTTTCGGGCGTACGGCTGCCCGCACGGCCTGGCGGCGGCCGACCTGGTTGCATCGGAGCTCGAAGGGAAGCCGGTGGACGCAATGACGACGATCGATCTCGAGGGTTTCGCGTCGCGAATCGCGCTGCCGCGGGAAAAGCACGGCAAGCTGCTGCGGATCGAGGATGCTCTTCTGGAGTGTCATCGGCAGGCGGCGGCAGGGAAGGACGAATAGAAATGACAGTTTCGATCACGGCCAGCGCGGCCGAACGCGTGCGCAGCTACTTACGAAAGCGCGGCCAAGGCGTGGGCTTGCGCGTGGGCGTAAAGAAAACCGGCTGCTCCGGCTACGCCTACGTCATCGACTATGCCGATTCGATCGCCGACGACGATTCGGTGTTCGAGGACGAGGGCGTCAAGGTCATCGTCGATGCGAAGAGTCTTGCGATCATCGACGGCACGGAAGTCGATTTCGTCAAGGATGGGCTCAACGAGGCGTTCAAGTTCCGCAATCCGAACGTCAAGGGCGAATGCGGCTGCGGCGAGAGTTTCAATATTTAGAATCAGGGACGAATAGTGGCAAGCCAACGCACCCTATCCATCATCAAGCCCGACGGCGTCGAGAAGAACCTGATCGGCGAGGTTTATCGCCGGTTCGAGAAGGGGGGCTTGAGAATCATCGCGGCGAAGATGCTGCATCTGACGAAAGAGCAGGCCGAGGGCTTCTACGCCGTGCACAAGGGGCGGCCGTTCTTCAGGGATCTCGTCAGCTACATGACGTCGGGGCCCGTCGTCGTGCAGGTGCTCGAAGGCGAGAACGCCATTGCGAGAAACCGCGAGATCATGGGCGCAACGAATCCGGCGCATGCCGATCCCGGCACGATACGCGCCGACTTCGCGAGCTCCATCGAGCAAAACGTCGTGCACGGCTCGGACGGGCCCGACACGGCCGCCGTCGAGATCGACTACTTCTTCGACGAGGGCGAGATGTGTCCGCGAACGCGCTGATAATCGCGGCGCCGCCGGCGAAGCCCAATCTGCTCGGCCTGTCGGGCGAGGAGCTTGCTTCGTTCGTCGAATCCATCGGCCAGCGGCCTTACCGGGCGCGCCAGCTCATGCACTGGATGCATCGGCGCCACGTGCTCGCTTTCGAGGCGATGACGGACTTGAGCCTCGATCTGCGCACCGAGCTCGAATCGATTGCCTCGATCGAAACGCCGACGCTGCTCCGCCGCGAGCAATCCGACGACGGCACGATCAAGTGGCTGCTCGATGTCGGCGGCGGCCAGGCCATCGAGACCGTGATGATTCCGGAGCCGAAGCGCACGACGCTTTGCATCTCCTCGCAGGCGGGCTGTGCGCTCGACTGCGCGTTCTGCGCGACGGGGCAGCAGGGCTTCAATCGAAACCTGAGCGCCGCCGAGATCCTCGGCCAGGTCGCGTTCGCGAGCGCCGCGATAGCGCCGCTCGAAATCAGCAATGTCGTTTTCATGGGCATGGGCGAGCCGCTCGCCAATTACCGCAATGTCGTCGCGGTGACGCGACTTCTGATCGACGATCATGCGTACGGCCTGTCGCGGCGCAGGGTCACGATATCGACGGCCGGCCTCGTGCCGCAGATCCGGCGGTTGGCCGACGACTGCAATGTCGCGCTTGCCGTCTCGCTGCATGCGCCGACCGATGACTTGCGCGACGAGCTCGTGCCGATCAATCGGCGCCATCCGATTGCGGAGCTGCTCGATGCCTGCTGGCGGTACGCCGACGTGCTCGCATCGCGGCAGATCACGTTCGAGTACGTCATGCTCGACGGCGTCAACGATAGCGTCAGTCAGGCCAGGACGCTGATCGGGCTGCTCCGGAACCGTCCCGCCAAGGTCAATCTCATACCGTTCAACAGCTTCGAGGGCGGCCGATTCCGGTGCTCGAAACAGGAGATGATGGACGCCTTCTGGCAGACTCTGAATGCCGCCGGCATCGTAGCGACGATCCGGCGCCCGCGCGGCGACGATATCGCGGCGGCCTGCGGTCAGCTCGCCGGCCGCGTGGACGATCGCAGGCGCATACGCTTGAGTGACAAACTCTCGGGGGTCACGAGCTCATGAAACGTGCAAGCCTTCGCTTTCTGGTGCTCCTTGGTGTGTTGCCGATTGCGGGCTGCGTGACCGAGGGCGAGATTCGGCGGCAGCCTGCTTCGGACGAGGAGCAAGTCGAGGTCAATCTTGCGCTCGGCGTTGGCTATCTGCAGGAGAACCGCCCGGATCTCGCGATCGAGGCGCTGCAGCGAGCGATAGACATCAATGCGCGTTCCTCCGACGCTCATAGCACGATCGCGGTCGCCTACGATCTGGAGGGGTCCGTCGAGCTGGCCGAGGAGCATCATCGCCGCGCAGTCCAGCTCACGCCACGGGACGCGGATACGCAGCACCGCTATGCCGTGTTCCTCTGTCGCCAGGACCGATGGGAAGATGCCGACCCCTATTTTCAACGCGCCGTCGACACCTCAGCAAGGAACACGCGGATCCAGATCCTGCAGCAGGCTACGAGCTGCGCTCGCGGCGCGGGTGACCTTGCCGGTGCCGAAAAGAATCTTCGCGCGATTCTCGACATCGATTCCGCGAACACAGAAGCGCTGCGCGGAATGTTGGACGTCTCGATCCGGACGTCCAACTATATTAGCGCGCGGGCCTTCTGGCAGCGTCTGGAAGGGTTCGCGCAGGTACAGGCGGAAGACCTGCTGGCCTGCTATATGATCGAGCGCGAGCTCAATGATGCCGCGGCGGCCGACGGTTGCGCCGACCGCCTGCGACGGGAGTTCCCGGGCTCGCCCGCGGCAACGCGGCTCGGCGAGCTCGAGCGAAATGCAATCTAGCGAGCCAATCGGGCCAGCGAAGGACGCCGCCGAGCCGGCAGAAAACCTCGGCGTCAGGCTCAGGCGCGCCCGCGAGGCGCAGGGGCTTTCAATCGACGCCGTCTCGACCGAGCTTCGGATCAGCGTGCCCGCGCTGACGGCGCTCGAGGAGTGTCGGTTCGAAGCGCTCGGACCGCCCGTTTTCGCCAGGGGCTACCTCAGGCAATACGGCGCCAGGCTCGGACTCGACGTTGCCGGGCTCATTGCCGGGTACGAGCGTCTGGCCGGCGATACCAGCGTCGAGATCGCCCCGTCGCGAACGATCAGGCTCCGGAACGAGCGGCAGGTCGTGTTCTTGGTCGGCGCCGGCCTCGCGCTGCTCCTGGCCGCCGCCATTCTTGCGACCTGGTGGTGGCTCGGTCGAAGCGCCGTCACGGACGCCGCGGGCGAAAGCGGCGCGCCGCGCGCGGCGGCCGCCGCCTCTGAGTTTGCCGCCGCCCCCGGGTCCGCCTCTGCGTCCGCTTCTGCGTCCGCGCCTGCGAGCGACCCGCAGCCGACGGCAGACATCGAGCGCGCACCCGTCGCTCGTTCCGCGCCGCAGCCGCCGCCCGAGGCCGCTCCGGAGACGGACGCCTTGCCTTCGCAGGCAGCGCGGATCGACCCGGTAGGCGAAACAGTCGAACCCTACGCCGGCCCGACGCTCGAGATCGTTTTCGTCGAGGACAGCTGGACCGAGATTACCGACGCCGACGGCGAACGCCTTTACTACGCGCTCGGCCTCGCCGGCACGAGCTCGAGCATTCCGGCCGACCGGGACCTCAATCTCTTCTTCGGCAATGCAGCCGGCGTCGAGCTTCGCCTCGACGGCGAGCCGTTCGCGATTCCCGTTTCTGCCAGGCGCGGTGATCTGGCCCAGTTCAACATCGAGGCCCGGACCGGCCAGGCTCCATGACCGGCACGATCGCGCCCGTCCGCGGCATGAATGACATTCTGCCGGCCGACGCGCCGTTGTGGGAGCGCGTCGAGATCGCGGCCGCGCGACTCTTCACCGACTACGGTTATCAGCGGATACGGATTCCCGTGCTCGAGAGGACCGAGCTCTTCAGCCGCTCGATCGGGGAGGCGACCGACATCGTCGAGAAGGAGATGTACACCTTCGAGGACCGTAACGGCGATCAGATCACGATGCGTCCCGAGGCGACCGCCGGCGTCGTCCGTGCCGCCTTGAGCAACGGGCTGCTGCACAACCAGCAGCAAAAGCTCTGGTGCGCCGGTCCGATGTTTCGACACGAGCGCCCGCAGAAGGGACGTTACCGCCAGTTTCACCAGCTCAGCATCGAAGCGCTCGGATACGCGGAGCCCGAGATCGACACCGAGCTCATCGTGATCTCGGCCAGGCTTTGGCAGGCGCTCGGCATCGAGAACGTGACGCTAGAGCTCAATTCGCTCGGCACGCCCGAGGCGAGAACCGAGTACAAGCGCGAGCTCGTCGATTACTTCTCGGCGCATCGCGACGCGCTCGATGCGGACAGCCTGCGACGGCTCGAACGCAATCCGCTGCGCATACTCGATAGCAAGAACGAGGAGATACGCGCGCTCATCGCGCGCGCTCCCGTGTTGCCGGATTACCTCGACGATGAATCGCGATCGCATTTCGAGACCGTCAAGACGCTGCTTGCCGATGTTGGCATCGACTACCGGCTCAATCCGAGGCTCGTGCGCGGGCTCGATTACTACTCGCGCACGGTCTTCGAATGGGTCACCGACAAGCTCGGCTCACAGGGCGCCATCTGCTCGGGCGGTCGCTACGACGGCCTCGTCGCCGAGCTCGGCGGCCGCGACACGCCGGCCGTCGGCTGGGCGCTCGGCATCGAGCGCGTCGTCGAGCTGATGCGCGCCGAAGGACAGGAACCGGCCGCAAAGCCGCCCGATGTTTTCGTCGTTGCGGTCGGCGATGCCGCGCGGCGCAAGGCGTTCACGCTCGCCGAATCGCTGCGGCGCGAGGTGCCGGGCCTGCGCGTCGTGCTCGGCCTGTCGTCGTCGCTCAAGACGCAGCTCAAGCGGGCCGACAAGTCGGGCTCGCGGTTCGCCGTAATCCTCGGCGACGAGGAGATCGCGGCCGGCCGGATCAGTCTCAAGGATTTGCGAGGCGGAGGCGGGCAGCAGTCGCTGAAGGAAAGTGAACTCGCGGTAACGCTCAGCGGGAGCCTCGAGCCGGTAGAATAGCCCCCGTTATGGACGAGTATCTCACCGAAAAAGAACAGATCGAGCGGATCAGGCTCTGGTGGCGCGAGAACCGCTGGTTCCTGATCGGCGGCGCCGCGATCATGGCATTCGGCTGGTTCGGGTGGCAGCAGTATCAGGCCTACCAGCAGCGAGTCGCCGAGGAAGCGGCAGCGCTCTACCTCGATCTTCAGGCCGCCATCGGGGACGACGACAGCGAGCGGACCGACGAGCTGCTTGCGCGGCTCGCGGCCGACTACGGGTCGAGCGCCTATCTGGATCAGGCTCGCCTGCTCGTCGCGGCCGACAATCTGATCCGCGACACGCAACGCTCGATCGACGAGTTGGCTGCCGTGATGGCGGGCAGTCGCGACGAAGACATGGCAATGATCGCCCGCCTGAGGCTCGCGCGCGTGCTCGCCTACGACGAGCAGTACGATCGCGCTCTCGAGGTGTTGAACGTGACCGAGCCCGGCGAGTTCGGCGCGAGGTTAAGCGAAATACGCGGCGACGTTCATGCCGCGACAGGCAATGTCGATGCCGCCGTCGGTGAATATACGGATGCTCTGCTCGCAGGGGGCAACGGGACCGTCGATACCGAGTTCGTGCAGCTCAAGCTCAACGAGCTGATCCAGGTCGGCCGGCCCGATTCCGCCGACGAGGACGCGGGATGAAGCCGCGAATCTGGCTCACGCTCGTCGTGGGCGGGATCGGTGCCTGCAGCCAGGATACGACCGAGGCGCCGGCCGAGCTCATCGAATTCGTCCCGAGGCTCGCGATCGAGGAAGCCTGGAGCACCAGGGTCGGCCGGGGCAGCGAACGCCTGCGCCTCGGTCTCAAGCCCGCGACCGACGGCACGAGGATCTTTGCCGGCGTTCGCGACGGGACGGCCGCGGCTTTCGGCATCAGCGACGGCGTGCCGCTCTGGACGGCGGCAACGGGGGCGAGGCTCGCGTCCGGGCCCGGCGTCGGCGACGGGCTCGTCGTCTTCGGCACGAGCGACGGGACATTGCTCGCGCTCGACGCCGAAACGGGCGAGCAGCGCTGGCACGAGCCGGTCGGCAGCGAAGTGCTGGCAACGCCCGTGGTCGCCGGCGATGCTGTGGTCTTTCGCAGCGTCGACGGCCGCCTCAATGCCGTCTCGGCGGCAGACGGCGCCGAGCTCTGGTCGATCATCCAGACCTTGCCGACCCTGACCCTGCGCGGCAACAGCTCGCCGATCGTCATCGGCGACAGCGTGATCGCGGGCTTCGATAACGGCCGGGTCGGCAGTTACGACATGGAGTTCGGCCAGCAGAACTGGGAGGCTCAGCTCGCCACCCCTGCCGGGCGTTCCGAGATCGATCGGCTCGTCGACGTCGGCGTCGACCTCGAGGTCTTCGGCAACGACGTTTATGCGGCGACCTTTCAGGGCCGGGCCGCCGCGCTGGATCTCGGCTCCGGCGAAGCGCTATGGGAGCGCGACTTCTCCTCGTTCACGGGTATCGGTGTCGACATCGAGAACGTCTATGTGACGAGCGACGTGAGCGCGGTCGTGGCGCTCAACCGCGTCACCGGTAACGAGGTCTGGCGCCAGACGGATCTGCGCCTGCGCGACCTCACGGCGGCGTCGCGCTATCGCAATACCGTCGTCGTGGCCGACTTCGAAGGCTATGTGCACTTTCTCAGCGCCATCGATGGAAGCTTCATGGCCCGCCATCGCGTGGCACAGGCGCAGATCACCGCGCAGCCGCTCGCGCTCGGTCCGCTTCTGTTCATCCAGTCCGAGGACGGGACGCTCGCGGCTTTGCAGGTCGCCGTCGACGAGTCGTCCGGGTGAGGATGCGCCATGCTGCCCGCCGTCGCGCTCGTCGGTCGACCGAATGTCGGCAAATCGACGCTGTTTAACCGCCTGACGCGGTCGCGCGACGCGCTCGTCGCCGACGAGCCGGGCGTCACGCGCGACCGGCGCTACGGATTCGCCTCTCATGACGGCGCCCGCTATGTCGTGATCGACACGGGCGGGCTCGGCGGCATCGGCGAGGCCGAGATCGATCCGGGCGTGGAGCGGCAGGTCGCCTACGCGCTCGACGAGGCCGATGCGCTCGTGCTCGTCGTCGACCAGCAGGCGGGCCTCTCGGCCGGCGATCTCGCGATCGCCGATCGGCTGCGCCGTTCGGGCAAGGCCGTGACCGTCGCGATCAACAAGTCCGAAGGCCTCGCACCCGAGCTCGCGGCCGCGGATTTTCACGGGCTCGGACTCGGCGAGCCGGTCGCGATCGCGGCCCGGCACGGCCACGGCGTCCCCGCGCTGATCGAACGCGTGCTCGCGCCGTTCGATCTCGATGCCGCGCCCGAAGCGGCCGCAGACGAGCGCGCGCGGCTCGCCGTCATCGGCCGGCCGAATGTCGGCAAGTCCACTCTGATCAATCGTCTCGTCGGCGAGGACCGGCTCGTGACCTCGCCGGCTCCGGGCACGACGCGAGACAGCATCGTCGTCCCGTGCGAGCGCGAAGGCTATCGTTTCTTGCTGATCGATACGGCAGGCATCAGGCGGCGCTCGCGCGTCGACGCGGGCGTCGAGAAGTTCAGCGTCGTGCAAAGCCTCAAGGCGATCGACGACGCCGGTGTCGTCATCGTCCTGCTCGACGCCCGCGAAGGCGTGACTGATCAGGATCTGCATCTGATCGGCATGGCGGCGGACCGCGGCCGCGCGCTCGTCATCGGCATCAACAAGTGGGACGGCATGGAAGCAGCGGCCAGACGCCGCGTCGAGAGCGAGGTCGATCGGCAGCTCGAGTTCGTGGCCTATGCCGATCGCCGCTACATCTCGGCGCTGCACGGCAGCGGCATCGCCGAGCTCGTCGAATCTGCCATGCAGGCTTACCAATCGGCCGGCCGCGAAATACCGACGCCGCGACTGAACGAGCTCCTGACTCTGGCGACCACGGCGCATCCGCCGCCCGTCGTTCGCGGCAGGCGCATCCGCCTGCGCTATGCGCATCAGGGCGGCCGTTACCCGCCGCTGATCGTGATTCACGGCAGCCAGGCCGAGCGCGTGCCGGCCCGCTATCGGCGTTATCTCGAGAACAGCTTTCGCAAGGCGCTGAAGCTCGTCGGCACGCCCGTGCGCATCGAGTTTCGCAGCGGCGACAATCCGTTCGCGGGCAGGCGCAACCGGCTGACGCAAAGACAAGAGCGACGGCGCCAGCGCGTGATCCGGCACAACCGCTGACCGCCGCATCGCGGTCTATTGTCATAACGATAAGTTACAAAGCGAAGCTCGAGCGGGCCTTAAACTGCTGCGCTTCGCGCAATCGAAAGGGCTAAACGTGACGGCAGCACGCCGACTCTTCTCGGTCGAAGGCGAATTTCCGATGCATTCGGGCGGCTCGCTTGTCAAGCCGACGATCGCGTACGAGACCTGGGGCAAGCTCGATTTGGCGAAGAGCAACGCGATCCTTATCTTCACCGGCCTGTCGCCGTCCGCACACGCGGCGTCGTGCAAGGACGACCCGACGCCGGGCTGGTGGGAGGAAATCATCGGCCGCGGCAAGCCGATCGATACGAGGCGTTACTACGTCATCTGCATCAACTCGCTTGGCAGCTGCTTCGGCTCGACGGGGCCGGCGTCGATCAACCCGTCAACGGGCGAGCTCTACCGCCTGAGTTTTCCCGTGCTCTCGCTCGAGGACGTCGCGCGCGCGGGCTTCGAGACGCTGAAGCACCTCGGCATCGAGCGCGTGCATGCCATCGTCGGGCCGTCGATGGGCGGCATGACGACGCTTGCGTTTGAGATGCAGTTTCCGGGGCTTGCCGAGGCGATCGTTCTGATGTCGTCCGGCACGCGATCGCTGCCGTTCTCGATCGCGCTGCGCTCGTTGCAGCGCGAGATGATTCGCAGGGATCCGGCCTGGAAGGACGGCAATTACGCGCCCGACGCACCGCCGCTGACTGGCATGCGGCTCGCGCGTAAGCTCGGCATGATCACCTACCGCTCGGCCGAGGAATGGCGGCTGCGCTTCGGGCGCGAGCGCGTCGGCGCCGAGCACACGGGTGGTGACGCTTTCGGCATGAACTTCGAGGTCGAGTCCTATCTCGAGCATCACGCCAACAAGTTCATCGGCCAGTTCGACGCCAACTGCTATCTTTATCTATCGCGCGCGAGCGATCTTTTCGACATTGCCGATCACGGCGCGTCCGTCGAAGGCGCGCTCGCGAAGGTCGAGATCAAACGCGCGCTGATCATCGGCGTCAAGACGGATTTCCTGTTCCCGATTCACCAGCAGCAGGAGCTCGCCGAAGGGCTCTCGGGCAACGGGCGTAGTGTCGAGTATCACGAGCTCGACTCGTTGCAGGGCCACGATTCGTTCCTCGTCGACATGGACCGTTATCGGCCGATTCTCGCCAAGTTCTTCGAGCCCGCCGTGTGACCGGTGTAGCGGACGGCCTGGCGGCGGAGCACTAATATCGACGGCATGAATGCCGAGCCGCGCCCACGGGACCAGGCCCTTTGGGGCATCGTAATCAGCAATGTCGTCACGCTTGCAGCCGCGCTCTGGCAGGACTGGAGCGTGCTCCAGCTCATGTGGCCGTCGCTCTCGCGGCAGGCTTCTGGCATAGCCATCGCGCCTCGCATCGCGAGCATGTCGCGGCCGACCTCGAGCGCGTGCCGAATATCGGCACGCTCATGGCCATGCCGTATGCACGCGTCGTGCCGATGCATCTCACGATCGTGTTCGGGTTCGTGCTCGGGGCGGGTGCGATCTGGCTTTTCGTGCTGCTCAAGATCGCGGCCGACGTCGTCATGCACAATGTCGAGCACCGCGTGCTGCAGGCGCCGGGCCGCCGCCGGCGGGAGCGGGAGAGGCCCGAGCGTCTGCCGGGCTGATGCGACCTCCCCGGAGGACCTGGACGCACCGTGTCGGTGCGAAATCCCTCCACGGAGGGATTGTGCACCGATTCAGTGCGAGATGTTTCCGCGGCAACGGCCGCAGCAGTAGAATCCAGGGTACAACAGCTCTCGACAGTCTCCGGGGGGGACGATCATGACGAGATTAGTCCGATTGGCTCTTGCTGCCGCGGTGCTCGCGCTCCCTGGCGCGCCGGCCTTGAGCCATCATTCGGTCGCGGCCGAGTTCGACACGAGCAACCAGGGCGAGCTCGAAGGCGAGATCACGCGCGTCTGGTTCACCAACCCGCACGTCCGCTATCAGCTCACGGTCACCAACGACGACGGCTCGACCGAGGACTGGGAGCTGCAGGCCGGCAACGTGACCACGCTGCGCGGTCAGGGTTGGCTCGAGGACTCGATCGAGGTCGGCGATCGCGTGACCGTCTCGGGCAGTCTCGGCCGCGGCGGTGCGACGAAGCTGCAGATACGCGAGCTCGTGACCTCCGACGGCGTGCGCGTGCCGCCGCCGCGAGACACCGCTGCCCGTTCCGGGCCCGACCGGAACGCCGTCAACGCGAGCGTCGGAAGGGACTACGGCTACGCCAGCGGCAGCAACCGTAACCGCTACCCCTTCGACATCACGGGCCCTTGGCGCAACACCTATCGGTGGACAGTGACCGTGAACGATCTCGAGCCGAAGCCGACGCCGTTCACGGCCGAAGGCCGCAGAGTCTTCGAGGCGACCGAAGCCTGGCACGATCCGTCGCTGCGCTGCGTCGCGCCGGGCTTGCCGCGGATCTTCGGCGCGCCCTATAACGCCGATATCGTCGACGCGGGCGATCACTATTTGATGATCTACATCGAGCACAACACACCGCGGCGCATCTGGATGGATGGACGTAGCGCGCCGCCCGATACTCCCCACACGCCGATGGGCTTCTCCGTCGGCCGTTGGGAAGGCGGCGTGCTCGTCGTCGAGACCACGCACTTGAGTACGGCCTGGCTCGATGGCTCGGGACTGCCGATGTCGGGCGAGGGCACGCGAATCGTCGAGCGCTATTCGCCGAGCGAAGGCGGCCTGACGGTCGACCGCACGATGACGATCCACGATCCCTATTACACCGAGCCGCTTGTTCGGCAGCGTTATTCCGCGCGCGATGACGACATCGATCTGACCGAGCAGGCACCCTGTGATCCGGTCAGCTACTATCGCGACCTCGCGGCGAGCGGTCGGCTAGACGAACACTTCGATAGATAGCTCTACCACAATAATAAGGAACTGAAGAGCCATGACTGAATCCCGCCTCGCATTTCTCGCGATTGCGCTCGTGATCGCGCTCGTCGTCCCGCTGCCGGCCGCCGCCCAGACCGGCGCCGGCTCGCGCTTCGACGACTTCGTGCCGGTGACCGATGCGATGCTGCAAAACCCGGATCCGGCCGATTGGCTCTCGTGGCGGCGCACGCTCGACGGCTGGGGCTACAGCCCGCTCAGCGAGATCGACAAGGAGAACGTCGGCCAGCTCGAGCTCGTCTGGAGCCACGATACCGGAATGGGCAATCAGGCGGCGACGCCGCTCGTCTACAGCGGCGTCATGTACGTGCCGAACCGCGGCGACTACATTCAGGCCTTCGATGCCGTGACCGGCGAGCTGCTCTGGGAGTACCAGCGCGAGTTTCCCGAGGACGTGCGCGGCGGCACAAACCGCAGCATGGCGATTTACGGCACGACGCTGATCGACCACGGCAGCGACAATCAGGTCTATGCCGTCGACGCCCGCACGGGCGTGCTGGTCTGGGAGACCTTCGTGCACGAGCCCGCGTTGCGCGCGCGCACGACCGCCGGCCCAATCATTGCGGACGGGCGTGTCATCGCCGGGCGGCAGTGCCAGCCCGACGCGACGCACGAGGCCTGCGTGGTCACGGCGCATGACGCTTCGACGGGCGAGGAGCTCTGGCGCTCGCGCACGATCCCGCGGCCCGGAGAGCCGGGCGACGAGACCTGGGGCGACGTGCCGCTCGAGGAGCGCTGGCACGTCGGCACCTGGATGGTGCCGAGCTACGATCCGGAGCTTGGTCTCATTTATGTCGGCACATCGGTCACGATCCCGTCGGCCAAGTTCCAGCTCGGCGGCATCGATCTCGAACATCTGTATCACAACTCGACGCTCGCGCTCGACATCGAGACCGGCGAGATCGTCTGGTACTACCAGCACCTGATCGATCACTGGGACCTCGATCATCCGTTCGAGCGCATGCTCGTCGACACGGCCGTCGCGCCCGATCCCGGCGCCGTGCCGTGGATCAATCCGAACATCCGCCCGGGCGAGACGCGGCGCGTCATGACCGGCATTCCGGGCAAGACGGGCATCGTCTACACGCTCGATCGGGAAACCGGCGAGTTTCTCTGGGCGCGCGAGACGCTCGTGCAGAACGTCGTTGCCGACATCGACGGCGCGACCGGCAAGGTCTCGACCGATCCCGCTGTGATCTACACGCACAAGGACCAGGAGGTCCTGATCTGCCCGACGATGCAGGGCGGCAGGAACTGGCCCGCCGGGGCCTACAGCCCGCGAACGAACGCGATGTACGTGCCGATGCAAAACGTCTGCATGAATACGAAAGTGCAGGACGACGGGCGCGATCCGAGCCTCGTCTACGGGCTCGAGCAGGACGCCGTGCTGGCGCCGGGCAAGGACGTCATGGGCGCGATCTGGGCCGTCTCGGCCGAGACCGGCGAGACGCTCTGGAACCGCGAGCAGCCGGCCGGCACGATGGCGATGGTCGCGACGGGCGGCGGGCTCGTCTTCGGCGGCGACGTCGCCGGCCACTTCAGGGCCTACGACGAGACGACGGGCGAGGTGCTGTTCGATGCCGGGCTCGGCTCGCCGATCAGCGGTTATCCCGTAAGCTTCGGCGTCGACGGCAAGCAGTACGTCGCGGTGACGACGAGCAATTCAGGGATCGCGAGCAACACGAGCCGGTTCCATCCCGAGGTCATGCCTGCCGGGAGCGAGAGCAAGGTGTTCGTGTTCGCGCTGCCCTAGGCGCGCGCGAGACGACTCTCGAGCTCTAGTCGAGCAGGCTCGAGAAGCCGCGCACGACGCGGATCGTCTTCGTGTCGGCGGCCGTCGACTTGTACATCAGGAGGCGGCCGTCGCGGGCGACGTCGTAGAGACGCCCCGAATCCGCAATGACGGGACCTGTTACCGGCAACCGGTAGCGAAATGCGAATACTTCGTAAGGTGTTCCGGGAACGAGCGTGGATGCGTCGTTCATGTCGACCGCCATCATCGCGCCGTCGAAAGCGAAGTAGTAGATCGTGCGGCCGTCGGGCGACCACTGCGGGTAATAGCCGCCGGCGCTCGAAATCTGAGCCTGCGCCGGCGCGGCGGCGTCGAGCGAGCGCACCCAGATCTCGGTGCGGTTGGTTTCGTTAGACTGATAGGCGAGCCAGCGCTCGTTCGGCGAGGCGACGGGATTCAGGCCGCCCTGTGCAAGGGAAACGATCAGTTGAGGCTCGCGTGGCTCCTCGAGCTCTATCGTAACGAACTCCCTGCCACCGCCGGCGAGTGTGCGCATGACCAGGATCCGGTCCGAGAGCACGTCCATGAGCCAGCAGTCGAACTCGTCGTCGCCATAGACCAGCTCGGGCTCCCGACTGCGATCGATCGGAACGACGAAGATCTTCATCCGATTGTCGAGGCGGTTGGACGTGAAGTACACAGAATTGCCGTCCGGTGAAAAATAGTCGAACAGATCCTCTTTCGGATCTCCCGTCAGCCGCGTTTCGACGCCGCGCTCGAAATCCCAGATGAAGAGATCCCGATTGCCGTCGAACGCGTTATCACCTACGACCGTGGAACTGTCGGGCGACAAACGCGAATAGGTGAACGGGCGATCGAGTCCGGCGTCGACCTCGCCGCCGTTGGCGGGGTCGACCCAGACCATCGAAACGCTGGGCGGAGGGGGCGGTGGCGCGAACGCCAGCGTACCGGTCGCCGAGACATCGAAGCCCGGTGCTCCAAACGCGATACGGTGGCCGTGGCGGACAGGGTCTGCCTCGACGCGAAACGTGCGAGCGTTGAATTTCACCGACATGATTTCGCCGGCGTTGCCGTAGACGAGATGGCCGCCGGCCGCGTACTGGGCGCCGTATCCGGTCGAGATCAGGCGATCGTAGGTCAGCGTTTCGAGATCGAGAACGGCGATTTCCGGGGGATTCCCGGGATCTTGCGGCAGTATCGTGAATGCGACGCCGCGATCGTTCGGTAAGATCTCGGGCCAGGAGAAATACAGTTCGCCGCTCTCGACGTCCGGCGCGATCAGGAGCCTGGCGTCCCCGGCGCCGTCGACGGGCATGCCGAACAGGCCGTCGTTCGTCGCAAACACGATCAGGCCCTGGCCCCAGCTGCCTCCGCGCACACGGGATCGGATTTGGGCAAGGCGTGTGGCTGTCCCACCCCCGGCCGGCGCGCGCAGCAGAAAATCGTTCGAGAAGTACGCGACGGAACGGCCGTCAGGCGAGAAGAACGGCGAGAAGCCCTGGTCGATCGAGACCGTCTCGCCGCTATCGAGCGAGTAGACGAACAGAGAGTCTCGCGTCACATACGCCACTCTTGCCCCGTCCGTTGCGATGCTCCGCATCGAGTCGCCCGCATTCGCTCCGACGACGTTGCTCGGCGTCGTGATGTCGTAGTGCTCGGCCACCGTGTTGCCTTCCAAGCGCGTGCTCGCGAACCAGCCCCCCACGACGGCACCGATGAGCAGACCGGCCGCGACGATGCCGATCCGCGTTCGGTTCGTGCCGTCTTGCGCGAGGACCGCCGGCACCGCGAAGCTGCCATCGATCGAGTCCCGGAGGTCGATGCGAGCGTCGCCGATATGCCGCAGCCGCTCGTTCGGGTCCTTCGCGAGGCAACGCCGGATCATGCGGGCGACGAGGGGTGGCGTCTCGGCGGGCAGGGTCAATTCGACTTCGCCGGGCGCGAGCACGCGCGCGAGCGAGTCGGCGAACGTTGGTCCCTGCAGCAGGGGTTGGCCTGTCAGCATCTCGGCCAGAATCACGCCGAAAGCCCAGATGTCGGTCCGTGTATCGATTTCCTCCCCACGGATCTGCTCGGGGCTCATATATCCGGGTGTGCCGAGCAGCCGCCCCTGCTCGGTCGCATGGCTGACGGTCCGCGCGTCGGGGGGTGGGCGCTCGGTCGTGTAGAGCGGCTTCGCGATACCGAAATCGAGGACCTTGACGCGCCCGTTCTTCGCGATCTTGATGTTCGCCGGCTTCAGGTCTCGATGGATGATGCCCCGGTCGTGCGCCGCCCCGACTGCGTCGGCGATTTGCAGCGCGATTTTCAGGGCCTCGGCGACGGGAATCGGGCCACGCTGGATCCGCTCTTCGAGGGTCGCGCCTTCGATGAGCTCGAGAACGAGGAACCGGACGCCGGCGTCTTCCTCGAGACCATGGATCGTTGCGATATTCGGATGATTGAGCGAGGCGAGCAGCTTCGCTTCGCGCCGGAGCCGCGACAGACGCTCGTTGTCATTCTCGTACTCGGCGGGCAGCGTCTTGATCGCGACATCGCGCCCGAGCGTCGAGTCGCGCGCCCTCCAGACTTCGCCCATGCCACCGCGACCGAGCGTCGAAATGCACTCGTAGCGTCCCAGTTTCGTGCCCGGCCCGATCATTGAGCCTCGCGGCTCGAGCCGGCAGGCATCGACGTCACCGATACCACCAGGATCAAAGCGCCTGCTGTGTTGAGCCTGGGATAGCGACTATCCATCCGCGGTGATAGTAAGTTCCGGGGCCCGTCTTTGCGAGCCTGCCAGGGATCGCGTTTGCGGCGTGGACGCCGCACCCCTCCGCGGAGGGATTTCGCACCAAGACGGTGCAGAACCCTCCGCGGAGGGAGTCGAGTCTCCATTCGGCGACATATTTCAAGGTTCCAGCGTTCGTGACAGGATGGAACGGCTTTTTCAGTCTCAGGGGAGAATCCAATGAAAACGATCAGACTGCTTCCCGGCGCCATTGCATTGACAGCCTTCGCCGCGCTCGCGCCCGGCGCGGCTTCCGCTGACGCCGCCCAGGCCAAGGCCACGGCAGCCCAGCATGCCGGGCTCGCGGCCGCCAGCGGTGAGCTCGATGGTGTCCGCCGGCATCTTCACCACGTGCTGAATTGCCTCGTCGGACCGGACGGCGAGGGCTTCGACGAGTCAGCCGGCAACCCATGCGGCGCGGCCGGTGGCGCGATTCCGCAGACGGACGACGCCGGGATGAAGGACGAGCTGATGGCAGTCGCGGACGAGGTCCGCGAGGCGATCACGGGTGAGGATCTTGCGGCGGCACAGGCTGCGGCGACCGAGGTTCAGGGGAAGCTCGAGTAAACACCGCGGTGGCCAGGGTCAGACCCCAAGGGGGTCTGACCCTAACCCTTAGGCTTCCGGACAGCGACTTTTTCGGCGCGGCGTTCGGTCGCGGCCAGCACCTCGATCCGGTGGCCTCGCCACGTCACCTTGTCGCCGACGCGCGGCAGGCGGCCGAGTTTCTCCGTCACGAGGCCGTTGACGTTGTGCGCCCGCTCGGTGGGGTCCCAGCCGACCTCGAGCAGCGCGGCGAGATGGCGCAGCTCGAGCTCGGCGTCGACCTCGATACCGTGTTCGGAACGGTGCACGAGCGGCTCTTCCTCGACATCGCTCTCGTCGAGGATGTCGCCGACGATTTCCTCGAGCACATTCTCGATCGTGACGATGCCGAGAAACTGCCCGTATTCGTCCACGACGAGAGCCATATGCTTGCGGGACTCCTGAAACGTCCGCAGCAGCATGTTGAGGGGCTGGTACTCGGGCACGATCAGCGGCTCGCGAACGAGGCCGGTCCAGTCGATGACGTCGCCGCGCGACGCGTCGAGCTGAAGCAGCAGGTCCTTGGCAAGCACTACGCCTGAGAACTGATCGATCGAGTCCGTCGGCGTGAACGGGAACCGGCTATGGCCCGACTCGCGCACCAGGTCCACGATGGCGCGCGTCGATTCCTCGCCGGACAGATACACGACGTCATGCCGCGGCAGCATGACGTCGTATGCATTGAGCTCGCGCAACTGTGTCGCGCCGACGATGATGCCGGCCATGCGCGAACCGACGGCGCCCTGGCTTTGCCCAAGCTGCGCCAGCAGTCGAATCTCCTCGATCGAGGTCACGGCCGGCCTCGTATCGCCGCGAAGCAGCGTGGAGATCTTCTCCGTGACGGCGACCACCGGCCGCAGCACCACGATCAGCGCCTCGATGCCGTAGGCGACCGGCGAGGCCAGACGCGCGGCGTGCGCCACGCCTAGCGTTTTCGGAATGATCTCGGTGAAGAGCAGGACGGCCACCGTGAAGACGATTGAGAAGATCCACAACGTCCTCGGGTCGAATACGTTCTCGTAGCTGGCTCCGGCCACGGCGGCGCCCATCGTATGCGCGATCGTGTTGACGATCAGGATCGCCGAGATCGGCACGTCGATCCGCTCCTTGAAGCGCCGCATCAGCCGGCCGGATCGGGCGCCGGATTTCGCGAGCGACTCGACCTGGGCCGTGTTGACTGAAAGCAGCACCGCTTCGAAGATCGAGCATATGAACGAGACGATCAGGGCACAGGATACGGCTATGACAAAGGTGTACATCGGATCTCCAGGGTCCGGGCCGAGGGGCCGTCAATCATCACTTTCGGGCGTGCGGGTCGAATCGACGGTGGCGGTGAGGCTGCCTGTGGCGAGCCGAACGTCGATGCCGTCACCGCTCGCGATGGCGTCGCTTCGAGTGACGAGCTCGCCGTCGTTCTGCCGCGTGACGATCGCGTAGCCGCGCTCGAGTGTCGCGATCGGGCTCAACGCAAGGAGCCCGCGTTCGATGAGCCGGATGCGCGAGGCGAGCTCGGCCATCGTAGCCTTAATCCCGCGCCGGAATCTGCCTTCGAACTCGTCGAGGCGCTGAACCATCGATCGCAGCATGACGCCCGGATGGGCGCGGCCGAGACGGTGCTCGAGCGTATCGAGCCGCTTGCGATCGTCACGCAGGCGGCGGCGCAGAACGAGCTCGAGCTGCCCGGCGATTCCGAGCAGTCGCTCGAGCCAGTCGCTTTGCTGCGGCACGGCGAGCTCGGCTGCCTGAGACGGGGTCGGTGCCCTGAGATCGGCGGCGAACTCGGCAATCGTGAAGTCGGTCTCGTGACCGACGCCGACGATGATCGGAATCGGCACGGCCGCGACGGCGCGCGCGACGATCTCCTCGTTGAACGGCCACAGATCCTCGAGCGAGCCGCCGCCGCGCGTCAGGATCAAAAGGTCGCAGTCGGCGCGCTGCGACGCGCGCTCGAGCGCGGCGACGATCTCGGCCGCGGCCTGGCTGCCCTGCACGCTCGTCGGGTAAATCAGGACGCCGACGGCCGGGAAGCGGCGCTTCAGCGATGTCAAAACGTCGCGCAGCGCCGCGCCGGTCGGCGAGGTGATCACGCCGATGCGCGCCGGTATCGCCGGCAGCTCGCGCTTTCTCGCCGGATCGAACAGGCCTTCCCCGGCGAGCTTCGCCTTCAGCGCCTCGAAGCGGCGGCGGAGCGCTCCCTGGCCCGCCTCTTCCATGTGCTCGACGATGAGCTGGTAATCGCCGCGCGGCTCGTACAGGCCGACGCGCGCGCGGACGAGCACCTGCATGCCGTCGGCGACACCGAAACCGAGCCGCCGGTTCGCCTGGCGGAACATCGCGCATCGGACCTGGGCCTTGTCGTCCTTCAGAGAAAAATAGAGATGCCCGGACGACGGCCGGGCCAGATTGGAAATCTCTCCCTCGACCCAGACCAGACCGAGGCTGTCCTCGATCAGCTGCCTGACCTCGCGGTTCAGCGCGCTGACCGAGAAGATCTCGGCCCCCGCGTCGAGGCCGAGCGTCAGAGACTTTGTCCTCACCATCGGTCCGAGCCTACTTAATGCGCCCGTTGCCCGCCAGCCATTTACGGGACCTGCCCGGCCGATTACACTGGCGCGCCTATTCGATACGGCAGGGACCCTGAATGCGGATCATCGGCGAGGCGCTCACATTCGACGACGTCCTCCTTGAGCCCGCGTACTCCGAGATCCTGCCCCGCGAAGTCTCTCTCGAAACGCGGCTCTCCCGCGGCCTTAAGCTCAGTATCCCGATCGTATCGGCCGCCATGGATACGGTCACCGAGGCCAGGCTCGCGATCACGATGGCGCAGGAGGGCGGCATCGGCATCATTCACAAGAACATGTCGCCGGCCGAGCAGGCGCGCCAGGTTCTCGTCGTCAAGAAGTTCGAAAGCGGAATCATCAGTGATCCCATCACCATAGATCCCGAGGCCACCATTCGCGACGTCATCGAGCTGACGCGGGCCGAGAACATCTCGGGCGTACCCGTCGTCAAGGGCGAGGATCTCGTCGGTATCGTGACCCACCGGGATCTCAGATTCGAGACGCAGCTCGAGGCGCCGGTCTCGACCGTCATGACGCCGAAGGACCGCCTCGTCACCGTGCGCGAGGGCGCTGGCAAGGACGAGGTGCTCGGCCTTCTGCACAAGCACCGCATCGAGAAAGTGCTCGTCGTCGACAAGGACTTCAAGCTGCGCGGCATGATCACGGCCAAGGACTTTCAGAAGGCGACCGACTTTCCGTTGGCCTGCAAGGATGCGCGCGGCGCGCTTCGCGTCGGCGCGGCCGTCGGCACCGGCGCCGACACCGAGGAGCGCGTCTCGCGCCTCGTCGAGGCGGGTGTCGACGTCATCATCGTAGACACTGCGCACGGACACTCGAAGGGCGTCATCGATCGCGTTCGGCAGATCAAGAAGAGCCATCCGGAGCTGGAGCTCATCGCCGGCAATGTCGTGACCGGAGAAGCGGCGAAGGCGCTCGTCGACGCGGGCGCCGACGGCGTCAAGGTCGGGGTCGGTCCCGGATCGATCTGCACGACGCGCATCGTCGCCGGGATCGGCGTCCCGCAAATCTCGGCCGTCGCCAGAGTCACCGACGCGATCGGTGGCAGCGGCGTCCCGATCATCGCCGATGGCGGCATTCGCTATTCGGGCGACATCGCCAAGGCAATCGTCGCCGGCGCCCATTCGACGATGATCGGCGGGCTCTTCGCGGGCACCGAGGAATCGCCGGGCGAGGTCGAGCTCTACCAGGGCCGCTCGTACAAGTCCTATCGCGGTATGGGATCGCTCGGCGCGATGGGCCAGGACTACGGCTCGTCCGACCGCTATTTCCAGGATGCGGCCGAGGAGCTCAGCAAGCTCGTCCCCGAGGGCATCGAAGGCCGTGTGCCGTATAAGGGCAGCCTCGTCGCGATTCTGCACCAGCTCGTCGGGGGGCTGCGCGCCGCGATGGGCTACACGGGATGCAGCTCGATCGACGAGATGCGCGAGCGGCCCCGGTTCGTCAAGATCACCGGAGCCGGCCGACGCGAGAGCCATGTGCACGACGTCACGATCACGAAGGAGCCGCCGAATTACCGCTCCGAATAGTTCGACGTGAGCGCGAACACGAAGCCTTCCCCGGATCGCGCTCCGGACAGCTCGCGCATCCTGATCATCGACTTCGGCGGCCAGTACACCCAGCTCATCGCCAGGCGTGTCCGCGAGGCCGGCGTTTACAGCGAGATTTTGCCCTACGATGCGGATCCCGCCGATATCGAGGCCTTCGGCGCTTCGGGTATCGTGCTCTCGGGCGGTCCCGAGTCGGTTTCGGTCGAGGATTCCCCGCGCGTTCATCCGATCGTGTTCGCTCTCGGCGTCCCGATTCTCGGCATCTGCTACGGCATGCAGGCGCTCGCGGCCCAGTTCGGCGGCAAGGTGGCGGCGGCCGATCATCGCGAGTTCGGTTTCGCCGAGCTCGATCTCGTCGGCGACGATCCGCTGCTCGGCGGGCTGAAGACGGGCGGCGGCGCGCTCAAGGTCTGGATGAGCCACGGCGACCGCGTCGAGGCGCTGCCGCCGGGCTTCCGCCCGATCGCGGCGTCCGCCAACGCGCCACTCGCCGCCATGGCCGATGTCGAGCGGCGTCTCTACGGCGTGCAGTTTCATCCCGAGGTGACGCACACGGAACACGGGCTTCAGATCATCCGCCGGTTTGCGATCGATATCTGCGGCTGCCCGGGCGACTGGACGCCGGGCAACATCATCGCCGAGCAC
>DATKCK010000063.1:0-28635 GCA_035513215.1 Gammaproteobacteria bacterium | reverse complement strand
AGAACGACAGGCGTGGCACATTCGTGGAATCCGAGTTGGCGGGGAAGTCACACAGCCAGGATTCGAGTAAATAGAATTCTATTCGCCAGATATGTCGCAGGCGTGCTGGACACGCTCGCTGAGCTGGACAAGCTGCGAGTTACGAACGATGTGTTGGATATCGCCTACGAGGATCTGTCTCAGGACCTGGATCGTGAGTATCGACGGATCTTGAGCTTCCTGGGTCTGCCCTATCTGCCGGTCACGTGGCTGGATTCGAAGAAAGTGCTTCCTCCGCCGGCCGAGTACATAGCAAACTACGAGGAAATCGCCTCTCTGCAGGGCAAGATACGGGACGCGCACGCCCGCGGGACGATCTCGCAGTCCTGGCGGAAGGCAGTCGGTCTATATTGTCGCGGCCACAGTCTCGTTACGGCGCCCTTTCATAGGAATTGAGACGTCGCCTGGGGCTCGCGCGTGGAAGGTATCCCGCCGCGCCGCGTGGCGTCGGCCATGACCTCTGTGACATCATCGCGAGATGTCACGTGCTGGCAGAGAACCAATGAGTCGCCCGACCGAGTCCCAGGATCTGGTGGCAGTGATTCCGGCGGCCGGCAGTGCCACTCGGGTGTCCGACTTGCCGTTCAGCAAGTGCCTCTATCCACTTCCTGTTCAGGAAGCTCACGGGATCGCGATTCACACGCCTTTGGGCCGCTTGCTCTACAGCCTTCAGCGGGCAGGCGCCGACCGGGCTCTTATGGTGACCAGGCGTGAGCGATCCGACCTCATCGACTATGTCGCGAATCATCCGATCGCGGAGGCGTTCCCGATCGCGCACGTCATCACGAGTCCGACGCCCAGTGTGCCGCACAGCATCCTTCGCGCGGTTCCGTTCATGGAGCGTGCCGATGTCATCCTGGCCTATCCGGATATCGTTTTCGAGCCCATGAGCTTGCCCGAGCTGCTTATAGCCAGAATGGAGGAGAGCGGAGCCGACGTCATGCTGGCGCTCGTCCCGACAGATCGTCCCGACAGGTGCGATACGGTAGAGCTGGACGACGGGAACCGCGTAGTACGCATATCGGTGAAGTCGCATTCCGGTTTGCCGGAGGCCTGGATTCTCGCGGTGTGGAATTCTCGATTCACCGAGTTCCTGATCGATTACGTTGGAGCTCGAAACGCGTCCAGCGACTCGAATACGAACGAGCTTCAGGTTTCGGAAGCCTTTGTCGCCGCGCAGCGCGCGGGTCTCAGTCTTCTGGTAGAGCGGTTTCCGAACGGCCGTTTCCTGGATCTCGGCACGCCGGACGCGCTGGCGACCGCATCGCATTTTCTGTCTGCGCGGAGAGGCCCCGGGTGGCTTAGCGTGCCTTCTTCTTGAGTCGCTCGATCAACTCGCCCAAGGAACGAAACTCTTGCAGCTCCTGCGGAGTGATCGAGATCCCGATTTCCGTTTCCAGCGCGATGCAAAATTCCATTCTCGCCAGGCTGTCCATATCGAGGTTTTCGAAGGCGATGTCGGAGTTCGCGGATATGAACGATTTATTGATCGACTCGTCCTCCAGGCCGAAGACGTTTGCGTCTCGTAAGGCGGATAGCAGGAACTGTCTAAGCTGTGTATCTGGCATACAGACTTGCGTGATATGCGTCGTAGATGGGACGCGTACTTTATACCTATACTCGCTGCGCGCAAAGCAACGCCGTCGCTGAGAAGACGATGCGAATCGAGAGGTTCCGAACGAAGATGAACCGTAAGATCGATCATATCCTGCCGTCGGACTATGAGCCGTTCGATGTCACGGATATTGAAGGCACGATTCCCGCAAGGTTCGCGCGAATGGCCGACGCGCACGGGAACCGAGTTGCGATCAGTGATTCCGAAACGCAGATGAGCTATGCGGTGCTCGATGGATTATCGAGCGGCCTCGCCGGCGAGATCGTCGAGCGGCTCGGGACCGCGTCGGAGCCTGTTGCCCTGCTGTATCGGTCCGGCGCGCCAGCTCTCGTAGCGCAGCTAGCTACACTCAAAAGCGGAAAGTTCTTCGCATGCCTGGACTCCCAGCTCGAGCCTCAGCGGCTGCTGCCGCTTCTCGAGGATCTGGGTGTCCGAATGATGCTTTGCAGTGCGGAGCTCGAGCCCAAGGCATTGAGCCTGGCACAGACGCTTCCCGGTTGCTCGATGATCAATTCGGAATCGGCCGGCCTTTCGGGCGGCGAGACAGTTCAGCCGAACCTGTCGCCCGACAGCCCGGCCTGCGTGATCTACACGTCCGGATCGACCGGCCCTCCGGAGGGTGTGCTGATATCGCATCGAAGCCTTCTGCACTTCGTGTTGCTGCACACAAACTCGACGCACTTGAGAAAGGAGGATCGCGGGCTGCAAGTCTGCCCCTTGTCCTCCGTGGCGAGTACCGCAGAGATCTTTCCGATACTGCTGAATGGCGGTACGCTGGTGCCGTTCAATCTGAAGGAGCTCGGCGGCAAGTTGCTCGTTGAGCTATTGCAGAAGGAGAGAATCACAGTCTGTACCTTCGTGCCCGTCGCTTTTCGCGTGCTGCTGGCCAGCCTGCCGAGCGATACGATTCTGACTGACATGCGGCTGGTTCGGCTGTCCGGTGACCGGATTCTCAGGCGGGATTGCGTGGGTTTCGCAAAGCATTTTTCGGCCGACTGCCTGTTGCGCGCTTCCTATGGAGCATCCGAATCGCTGCTATGCACCAATTACTTCGTTCACCGCGACCACATTCCCGATCGTGAGGTTGTGCCGGCCGGCTACCCGCTGCCAGACACCGAAGTCTTGATCGTCGATGACGAGCTGAACCGCCTGGGACCCAATGAGACGGGGGAGATCGCCATAAAGAGTCGATATCTTTCATCGGGTTATTGGAGGAATGACGCTTTAACGGCGGAGCGATACCTCGATTCGGGGGATGGTGACGGCTCGGCGATCTACCTTACCAGGGATGTGGGATATCTCGAGCCTGATGGATGCTTGATTCACCTGGGCCGCCGGGACGCCCGCGTCAAGATCTACGGGAAGATGGTTACGCTCACCGATATCGAATCCGCGATGATGAGCATCGACGGCGTGGATGAAGCCGTCGTCGTTGCGATCGCGAAAGCCGACGCCGAAAGGTTTCTGGCTGCCTACTATGTCGCCGTCGGGGCCGAGGCACCGGATCCGGACACGATACGCAGAGAACTGCGCACGCGACTTCCGCCAGAGATCTTGCCGAGGAAGATCGTTCGGCTCGAGGCGCTGCCTGTGACCGACCGGAACAAGATCGATCGGCGCCGACTGGCAGCCGAGGTAAGCGACTTCGAATGCCGCTCGTGTCCAACTTGACGACAGCGAACGATCAACTCACGCCGGGTGAGTATCCCCAGGATAGGTGTTTGTTCGTGCTGGGCTGCGACCGGTCAGGCACGACTCTCCTGCAAAACATGCTCAATGCGCATACGAAGATCGCCGTCACTTACGAGAAGGGCATACTCAATCCGTATGAACAGGCCTATTTCGAATCGGGGCTGGACGCGACTGTCGAGCTCGCTCGCGGGTTCGGGCTGTTTGTCGATGACGACATTCTGAACGACAGAGAGCTGTACCAGAGTTCCGACGAAAGGTCATTCGCATTGCTGATGGCAAGTCTCTATCGTTCGCATGCCGCGGCCGAGGGGAAGCAGTTCTGGGGCGATAAGCGGCCGGCATACACCGGTCACGTGTCAAGGTTGGCCCGGCTTTTCCCGAATTCGATATTCGTTCATATCGTTCGCGATCCTCGGGGCGTGGCTCTATCCTGGGAGAAGACCGCTTGGGGCCCGGGTACTGCGTACCATGCTGCCTCCGTGTGGGTCCGGCGCGTGCGTGAGGCGCGAACCGCGCTCGAAGAGCTGAGTCCCCATCGGTCGGTCACCGTGCTATTCGAAGACCTCGTAGCGTCTCCTGAAATTAGCTTGCAGAGAATCTGCGACGCGATTGGTGTCGAGCTCGAACCACAGATGCTCGATGGTACTCGCCGCTCGAAAGAGAAGCTGAGTGAGAGACATGAGCTACTTCATCCGATGAGGAGTCAGGCGCCGAAAAAGGCAGTCGCTGAAAAGTGGCGAGAAGAGTCGCCTCGCGTGCTCGCACACATCGAAGCAGCCTGTTATGAAGAGATGCAGTACTGGGGTTACAGGCCGCTCCATGCATCCCAGGGGAAGGTGCCTCTATCCTGGCGGTCTTACTATCGTGTGCTGGGCAAGCTGCGAAGGACCTTTCGCCGCCGTAAGGTGGGGCCGCGATAGCCGGCGACCAGTCTGGCTGTACGCCGGACCGACGGGCGAAAAGTCCAAAGTGCGCTGGACGAGTTTGTCTGGTCTGAGAAACGTCTCGAAATAGACTTGATTGGCCGTTCTCATTCGCATGCACGCTGCCTCATCTTCAGCGAGACGCCGGCACGATTCGACACACTCTTCGGGCGTCGAGAACTGCAGATAGTGCATGTTTTCATGAAACTCGGGAACCTGATAATTAAGCCGTTCAGTCACTATAGCTTTCGAAAATGCGACATATTCAGCCAGCTTGCTGCCTATCGAGCCGTGCAAGCCCGTGGTTGCGACGCAAATCGCTGGAAATTCCCGCAGAAGGCTGAGGTAGCTCTTTCTATCCGTCTTTACATTCGCCAGTAGCGACGTGTATTTGCGTCTGCACTCACTGTCGGGTACGAACCCCGCAATACAATTCGGACCAAACGCGCTTCTCAACGCCTTTATGCATTCGGCACGGAACTCCGTTAGTTCCGTCCGCGTCGGCCAGCCGTGACCATGTTGGTCGTCCGGCACGAAAGCCTTGCAGAGAAAGAGGACCTTTGGCTCATGCGGACTGGGAGGGGCTTGCAGCGTCTTGACGCTCATGTACCGGCGGATTCCTCGGGAGAACGGCCGCGTAACCGCGATCGCCATCTCGGGAATCGATTTGGCGAAATGAAGATTTCTCGTCACCGCATGCCAATCCGTGAAATCAGGGCAAACGGAATAGTAGAGACCGAGCGGCTGCACTTTGTATGCTTCCGACACGTCAGTCAGATAGGGAGGATAGTAGCTGCGTTTAAAATAGAGATCGCAGGTTGAAAGAACTTCCTTGTCGACTGCACCTCCGTCACTGGGATCGTAGTAGATCCGTCGTCCATCGACATTCGCGAGGACTCCCGTACCCTCCATCGAATAGCGAAGCTTGATCAGCCCCTGTCTCGCGAGCATCGCAAACCCGGTCAATACCTGATCGTAGTGCCGCTTGTCCGAGCCTATGGACAAGGCAACATGCCTTATGCCGCTGATTCGCGGATCTCGTGTTCTTTCCATCAGATGGTCCTGCTCGCTGTGCGTAACATGGATCAGACTCGGGCAGTTCCTGATTCCGTATTTGGACGAGGGGAGCTTTGCTTGCCGGCTGCGAGTGTTGGTGAAATCGATGACGTCAACCGTATAGCCGAGATCGAGAAACGTCTGGCTTTGCTGCCAATTCTCCCATCCTGAAGCGTGGAGAGTCGGAAATCCTTCTCCGTTTCGAATGCGCCCATAGACGCCGACACCCGTGGACATCAACACTCGTCCGACGCTTGCCTGCTTGGGCTCGAGGGTCACCATCGGCTCGTGGCGACGACGCAATCGTCCGCGAACCCATCGCACATGGCCGTGTAGTCGCCTGAGCATCCCGGGTCTCCAGCCTGCACTCATCCGATTGGCGCCGCACTATTGCACCAATCGTCGCCAGCGGCTCAGCCTAGCCGTAAATCACTGCTTAACGAACGCCAACATGTGGTTAGTGCGTCCGGCTAATCGATTCGAATACCCGAACTCCGCTAGTTGCCCAAGCACATTCATTTCGAGTCGCGTACCCGAGCATAACGATTCGTAGAATTCCAGCGGACGCTGAACGTAAGGGAACTCCTGCCAAACGCCTGGCTCCTGTACCACGTTAACGTTCGCATAGAGAGTTGCCCCGGGGCGCATATACTCAGCAGTGGCTCTGAGGCAGTCACCGACGAGATTATCTTGCAGGTGATAGAAAACCTGAAATGCCAGGACATAGTCGAACTGCGGACTGCTGAACAAGTCGATCCCGAAGTTGTCTGTAACGAAAACCACGGGGTTCTTCGCAGCGAGCTTGTGATTGGCGATCTCTCGGTGAGCCTCATTGATCGCCTCGGGCCGAATGTCGATCCCCACATAGCAACCGGCATCCATGTATCGGATCAAATGTATTCCGCCACGTAGAACGCCACAGCCGATTTCCAGCAGGCGATGATGGCTGGCAAGGCCGTGGCGACTCAAGAAGGCCAGGGGGAACTCAGCGCTCGGTTGCCATGCACCGGGTGGACCGACCATCGATTCGAGCCTGGCACTCTCGAAAACAGCAGGGGGAGCGCGTGATGCCGAAGTCTGTATGTAAAACGTATCTTTCGGCGTATACGACGGAAGGTTCTCGCAATGCGAGCAATCAAGGCGATTCTCCCAACGACGAAGTGGACGGATTTCGCGGTCGCTGGAGAAGGTGATCGTCGACGAAGCGGGCAAACGCTGCGGCGAAGATCTCCCGCGTATGCGACTCGCGCGCGATACCAATACTCGCCTGCACGCGTGCCGCGAGTCTCTCTTCCGGTTCTTCCGACAGCGCGCGCACTCGGGCCCGGATTTCGCCAATGTCGCTGCTCGTCAGTATGAGGCCGCTATCGCCGACGTCGACGCTAGTCTCGCGGCTAAGCAGCGGAACCATGCCGGCATGCATGCAGGTGATTGCGCTGCCGCCGCCGCCTTCCGAGCAGCTCGGATAGATCAGGCCGATACAGCTTTGCGCGATATTCCGGAACTTCTGCCCGGAGACATCGACCCAGCCGGTGGCTTCGATGTTCGAAGTTTCGAACAGCTCCTTGCGGTAGGCATCGAGGAACCGGGGTTCGTCGTCGAACGGGCCACAGACCACCAGCCGCTTGTCAGGCATGCCAGCGAACGCTTCCAGCACGAGATCGAGACCTTTGTGCACGAAACCGCTGCTGCCGAACCACAGATAGCGGTGACGAGCTGCCTCGATGTCCTTGTCCGCTGCCCAGTCGTACGTCTCCGGAGTCGAGATGGGTATGCGGAAAAGCGGCTTGCCGGCATATCGATAGGTATCGATGGTGAAATCGTTGCCAAGCACCGTGCCCATGTCTGCATGCTCGATAGCCCAGTTGGCTTCGACCGTTTTGATGTTGTCGAGCGTGACACCCCGACGCTTCTGCAGATCCAGCAGACGACGATAGGCGGCCTGGTTGTTGAACAGCCAATGGGCCGTGTCGAGATGTACGATCTTGATGCATTCCGCTGGAACGCGCGGGGCAATACGCTCGAAGTTGGTGCGGGCGCCGATGAAGATGCGGTAGTCGTCGGCAGGGTTGAACGTTCGATTGAGATAACTAATCACGTCGACTGAGAAACCTCGCTCGAGCAGCGTCTGGGCAATCTGCAAAGACTCCCAGTCATGCGTGTGCGCGTTCGAGATCGGGCTGTTGCCGCGCAGGAAAGGCTCGAGAACGTATGCCAGCAGCGCACGGCCTCGCGAAGTCCGGCCCTGCGGCGGCTCGAGCTGCACGATGCGCTCGCGAATATCCGATACCGACTTCGAGGGCCGGCGGATCTCGATACCCAGCGATCTCAAGAACGACTTGACGGTCTTTCTCATGCGATGGAGTGCGTGATTGGGGTAAGTTCAGACCGGGCCAGCGTGCGCTTTTTGAAACGAGGTTCAGTTAAACATGCAAATTGTAAGCAAACCACCGGACGCGATCTACTCTGCAGACGAGCGCACGGGTCGTATCTCGAGCGCGCCGGTCGTATCTTATGTGTAACCGCGCTGCAGAGAGTATGATTATTCAGCATCATTTCCGTCGCATGACTTCACAGGCCAACATACTGCAACCGCCGTCCGGGTGCGCCTACCGGGGCGAGAACCTGATATTCGTCATTTCCCAGCCGCGGTCGGGTTCCACGCTGCTGCAGCGCGTGCTGGCCGGACATCCGGATATTCAGACCTCCGCGGAAACGTGGATCATGCTGCATCCCGTTTACGGCCAGCGGGACGAGGGCATCGAGACCGAGTTCGGGGCCCGCTGGCGGCGTACCGCCGTGTCGGAGTTTCTGGAGCACTATACCGACGGTGCCCACGTCTACGATGATGCCACACGGGCGTTCGCCCAGGTCATCTATGGCAACGCCCTGGCACGCGCCGGACGGACGCTGTTTCTCGACAAGACGCCACGCTACTTCTTCATTATTCCGGATCTATACCGGCTGTTTCCCGACGCCAGGTTCGTGTTCTTGCTGCGTAATCCGATCGCCGTGCTGGCCTCGGAGCTGGAGACGTACGTAAAGGGCGACTGGCCGATTCTAGGCCTGTTTGCCCCGGACCTCCGTGACGCGCCCCGGCTTATCCTCGAGGGCATCCGGCTGCTGGGCGATGCGGCGATCCAAGTGCGCTACGAAGACTTCGTGGCGGAGCCGGAGGCGGCGATCTCCCGATTGTGCAGATCGCTCCGTATCGAGTTCCACGATTCCATGCTGGACTATTCCGCCACACCGGCACCGCAGGGCACGATGAACGATCCCGTCGGCGTACATCGACACACACGGCCGTCGTCGAGCAGCCTCGACAAATGGAGACGGCTTGCTGACGACGCGCAAACGCGGCACTTCGCGCTCGGCTACCTCGAAGACCTGGGCAGCGAGATATTCGCTCAGATGGGCTATTCCTTCGACGACACCAGGGCGGCTTTGACGAGCGGTGCAGCCCCCGATGACGAAGCCCTTCTATTCCCCTGGAATCTGGCGATCACTCCAAGGGAGCAATGGACCGCCCGGCAGCGGTTCCAGGCGGAGCGCTACTTCGCCATACAGAGCAAGGGACGATTTCGCGGAACGGCCTCGGTACTGCGGCGCACCGCGCGGCGTTGGCTGAAGATCGCCCGAGCAGAGTGGAATCGCGGCTGAGGGCAGCTTGATGCCCGCGTACAATCGCGCCCATGTCTGTCCGCACCCGCTTCGCCCCGAGTCCCACCGGCTATCTCCACATCGGTAGCGTCCGCACGGCGCTTTATTGCTGGCTTTTCGCCCGCCGCCATGGCGGCGAATTCCTGCTCCGCATCGAGGACACGGACCGCGAGCGTTCGACGCAGCCCGCGATCGACGCCATTCACGAGGCCATGGCCTGGCTCGGCCTCGAAGCTGACCAAGAGCCTGTTTACCAGACAGCACGATTCGACCGCTACCGCGAGCGCATCGACGAGCTGCTCGAGCTCGGCCGTGCCTATCGCTGCTACTGCACGAGCGACGAGATCGACGCGATGCGTGCCGAGGCGCAGACGCGCGGCGAGAAGCCGCGCTACGACGGGCGCTGCCGCGAGCGGGCGGAGCCGCGCGCCGGCATCGATCCCGTCGTCCGCTTTAAAAGCCCCCTCGACGGCACCGTCGTCGTAGACGACGCGATCAAGGGCCAGGTCGAGTTCGACAACACCGAGCTCGACGATCTGATCATCGCGCGCTCCGACGGCACGCCGACCTACAACTTCGTCGTCGTCGTAGACGACATCGATATGGCCATCACGCACGTGGTTCGCGGTGACGATCATCTGAACAACACACCGCGGCAGATCAACCTGTATCGCGCCTTCGACCACGAGCCGCCGATCTTCGCGCACTTGCCGATGATTCATGGGCCGGACGGCGCCAAGCTCTCGAAGCGCCACGGCGCCGTCAACGTGCTCGAGTACCGCGGCATGGGCTTTTTTCCCGAGGCGCTGCTCAATTATCTGCTCAGGCTCGGCTTCGCCGACGGCGACAAGGAGATCTTCACGATCGACGAGATGATCGCGGTCTTCGATCTCGGCGAAGTCAGCCGCTCGGCCTCGCGCTTCGATCCGGCGAAGCTGCTCTGGGTCAACCACCAGCACATGCAGATGGCGCCGACCGTCGCGCTCGTCCCGCTGCTCGCCGAGCAGCTCGAGATCCAGGGGCTAGACCCCGGCAACGGCCCGCCGCTCAGTCTCGCCGTCGAGGCGCTGCGCGAGCGCAGTCAGACCACGCTCGAGATGGCCGAGCGCGCACATTGTTATTACGAGGACTACGAGGCCTTCGACGAGAAGTCGGCCAAAGACCACCTGCGGCCGGTTGCGGGTGACGCGCTCGTCGCGCTCAGGGACGCGCTCGCCGGAGTCGCTGACTGGAGCGAGGCCGCGACCGAGGCCGCCGTGGCTGGCGTGGCCGAAAGCCTCGACGTCAAGCTCGGCAAGGTCGCGCAGCCGTTGCGCGTAGCGCTGACAGGACGAGCCGCGTCGCCCGGCATCGGGACGACCTTGCTGCTCGTCGGCCGGGAGCGCGCGCTCGCAAGGATCGATTGGGCGCTTGCCTTCATCGACGAGCGGGCGGCCGCCACGACCGGCGGCATGAATCACGGAGAGACCGAATGACCTTCAAGGCCATTGGACGACCTCTTAAGCGTATCTTCGGTTCAGCGCGCCGTGACTCGCGCGAGTTCGATCTCGAGTCTGATCCCCTAAAGCTCAGCGAGGGAGCGATCGAGGCCGCGAAGGCGATACGTGGCCGCGAACGTCCTCCAGCCATAATCATTCATGGCGTTATGCCGAGATCGGGGACGGTATACGCTGGTGAGTTGCTCCGGTTGCATCCCGATTTGCATGCGTATCCCAACCATGTCTGGGAGTTTCCTTTTCTTGGGCTCGCGGGAGGCATTCGGGATCTGCAGGGAGAATTCTTAGGGATGTACCGGCGAAACGAAGCGAGAATGGAACGCCACGACTTCCTCCCCTTGTTCGGAGCATCGCTGATTGCGTATTTGTATTCGTTCGTTCCCGACGGTAAGCGCATGTTGCTGAAAGCACCGAACGTACGCTACCTGAATTGGTTCCATGTCGTTTTTCCCTTTGAAAATTTGCTCTTACTGATGCGCGACGGCAGAGATGTGGTCAGTTCGACAATCAAGACCTGGCCTAAGAGAAAGAGAGGCTTCGGTGAGGTATGTAAACGCTGGAATGACAGCGCGCGAGTGCTTCTCGATTTCGAGAGTCGCCGTGCGAAAATGGATGGATTCCTGTCTGCGCGGTTCGAACAGATCGTCAAGGATCCTGAGAGCTTCGCAGCGAGCGCCTGCGACGCTTTCGATCTCAATGCCGAAGCGTATCCTTTCGACAAGATTGGCGATCTGCCCGTCAGGGGGTCCTCGACCGTAGTGCCTTCGAAGGCCAGGGGAACCGGGTGGGACCCGATCGAAAAGCCAAAGGATTTCAGTCCGACCGATCGCTGGAAAGACTGGTCGCCTGCTCAGAAGAGAACCTTCAAGAAGATCGCAGGGTCGACTTTGGTGGACGCAGGCTACTGTCGAGACCTGGATTGGTAGCCCGTGACGGGCGAGCTCGATCGGGCGCTCGACTACATCGAGTCTTGTCGGCGACCGGATCTCACGCGACCGTCACCTCCGTGAATCTCGCCAGCGTGTCGAAATCGCCATCGAAATGAAGCACCGGCACGCTCGCGCGAATCGCAACGGCGGCGATGAGGCAATCGATGAGCTTACGAACGGAATGGCCTTGCAGCCGGCACCCACGGTAGAGCGCCGCCGCCGCGTCGTAGTCGCCGGGCTCGGTCGGCAGTAAGGACGCGCGCGCGAGAAGCCGTCGCAACTGCTGGAGATGTTCCTCGTCGCGCGCGCCGGCCAGCAATTCCATGCGGACGGCATCGCAGGTTGCGATCTCGTGCTCGAGCAGCTCATCGACGCGCTCGCAGACGGGCGAGCCCGTGTCGCGGAGGAATTCGATCCAGGCGGACGTGTCGATCAGGATCACGGCCTGCGATTGGCCCGCATGTCCGCGAGATCGCCTTCCCAGCCTGTGCCCCGTAGCCTGCGGGCCTCGTCCACCTTCAGTGGTTCTGCCGCCAGCATGCGCAATGCGAAATTCACCGCTTCTCGCTTGGTCGCCAGGCGGTAGAGCTGCATGACCTGCGCGCAGGCCTCGTCGTCGATATCGATGTTTGTGCGTGCCATACACATAAGATACACCATGGATCAACAGGCAGGAAGCGCAGGCGCCAAAGTCCCTGTATAAGGCAGCGCCGGGTCCGGAGCGACGGCTGAATCTCACTGCTGTTGCAACAAACGGCCCCGGTACAATTAGCGCCAATGTCCTATCAAGCTAGGCAAGGTCGCCCAGCCGCTGCGGCGCCGTGAACAGCCGGCGCGCGCCCGAGCTCGTCGGTCTCGTTGTCGCGGGCGGCGAGAGCCGCCGCATGCGCCGCGACAAGGGCGCGATCGACTATCACGGCCTGCCGCAGGCCGAGCACTGCCATCGGCTGCTGTCGGCGCACTGCGCTCGTGTCTTCGTCTCCGTCAATCCGCGGCAGGCCAGCCGTGATCCCTACCGCGGGCTGCCGCTGCTTAAGGATTCCGGTGCCGTCGCCGGCCCCGCCGCCGGGCTCGTCGCGGCCTGGAGGGCGTTTCCCGACGCGGCCCTGCTCGCGCTCGCCGTCGATCTGCCGCTCGTGGATGCCTCGCTGCTCGCGGATCTCGCCGGCAGGCGCAATCCCGGCAAGGCCGCGACCGCGTACGTGCATCCCGACGGCGTGCTCGAGCCGCTCTGCACGATCTGGGAGCCGGGCCTGCGCCGTGGCCTGATCGATGCCGCGCGCGGGGGCGCCAGTCCGTCGCTGCGCGACCTGCTCGAGGCCGCCGATGTCGAGATTCTCGCGCCGCCCGAGCCCGATCGAATCGTCAGTGTCAATACCGAGGCGGGCCGCCGCGAGGTCTTGGGGGCGCTTGCACGGACCTGAGACGCTTGCGGGTTATACGCAGTTTTATACTATACTGCGTATAACCACTCGAGGCCGTCCGTGGACTATTTGCCCGAAACCACGCGCTTGCTGTATGCGCAGCTTCTGTCCCAATGCCTGCACGGCGCGGCGCCGAGCGGCCGCGGCCTGTCTTTCGTCAGCAAGCGCATCAAGGGCAGCAGGCACTGGTACTTGCAGCTAACCGTGGGCAGCCGCAAGACTCAGCACTACCTGGGGCCCGACACGGTCGAAATCCGCGAGCTGATCGGGAACGAAGAGGCGCTATGGCAATCGGCCAAGCCCGATCTGGCGTCACGCGAGCAGCTGGTGTCGATGCTGATCGAAGGCGGCGCCTTCGCCGTGAGCGGAATCGATGCCCGGCTGTTCGAGGTCCTCGAGCGCGCTGGAGTGTTTCTGGCCGGCGGGACTTTGGTCGGCTCGCACGTGTTCGCGCAGTACGGCAACATGCTCGGCGTTCGCTGGTCTTCGGAATTGACGCGTACACAGGACGTCGATCTCGGCGCGGAACGGCACCTGGCCATCGGCATGTCGGATCGCGAAGTCGACCTGCGGCGGGCCATCATGGATTCCGAGCTTGGCTTCGTCGAAGTGCCGGCGCTCGATCGCGGTTCCCCTTCCACGCGATTTCGCATCCGCGGCCGGCAGCTGAGCGTGGATCTGCTGACACCTATGCAAGGCCGCACTTCGGCCGATCCGGTGCATATTCGCTCGCTCAACGCTTACGCGGAGCCGGTACGGTACCTCGAGTACGTGCTCGAGGACGTGCAAGCCGCGGTCATCGTCGCCAAGGCGGGTCTCCTGATCAACGTTCCATCGCCGGCACGATTCGCATTCAACAAGCTCGTCATTGCGAATCGCCGCTCGCCCGCCTTTCAAAGCAAGGCCTTGAAGGACATCGACCAGGCCGAGCCGCTCCTCCGGGTGCTGCTGCGCGACCGGCCCGGCGATTTGCGTGGGGCCTGGCGGGCGGCGCTCGAGCAGCCGCGCAAGTTCGTGGACGCACTTCGCGCGGGCTTCGCGAAGCTCTCGGAGACGACGAGGAACGAGCTCGAAGCTCTGATCCGTCCGTGACGCTTTTCGGCGACATCACGCGCGCTCGGTCGAAGCTGGGGTAAACTCGACGCAACCGCTACATCAGGCGCAAGGACGATTCGGCGGAGCGATCGGGGCGTGGTGGTCGAAGCCTCCGCGTTGCGATCCTCGCCACGGCTATGAGCGACGAATTCCCCACGGACACCCTTTCACGACGCCGTCGGCAGCTTCTCCGGCAAGGCGACAGCGGCCGCGTCGGGCCTGCGCAGGCCGAGGACGGCGGTGATGCTGGTGGCGGCGATCCGGGACGGCGCGCCGGCAATCTCATTGACGGACGTTTCCGCCTGCTCGGACGCCTCGGCAGCGGGCGCCTCGGCGAAATCTACGAAGCCCGCATCGACGCCGGGCCCGAAAGCAGCATCGAGCAGCTCGTCGCGCTTCAGCTTTTCGACCGCCGGATCGCCGGCGATCTTGCGCTGATCGACAAGCTCAGGCGCGGCTACGCGGCGCTCAGGTCCGGGCCGCATCGCAACGTCGTCACGCTCGATGCGCTCGGCCGCGACTGGAAGACCTGGTATCTCGTCATGGAACGCCTCGAGGGCGCTTCCCTGCGGTTCATCGTCGATGATGCCGGCGCGCTGCCCGTGCGCGAGGCGATGCCGATCGTCCGCTCGGTCGGCGACGCGCTTTCGTATCTGCACGCCAAGGGGATGGTTCATGGCGCCGTGACACCGAGCGCGGTCTTCGTGACAGATGACTACGAGGTGAAGCTTCTCGATATCGTTCCGGCCCTGCCGCCGTCGGGCCTGCCCGCCGAAAGCGTGCCGGACTCGCGCAAAGCGAGCGCGCCGGATCCGGCCGACGACGTTTTCGGGCTTGCCTGTCTGACCTACGAGCTCCTGACCGGCCGGCATCCCTATAACTACGCGACCGACGCCGAGGCGCGCCGGCTCGGGCTCGCACCCGCCGTGGTCGAGGAGTTGTCGCCCGTGCGCTGGCAGGCGCTCGCGCGCGGTCTTGCGACGGCGCGCGAGGAGCGGACGGCGAGCGTCGCCGTCCTTCTGCTCGACCTCGGTATCTCGGGCGCCGAAAGGCTGCGCGCATCGGAGCGGCCGAGCGGGTCGGAGCGGCCGAGCGGATCGGAGCGGCCGAGCGGATTGGCGCGGTCGAGCGGATTGGCGCGGCCAGGCGGATCCGAGCCGCCCCCGCTGCCGGCCAGGGCCGCGAAGCCGGCCGACGGCGAGGCGCCATTGATCACGACGGCACGGGACAGGCTCGCTATCGCACCGCCGCCGGAGCCCCGTCGCGGCGGCTGGTTCTGGCCGGCATTTGGCGCGGCTGTCGTCGGTTTTCTCGCGGCGGTCGTCTGGGTCTATCAGATTCCGATTCGGGACGTCGTCGTCGAGCGGCTCACGGCCGTCGGCATCGATGTGATCGCAGGCGGCGACAGGGCTAGCGAGGGCGTCCGTGACGCTGCAAGCGATGGAGTCCGCGGCGATGGAGTCCGCGGCGATGGAGTCCGCGGCGATGGCGTCCGCGACGCTGCAAGCGATGGTGCCGGTGACGGCATTGCCGACGGAGCGTCAGTTGCGTCGAGCGGCGAGGTGGCTCGCGTCGATGTGTCGGCAGCACCCGAAACGATTCCGGACGCCGATGGGGTTGCGCGGGCCGAAGCGATTCCGGAGTCCGCCGTCGCGGAAGAGACCGAAATCGCGCCCGAACCGCAGCTCGCGGCACCGCCTGTTACGCCTGAGCCCTCTCGCTTCGCATTCGCCGAGGGCCCCTTTCGCGCCGAAGAGGGCGGTGGCGCTGCCGCCATCACGGTCAACCGCGAGGGCGGCATCGGCAGGCGCGCCACAATCGTCTGGTGGACCACCGAGGACACGGCCCTGGCCGGCGAGGACTACGCCGACTTCGGGCAGCAAACCGAGGTCTTCGAGCCCGGTGTCGAGACCCTGACCCTCTACGTTCCACTCGTCGACGACGGCCTGGCCGAGCCGCCGGAAGGCTTTCTCGTCAGCATCGGACAGCTGGTTCCGGGGTCGGGCCGCGTCGAGCTGATCGCAACGATCGGCGTGGTTATCGAGGACGACGACAACAGTCCAAGATAACCCTTTGATTTTGTTATAATCACTTTTCGGTCTTGGCGGATCGGTAGGAGCCTTGTATGCTCCCCGGCACAAGAATTGAGGGCGACCCGGCCCACCTTTTTTGGGGGCGCGCTGGCAGGCTCGAAAGCTGTTGGAAGCCATTGGGTAGTCCCGCGTGTCGGCGGCGGTTTCCTTAGGCATTAGGTCTGTCAGCGCAGCCCTCAATCATTGTTTTCTTCGATGCAAGTACCGCTTCTCGACCTGCGCTCGCAATACGCGGCGCTCAAGACCGCCATTCAGTCCGCCATTAACGATCTCTGCGAGACGCAGCAGTTCGTTCTCGGTCCCAGGGTCGCCGAGCTCGAAGCGGCGATTGCGCGATACTCGAACGCGGAGCACGGTGTCGGCGTCTCGTCCGGCACCGATGCGCTCTTGCTCGCCCTGATGGCGCTCGACATCGGGCCGGGCGACGAGGTCATTACCTCGCCCTATACCTTCTTCGCGACGGCGGGCACGGTCGCGCGACTCAATGCGCGACCCGTTTTCTGCGACATCGATCCGGTCACGTTCAATCTGTCGCCGGACGCCGTCGCCCGGTTCATCGAGACCGAATGCGACGAACGTGACGGCGCGCTGATCCACCTCGCGACGGGCGGGCGCATCCGCGCGCTGATCCCCGTGCACCTCTATGGCCAGATGGCCGAGATGGATGCGTTTCTCGCGATCGCGCGCCGGCACGGTCTCGCCGTCATCGAGGATGCGGCGCAGGCGATCGGCGCCGAGCTCGGCGACGGCCGGCGCGCCGGGGGCCTCGGTGACATCGGCTGTCTTTCCTTTTTTCCGACCAAGAATCTCGGGGCTTTCGGCGACGCGGGCATGTGTCTGACGAATGACGATGAATTGGCTCACCAGTTGGGGATCAAGCGCGTCCATGGCGGGGAACCGAAGTACTACCACGCCGTCATCGGCGGCAACTTCCGCCTCGACGCGATCCAGGCCGTCGTTCTGCTCGAGAAGCTTAAGTATCTCGATGACTGGACGGCGGCGCGGCAGGCCAATGCCGCGCACTATGACCGCCTCCTTGCCGATCTCGGGGAGTTCGTCACGACGCCAGACGCCGGATCGGGGCGCCACATCTATAACCAGTACGTCATCCGTTGCGCCCGTCGCGACGAGCTCAGACAGCACCTGGCCGACAACGGCATCGGGACGGAGATCTATTACCCGCTGTCGCTGCATGCGCAGCAGTGCTTCCGCTACCTCGGCTACGTTGCCGGGGATTTCCCCGAATCGAGCCGTGCCGCGGCCGAGACGCTGGCCTTGCCGATCTATCCCGAGCTGACAGAGGAGCAACGCGAATACGTCGCCCGGAAAACCGCTGAATTTTTCGGGGCTTAGTACTATTGTGACCCCGGTCGACTCGCCCCAACTTCGCCCTGTGGCAGCATCCCCTCTGTGATCAACACCGATTCAAAGCTCCTGATCGTCGAAGACGACCCCGGCATGCGGAGCCAGCTTCGGATGTGCTTCGACGATTACTACGTGCTGTCTGCCGAGGATCGCGCCGGCGCGATCAGCGAGCTTCGCCGTCACGAGCCGCCCGTCGTCCTGCACGACATCGGCCTGCCGGCCGACGAGGTCCAGATCGAGGAGAAGCTCGGGATTCTGAAGGAGATCGTCGCGCTCGCGCCGCAGACGAAGGTCGTCGTCGTCACCGGCGACGGCGATCGCATCAACGCCGTGCGCGCCGTCGGGCTAGGCGCCCACGACTTCTACCATAAGCCCGTCGACGTCGACATTCTGAGGCTCATCGTCGCGCGGGCCTTTCGCATCTTCGAGCTCGAGTACGAGAATCGCCGTCTCGTCGGCCTCGCCGGGCGCTCGCCGCTCGACGGCGTCATTGCCATCAGCGACCCGATGCTGAAGGTCTGCCGCATGGTCGAGAAGGTCGCGCCGACCGACGCGACGACGCTGCTCCAGGGCGAGAGCGGCACCGGCAAGGAGCTGCTCGCGCGGGCGCTGCACTCGCTGAGCCCGCGCAAGGACAATCCGTTCGTCGCGATCAACTGCGCCGCGATCCCCGAGACGCTGCTCGAATCGGAGCTCTTCGGCTTCGAGAAGGGCGCCTTCACCGGCGCCGTCAAGACGACGCGCGGCAAGATCGAGGTCGCCGACGGCGGCACGCTGTTCCTCGACGAGATCGGCGACATGCCGCTGTCCCTGCAAAGCAAGCTTTTGCGGTTTCTCCAGGAGCGCATCGTCGAGCGTGTCGGCGGGCGGGCCGAGATACCGGTCGACGTGCGCGTCATCTGCGCGACGAACAAGAACCTGAGCGAAGCGATGGCGAACAGCGAGTTTCGCGACGACCTCTACTACCGCGTCAGCGAGATCTCGATCGACATCCCTCCGGTGCGCCAGCGCGCCGGCGACCGGATCCTGCTCGCCCGCTCGATCTTGAACCGCGCTGCAAGCCAGCTCGGTCGACCGCTGAAGGGTTTCTCCGACGAGGCGCACGACGCGATCGATGCCTACGACTGGCCCGGCAACGTCCGCGAGATGGAAAACCGCGTCAAGGCCGCCGCGATCATGGCCGAAGGCAAGTTCGTCACGGCCGAGGACCTCGCGCTGTCACCCGCAGGCACCGCCCAGAGCCTGAATCTGCGCACGATCCGCCAGCGCGCCGAGACCGATGCGATCCATCAGGCGCTGATCCGCGCCGCCGGTAACATCTCGCGCGCCGCTGAGCTTCTGGGTGTAACGCGCCCCACGCTGTACGACCTGATGCGCAAGTACGAGATCGAGCACACCGAGGTCGATCCTCCGGACGAGCTTGCTACTGGGTAGGGAAGTGGGGGGGAAATGGGGTCAGACCCCGCAGCTCACTTGAAGTGCTCGGGGTTCAGTTGATGCCGCCCGAGCAGCTTGTAGAAGTCGGTGCGGTTGCGTTTCGCGAGTCTCGCCGCCTGGCTGACGTTGCCTTCGGTGACCTGCAATAGCTGCGACAGGTAATTGCGCGTGAACTCCTCGCGCGCCTGCGAGAACGACGGCAGCGCGTTGGCCTGCTCGCCGAGCGCCGAGCGCACCTGCTCGGGCGAGATCACGCGCGTCGGCGAGAGCGCGACGTTCTGGCGCACCGTGTTGTAGAGCTGGCGGACATTGCCGGGCCAGTGGTTCGCGACGAGAAGCTCGACGGCCTCGGGCGCGTAGACCTTGCGCTCGCCGCGCGTCTCCTCGGCATGTTGCTTCAGAAAATGCTCGACGAGCAGCGGCACGTCCTCGCGCCGCTCGCGCAGCGCCGGCAGGCGGATGTGGACGACGTTGAGCCGGTAGTAGAGGTCCTCGCGGAAGCGCCCGGCGATCATCTGGTCGCTGAGATCCTGGTTCGTCGCCGACAGCACGCGCGCGTTGACCGGGATCGCGTCGGTCGAGCCGACGCGCCTGATCTGCTGTTCCTGAAGCACGCGCAGCAGCTTCACCTGAAGCCTGACCGGCATGTCGCCGATCTCGTCGAGCAGCAGCGTCCCGCCTTCGGCCGCCTGGAACAGACCCTGATGCGAGCGGTGCGCGCCCGTGAAGGCGCCCTTCTCGTGGCCGAAGAGCTCGGACTCGAGCAGGTTCTCGGCCATCGCCGAGCAGTTGATCGCGACGAACGGGCCGTCCCGCCTCGAGCTCGCGCGATGGATCGCGCGCGCCAGAAGCTCCTTGCCCGTGCCCGATTCGCCGGTGATCAGAACGCGCGTATCGGTGCCGGCGACCATCCGCGCCTGCTGCAGGCAGGCTCCGACGGCCGGGCTGCGCGTGATGATCTCGCTCGACCATTCCTCGTCCGATCGCGGCACGGCCGTGACGCGCATCGCGCGCTCGACGTGCTCGAGCAGCTGCTCCTTGTCGACGGGCTTGGTCAGGAAGCCGAAGGCACCGCTTTGCGTTGCCTCGACGGCATCGGGGATCGTGCCGTGCGCGGTCAAAAGCAACACGCATAGACCGGGCCTCAAGCGCTGAATTTCCTTCAGCAGGCCGATTCCGTCCATCTTTTCCATCCGAAGATCGGTAATGACGAGATCGGGCCTGAAGACGGGCAGGGCGCCGAGCGCTTCGCGCGCGCTCTCGACGGCCTCGACCTCGTAGCTTTCGGCACGCAGCCGGATGCTGAGGAGCCTCAGCAGTCCCGGATCGTCGTCGACGAGCAGAATTCGTCCGCGGCTGGCACCGCCAGTCATGACACTCATCATCGATTGACTCATTACGGTTCTTCTCTCTCACTGATCGAACGCTCGATGTTCGTGATCGCGTCGAGCATCGCGGTGGCAGATTCGAGCTCGCGTCTCAGCGCCTCGTTCTCGGCGAGCGCGCGTTCGAGCTCGGCGGTGTGCTCGGCGTTGAGCTCGGCTTCGCGGTCGGCGATGGCGCCGGCGAGGCGTTGCTCGGATCCGAGCGCGGCCGTTTGCAGTACGTCGAGCCGGTTAGCCGACTGCAACAGAATTCGCGCAAGGATACGCTCTTGCGGCGTCAGCGTGTCGCCGGCGGCGACCAGCGCGCGCAGTCTCTCGGCTCCGGCCGCGGGGTCGGTGCCCGGGTGGCCCGGCACCGACAGCGCGAGCGCGTAGAGCAGGCGGTTCATTTTTGTCGGCGCGAACTCGGCCGCGTCCTCGAGCTCGTTGAAAATCCGAGCCTGGGTCAGAGAGTCGCCCTCGATCAGCTCGCGCAGGGTCTGGAGATAGGCCGCGAGCCCGCCCGTGTCGATCGGCGACAGCTCGCGCGCCGAAGCGCTCTGGGAGCTCGGGTCCGCGCCGTCGTCGCGCGCGCCGCCGAAGACCGTGCCTGACGACGCGCAGCCGGCCAGCGTCATCAGAGCGAGAATCGTCCAGGCAGCCCTAGCCATTGGCCACCGCCAGTCGCAGCCGGTCGTCGGCGCGGCGCAGCGGCAGCCTGACGACGAAATGCGCGCCGTCGAAGCGGGATCCCGAGTCTGCGACGAGATCGATCGTGCCGCCGTGCGCCAGAACGCACTCGTGCACGACCGAGAGCCCGATGCCGGTTCCGCCGACCGGCCCGTCCTGAAGGCGCCTGCCCTGATAAAAGGCCTCGAAGATCCGGCCACGGTCTTCGGGCGCGATGCCAGGACCCGAGTCTGCGACGTCGATCACGAGGTCGCTGCCGTCCATGCCGGCCTTGATCGCGATCGTGCCTTGCTCGGGCGTGAACTTGATCGCATTGGAGAGCAGGTTCTCGAGCACGAGCCTGAGCTTGCCTTCGTCGGCGCGCACGCCGATCGGCGCGATGTCGAGGTCGAGCTTGATCCCGCGATTGGCGATCACGAGCCGGTGCTGGCTCAGCGTGCCGAAGACGAGTGGCTTCAGCTCGAACTGCGTGATGTCGAGCGAGGCCGTCTTGGCCTGCCAGGCGCTGAACGTCAGCAGGTTCTCGATCAGCCGCTGGAGCTTGACGCTGTTCTCGCGCAGTATCCCCGTGACCTCCTGCTGCTGCCGGTCGAGCGTGCCGACGGCGCCGTCGAGCAAAAGCTCCGTGCCTTCGCGGATGTTCGCGAGCGGCGTCTTGAGCTCGTGCGACATGTGCCTCAGGAACTTGTTCTTCTCCGCGCTCGATTCGGCGAGCCTGATCCTGAGCCACTCGAGCTGGCGGCCGAGCGTCTCGAGGTCGGCCGGTCCCGAGACCGTGATCGGGTGGCCGACGTCGCCCCTGCCGAGCTCGCGGATCGCGCGGTCGATCTGCCGCATCGGGCGGCCGACGAGCAGAACGAAGAACAGCACGAGGACCAGGGTTCCCGGGATCAGCGCCGCGGTCTGCCAGAACAGCGTCGTTTGCGTGGCGCGCGTATCGCTCTCGAGAGCGCTGAGACGATCGTCGATGTCGTCGCGCATGCTCGTCCGGATTGTCGCCGCCGCTGTTGCCATCACGTCGACGTTCTCGTTGATGTCGTCGATCGTCGTGCCGGGTGCCGTCAGCAATGCGCTGAGCGCGGCGAGCTGCGTGAAGACGACATCGAGCTGATCGTCGACGGTCGTCGGATGCTCGAGGCGGGCGAGCTCGGCGAGACTCAGTGACAGGCTTTCGGTCTGGGCGCGATAGCGGTTGTAGGCGTCCGCCGCCTCGTCGGGATTGGCCTCCTTGAGTGCAATGTATTGCCCGGCCTGGCGCCGCAAGTTCGTCAGGGACTGCGAGACGCGCTCGTTGGCACGCGTCGAATCGCGGCTCGCGTTGACCGTGAGCCGGCTTTGCTCCATCAGATCGTTGAGCTCGAACACGGCGTTGCCGACGGCGAGCAGAAGCGGCAATACGACCAGGCCGAGCCCGACCAGGATCAGGCTAAGCAGCGTCCGTGGTCGCCCGATGCGCAACGTGACCTCCTAGGTGCCCGTTTCGGCGGCCGCTTCCTGCCAGCGGCCGGCGGCAAGCTCGCGTTCCCAGGCCAGCGAGCTCGCGCAGATCTTTTCGAGATCGTCGTAGCGCGGTGTCCAGTCGAGCGTCTCGTGGATCCTGCCGACGGCCGCGACGAGCGTCGGCGGGTCGCCCGCGCGCCGCTCGGCCTCGCGCTTGGCGATCTCGTGGCCGGCGACTTTCTCGACCATCGCGATGACCTCGCGGACGCTATAGCCGTGGCCGTAGCCCGCGTTCAGCACCGTCGATTCGCCGCCCCGCCGCAGATGCTCGAGCGCCGCGAGATGCGCGCTCGCGAGATCTTCGACGTGAATGTAATCGCGAACGCCCGTGCCGTCGGGCGTGTCGTAATCGGTGCCGAAGATCAGAACCTCCTTGCGCTTGCCGACCGCGACCTCGCAGGCCACCTTCGTCAACAGCGTCGCCTTCGGCGTCGACTGGCCGATGCGGCATTCAGGGTCGGAGCCTGCGACGTTGAAGTAACGAAGCGCGACGTAGTTCAGCGGATTGACTTCGGCGACGTCGCGCAGCATCAGCTCGGTCATCAGCTTCGACGTGCCGTAAGGGTTGATCGGCTGCGTCGGCGAGTCTTCCGCTGCGATGCCGCCGTCGGGGATGCCGTAGACGGCGGCCGTCGACGAGAACACGAAGTGACGAACGTCCGACTTCAGGCACCACTCGAGCAGCGTCCGGCTCGCGGCCGTGTTGTTGCGGTAGTACTTGAGCGGGTCGGCGACGGACTCGGGCACGATCGTGTGCGCCGCGAAATGCATGACGGTGTCGATGTCGTAGTCGGAGAAGAGCCGCTTGAGGCACTCGGCATCGCCGGTATTGCCGACGATCAGGTCGCCGTAAAGCACGGCCTGGCGGAATCCGGTCGAGAGGTCGTCGAGCACGACGACGGTCTCGCCGGCCTCGCCGAGCTGCCGCGCGACATGCGAGCCGATGTAACCGGCGCCGCCGGTCACGAGAATCGCGTGCTTCCTCATCTACACCCGGTCTCCGACTGACATAATTCTTACCGAGTCTACCAGTTGCCAGTCGGGGCACCGGGATGCCAGTCGCATTTTGGGAACAGGTTGGCGCTTCAGGGCGGGTTCAGGCGTTATAGTCATGCTGAGTTCAAGGACGGTACAAGTGGTGCGGATGGCGCAGATGAAGCCCGAAGTGGGACGGGCCGTCGCGATCGTAGCCTGCCTGTTGGTGGCAGGCTGCGGCGGCGGCGGGGGCGGCAGCCCGGCGCCGGCTCCGCCGGGGCCTGCGCCCGCTCCCGTGCCGGGGCCGGGCCAGGTCGCGATCTCAGGGCAGGTTACTTACGACTTCGTGCCGCACTGGATCAGCAGCCCGTTTGGGCTCGACTACAGCCAGACCGAGCAAAGGTCCGCGCGGCTCGTCACCGTTGAGTTCGTCGACGGCGGCACCGTGCTCGCGTCGACGCAAACCGACGTCAACGGTGACTACAGCCTGATCGTCGATGCGGATCGGTCGGGCTTCGTTCGCGTTCGCGCCGAATCGGTTCGGACCGGCACGCCGGGCTGGGACTTTCGTGTCGTCGACAACACGGACGGCAACGCGCTCTATACGCTTGACGGCGCGGTCGCCTCGAGCGGGACGACGAACAGCGAGCGCGACCTGCATGCCGATTCGGGCTGGACCAACACCGGTTACGGCAACGAGCGTGCCGCGGCGCCGTTCGCGATTCTCGACACGATCTACGAGGGCGCGGCGTTCCTCGTCACGGCGGATCCCGCAATCGATTTCCCGCCGCTTTCGATTCACTGGAGTCCCGATAATCGACCGGTCTTCGGCGCCGACGGCAACCCGAATCCGGAAACCGGCGAGATCGGCACGAGCCTTTACTCGGTCAACGCGACGATCGGCACGAACGGCATTTACCTGCTCGGCGCCGAGAACCAGGACACTGAGGAATACGATCGTCACGTGATCCTGCACGAGTTCGCGCACTATCTCGAGCGCGAGTTCGCGCGCAGCGACAGCATCGGCGGGCCGCACGCGCTGACCGACCGCCTCGACATGCGTGTCGCGTTCTCAGAAGGCTGGGCGACGGCGTTCGCCGCGCTCGCGCTCGGCAATCCGGACTACCGCGACAGCCAGGGCTCCCTTCAGCAGTTCGCGTTCCGCTTCAACACGGAGTCGGCCGGCTCGAATTCGGCGCGTGGCTGGTACTCCGAGCAGTCGGTGCTCGAGCTGATTTACGATCTCGTCGATTCCGGCTCCGAGCCGAACGACGGGTTGATCTATCCGTTTGCCGGCGTCTGGGGTGCGATGACGGGAGCGGTCGCGACGACGCCGGCCCTGACGTCGATTTTTCCATTTTATGACGCCATCAAGAGCGCCCACCCGGGCGACGGGCCGCTGCTCGACCAGCTCGCGGCCGGTCAGTCGATCGATTCGGTGACCGGCGACTTCGGCGCCGGCGAGACGAACGACGCCGGCGGGCCTGACGTCGTGCCGGTCTACACGGCGATCGCCGTCGGCGCGACGGTCAATGTTTGCAGCAGCGACGACTACACGAGCCCCGTGACCGGGTCGACGAACAAGCTCGCGTCGCGCCGCTACCTCAGGTTTACCCCGCAGGCGGCGGGCAGTGTTACGATCACGGTTCGGGCGACGAGCATCCCGTCGGGCGAGTTCGCGGATCCGGACTTCTGGATTCATCGCGCGGGACCGGTGGCCGTCGCCGAAGGCGCGCCGACCGCGGCCTGCCAGGACGTCGGCGGTGGGGCCTGGATGCCGGGCGACTGTCTCGAGGCCGCGACGGTATCGCTGCCGTCCGAGGAGCACGTGCTCGAGGTTTACGAATGGACCAACACGAATGCCGGTGACGACGAGGAATACCCGCCGATCGGCAGAACCTGTTTCGATGTGACGGTGGAACAGCCATGAATCGCATGACGACAAGACGGCCACGCAGAATCGGCTCGGCGCTCGCGCTCGCGGCGCTCGTGGCGGCCTGGCCGCTGGCCGGGACGGCCAAGCCGGTGCGCGGCGAGCCGGCGACTGCAGTGACGCCGAAGCCGACGCCGCCGATCGCGATCACGCATCGGCTGGCGACCGAGCCCGCGCTCGGCCAGCCCGTCGAGGTGATCCTGTCGATCGCGGCCGAAGGCGAGATGACCGGCGTCAACCTTCGCTTCGATGCCGACGACCCGCTCGCGATGATCGATCCTGTCGATTCGCTCGGGATCGGCACGCTCAGGGCCGGCGAGGGCGCGGACGTGGCCGTGACCGTCCTGCCGCTGCTCGATCGGACGCACTATCTCAGCGTCACGGTGACGGCCGTCGTCGACGGCATGCCGCAGACCCGAAGCATCGCCGTGCCGATCAGGCTGCCGGGATCGGAGCTTCCGCAGTCCGACGACGAAGCCGCCGGCGACGCCGAGGAAGGCCTGCATTCCTTCGGGGCCGTCGAAACCGTCCGCTGAACGGTCCCGCGCTGGCCCGATCGGAACTCATTGGCGCCGATGAGCCGCCGCCGTTCGAGCTCATCGAGGGCGAGCGCGGCACGCGCGTCATCTTCGTCTGCGACCATGCGAGCAATCGCTTCCCGGCGGCGCTCGGCCGGCTCGGCATCGACGATCGCTATCTCGACGATCACATCGCGTGGGACATCGGCGCGGGCGCCGTCACGCTCGCCCTGCGCGAGCGCTTCGCGGCCGATGCGGTGCTTGCGAGCTATTCGCGCCTCGTCATCGATCTGAACCGCCGCCCCGGCGATGCGACCGTGATCCCGCCGATCAGCGACGGCGTGCTGATACCCGGCAATCTGGGTCTGACCCAGGCCGAGCGCGATGCCCGCGGGCTCGCCTTTCATGCGCCCTATCACGATGCGATCGAGGCGCAGATCGAGCGCCGCAGCGCGAGCGGCGGCCTGCCGGTCTTCATCGGCGTTCACAGCTTCACGCCGCGCTTTCACGGCACGCCACGGCCCTGGCATGCCGGCGTGCTCTGGGACCGCGACCCGCGCGTCGCCGTGCCACTACTCGCCGCTTTGCGCGCCGATGGCGCCTTCGTGATCGGCGATAACGAGCCGTATTCCGGCCGGCACACGGCCGACTACTCGATCGACGTGCATGCTGAGACGAAGGGCCTCGCGCACGTCGGCATCGAGCTCCGTCAGGACCTGATCGCCGACGCGGCGGGGCAGCAACGCTGGGCCGGCATTCTCGGGGATGTGCTCGAGCGCATCCTCGCCGACGATTCGATCTACGCGCCGCTTTCGGCCGTCAATCCGATCACGGCCGGCAATAGGAAGGAGACCGCGGGATGAAGGAGCAGCGACGGCATGAAACTGGCGGCAGCATGAGCAGGGTAGCGGCGTGAAGGAGCCTTCGTTCACGCTCGGCGTCGAGGAGGAGTATCTTCTCGTCGACCCGACCACCGGCGATCTCGTCGACAAGCTGCCGGGGCAGATGCTTAAGCAATGCGAGGCGCTGGCGGAAGGGCAACAGGTCAAGCCCGAGTTTCTGCGCTCGCAGATCGAGATCGGCACGCGGATCTGCCGCAACGTTGCCGAGGTTCGCGAGTCGCTGAAAGTGCTCCGTCACGCCGTCATCGAGGTCGCGGCCCGCCACGGGCTCGCGGCGATCGCCGTCTCGACGCACCCGTTCGCGCACTGGCAGGCGCAAAAGCACACGGCGCGCTCGCGTTACGACGCGCTGTCCGAGGAATTCCAGGCGACGGCGAACCGGCTTTTGATCTGCGGCATGCACGTTCACGTCGGGATCGAGGAAGACGAGCTTCGGATCGATCTGATGAACCAGGCGAGCTACTTCCTGCCGCACCTGCTTGCGCTCTCGACCTCGTCGCCGTTCTGGGAAGGCCTCGACACGGGGCTCAAGTCGTATCGCATCACGGTCTTCGACACCTTGCCGCGGACCGGGCAGCCCGAGCGCTTCACGAGCTTCGCCGAGTTCGAGCGGCTCGTCGGCGTCCTGGTGAAGGCCGGTCTCATCGAGGACTCGACGCACATCTGGTGGGACATTCGCCCGAGCGGCCGCTACCCGACGCTCGAGACGCGCATCATGGACGTCTGCACCGATATCGAAGACGCCGTCTGCCTGGCAGCGCTCGTGCAATGCATCATGCGCATGCTGTGGCGCCTGCGCGCCGGCAACCGCCGCTGGCGCAGCTATCCGCCGATGCTGATCGGCGAGAACCGCTGGCGCGCGATGCGCTACAGCTTCGACAAGGGCCTGATCGACCTCGGCCGCGGCAACGTCGTCCCCTGCGCCCAGCTCTACGAGGAGCTCATCGACCTCGTCCGCGACGATGCCGAGGCGCTCGATTGCGTCGACGAGGTTTTGCACGTGCGCAGGATCTTAAAGCGCGGCACGAGCGCGCATCGCCAGCTCGCGCTTCGCGCCCGCCTGATTTCCGAGGGCAAGACCGAAGACGAAGCCGGCCGCGCCGTCGTCGCGCACCTGATCGAGGAGACGGCGCGGGGTATGGAGACTCGCTAGGCTGGAAACCGTTCACTCGAGAAGTCCGCTGAATCAGTGATATATGGCGCTTGATGCCATAGCAACGGCTATGGCATCCTGCGCCATATGCCCAAGGCGACGCTCGCATTTCATGACAAGCAAGTGCTCGCCGACGGCGCGATCATCGAGATGAAGATTTGGCGCCTCGCGCAGCCCGTGGTGGGCAGTGAGCACGGCCTGAAATACAGCCTGTTCTATGGCTATCCCGGGCAACGGCTGGTTGCGTATGACAATGAGCCCGGCAAGGGAGACCATCGGCACTTTTTGGGCGAGGAGTCTCCTTATCGATTTACGACGGTCGAGCAGTTGATCGGAGATTTTCTTGCGGAAGTACGCCGAATAAGGAGTCGAACATGAGCAGGAAAGTGAATGTGCATGTGGGCACGACGGAAGATATGGGTCGGCGTTTCGTGTCGGCCTGGCGCCGGCTCGAGAGCGGAGAGAAGGTCCGCGAGCGTCACCTGACCTTCGAGGATTTGCCGGCACTGCTCAGCGCGCTTACTCCGAAACGACTGGAGTTGCTGCGCGAGGTGCGTCGAGAGGCGGCCCCGTCAGTGCGCGTTCTGGCCGACAGACTGGGCCGCGACTACAAGCGGGTGCACGGCGATGTAGACACGCTGTGTGCCACGGGATTGCTGCTGCGCGGCCCGACGGGAATCACCGCACCCTACGACGTGATCCAGGCAGACTTCGATCTGCGCGCCGTAGCGTGATGCTCCGGCGTCGCTTCTGCGAAGGCCCGCGCTACTATTAGC
>DATKCK010000062.1:0-10233 GCA_035513215.1 Gammaproteobacteria bacterium | reverse complement strand
GGCAGTTACCGAGCTGCATGTAAACGTAGTCGGTGCGGTCGAGCCCGCCGCGATCGAGCGCGCTGCGCGACGCTTCGGCGCATTCCTCCCAACGGCCGAGCCGCTGGTAGGACTGCGCGAGCAGCCGGTCGATCTCGCCGTTCTCGGCCAGCGACGAGGCGCGCTGGAGCGCCGGCAGCGCCTTCTCGTGCTCCATCGCAAGCTGATAGGCTTGAGCGAGCAGACGCCAGTTCGTCGGGCTCGACTCGATCGTGCCATCGCTCAGGCCTCCGTCGAGCAGCACGGCGGCCTTGTACGGCGCCTCGCCATTGAGAAGGAGATTGGCAAGCTGGACCACGTCCGTGCCGCGGGTCAGCCAGCCGGCCTCGTACGCCGCCTCGTAAAGCGCGAGCGTCTCGTCGTCGCGGCCCTGGCCGCTGAGCTGACCGGCCAGTGCGACCAGGTGTTCGCGCTTGGTCCAGTTCTCGACCATGAAGCTCAGCGTCTCGATGACCTCGTCGATCCGCTCGAGCTGGAACTGGAAAACGTAGAGCATCTGAAACCACGGCTCTTTGCCGATGTCGCCGTTCGCATTGGCGAGCCCGATGGCCTGCTCCAGCGCCGCTATGCCGTCGGCATAGCGGTCCATCTGGTAGTAGATCGTCGCCAGCAGGTAGTAGTCGTCGCCGTTCGGCGTGACGGTCGGCAGCTCCATCCAGTCCTGGTAGGTTGCCAGACCCGGCTCGTATTGACCTTCCTGAACGTAGAGCGTGGCCAGGTTGCGCATGCTCGCCTGAATCATCCCATCGGGCATGTCTGCGTGCGGAAGCGCCAGAATCGTCTCGTAGGCCCGAAGCGCGGCATCGATGTCGTCGCGCTCGAAAGCGAGGAAGGCCCGGAAGTTCCAGAGCTGCGCGATCTCATAGTTATTGAGGTTCCTGACGGCTTCGAGGCGATCGAGCTCCCTCGCGGCGCACTCGAGGTCGCCCTCATCCATGCAGACCTGTGCATCGTTGAGCCGCTCGTAAACGGGCGTGCTGATCGTCGGGATGACCTTGGTGGTCGCCGGTCCCTGCTGCTGTTGCTGTCCTTCCCCTTGCTGAGCCTCGATGCGCTGGGCGGCCGCCGGCAGGCAGAAGGACGCCAGTACCAGGAAGGCTCCGAGACGTGTCAGGCACATCGGTGGCGCCTCCTACTCTTCGAGCTCGAAGATGATCCGGGTGCTCACGCCAACGACCTCGATCGGCGTGCCGTCGATGACGCGGGGCTTGTATCTGTACTTCTGGGCCGACTCGACGGCAGCGCGATCGAACAGGCTGCTTGTGGATTCGATGACGACGACATCGCGCACCTCGCCCGTGGTGGTGACGGTGTACTGCACGACGACGTAGCCCTCGAGGCCGCGCTGCGCCGCGCGCGGCGGGTAAATCGGGGCGACCTTGACGATCGGAAGATACTCGCCGTCGCTGATGTCGAATCCGAGACCGCCAATTCGCGCCGTTGTCGAGACCGTCGGCGCGGCCATCGAGACGCGCAGCGAGCTTTCGAAGTTGCTGGACTGGGGCTCGGGCATATCGGGCTGCGATTCGGGCTCGGGCGGCTTTTCCGGCTTCTCCTGCTTTTTCTCGATGATCTCGTTGCGCTCGACGCGGACGAAATCGACGATCCGGAACGCCTCGTCGTCGCTGAGCGCATTCTGGCCCGACGCGATCATGAATTGCATGACGAACAGCAAACCGAAGGTGACGCCCGCGCCGATCGCGATTGCCGTGACGTATCGAGATGCTCGTTTGACCATTGCTCCAGGCCCCCTGTTATCAGCTCATAGCACTATATACTATTCTGTTCAAGGTATGTCAAACGGCCGATTGCGCCCCGCCTCAGACGGGCCCGGCCGCAATGATGATCTCCTGCACTCCCGCGGCCTTGGCCGCATCCATGACCCGTAGCACGAGCTCGTTGCGGGCGTCGGCATCGGCCTTGATGACGACCCCGGCCTCGGGCGCTTCCGCAAGCAGGCGCTCGATGGCGAAGCGGACCTCGGTCGGGTCGACCACGTCGCGGTCGATCCAGATCTCGTCCTGCGGGGTAATCGCGACATAGATGCTGCCGGCGCCGGCCTCGACCGCCGTGATGGCCACGGGCTGTCGGACCTCGACGCCCGGATCCTTGACGAACACGGCCGTGACGATGAAAAAAATCAACATGATGAACACGACGTCGAGCATCGGCGTCAGGTTGATTTCACTTTCTTCCTCTTTGATACCTTCGTCGTAATCGCGCATGGTCTCGTGCCTCGCTAGTACTCGACGATCGACACATTCGTGATGCCTGCCTGATTCGCCTCATCGAGAATCGCAACGAGCATCTTGTTCGTCGAATCCGGATGGGTCTGAATCACCATCGGCCGCTCCGCGTCCTCGGCGCGCGCCGCCTCGATTCGCGGGCGCACCGAGCGCATGTCGACGATCTCGTTGTCGATGTAGATCTCGTCCCTGTCGTTGATAATGACGAGGATGGCGCCCTCCTCGTCGGTAATCTGCGGCTGCTCGTCCTGATCCGGCCGCTGGGCATCGAGCCCCGTCTCGCGGATGAAGCTTGCCGTCACGATGAAGAAGATCAGCATGATGAAGACGACGTCGAGCATCGGCGTCAGATTGATCTCGTTTTCATCGTCTTCCTGTCGAACTGAAGCGATGTGCTTGCGCATCGTCCGAAGCTCCTAGTGGTCCATCGTCAGATCGTCTTCGAACATCGCGAGCCTCGTGTGGGCGCCGCGAACCAGGATCGTCACCAAGAATACACCAGAAAGCGCGCCCACCATCCCGGCCATCGTCGGAACCGTCGCCATCGAGACGCCGGCCGCCATGGACCGTGCGTTGCCGGTGCCGACCGAGGCCATGACCTGGAACACCGTGATCATGCCGGTGACGGTTCCGAGCAGCCCGAGCAGCGGGCACAGCGCGACCAGTGTCTGGATCATCGGCAAGCCCTGATTCGCCGCCATCCTGACCTCGGAGATCAGAGACGCGCGAACCTGGTGCGCGTGCCAGCTCTTGCGCTCGGCGCGCGCCTCCCATTTCGCGAAGGCGTCCTTCATCATGCCTTTGAGTGCCGTTCGATAGAAAATCAGCCGCTCGAGGATCAGGATCCACATCAGCAGAATCACGACGGCGATCCAGCGCAGCACGGGACCGCCGAGCTCGAGAAAATCCCGGATCGCCTCATACGCGTCGATCAAGCCCTGCATCTTGCGGCGTCCCTACCGAGTCTTCTCTGACTGAGCCGCGACGATTCCGGCGCTTTGCTCTTGCAGTATCTGCTGGATGCGGCGGGCGCGGCCGTTGACGATCGTGTGCAGCAACACCATCGGGATGGCGACGATCAGACCGAAGCGCGTGGTCTGCAAGGCCTGCGAGATACCGCCGGCCATTCGCGTCGCGTCGCCGGCGCCAAACAGCATGATCGCCTGGAAGGTCTGGATCATGCCGACGACCGTGCCGAGAAGACCCAGGAGCGGCGCCACGACCGAGATTATCTTGATGAACAGGATGCCGCGCTGTAGCGGAGGCTGCTCCCTGAGGATGGCCTCGCCGAGCTTGAGCTCGAGCGTCTCGGTATCGGCGTGCTTATTCTCCTCGTAGACGAGCAATACGCGCCCGAGCGGGTTGTTCTTCTTCGGCGTGTCGCTCTTGAGCTGCGACTTGACCTTGCGCCCGATGATGGTGAGCGTGATCAGCCGCTCGATCGCGAGCAGGACACCGAGGATGCCGAGCGCGATGATGATGTAGCCCGGCGTGCCGCCCTGCCGGATCTGCTCCATCTGGTCCGGGTACTGGATCAGCAGCGACAGGAGCTGGCCGCGCGTGACGTCGATGCCGAAGCGGACGAATCCGTCGCCAGGCTGCGCGGCGAGCAGCTCGCTCGTGCTGCCGACGAAGCGGGCCTCGGCCGGCTGGCGCTGGAGCTCGCGCACCGAGTTCGTATCGGTGACGTGCCGGAGGTAGCGGCCGTCGGCGACGAGATTGAATGCGCCGACGCGGACGATGTCCTCGTTGATCTCTTCGCCGTCGGCCGTGATGATTCGCTGGTTCGGCAATCGCTTGACCTTGCCGAGTTCCGACGCCTCGCGAGCCAGCTCGAACCAGAGCCGCTCGATCTCGCCGACCGTGGGCAGCACCGATGTCCCGCTCATCCGGTCGGCAAAGTCGGTGAGCCATTGCTCGCGGTCCGGAAACTCGATGTTCGTCGGCGAGACCTCGAAGGCGCTTCTCGCATCGCCGGCAAACTGCTGGAGCACGCCGAACAGCTCGCGCAGCGAGCCGAGACGCTCGTTGAGCTGCGCGGTGACGTCGATGATCAGGAGCTCGTTGGCATCGAACTCGGTGTTCAGATCGTCTCCGATCTGTTCCTGCCTCACCCTCTCGGCCCGCGCCTGCTCGAGCAGCTGTTGCTGGTTGGCGAGGTTCTGCCGGAACTGCTGCATCCGTTCCCGGTGCGTCGCCGTGTCGGCCGACGTGCCTTGCTCGATCAGGCCGATGAGTGCATCGATCGTCGTAGCCTGCTCGGCAGCCGATTCCTCTTGCTGGCCGGCCGCGTCGTCCTGCGCCCAGACCGTTCCCGTGGCAAATGTGGCTACGAGGAGTCCGCTGCCGATAATCCTAATGAGCTTCATCTTATCCTTCCTCCGGGGCTGAAACGGGCACGTAAAACAATGCCGGCGTTTCCGTTCGATAGGCTTCAAATCCAGCGCGAATGTCCTCGAGCCACGACGGGTCGAGCTGCACCCACTCGCGGGCTTCGTTGTCCCAGGCTCCGGCCTGGTTGCCGTCGGGCGTGAGATAGATCAGCGCGATCCGGCCGACACGCAGGAGCTCGACTTCACGCGTGACGCCGTCGGGCGTGACGATCTCGTCGGTATAGAGCTCGCCCGTCGTGCCGTAATCCTCCATCTCGATGAGCCAGGCCTCGAGTACGAAACGGAACTGATTCGCCACGCTCACGTCCGAACGCGACAGGGTTGCCCTGGCCGTTGCCGCCCGCCGGCGGCGCTCCTCGAGCAGGAACGGCATGTCGAGCGCGATGAAGCGTTCGAGGCCTGTGATCATGCGTGTCATCAGCGGGAGAACCTGTCGCTCGATCAGACCGACTTCGTCGATCGACCTGCGCAGCTGGTCCAGCTCGCGGCGCTGCGCGTTCACCTGCGCCTGCAGCAGCGTGTTGTAGACCACGAGATCCTCGATCTCGCGCTGCACGCTCTGGTACTCCTCGAACAGATCTTCCGCCTCGTCGGCGATCGCATCGATCTCGTCCTGCTGCGCCTGCGCCTGCTCGATCCGCTCCAGGCCGGCGTCGTAGATGTCTCCGACATCCTGCGCCACCGCAAGCTGCAAACAGAGCAGTCCGCCGATTGCCCCCGCCACGCGGCCGGGGTGCTTAAATTTCCATGTCATGCTGGTTCCTTAATTGCGAACACTAGCTGGTCGATGCCGTTCGAAAAGCGCCGAAAGCAGCGCCGACCGCTGTTGCAAGTTCCGGGATTGTCCCCTGAGATCTCTCTGCCTGTTTTTCAAAACTCAGTGACGCTCTTTGAGGCGTCCTCCCGGAGTTTGCGCCGGCGCAGTTGGCGTGCTGCCCGAGCGTCCCCCTTGCACGGCCGCACATTCGGCTGGCGACCAAGCGCGCAGAATAGCGCAAAAACGCGAGTCCGCAAAAGACCGTCCGATGTGCCGACGTTTTCGTCTCGCCCGGGGCCGGCATCGGCCCGGCGCGCCGCGACCAGATTGACATTGCCGGACCGTTTCCGGATTATGCCCGGTCAGCCATGGATATGACCGCAACCAGGACGACCGGCAGCACCCCGAGCCTCGTAGTCGGGCTTTCGAGGGGCTCCTGCGGGCCGTCCTGCTGACGACGATAAGGCTACCGCAGACCCCGCACCCGAAAGGCTGCGGGGTTTTTTTTTGAACGTGAGGAACTTGTGACACAGGAGACGGCGATGGAGCTCTTTGACGTGAACGACGTGAAGCCGGAGGCGCTAAAGGGCACACGGATCGCGGTACTCGGTTACGGCAGTCAGGGTCGCGCTCACGCGATGAACCTGCGCGATTCCGGGTTCGATGTCGTCGTCGGCGTAAGGCCCAGCGGCAAGACGGCGGCGCGGGCGAAGCAGGACGGATTCGACGTCAGGAACCCGTCCGCGGCCGCCGACGGCGCCGGTCTCGTCGCGTTTCTCGTTCCCGACATGGCGCAGGCGAAGCTCTACGCTGATGTAGAACCGAGCCTGCAACAAAACGCGACGCTCCTCTTCGCGCACGGATTCAATATTCACTTCGGCCACATCAAGCCGCGCGGTGATCTCGACGTCGTGCTGATTGCGCCGAAAGGTCCGGGCGATCTCGTTCGGCGGCAATACGAGGCCGGCCGCGGCGTGCCCTGCCTTGTCGCCGTGGCCGAGGATGCCACGGGCTCGGCGTTCGACCGTGCCCTCGCCTATGCGCACGGCCTCGGCGGCGCGCGCGCGGGCGTGCTGAAGACGACGTTCGCCGAGGAAACCGAGACGGATCTCTTCGGCGAGCAGGCCGTACTCTGCGGCGGACTGACCGAGCTGATCGTTCGCGGATTCGAAACGCTCGTCGAGGCGGGCTATCAGCCCGAGGTTGCATATTTCGAATGCATGCACGAGGTCAAGCTCATTGTCGATCTGCTGCACGAAGGCGGGCTGAAGAAGATGCACGACTTCATCAGCGAGACCGCGAAATACGGCGACCTGACCCGCGGGCCGCGCATCATCGACGCGCATGTGAAGGACAACATGCGCAAGGTGCTGAAGGAGGTCCAGGACGGCACCTTCGCCAGGCAATGGGCCGAGGAGAACGAGGCGGGCCTTGCGAACTACAAGCGGCTCATGCAGGAGGACCTCGATCGCCAGCTCGAGAGCGTCGGCCGCGAGCTGCGCGGGCGCATGAGCTGGCTGCAGGAATAGACGGCGCTACGGTAGAATCCCCGCCTTCCGCGGCACGATCGCAGGAAAATCACGCAATGCCTCTGAAACCGAGCCAATTCATCTGGCACAACGGCAAGATGGTCCCCTGGGAGCAGGCGACCGTTCACGTCCTGACCCATGCCCTGCACTACGGCTCTTCGGTCTTCGAGGGCATTCGCGGGTACTCGACGCCCGACGGCCCGATCGTGTTCCGGTTGACGGACCATGTTCGGCGCATGTACGACTCCGCGAAGATCTACCGGATGAAGATTCCGTATGAGCCCGAGACTTTGATCGCAGCCTGCAAGTCCGTCGTGCACGAGAACGGCCTGACCGACGGCGCTTACATCAGGCCGATCGCCTATCGCGGCTACGGCGAGATGGGCGTCGCGGGTAACCCGGAGCAGCCCGCGAGCTGCTCGATCGCGGCCTGGGAATGGGGATCATATCTCGGCGATGGCGGGCTCGAGCAGGGCGTCGACGTCTGCGTCTCGTCCTGGCAGCGAGTTGCGCCGAACACGGTGCCGACGCTCGCGAAGGCAGGCGGCAATTATCTGTCGAGCATACTCGTGACGCTCGAGGCGAGGCGTCTCGGTTTCGCCGAAGGGATCGCGCTGAACTCGCAAGGCTATGTCAGCGAAGGCGCCGGCGAGAACCTGTTTCTGATTCGAGACGGCAGGATCTATACGCCGCCCGCGTCGGCCTCCATTCTGTCCGGGATCACCCGCGAGACGGTAATCCGGCTCGCGGAGGCCGAGGGCCTCGACATCATCGAGCAGAACATCCCGCGCGAGATGCTCTATATCGCCGACGAGATTTTCCTGACGGGGTCCGCGGCCGAGGTCACGCCGGTTCGGTCCGTGGACAGGATCACCGTCGGCGCCGGCAAGCGCGGCCCCGTGACCGAAAAGCTCCAGCGCGCCTTCTTCGGACTCTTCGACGGCTCGACGGCCGACGAGTGGGGCTGGCTCGAGCCCGTCATCGATCTGACCGGCGAGCGCTCGCTCGCGGTTTAACGAAGGCTCTCATATGACCGCACAATCCCTGTTCGAGAAGGTCTGGGACGCCCATGTCGTCACGCCCGAGAGCGACGACCGCCCGGCCGTTCTTTATGTCGATCTGCACCTGATTCATGAGGTGACGAGTCCCCAGGCCTTCGACGTCCTTCGCGAGCAGGGCCTCCGCGTCAGGCGACCCGACCTCTGTCTCGCGACGCTCGACCACTCGATTCCTACCGTGCCGATCGCTTCGCTCAAGGATCTTCAGATCGTCAGCGAGCCGGCCGCCGCGAATCAGGTCATCAAGATGGAGCAAAACTGCGCAGAGTTCGGCATTGAGCTCCGCAACTTCGCGAGCGCAGAGCGCGGCATCGTCCATGTCATCGCGCCCGAGCTCGGCGCGACGCAGCCCGGCAAGACGATCGTCTGCGGCGACTCGCACACGAGCACGCACGGCGCCTTCGGCGCGCTCGCCTTCGGCATCGGCACGACCGAGGTCGGGCACGTGCTCGCGACGCAGTGCCTCCTGCAGCGCAAACCGAAAGCGCTCGCGATCAACCTGAGCGGGAAGCTCGCGCGCGGCGTCTCGGCCAAGGACATTATTCTCAAGATCATCGGCGAGATCGGCGTCGACGGCGGCACGGGCCACGTCATCGAGTACCGGGGCCCTGCGATTGCGGGGCTCTCGATGGAAGAGCGCATGACGATCTGCAACATGTCGATCGAGGCCGGCGCGCGCGCAGGGCTGATGGCGCCCGACGACGTCACGTATGAATACATGGCCGGCCGTCCGCTGGCGCCTGCGGGCGAGGCCTGGGACAAGGCAGTCAAGGCATGGCGCAAGCTGCCGAGCGACGAGGACGCGCACTTCGACCGCAGCGTCTCGATCGAGGTCAGCGATCTGAAGCCAATGGTGACCTTCGGCACCAATCCCGGCATGGTCGTGGCGATCGATCAGGCCTTGCCTTCGAATGGCGATGCCGCGTTCGCGAAGGCACTCAACTATATGCAGCTCGAGGCCGGCAAGCCCGTGCTCGGGCAGGCCGTCGATGTCGTCTTCATCGGCTCTTGCACGAACGGGCGCTTGAGCGACATCGAAGCCGCCGCGTCCCTGCTCAAGGGGCGACGGATCGCCGACAACGTTCGCCTGCTCGTCGTGCCCGGCTCCGCGCCCGTCAAGCGGGCGGCCGAAGCACTCGGTCTCGACGAGATCGTCCGCGCCGCGGGCGGCGAGTGGCGCGAGCCCGGCTGCTCGATGTGCATCGCGATGAATGGCGACAAGGTTGCGCCGGGCAAGCTCGCGGTCAGTACCAGCAATCGCAATTTCGAGGGGCGCCAGGGCAGCGGCGCGCGCACGATCCTCGCGAGCCCCTTGACGGCCGCCGCCGCCGCGGTCAACGGCCGCGTGACCGATCCCCGCGAACTCCTGAACTGAGTCGAGAGACATGCAAGCGATCAAAATCATCCGGTCGACGACCGTCGTCCTTCCCTTCGACGATATCGATACCGATCAGATCATCCCGGCGCGTTTCCTGACGACGACGACGAAGACCGGTCTCGGCACCAGTCTCTTCAACGACTGGCGGTATGACGCCGACGGCAAACCGAAACCGGACTTTGTGCTCAACTCACCGGCCTCAAAAGGCGCGGCGATCCTGATCGGCGGTCGCAACTTCGGCTGCGGCTCCTCGCGCGAGCACGCGCCCTGGGCGCTCATCGATTTCGGCATTCGCGCCGTGGTCAGCACCGAGATCGCCGACATCTTCCGCAATAATTCGCTCAAGAACGGTCTCGTGCCGGTGCTAGTTGACAGCGATACCCATGCCTGGCTCATGGCCAACCCGGGCGTCGAGATCACGATCGATCTCGAGCGACGCACGCTCGAACTGCCGGACGGGCGCGAGATTGCTTTTCCGATCGACGGCTTCTCGCGCTACTGCCTCATGAACGGCCTCGACCAGATGGGCTACCTGCTCGAATCGGCAGACGCGATCGACGCCTATGAGGCCAAGCGCGCGTGAGCGCCCGGATCGTTGTCCTCGGCGGTGACGGCATCGGGCCCGAAGTAGCCGTCGAGGCCGTGCGCATCCTCAAGGCGGCCGGGAAGAAGTTCGGCCTCGATCTTACGTTCGAAGACGCCCTGATCGGCGGCGCCGCCTACGACCAGAGCGGCTCGCCGCTGCCCGAGGCCACCCTCGCGGCCTGCAAGGACGCCGCCGCCGTGCTGCTCGGCGCCGTCGGCGGGCCGAAGTGGGCGGATATTCCGGTCAG